>JBGPTW010000004.1:0-101418 GCA_041490825.1 Methylomirabilia bacterium | reverse complement strand
GGAATTCCGTTGGCTTCGATCATCGACTGGACACCCACGCCCCTGACCGCGTTCCCCAGCGTTTCGGCGCTGGCGCCATCAGCTCGCGGAATTCCGGGGCGATCCCCAGCCCGGCGCTCGGTTTCGGCGGCTCGCGCGCGTCGTTCGTTCATGAACAATCCGGGCTAGGCTCCGAAGAACTCCACGAAGCGGCTCTTGATCTCCTCGTTGCGGCGGTTGAGCTCCGCCGGATCGGCCGTGAGCAGCTTCAGCTCGCTGATCTTCGGCTTGTCGGCGGGATACTTCACCGCCGGGTGTCCGGTGTAGAGGCCTTCGCTGTCGGCGAGCACCTGCTGGACCTCGCGGCTGAAGCCGAAGTCGGTGAAGAGCTTCGCGGCATTGGGATGCGGAGCGAAGACGGTGACCGCGGTCGGCGACACGACGAGCGGCACGCCTTCCTTCGGATAGACGATCTCGATCGGGTTGCCCTTCTTCTTCATCTGATAGAAGTAGTAGTCGCCGCCGTCGACGGCGACCGCGCGCTCGCCGGACGCGACCACGCCAGCCGGGTCCACCGCGGACTGCACGAGCATCGGGCGATTCTGCGCGAGCTGCTTGAAGTAGTCCCAGCCATACAGGTGCACGAGCGCCAGCACGTGCGTGGCGATGACGCCGCTGTATCCCGGGTGCGCCGTGACGAGCTTGCCTTTCCATTTCGGATCGAGCAGGTCCTTCCACGTCTTCGGCGCATCCGCGGCGGTCAGGATCTTCGTGTTGTACGCGATCACGTTCACGGTCGCGCGCAGCCCGTAAAAATACCCGTCCTTGTCCTTGAACCCGTCGGGGAACGCGTCGACGCCGGCCGGCGTGTACTTCATCAGGAGGTTCTTCTCTCTGAGAAAGACGAAGTGACCGGCGTCGGAGGTGTGGATGACATCGACGTTCTTGATCCCGGCCTGGAGCTCCTGCATCACCTTCTGGAGGATGCGCTCCGACCCGGTGCGGTTGACCTCGACCTTGATGCCGGGATACGCGGCTTCGAACATGTGGGCGACCTTCTCGGCCGTCGGCAGCGCGAGCGACGAGTACCAGACCACTTTGCCTTCGCGCTTGGCGGCATCGAGCCGGGCGTCCTGCGCCGCGATCCGCCCGGCGGAGAGAGCGAGCGCTACCAGCGCGACGGTGAGAACGACGAGCGCGTGAGCGAGTCGGCGTGTGGACATCGATGACACCCTCTCTGACTTCATGCCAGGGATTCCATGAGCCCGGTGACGCTGCCGGCTGCGCGGAGCGCGCCGACCGCGGCGATCGCGCGCTCGACCGCGTCCGCCGGCAGCGCGAGCGATGCGTTCCCGCGGAACTTGGCTTCGATCTCGGCCGCGGTCAGCGGATCATCCGGACCGCCGCGTGGATGATCGCGCGATTCCTCGATGCGCCGGCCATCGCGGAGCTCGACGCTCACGTGACCGACGAAATGCTTCGGGTAGTCGATCGTTGGATCGATCCGGTAGCCCACTTTTGCTGCGACGTCGAGCACCGCTTTATCCGCCGCCGCGCCGTCGGTGAACTCGGCCAGCCCGGCCTTGCCTTTCACCAGAATGACCGCGATCAGGTAGGGCAGACTGAACTTCGCGGCATAGCCGTTGGCCGGACGGTGCTTCCCGGCAAGGGGTTCCCAGAGTCTCGGGACCGGACCTTCGGAGGTCCGGCACACGATCGAGACGATCTCCGACGGCGCCAGACGGGTTCTGAGACGCTGGGCGCAATCCATGTAGGGCTGGGCGATCGAGCCGCAGGGATACGGCTTGAACGTGAGCTGCTCGAGCTCCCACTCGTGTCCGAGCGTCGCGAGCAAGTGCTCCAGACGGCCCTCGTCGAGCTCGCCCGCGAACGCGCGATAGAAACCCTGGCGTCCTTCGAACACCGTTTCCGGTCCCGTGAACCCGGCCTCCGCGAGGAGCGCGGCGACGATCCCCGAGTGCGCCGCCCAGCCGGCGTGGAGCCGCTTCGTCCAGGAGCCATCGGCGAGATATTCGATGATCCCGCTGGCCTGACTGCCGGCGATCCCGAACGCGTGCACGAGACGGTCTTCGTCGAGACCGAGCAAGCGACCCGCGACGGCCGTTGCGGCAAACGTTCCGGTGAGCGCGGTCGGATGGAAGTTGCGGGCGTGAAAGCGGCCGGGCACGGCGAGGCCGATGCGGCACATGACCTCGACGCCAGCGACCAGTGCCGTCAACGCCGCGCGTCCGGGAGCGCCGGCCGCCTCGGCGACCGCGAGCGCCGTCGGGACATTCACGGCGCCGGTATGCACGATGGCGCCCTCGCGCGTGTCGTCGAAATCGAGCCCATGGGCGAGCGTCGCGTTCGCCAGCACGGCGCTGGCCATCGCCACGCGGCGCGTGGCCCCGATGATGGAGCTCTCCGCCGTGCCGCCGAGGCGCTCCGCCGTCCGGATCACGGCCCGACCGAAATCCATCGTGGACGACGCGAGGCAACTGCCCAGGGTGTCGAGCGCCAGCACCGTCGCGCGGTCGGCCACGCGGTCGGGGATGTCTTCTGCGAAGAGCTGCGTCGTGAAGCGGGCGAGACGCCGGGCGACCGAGATCGTGCTCATCGTCTGCCATTCCCCGATCGTCGAACCTCTGCGAGGATGCCAAGCATGGCATCGTGGATGCGCCCGTTGCTCGCGACGACGCTCGGGGCATCGATGTCGAGACGGCCCCCGACGAGATTGGTGAGGCGGCCTCCGGCTTCCTGGACCAGCAGCGATCCCGCCGCGACATCCCACGGCCCGAGCCGCAATTCCCAGTAGCCATCGAGCCGTCCCGCTGCCACGTACGCCAGGTAGAGGACGGCCGAGCCCATCCGGCGCACGCCTTGCGCGCGGACGCTGAACGCGCCGTACTCGGTGAGATTGTTCGATTCGGTCTCGCGGATGTTGTACGGAAAGCCGGTGGCCAGAAGGCTCTCGTTCACCGTCGCCGTGGTCGACACCGCGAGCGGCATGTCGTTCACGGTCGCTCCGGCGTCGCGCTCGGCGACGAACAGCTCGTCGAGGTTGGGATCGTAGACCACGCCGAGGGCGACCGAGCCTTCTGTCTCGAGCGCGATCGAGACCCCGAAGATCGGCACCCCGTGCGCGTAGTTCGTGGTCCCGTCCAGGGGATCGATGATCCACCGTCGCCCCGATCCGCCGACGCGGGCGCCGCTCTCCTCGGCGAGGATCGCGTCGTCGGGAAAGGCGGCGAGGAGCCGCTCGGTGATGAGTGCTTCGGCGCGCGCGTCCATCTCCGTCACGAGATTGGTCGGGCTGCCCTTGAAGGAGATGCGGCGTTGGCCGGTGAGCTCGCCGCGGAGAAGCTGACCCGCCGCACGCGCCGCGTCGACTGCGACGCGCCGCTCGAGCGATGCCATGATCGGCACGCACTGTACCACACGGGCAAGGGTGACTGGCCACTACGTTTCGGACCGGTGCTTGACAACCACCAGAGCGTCCCGGAGCATGATTCGACGAACCGATGATGACGTCTCGACCCAGCACACAGCGCCGGCCCTCCTGATATGCACGTCGTCGTGATCGGTGCCGGCGGCGTGGGCGGCTACTTCGGCGCGCGTCTGGCACGAGCCGGCGAGGCGGTCACGCTGATCGCGCGTGGCGCCCACCTCGCTGCCATAAAGCGCGACGGCATACGCGTGCGGTCGGCGACCGACGGTGAGTTTGCGGCGAAAGTGGAGGCGGTGGAAGACCCGCGACAAAACCCGGCGGCGGATGCCGTGCTCCTCTGCGTGAAGTCCTTCGATACGGAGGCCGCGCTCGAACGGCTGCGCCCCGTCGTCCAATCCGATACGCCGGTGCTGACGCTCCAGAACGGCGTCGAGGCGGTGGAGAAGATCGACGCGGCATTCGGGCCCGGGCACGCGCTGGGTGGCGCCGCGTACGTGTTTGCCAGCATCGAATCGCCGGGGGTGATCGCCCATCGTTTCGCCGGCCGCATTGCGCTTGGCGAGCTCGACGGGCGCCCGAGCATGCGCGCCGAGCGCCTCCGCGACGCATTCGAGAACGCCGGCGTGCCGGTCGAGCTGTCGCCGCAGATCCGGCGCGTGATGTGGGAGAAGTACATCTTCATCTGCGCGCAGGCCGGCATGACCGCCCTGACCCGCGTGCCGTCCCGCGTCCTGCGTGCACATCTCGAGACGTGGCGGATGTATCGAATGATCGTCGAGGAGCTCGCCGCGATCGCGGACCGGCTCGGCATCGCGCTGGCGCCGGACATCGTCCGGACGTTGATGAACGCGGCCGATGCGCTCGGGCCGGAGACATTCTCGTCGCTCCACCACGATCTCGTGTCCGGGCGCCGCCTCGAGCTGGAGGCGCTGCACGGGCACGCGGTGCGGCTCGGCGAGCGCCTCGGCGTGCCGACACCGATGACGTTTGCGATCTACGCGGCGCTGAAGCCGCATGTCGCAGGGCGAGCCGGGTGACGGCCGCGGGCTTGACCCCGCGAGTCACGTGGTGCGCGATGCGCAGGGAGGCGGCCGGCTGATCTCGCCGCTCCGAGCGGTTCTCGGCTACGTCTGGCGCTATCGTGCCCACTATCTCGTCGGAGCAGGATGTCTCGTGGCCGGGACTGTCCTCTCGCTCGCGATCCCGTGGACGGTCAAGCACGCGATCGAGGCGCTCCAGTCCGACGCCAGCCGGGCTCCGCTCGCGCGCGACGTCACGGTCATCGTGCTGCTGGCGATCGTGAACGGCGCGGTCCGGATGGCATCGCGCTTCGCGATCATCGGCGCCGCCCAGCGCATCGAGGCGGATCTCAGGAACGACCTCTACGGGAGTCTCCAGACCTTTTTGCCCGGCTTCTACGCCACCCGGACCATCGGGGATCTCATGGCGCGCGCGTCGAGCGATGTCGCGGGTGTGAAATCCCTGATCGGATTCGGCGCGGTGAGCACGATCGGAACGGGCACCGCCTTCGTCGGGGCCGTCAGCGCGATGGTGTTCGTCGACCCCTGGCTGACGCTGTGGGCCATGTCGCCCTATCCGGTGCTCATCGTGCTCGCCCTACGCTTCAACAGGACGCTTCACGAGCGTACCGACGCGGCCCAGGCGCAGCTCGGCACCGTCTCGGCCCGTGTGCAGGAGTATCTGGCGGGGATGACGGTCGTGCGGGCGTACACGATGGAGGCGCAGGCGATGCGCTCCTTCTCGGACGCCAACGGCGAGCTGCTCGAGCGGAACCTCGCGCTGGCGCGGGTGCAGGCGCAGTTCACGCCGCTCATGACGCTCATCGCCGGGCTGGGCACGCTGACGGTGCTCTGGCTCGGTGGACGAGACGTCGTCGCCGGTCGGCTCACCCTCGGGGCGCTGGTCGCGTTCAACGGCTACCTCGCCTATCTCGCGTGGCCGACGATGGCGTTCGGGTGGACGCTGGCGATGGCTCGCCGGGGTCTGACGTCGATGGGGCGAATCCAGGAGATCATCAACCTGGCGGGGCCGGCGCGCGCCCCGGCGCCGGCTGCCACCTGGCAGGGCTCCTCCGCGATCCGCTTCGAGCATCTGACGTTCGCGTACGATGGAATTCCGGTGCTGCGCGATGTGAGCTTCGCGGTGGCCGAGCGCGAGACCGTCGCGGTCGTCGGGCCGACGGGAAGCGGCAAGACCACGCTCGGTCTGCTCGTGGCCAGGTTGTGGGATCCGCCACCGGGTACGGTATTCGTGGGCGGACACGACGTGACCACGGTCGACCCTTCGACGCTGCGCGCGGCGCTCGGCTACGTCCCCCAGGAAGCGTTCCTCTTCTCGCGATCGATCGCCGACAACGTCACGCTCGTCCGTGACGGCATCGGACGCGACGACGCGCGGGGCGCGCTCGCGACGGCTGCGGTCACGTCCGAGATCGACGCGTGGCCGCATGGGCTCGACACGGTCGTGGGCGAGCGCGGCCTCACGCTGTCCGGTGGCCAGCGCCAGCGCGTGGCGCTCGCGCGCGCGCTCGCCGGTGCGCCGCCCATCCTGATCCTCGACGACCTCTTCGCCAACGTCGACAGCGCCACGGAAGAGGAGATCCTCCGCGGCGTGCGCGAGGCGACGGCGTCCCGGACCGTGCTGCTCATGACGCATCGCCTGCGCGCGGCGCGCGCAGCGGACCGGGTGGTGGTGCTCGCGGAAGGGCACGTGGTGGAGACCGGCACCCACGATGCGCTGCTCGCGCAGGGCGGACTCTACGCCCGCTTGTGGCGGATCCAGCAGCTCGAGGAGGAGATTGCGCGTGCCTCCTGAGACCCACGACGAGGTCCTTGGCCGCGCGTTCGATCGCCGTCTGATCGCGCGACTGTGGGACGCCGCGGGCCCACATCGCCGGCTGATCGTCTACTCGACCCTGCTGTTCCCGGTGATCTCGGCGCTCGAGCTGTCGCAGCCGTACCTCCTGAAGGTTGCGATCGACCGTCATATCCTCGTCGGCGACTGGGCGGGCCTCTCCGCGGTCGCCGGCGTCTACGTGGTCGTCCTGGCCGCGCTCTACGGTCTCCGCGCCGTGGAGGCGTACCTGATGAACCTGACGGGGCAGCGGCTGGTGCACGATCTCCGCGCGGCGCTCTTCGGTCATCTGCTTCGGCTGGAAGCGCGCTTCTTCGATCGAACCCCCGTCGGGCGACTGATGACGAGAGTCCTGAACGACGTCGACACCGTGAACGACGCCGTGACGAGCGGGCTCTTCGCCATGGTGGCCGACGTCGTCACGCTGGCGGGCGTCGTCGCCATCATGCTGTGGATGGACTGGCGCCTCGCGCTGGTGACGTTCGCGATCGTTCCGGTGTTGACGGTCGCCGCGGCCTTCTTCCGCGTGCGTGCGCGCGACGCGTACCGGGACGTCCGCCGCCACCTCGCGATGCTGAACGGATTCCTGCAGGAGTCGCTCCAGGGCATGGCGGTCATCCAGCTCTTCGCGCGCGAGCGTCACGAGCGCCAGGCATTCGCCCGGCTCACGCACGCCTACCGTCGCGCGCTCTTCGGCTCGACGATCTACGAGGCGTCGCTCTATGCGTCCGTGGAAGCCCTCGGCTCCATCGCGCTCGCCGGCCTGCTCTGGTACGGCGGGCACGAGATCGCGGCCGGCGCGCTGTCCTTCGGCGCGCTCGTGGCGTTCATCCAGTACACCAACCGCTTCTTCTTGCCGATCCGCGATCTGGGCGCGAAGTACACGGTGATGCAGGCGGCGATGGCCTCGGCCGAGCGGATCTTCGGCCTCCTCGAGGAAGCGCCAGCGATCGCGTCACCATCGCCGGCGCGACAGCCGGCGCCAGAGCCGGGCGCTCCGGCGATCGCATTCACGTCCGTCTGGTTCGCCTACGACGACGAGCAGTGGGTGTTGCGCGATTGCTCGTTCACGGTGGCGGCCGGTGAGCACGTCGCGATCGTGGGCGTGACCGGTGAAGGCAAGAGCACCTGCGCGCGCCTGCTCGGCCGCTTCTACGACGTGACGCGCGGTCGCGTGATGATCGACGGCGTCGACGTCCGCGAATGGGATCTCGGCCGGCTGCGTCGCCGGGTGGGCATCGTGTTCCAGGACACGGTGCTCTTCACGGGCAGCGTCGCATCGAATCTGCGGCTCGGCGTCGACGGCGACGTGGGGGTCGCCGATCTCGAGCGTGCCGTACGGCTGGCCAACGCGGACACGTTCATCGGACGCTTGCCGCGCGGCCTCGGCGAGGAGCTGAGCGAGCGCGCCGCGAACATCTCGCACGGACAGCGCCAGCTCCTGGCCATCGCGCGCGCCCTTGTGTACAATCCCGCAATCCTCGTCCTCGACGAAGCGACGTCCAGCGTCGATCCCGAATCGGAGTCACTGATCCAGGAGGCGATGCGGCGGCTCTTGATGGAGCGCACGACCGTGACCATCGCCCATCGGCTCTCGACCATCCAGGCGGCCGACCGCATCCTGGTGCTGCACGGTGGACGGATCCACGAACAGGGCACGCATGCGGAGCTTCTGGCCGCGGGCGGGGTGTACGCGCGGTTTCACGAGCTGCAGGTCGGTGGCAGCAAGAGCTGAGTGGCGCGAGGCGACGCGCGCCGTCAGCTTCGCCGAGCGCGTGTGGAGCCTGGTGCGGCTGATTCCGAAGGGAGAGGTGGCGACGTACGGCCAGCTTGCCGTGCTGCTCGATCACCCGCGCGCGGCGCGCGCCGTCGGTGGTGCGATGCGACGGTGCCCCGTCGGCGTGCCGTGGCATCGCGTCGTGAATGCCGCAGGACGTATCAGCCGGCGCGCCCGGGCGAGCGGCATGCTGACACAGCGTCTCTTGCTGGAGCGCGAAGGCATCCGATTACGGAACGGACGCGTCCCCCTGCGACGCCATCGCTGGGACGGAAGGGAGGCAGCCCATGAGACTGGCCCTGCATCTGACCTACTCGGGCGCAAGCATCCGCCTCGATCTCGACAAGGTCCGAGAGGTCGAGCGCCTTGGTTTCGATTCGATCTGGACGGCTGAAGCCTACGGGTCCGACGCCGTCTCGCCGGCCGCCTGGATCGCGGCGAGCACGTCACGGCTCCACGTCGGTACCGCGATCATGCAAATTCCGGCGCGCACGCCCGCGATGACAGCGATGACCGCGATGACGCTCGACGCGCTGTCGGGCGGGCGGTTCCGGCTCGGGCTTGGCGTGTCCGGACCGCAAGTGGCCGAGGGCTGGCACGGTCAGCCATTCGGCAAGCCCCTTGCGAAGACGCGCGAGTACGTCGAGATCGTCCGCGCGATCTTGAAGCGGGACAAGCCGCTCGAGTACCACGGCGAGTACTATCAGATCCCGTACGCCGGTCCGGCGGCCACGGGGCTCGGCAAGCCGCTGAAGTCGATTCTCCACGGACGGGCCGACCTGCCGGTCTATCTGGCGGCCATCGGGCCGAAGAACGTGGCGCTCGCGGCGGAGATCGCGGACGGCTGGATCCCGATCTTCTTCTCCCCGCGCCGCATGAAGATGTTTCAGGGCTGGCTGGACGACGGGTTCCGCGCGGCGGGGCCGCGTCGCCGAGAGCGCTTCGACGTCATGCCGAGCGTGGCAGTCGTCGTCGGCGACGACGTCAATGCGTGCCGAGCGGCGGTCAAGAGCCGGCTGGCCCTGTACGTGGGCGGCATGGGGGCGCGCGGCAAGAATTTCTACAACGAGCTCGCGCAGCGCTACGGATACGAAGCGGCCGCGCGGAGCGTGCAGGACTTCTATCTCTCGGGGAAGAAGGACGAGGCTGCCGCGGCGGTGCCGGACGATCTGGTCGACGAGGTCGCCCTCTGCGGGCCACGCGAGCGCATCCGCGAGCGTCTCGCCGAGTGGACGGCGTCAGGCGTGACGACGATGATGCTGTCCGGCGATGTGAATGGGCTCCGTGCGGTGGCGGAGCTGATCCTGTGACCAGTGAGCTGGGGGCCTCGAAGGCCACCAGACCCCCATACGCTCGCCGGTCGCCGGGAAACCCGGCGCCCGCCTCGATACTCCGACAGGCTCCTAGGAGGCACGCATGAGGCTGAGAGATCGGGTCGCGCTGATCACGGGCGCGGGATCGGGCATCGGAGCGGCGTCCGCGCTGGCGATGGCAGCAGAAGGCGCTCGCGTGGTCGTCGCGGATGTGAATGACGCGAACGCGAAGGCCATCGTCGAGCGGATCGAGCACGGGGGCGGCCAGGCGGTGGCGGTGCACGCCGACGTCACTCGCGGCGCAGACAATCAGGCTGCCGTGGAACGCGCACTGGCGCTGTGGGGACGGCTGGACGTCTTCTTCGCGAACGCCGGCGTGCCGCAGTGGAAGACGGACATCGAGGAGGTCGACGAGGCGGTGTTCGACCGGATCATGGCCGTCAACGTGAAAGGCGTCTGGCTTGGCGCCAAGCACGCGCTGCCGGTCATGAAGCGCCAGAAGCGCGGCGTTTTTCTCGTCACGGCATCGACGTCGGCCATCCGGCCACGGCCTGGCGGCCAGACGTACGCCGCGTCCAAGGGCGCCGTGGTGACGTTGACGAAAGCGCTGGCCCTCGAAGCGGCGCCGTACGGCGTCCGGGTCGTCGCCATCGCGCCGGTGGCGACCGAGACGCCGATGCTTCCCACGTTCATGAACCGGAAGGAAGTGGATGCGGAGAGCCGCGCCCGCTACATCGCGACGATTCCGCTGGGGCGCCTGAACCAGCCCGAAGATCTCGCGCGGGCCGCCGTCTTCCTCGCGTCCGACGACGCGGCGATGATCACCGGCACGTGCATCGAAGTCGACGGCGGCCGATGCATCTGAGAGATAGGGTCGCGGTCGTCGAAGACGGTTCGACCGCCGCCGGACGCGGCCCCCGCGTCCTCGCGCACAGACCCGAGGCGACCGCCCCCGGACCTCACCGCCAGGTTCGTGCGGCGCGGTTCGCGGGCGAGACCGCATGAACATCGTTCCGCTCGCCGCCGATTCGCTCGGCGTGCGCTCCATGGCCACGTACGTGGAGGTCGCCGGAACCGGGATCTTGATCGATCCCGGCGCGACGCTCGCGCCGTCCCGGTTCGGCTTGCCACCGAGCGATCAGGAGTGGGAAGCGTTTCGCCGCGCCAATGATCGCATCTCGGCCTACGCCGAGCGCGCGCAGTTCATCTTCGTCAGCCACTACCACGAGGACCATTTTCGTTCCGACCCGGCGACCTACGCCGGCCGGCGAGTGCTCGCGAAGGATCCGCAGCGTATGGTGAACGGGCTCCAGGCGAAGCGGGCCGCGGCGCTGCGCAGGACGCTGTCCGGGCAGGCACGACTGGACAGCGCCGACGGCATGAGCCATCGCGAGCCGCCGCTCGAGCTACGAGTCTCGGCGCCGCTCGCGCATGGCGTCGAAGGCACGGCACTGGGGTACGTGGTGGCGCTGACGATCGCGGACACGCTGGAGCGCGAGCGGTTCGTGTTCGCCTCCGACGTGCAGGGCCCGCTCTCGGCCGTGGCGACGGCGTATCTCATCCAGGAGCGTCCGACGCTCCTCTATCTGTCCGGGCCGCCGTCGTACATCGAGCACGAGGTCGGCACCGCCCTGATCGATCGCGGCATCGACAACCTCATGAAGATCATCGACAGCACCGGGTGCCGCGTCGTCATGGATCACCACGCGCTTCGTGACGTGCGGGCGGCGGAACGCTTCGCCCGGCTCTGGGACACGGGGCGTGTGACCACTGCCGCCGGCTTTCTCGGGCTCCCCGAGGCGCCGCTGGAGAGCCGCCGGCCATCGCTGTCGGGCGCCACCCGCAAGCCACCCGCGAGGGCCGGAACATCGCGTGCTATCATGACGCGCACACCTCCCAAATCAGCGAAAGGGGGACACTTCGAGTGAGCACTGTCGCGGACGGAAAGACCCTCAACGCGGGCGATCCGGCTCCCGACTTCACGCTGAAGTCGATCGGGCTCAAAGAGGTCGGCCTGCGGGATTATCGCGGGAAGAACGTCGTCGTGCTGTTCTACCCGCTGGACTGGACACCGGGCTGAAGCAAGTGCATGCCCGCCTTCGATAAGCGCGTGCGCGATTTCGAGGCGGCCAATACCCAGGTGCTGGGTATCAGCACGGACAGTCCGTTCAGTCACGAGAACTGGGCGAAGTCGGTCGGCATCAGCAACTATCCCCTGCTGTCCGACGTGCACCGGAGCGTGGCCCGGGATTACGGCGTGTACTGGCAGGACTGGAACGCCAACAGCCGCGCCACGTTCATCATCGACAAGAACGGCAAGGTCGCCTTCGTCGAGCGGTACGGCAAGGGTGAATTGCCGGACCCCGACAAGATCCTCGCCGAGGTCAAGAAGCTCAGCTGACGGAGTCGCGCGCGGGGCTGGCCGCTCGGCCCCGCGCGCGCGTCGTCAGGGCCACGCCGCCGAGCACGAACGCGGCGCCGGCAACCTGCCAGAAGCCGATCACCTCCCCGAGCACCGCGTGCGCGAGCAGCAGGCCGACCACCGGCTGCAAGTTCATGAACATCGCGGAACGGCTCGGCCCGATGACGCGGACCGCTCGATACCACCACAGGTGCGCGACGGCGCCGAAGATGGCCTGATAGAGCACGACGGTCCACGCGACGAGCGAGCCGAGCCGTGGGGCAGGGTAGAGCGGCGCGGTCAGCGCCGCCGTCGGGATCAGCAGCAGCGTGCCCAGCACGTAGGCGGCGGTCGTGGCGAGCTCCGGCGAGTGGACGGCGAGGAGTCGCGTCCCGTATACGGTGTACGCGGTCCAGCCTATCAACGAGACGAGCGTGATCAGATCGCCGACATGTACCTCTTCCGGGCGGAGGAGCGCCAGATGTCCCTTCGTGATCACCAGCAGCACGCCGAAGGCCGAGACACCGACGCCAAACCACTGCGCCCGCTGAAGCCGCTCACCCAGATACAGCCGTGCACCGAGCGCCACCGTCACCGGGGTCGCCGCCTGGAGAATTACGGCATTGCCCGCCGTCGTGTAATAGATCGCCACATAGGTGAACTGCATCGAGATCCAGATGCCGGCGAGGCCGAGCACGAAGAACGCGGGAAGCGCGGATGGAGACAGGCTCTGCAGTGGTCGCGTCGGCGCGCGAGCGAGCACGGCGACCAGGAATGTCGACGCGATCACACAGCGGGTGACGGCGAGGAAGAACGGAGGGAAATCACGAAGCGCGAGCTTCGCCATGGCGGGATAGCTGGCCCAGAGGACGACGATGAGCACCAGCGCCACGTAGGCGCGGGTTTGACCGAGCGAGGGCACCCGCCTATGATAGCGCTCGCGTCATGAGCGGTTACGTCTTCGAGGCGCGGTTGTGGTTGCCCCGGCCGCGTGTCGAGGTCTTCGCCTTCTTCGCCGACCCGAGCAATCTCGCCCTGCTGACACCGCCGGAGCTCACGTTGACGTTAGACGCGCCCGGTGCCGGCATGGTCGCCGGCACCGTCCTCGACTTTCAGATCTCGTGGCGTGGCATCCGCGCGCGCTGGCGCGCGCTCGTCCGTGAGTTCGATCCGCCGCATCGCTTCGTCGACGTGCAGGTCCGCGGACCGCTGGCGCGCTGGGAGCATCGTCACATGTTCATGGAGGTTGACGGCGGAACGCGCATCGAGGACCGGGTCACCTACGAGCTGCCGTTCGGGCCTGTGGGAGACCTGGCGCACGCACTCTTCGCGCGGCGCAAGCTCGAGGCGGTGTGGGACTACCGCGTTCTCCGCCTCGGCGAGCTGCTCGGGCCCGTCACGCGGCCGGCAGCGTGATCCCGAACGTTTCGAGGCGCGGGCGCACGCGCTCGGTGAGGAGTCCGATGCGAGAGAGATTCTGGACCATCGAGCCGTGCATGTCGCGCTTGAAGTGTTTGCGGAACGGCGCGTAGTCGTTGTGGGCGGCCGTCGCGCGCCGGTACCGCTGGACCTCGTCGATCTCGCTTTTGCTCCAGCCCATGTCCTGATACGCCTCCAGCGGGAAGAACCCGGTCAGCGTCTTCTCGAGCGCGAACACCGTGTAGTCTTCGAGCTCGCGCCGCTCGGCCTCGGATGACTCGCGCACGACTGTCGGCAGGGACAGCATGCCGAAGCCCATGTGCCGGGACTCGTCGAGCAGGATGCGCTTGCAGATCTCGCCGAGCACCGGATCGCGCGCGCTCTCGGCCATCATGCGGAAGAGCGACACCGCGAACGTCTCGGCCACGAGCTGGAGCGCGATCGTTTTCAGATACCATTTCGACTCGCCCAGGATGGACGTGAAGAGATCGCGCTCGTTCACGGGCATGGGATACGTGAGGCCGCCCAGCCGCTCGCTGAGATACCGTGCGAGCACCTCGTTGTGCCGGGCCTCGTCGACCACCTGGGTCGCCTGGAAGAACTTCAGATCGGTGCCGGCGACCAGGTCGACGAGCTGGCTGCAGGCGAGCAGCGCGCCCTGCTCGCCGTACATGAGCACCGACAGCCGCCAGGCTGCGATCCGCCGGTTCAGCGCAACGCGTTCCGCTTCCGGCAGGCGCTCCCAGAGCGGACTGCCGTACATGTCGATGAGCTCGTCCGCGATGATCCGACCATCCGGCGAGGCGGGCGCCGACCAGTCGATGTCACGCGAGGCGTTCCACTGGTCACGCTTGGCGTTCTCGTAGAGCCGCCGGAGGTCGGCTTCGGAGGCGCCATACTCGAGCTCGAACGTCGTAGTCAGCGATGAGTCGACGGTCCATGCAGTCATGACGTCTCCGGGTTGTTGAGGATGGAATGCTGCGGTGCCTGCCCTACTTGTAGCATCTGCCCGTCCTGCTCACAAGGTCTGCGGCGCCGGGGTAGTGCATCAATTTTCCCTGCCCGGATTATTCATGAACGCTTGCCGGCAATCGAGCGCGTGGCGTCGCGGGCCGGCCGGGTCGGTGAGGGGCCTCTGACCACGAGGCCCTTTGACCGATGACCCGCGAGCCGTTCCCACTCACGACCGGGTTGCCCTCGATCGCACGCTCCGGGAACGGGTCAACCGGCCCCCCACCGACCCGGCCAGCCCGCGGTAACACGCTGTCCCCGGGCTGCGTCGTTCATCGAACAGTCCCGCGCGCGTGATTCATGAACGTCTATAACCAGGGTCGGCCGGTGACCCGGCGGGAGATGGGGCGCCGGGGTCCGGGGGAGCCATTCCCGCCTCGCGAGGCGACGACGCAGCCGTGACGAGTGGGAACGGCTCGGCGATGATCGGGGCGAAGACGTCTGTGGTCAGAGGACCCCGGCTGCCCGTCTCCCGCCGGATCACCGGCCGGCGCGCGCGTCGTTCGTTCATGAATAATCCGGGCTAGCAAACTGACGCACTACCGGCGCCGGTCGGCCGCGACCGCGTGGTAGCCTGGGCGCCGTGGCCGCCCGCCTGCCGCGTCCCCGCGACGAGATCGGCGCTCACATGTCGATTGCCGGCGGGCTCCATCGCGCGCTCGAGCGCGGCGCCGAGCTCGGCTGTGGCGCCGTGCAGATCTTCCTCAAGAGTCATCGTCAGTGGGCCTCGAAGCCGCTCGACGCCGAGCAAGTGCGCGCGTTTCGGGCAGCGCGTCGCCGGACCGGGATTCGCATGGTGTTCGCCCACGCCAGCTATCTCGTGAATCTGGCGAACCCGACGGACGCGCCGTGGCGTCAGGCGGTGGATTTCTTCACCGATGAGCTGGAGCGCGCCGAAGCGCTCGAGCTCGGCTGGGTCGTCATCCATCCCGGCTCGCACATGGGTGACGGCGCGGGTGCCGGCATCGCGCGCGTCGTGCGGGCGCTGGACGAAGTCGTGACGCGAACGGCGGGGTACCGGGTGAAGGTCGCGCTCGAGAACACCGCCGGCGCCGGCCATTGCATCGGCAATCGCCTGATCGACCTCGGGGCCCTCCTCCAGCGCGCTGCGCGCCCCGAGCGGCTCGGCGTCTGCCTCGACACGTGTCATCTGTTCGCGGCCGGGTATGACATCCGCACGGCGGCCGGCTACACGTCCGTGATGAACGAATGCCAGCGACACATCGGGTTCGATCGAGTGCTGGCGTTCCACCTGAACGACGCCAGAGCGCCGCTCGGCTCCGGTCTGGATCGTCACGCCAACATCGGCGAAGGATTTCTCGGACGGCCGGCGTTCCGGTTTCTGCTGAACGATCCACGGTTCCGGCGGGTGCCCAAGGTGCTCGAGACACCGAAGGAGCCCGAGCCGGCAGCGGACCTCAAAAATCTGAAAACGCTCCGCGCGTTGCGTCTACCGCGAGACCGTCACGCCGACGCGGCGACACAGCGCCCGCACCGGACAGATCGAGCACTTCGGTGAGAGCGGCGTACACACGTTCTGGCCGAAGCCGACGAGGAGATCGTTGTAGCCGATCCAGTGACGGCGCGGCAGCTTCGCCCGCAACGCCATCTCGGTCTGCTCGGGAGTGCGCGTCTTGACGTAGCCGAAGCGGTTCGAGATCCGATGCACGTGGGTGTCGACGCAGATGCCGGGCTTGCCGAAGGCCACCGTGACGACGAGGTTGGCCGTCTTGCGTCCGACACCGTTCAACGTAAGCAGCGCATCGAGATCGTCGGGCACCCGCCCTTCGAAGCGCGTGAGCAGAGCCCGGCCGAGTCCGAGCAGGATGCGCGCCTTCGTCTTGTAGAACCCAACCGGATAGATCGCGCGCTCGATCTGGCCGGCCGTCAGCCGCAGCATCGCGGCCGGCGTGTCGGCGAGCGCGAAGAGGCGAGCCGCCGCTGGGCCCGTGGTCGTGTCCTGGGTCCGGAGCGACAGGAGGCATGCCACGAGTACCCGGAACGGGTCTGGCCGCTCCCGCGCGACGAGGGCAAGCGCGGTGGGATTCCAGCGGCGGGACGTTCGCCGGAGTCGCCGGACGATCTCGTCGATCGCTACCGGCGGTCGCGAATGGACTCGAGGAGCTGTCGGGCTCGTGGGAGATCCTTGACGTTCCAGTCCGCGGGGTACGTGGGCGACGGCTCCTTGAGGACGCGCTGCAGCTCCTGGCGCGCCTCGCGGTAGCGGCTTGTCGTGATATGGAGGCCCGCGAGATCGATCCTCGCCAGCGTGTAGTGAGGATCGGCGGCGAGCGCCTTCTTGAAATGTTCCTCGGCCTTGCCGCGGTCACCGCCGATGATCGTCGGGAGCTCGAGCATCACCTTGCCGGCGATGTCGTGGCCGCGTGGCGAGGCCGGGTTCAACTCGAAGATCGCATCGAGCTCGCGACGCACGGTCGGCAGGAGAAAGAGCGAGCGCATCACGCCCTTCGTCTGGCCCCAGCGGCCGGTGTTCGCGACGTACCAGAGGTGAGCCTCCTCGCTCTTCGGCGCCAGCTCGACGGCGCGCCGTCCGAGCTCCCGCCCTCGATCGTACGCGGCCAGCTTCTCGTCGGTCGTCGTGGCGCGGACGTCGCCGACGAGCAGATAGACGCGGGCGAGGGTGATCAGGGTGTCGACGCGACGCTCGCGCTCGAGCGCGGCCTCGAGGAGGTCGCGCGCGCGGTCGATGCGCGTCGGGTCTTCGTGATATCGGATGATGAGCCCGAGCGCGGCGTCGCTCGGCGTCTCCGCGCCCGTGACGTGCGGCTGCAGCGTGACGACGAGCAGCGGCGCGAGCGCAACAGTCAGCGTCGCGCGCACTAGAGGGACGAGGCCGCGACGGGCCGGCATCGTCAGCAACGTTGGCCACCATCGACGAGCGCAAGCAAGAGCCGAACCTTGTCGGGCGCCGAGCCGGGCGGCTCGTGGGCCAGTGCCTCACATCCCACGAGGAGCATCCACGCGAGCGATTCGGCCGTGACGTCCGCGCGGATGCGTCCACGCGCCGACTCCTCTTCCAGCAGTTCCTGAAGCGCGAGACGCACTTGCTCGCGAGCCCACGCGACCGCGAGTGCGCGCGTCTTGTCGAGACGGCCGTGGCGCCGGCGCTCGAGCCACGTCTCGAAGAGCAGCGCGGGCACCTCCGTGTCGTGTCCGTAGGCGGCGGCCAGCTGCTCGAGCGCGGCTTGAAGCCGCCCCGGCCCGTCAGCGGCTCGGACATCGGCGATCGTCCGGGCCAGTCGCAGGAGAGCCGTATCGGGGGCGTGCTCGGCAGTGGCGCGTGGCAGACGTGGCTTCGCGCGGGCACGGGTGGTCGACCGCTTCGATCGATCAGGCATCGCCGATGACGATAGCAGAGATTGCGCACCACCCGGCGAGTTGCCGGCGTCGGTGGCAACCCGGTTGCACCCTCGCCGCAAGGGTCGCGAGCCTCGAGGGGCATCACGCGGCTCGCGCGGGGCATGACGTGCCCCGCGTCAGCTTTACAAACAGGGGGAAACATGATGATCCGACGCTTCGGAGTCCTGGTCGCCGCCGTCGCGATGCTGTCGGTCGCGAGTGCCTCGGCACAGCAAGCCGTCACCGGCACGGTCACGCGTATCGATCCCGCGGCGAACGTCGTGGTTCTCGATAACGGCCAGATGCTGCAGATCGTGCCCAACACGGTCATTCTTTCCAACAATCAGTCCATGCCGTTCGACACGTTGACGCCGGGGACTGCCGTCGTCATCCAGTCAGGTCAACCGGTCATGTTCGAGGAGGGCCGGTACGTGGCGATCACGGAGGGCGCGCCCACCGGAGTCACGGCGCCGTCGGCCCTGACCCTGACGCCGCCTCCGCCCGCGGCGCCGCCGAGCTCCTCCGTGCCACTCGCGCCGATCGCCAGGTCGCAGTCCGGGACCTACGAGGTGGCTGGCACCGTGCTCCGTGCGGATCCGACCGACCACGTGATCGTCTTCGATGATGGACGTCACGTGTGGCTCGACAGGGACACGCAAGTGTTGGCCAACGGACAAGAGGTCCAGCTCAGCACGCTGCGAGGCGGCACACCGGTCGTCGTGCGCTCGAGCCGCCCAATCGCCGCGCGCGACGGCCGCGCCATGATGCAGGAAGTCGCGAGCGGCACCGTCGTGCGGATCGATCCTCCCGCCGCGATCGTGCTGAGCGATGGGCGCACGATTCAGACGACGAGCGACCAGGTCGTCTACGTCGGCGACCAGCCCGTGGCGGTGTCCAGCCTCCAGCCGGGTAGCCAGGTCGTGGTGTACGCAACGGGAGGAAGCTCTCCGGCCGCGAGCCCGGCGTCCCCCGGCGCTGGCGTGAGGCAGTTCGAGAACGAGCATCAGTTCCCGTAACGAGTTGAAGCCGCACCCGGTGGGGAAGGCTACTCGTAGCGAAGCGCTTCGATCGGATCGAGGCGCGCGGCCTTTCTCGCCGGGTAAAACCCGAAGAAGACCCCGATGGTCGCAGCGAAGCCGAAGGCGATCAGGATCGCCTCCGGAGCGACCAGGGTCCGCCACTGGAAGTAATAGCTGAGCGCCTCGGAGCCTCCGAGGCCGAGCGCGATGCCGATGACGCCGCCGATGGCCGACAGCGTGATGGCTTCGACGAGGAACTGCGCGAGGATGTCGCGCCCGCGCGCGCCGACGGCCATCCGGAGTCCGATCTCGCGCGTGCGCTCCGTCACCGACACCAGCATGATGTTCATGATCCCGATGCCGCCGACGAGGAGCGAGATCGAGGCGATCGCGGCCAGCAGATAGGTCATCACGCGTGACGATTCTTCCTGGGTCTGCAGTATCTCCGACAGGTTGCGGACCCAGAAGTCGTCGTCCTGGTAGGGCTGGAGCTTGTGGCGCTGGCGCAGGAGCCCGCGGATCTGGTTTTCGGCATCGCTCATGTCTTCACCGGCGCGCACCTTGACCGTGATCACGCTCACCGACCGAGGGTTCGACTGCGCCACGCCGAGGACCTTCTTCTTCGCCGTCGACAGCGGGATCAGGATGAGGTCGTCCTGGTCCTGGCCATAGGAGTTCTGGCCCTTTCGCGACAACGTCCCGACGATCGTGAACGGCACCTTCTTGATACGGATGATCTGACCGAGCGGGTCGCCATCGCCGAAGAGGTTGAGCGACGTCGTCTGACCGATGAGCGCGACCTTGACCGCGCCATCGACTTCGTCCTGCGCGATGCCGCGTCCCGTCTCCACCAGCCAGTCGCGCGCTTCCAGGTACTCGGGCGTGATGCCCTGGAGCACGGTGGCCCAGTTCAGGTTGCCGTAGACGACCTGCGCGGTACCGCGGTTCGAGGGCGCCGCGACCTGCACGGTCGGCACCTCGCGCTGGATCGCGCTCGCATCGTCCTCGGTGATGGTGAGCTGGCTCCCTTGGCCAAGCCGAATACCACTTGAGGTGACGCTGCCCGACAGGATGATCATGAGGTTCGAGCCGAGGCTCTGAATTTGTTCCGCGACGCGCGCCTGCGCGCCCGCGCCGACGGCGACCATGGCGATGACCGCGCCGACGCCGATGATGATGCCCAGCATCGTGAGGGCGCTCCGGAGCTTGTTCACCCGGAGCGCTCCGACCGCGATCCTGGCGCTATGCCACAGCGTCACGCGACGACCTCTTCCTCTTCCTCTTCCTCTTCCTCGTCCTCGATTCTCATTCCGGCCAGCTCGGCGGCGGCATCGGCGGGCGCGGGCACGCGCTCGTCGCCGAGCACATGGCCGTCGCGGAACGTGAGAATGCGTCCGGCGTGGGCCGCGATGTCAGGCTCATGGGTCACGACGATGATCGTCAACCCTTCGCGGTTCAGGCGCTGCAGGAGCGCAAGGATCTCGATGCTCGTGCGCGTGTCGAGGTTGCCGGTGGGCTCGTCGGCAAGGACGACCGCGGGGTCGTTGACGAGGGCGCGCGCGATGGCGACTCGCTGCTGCTGTCCGCCGGAGAGCTGGCTCGGATTATGGGTGGCGCGATCGGAGAGGCCGACCGCGGCCAGTCGTTCGCGCGCGCGCGCGCGCCGATCGCGGGTTGGAAGCCCGGAGTAGAGCAGCGGGAGCTCGGCGTTCTCGAGGGCGCTGACGCGGGGCAGGAGATTGAACTGCTGGAAGACGAAGCCGATCTTCTGATTGCGGATGCGGGCCAGCGCATCGCGCGACAGGCCCGCCACGTCCTCGCCATCGAGTAGATAGCGGCCGGTTGTCGGCGTGTCGAGGCACCCGAGCACATTCATGAACGTCGACTTCCCAGAGCCCGACGGTCCCATGACCGCGACGAACTCACCTTCGTCGATCTGCATCGAGATACCGCGAAGGGCATGAACCGCGTGGGGACCGAGGATGTAGTCCTTGGTGAGGGCCTCGACTGCGATGAGCGGCATCAGAGTCTCAGCCGGGGAGCGCCGCCCTGGGAGCCGCCGGGTCCAGTGGCCTTGTTCGCGGTGCCGACGATGACCTCCTGACCTTCCTTCAGGCCTTGCAACACCTCGGTGGCCGTGCCATCCGTCAGTCCCAATGTGACCGAGACGGCTTCGGGTTTGCCGTCGCGGCCGGCGACCCAGACTCGGCCGGTGGTGCCGCCGCGCCCTTCGGATGCAGACACGTCGTCGTAGCGCGCCTGCTGCGCCGGCGTCAGGATCGCCCGGATGCGCGCGCGCGTTCCCTCGCGGACCTTCTGGATGCGCGCCTGGCGTTCCTGGTCGGCAAGCTGCTCGCCTCGAAGTGCCATCACCTGTTCGCGACTATCTTGAAGGATTGGCTCCAGTTTCTTCTGTTGCTCGTCGCTCAAGCCGAGACCCTTCACGAGTCGCTCACGCATCGCCTCGGGCGATTGGCGGCCGCCTCCTCCGGCTCCAAAGCCACTACCGGCGCTTGGGGCACCGCCACCGGCGCTACCTGCGCCGCCACCGGCCCGACCGCCACTACTCGCCGGGCCTGGTTGGCCGCCACGTCCCGAAGACCCCGGCGTCGGTCCCGCGTCGACTCCCGCGGGACGGAATCGCAGCGCGGCATTGGAGACCTTCACCACGTTCGGTTTTTCGGCGACGACCACCTTGACGTTGGCCGTCATTCCGGGAAGGAGCTTGCCGGTGGGATTCGGCACCTCGACGATCACGGTGTACGTGACGACGTTCTGGATGATCTGTGCCGCTTTCCGGATCTGCGTGACCCGGCCGGTGAAGACTTCGCCCGGGAAGGCGTCGACCGTGAACGTGGCAGGTCCGTCGACCTTGATGCGACCGATGTCGGCCTCGTCCACGCTGGTCTCGACCTGCATCCGTGTGAGGTCCTTCGCGATGGTGAAGAGCGTGGGCGCCTGGAGGTTGGCCGCCACGGTTTGACCCACGTCGACCGCGCGGGAGACCACGATGCCGTCGACGGGAGCGAGGATCGTCGTGTAATCGAGATTGATCTGGGACTGCTTGAGCGCCGCTTCCTTCTGGTGGACCTGGGCCTGCGCCGACTTGAGCTGAGCCTCCTGCACGCGGAGCTGCGCCTGCGCGGACTGGATGGCGGCCGCCAGCGATTGCTCGTTGGCGCGCGCGGCGTCGAGCTGCGCGACCGAAGCATCGTAGTTCGCCTGGGCAGTATCGCGGTCGGCCTGCGCGATGAGGTCCCGGCGGAAGAGCTCCGCGCTGCGGCCGTACGTGCGCTTGGCATCGGCCATCATGACGTCGGCCTTCGCGGTCTGCGCCTTGGCCTGCGCCAGCGCCGCCCGCGCATTCTCGACGTCGGCCTTGGCCTTCTCCACCGTCGCGGTCTGGTTTTGCACCGCCGCCTTCGCCGCTTCGAGGTCGGCTTTTGCCTGGTTGACCTGGGCCTCGAAGATCTGCGGATCGATCCGCGCGATGACCTGGCCTTTCTTCACGACGGAATTGAAGTCGACGAAGAGCTCTTTGACCTGACCCGACACCTGACTGCCGACGAGGACCATGATGACGCCATTCAAGTTGCCGCTCGCGGAGACGGCTGCCGTGAGGGGGCCACGCTCGACCCGGGCCAGCCGGTATTTCGGAGCGCTGCCGAGACTTTGCGTGTAGAAATAGCCCCAGACGCCGGCGGCGACGGCGAGGACGATTCCGATCACTGACAATGCGCGCTTCATGGTGCTTCGGATACTCCTTTGACGCCGGTCACTGCCGGAGTATTTATCGCGACGTACCGACACCGCGGGTCGGCGACCCCTCGGTTACCGCCGGCCCACGGCCCGGTCGAGCTGAGCCAGCGCGATCTGGAAGTCCTGGAGCGCCTGCGCTTCCGTGTTCTGCGACTGGATCAGGGCGAGCTGCGCATCGGTGAGCTCCAGGATCGTTCCCACCCCGGCGTCGAACCGGCCCTGGGCGAGCCGGAAGTTTTCCTGGGCTGACTCGACGGCTTTCAGGCTGGCCTGGATCCGCTCGTTCGCTTCCGTGACGTTGAGCCGCGATTGTTCGACGTCACGTGAGATGTCCAGCTCCGACGCCCTCACGCGCGCCCGCGCCGCTTCGAGACTTGCCTTGGCCTGCCGGTAGACGGCGAGGCGCCCGCCGCCGTCGAAGAACGGCCACGTCAAGTTGAGGTTTGCGCTCCAGCCCGGCAGGAGATCGGTCTGGAATCCGCCGTACGTCGCCGAGCCCGTGATCGTCGGGAAGAAATTCCGGGAGGCTTGCCGCTCGAACGCCTCGGCCGCTTCGGCGCGTAGCTTCGTCTGGAGGTATTCGGGACGCTGGCGAAGCGCGTCGGCCTGGAGCTGCACGGGATCGAACTGCACCGGCGTGTAGACGAGGTTGTCGGTGACCTCGGTCGGCGTGTCAGCGGTGAGGCCCATGGCGGTGTTCAACGCGACCCGCGCCACGCGCTCCGCATTGCGCGCCTGGATGATGGCGACCCCGGCGTTGGCGACGTCGACTTCGGCGCGGGTGACCGCGGATTTCGGCTGGGTGCCAACTTCGAAGAACCCACGCGCCGAGCGCAGGTTGAGCTCCGCCCGCTCCAGGGCCTGCTGGTTCACCTGGAACAGCCGTTTGGCGAAGTTGAGCTGGGTGAAGGCCTGCTTGACGGTGAATGTGATGAGCTGGCGCTGGAGCTCCACGTTTTCCAGCGACACCGCCGCGTTCTTCCGGGCGACGTCGGTTGCCGCCTTGTTCTGGCCGAAGTCGAAGAGAAGCTGCGAGACCGAGACCTGCCCGAGGAGCGTCTGGTTGAAGTCGCGCTGAATCGTGATGGGTGCGGTGGCGGTCAATGACTGCGGCAGGACCGCTTGCGAGCTCCTCGTCGTGCTGATCGATCCGGTGAACTGCGGCAGGAGCGGCGCCAGCGCCTGATCGACGACAAAGCGGGCCGCCGCATAGTCATTCAGCACCGCGAGAATGTTGGGTTGTCGCTCGAGCGCGATGGCGACGGCTTCCTGAAGCGTCAGCGGGTGCCCCGTGGGCGATGGCGGCGCGGCGGGCGCCTGGGCCACCGCGGGCACTGCTGCACCGACGGTCAGGAGCAGCGCGACGAGAGCCGTCCTCATGAAGATCTCCTTGTGCGAGGGATGCCCGTGCCAGTCGCGGCCGGACGCGGCAACGACAGTCGAAAGATAGCACGATCATTCGTTGACGAAATGCAGGCCGAGGCGAGTACGTGCAAGGTGTGACGCGGTGGATCACGCCGGAATTTACAGGGAACCCCGCGACATTCAAGGGGCTGAGCCGCGAGCCCGATCGGGGATGGGCGGTGGATACCGCTGTGGAGGACCGTGGACTGGTTTTTTCTTGACACACGCTAGATCATGAGTGGTAGGCTCCCCGCTACCACAAGATATAGCGGATGCCGGCCCCCCTCGCTCAGAAGGTCGGTCGGGAAGGAGAAGCTGGGATGCTGTCTGAAACCCGCCCATCGAAAGTCGGCAAGTGGACCGAGCCGGCACTGCGCGTGCTCCGGGAGCGCTACCTCGCGCGGCAGGGAGGTGAAGTGATCGAGACGCCGGAGGAAATGTGCTGGCGTGTCGCCGGATCCATCGCCGAAGCGGAGGCGCGTTACGGGCGCAGCCCCGCCGCGGTTCGAGAAGTCGCCACCGCGTTCTACGAGATGATGGTCGACGGCTATTTCATCCCGAACTCGCCGACGTTGATGAACGCCGGCAAGGGAAACGGGCTCCAGTACTCGGCGTGCTACGTGCTGCCGGTCGGCGACTCCATGGAGGAGATCTTCGACTCGGTGAAGGCGGCCGCGATCATCCACAAGTCGGGTGGCGGCACGGGCTTCGCGTTTTCGCGGTTGCGGCCTAAGGACGACATCGTCGCGTCCACCGGCGGTCGCGCCTCCGGACCGGTGTCGTTCCTGAGGGTGTTCAACAGCGCGACCGAGGCCGTGAAGCAGGGCGGGACGCGCCGGGGCGCCAACATGGGCATCCTGCGCGTCGATCATCCCGACATCCTCGAGTTCATCGACTGCAAGCTCGACGGCGGCATCACCAACTTCAACATCTCCGTCGCCGCGACGGACGCGTTCATGGACGCGCTGGCCAAGGGCGAGGAGTACGACCTGATCAATCCCCATACGGGGGCGGTGGTGAAGCGGCTGTCAGCGCAGGAGGTGTTCGATCGCATGGTGCGGGCGGCCTGGCGGACGGGCGACCCCGGCATGGTATTCCTCGATCGCATCAACGCCAGCCCCGCCAATCCGACGCCGGAGATCGGAGTCATCGAGGCGACCAATCCCTGCGGCGAGCAGCCGCTGCTGCCGAACGAAGCGTGCAACCTCGGCTCCCTGAACGTTTCGAAGTTTGCGCGGCGGGGCTCCGCCGGCGAGTGGTCGATCGATTGGGACGAAATGGAGCGCGTCGTGCGGCTGGCCGTCCGGTTTCTCGACGACGTCATCGAGATGAACCCGTACCCGCTGCCGGTGATCAACGAGACTGTGAAGGCGAACCGGCGGATCGGTCTGGGCATCATGGGGTGGGCCGATCTGCTGTTCATCATGGGCATTCCGTACGACAGCCAGCAGGCCATCGACCTCGCCTCGCAGCTCATGGCCTTCGTCAAGGAGATGTCGCACGACCAGTGCGGCAAGCTGGCGGAGGAGCGCGGGCCGTTCCCGAACTGGAGCCACTCGATCTACAAAGACGGCCGACCGATGCGGAACTCCACGGTGACGACGATCGCGCCGACCGGGACGATCTCGATGATCGCCGGGTGTTCGTCCGGTGTCGAGCCGATCTTCGCGCTGGCCTTCCAGCACCGTGTGAAGCAGCCGGACGGCGAGCGCGTGCTGACGTTCGTCAACGAGACGTTCGAGGCGATCGCGAAGGAGAAGGGCTTTTTCTCCGATGCGCTCATGCAGGAGATCGCGCGTCGAGGGGCGCTGCACGGGATTCCCGGCGTTCCCGAGAACGCGGCCGAGGTCTTCAAGACCTCCCACGAGATCGGGTTCGAATGGCACGTGCGGCACCAGGCGGCGTTCCAGCGCTACACGGACAACGGCGTGTCGAAGACGATCAATCTGCCGAACGACGCCACCGAAGAAGACGTCGCCCACGCCTATCGTCTGGCCTGGGAGCTCGGCTGCCTCGGCATCACCGTGTTCCGTGACGGGTGCAAGGGCGAGCAAGTCCTGAACATCGGAATTGCCAAGGAGAAGCCGGCGGCAGCAGTGCCCGCGCTGGGCCCGGCAATCATCAAGCCCCGGCCGCACAGCCTCACCGGCTCGACGTACCGGATGGAGACGCCGATCGGCACCGCGTTCATCACCGTGAACCGGACCACGGACGGCGAGCCCTTCGAGGTGTTCGTCCAGGTCGGCAAGGGTGGATCGGACACCATGGCGGTCGCCGAAGCGCTCGGCCGGCTGATTTCGCTCACGCTCAGGCTACCTTCGCCGCTGTCGGCTCAGCGGCGGCTCGAAGAGGTCATCAGTCAGTTGAACCGCATCGGCGGTGGCCAGCCGACGGGCTTCGGGCCATCGAAGATTCTGTCTCTCCCGGATGCGATCGCACGCACGTTGGCCGAGCACATCGGCCAGGTGAAGCCGACCGAGCCGCTGGCCGTGGTGGCGGCACCAGCTTCGAAGCGCATCGGCGATCTCTGCAAGGAGTGTGGCCAGGCGACGTTCGTTTACGAGGAAGGCTGCAAGAAGTGCCTCTCGTGCGGCTTCAACGAGTGTTAAAGAGAACGGGGGGAGCGCGACGCTCCCCCCGTTTCCCTCCTCTGAAGCCCTCGAGCCCTCGCTCGGATGTCGCGAGTAGCCGGGTCTGCTAGAATCCCGGGATGTTCTCCGGCGGCAGCTATGATGACGTCGCGCGCTGGCTCAAGAACTTTCTGATCTCTCACGCCAAGCGCGAAGATCCGCGGATCGAAGTGCTGCTCGACACGAGTGACGAGCGTGCCGGGACGTCGTTTGGCGGGCGGCTGAAGCTCGGCGAGCATCTCAGCCCGTTGATCGAGCTCGACTTCCAGGACGTCGCCACGAACCGAGGGAATTACGCGTGGTGCATGGCGCTCGCGCAGCGGACGCGGGAGTCGGCGCGCGAACACCTTCTGGCCGCTCCGAGCGCGACCGCACGATAGGCTCGGGCCGTCGAGCGCCGTCCTGGATCAGTCAGGGGGACCTGAACGGGTTTCTCGGGCTCGCCCTCGACAACACCACCCAGCTCGTCATCCTCTCCGGTTTGCTGATCGGCGTCTTCAAGTTCCCGCCGGACCTCGTCCTCTTTCGGATGCTGCCGGGGACGGCCATCGGCGTCCTGGCCGGGGATCTCGTCTACACCTGGCTCGCGCTCCGGCTGATGCGAGCCACTGGCCGGTCGGACGTCACCGCGATGCCATTCGGGATCGACACGCCGACGCTGTTCGCAATGGTCTTCGGTGTGCTCGGCCCCGTCATGCTGGCCACCGGGGATCCGATTCTGGCCTGGAAGGTTGCCATGGCGGTCACCATCGCGATCGGCGTCGTGAAGACCGCGCTCGCCTTCGCCGGGGACTGGGTTCGTCGCGTCGTGCCCCGCGCCGCGTTACTCGGCTCGATCGGTGGTGTGGCGATCTTCCTGATTGCCTTCCTGCCGTCGCTGAAGCTCTTCGCCGATCCGATGACCGGGCTCGTCGCGCTCGGCGTGCTCTTTCTCGCGCTCTTCGGACGGGTCCGCATGCCACTCGGCATTCCAGGAGCCTTCGCCGCCGTCCTGGCCGGGACCGCGGTGTTCTGGGGCCGTGCGTGGCTGGTCGGGGGCGGCGAGGCCGTGGCTGCCGGTGCGGGCCATGTCCAGTTCGCCATTCCGTGGCCGACGCTCGTCTGGATGGACGCGATACCGCACGCGCTCGGTTACCTGTCGATCGCGCTCCCGTTCGCGCTCGTCACGGTCGTCGGCGGCATCGACAACACCGAGAGCGCGAGCGCGGCGGGCGACCACTACCGAACGCGCGACGTGCTGCTGACCGAGGCGGGGGCCACGATCCTGGCCGGACTCTGCGGCGGCGTCATCCAGAACACGCCGTACATCGGGCATCCCGCCTACAAGGCGATGGGAGCCCGCTCGGGTTACACGCTCGCGACCGGTCTCGTGATCGGCCTCGGCGCTATGGCAGGTGTGCTGCCGGCGCTCGTCCGCATCTTGCCGGAGGCGGCCGTTGCGCCGATCCTGGTCTTCATCGGGCTCGAGATCACGGCGCAGGCGTTCCTCGCGTCGCCGCAACGCCACGGCGCCGCCGTCGCGATCACGTTCGTTCCCGTCGCCGCGGCCATGGTCCTGCTCGAGGTAGGTAGTGTGCTGACCGCAGCCGGCACGTCGGCGGGCGCGCTGACTGGCGAGGCGGCCGCGATCGTCGGGGCGCTTCGGGTGCTCGGCAACGGCTTCGTCCTCACCGCGGTGTTGTGGGGATCCGCGCTGGCCGCGATCGTCGACCGCCGCCTGGCGGCCGCCGCGGTGGTGTTTGCCATTGCGAGCGCGGCGACGTTGTTCGGTCTCGTGCACTCGCCGCTCGAGAGCGGCGCGCTGTTCTGGCCGTGGACGCTGCCGTCACTGGTGTCGGCGCGCCTGGCCGGCGCCTACGGCATTCTGGCGGCGCTCTGCCTCGGTCTGTCCTCGCGTGCCGTGGCGCCTGACGTGGAGGCCGAGTCGCGCTAAGATCGTCGGAAGCCTTCGTTCGCCAGGAAGGTCCGGTCAGAAGGGCGTCATTCCAGGAGGAGCGACATGAACATCGCGACCATTCTCGCCAGGAAGGGTATGGACGTCTTCACGGCGCGTCCTGAACAGAGTTTGCGCGACGCGCTCGCCTCGCTCGCGCGGCACAATGTGGGTGCCCTGGTCGTCGTGGACCAGTCCGGCCGACCGATTGGCATCCTGTCCGAGCGCGACATCGTCCGCGAGGCGGCGCGCAACGAGCGGTTCTTTGCCGCGACCGTGACCGGCATCATGACGCGCGACATGATCGTCGCCGGGCCGCAGGACGATCTCATCTCCGTCGGCATCACGATGACCGAGAAGCGCATCCGCCACTTGCCGGTCGTCGACGCCGGCAAGCTCGTCGGCATTGTGTCCATCGGCGACGTCGTGAAGGCGCAGCGCGATCAGTATCAGGGCGAAGTCGACACGCTGCAGATCCAGCTCCTCGAAGAGCCCGGCAGCACCGCCACGCTTTGATGGCCACGGCAGACGCCTCGCTGGGCTCGGCGCTCCGGCCACTTCGGGTGGCGATCGTGGGCGCCGGGCCCACGGGCTATTACGCCGCCGAGCATCTCTTCCGCCGTCCGGGGCTGACGGTGGAGATCGACATGTTCGATCGCCTGCCGACTCCGTACGGCCTCGTGCGCGGCGGGGTCGCGCCCGATCATCAGAAGATCAAGGCTGTGACGGCGGCGTTCGACAAGATTGCCGCCAATCCCCGGTTTCGGTTCTTCGGCTACGTGGAGCTCGGGAAGGACGTGACGGTCGACGACTTGCGCGCGCACTACCATCAGATCTTCTACGCGACCGGCGCCCAGACGGACCGCCGCATGGGCATTCCCGGCGAAGACCTGCGGGGCAGCCATCCGGCGACCGAATTCGTGGCGTGGTACAACGGCCACCCCGACTATCGCGACTGCCAGTTCGATCTCTCGGTCGAGCGCGCCGCGGTGGTCGGCGTCGGCAACGTGGCGATCGACGTCGCGCGCATCCTGTGCCGAACGCCGGAGGAGCTTGCGGGCACCGACATCGCCGACTACGCGCTGGAGGCGCTCTCGAAGAGTCGTATTCGCCTGGTGTACCTGCTCGGACGTCGTGGCCCCGCGCAGGCGGCGTTCACGAATCCTGAGATCAAGGAGATCGGCGAAATGGCGGGAGCCGACGTCGTGGTCTCGCCCAAGGAGGCCGAGCTCGACGAGCTGAGCCGGGCCGCGCTGGAGCGCACGCAGGATCGGGCGTCGATGAAGAAAGTCGAGATCCTCCAGTCGTATGCGCGCCGACAGCCGACGGGCAAGCCGCGGATCCTGACGGTGAGGTTCCTGGTTTCTCCTGTAGAGCTGCTCGGTGACGAGGCCGGCAAGGTCGTGGGGATGCGTCTCGTGCGCAACCAGCTCTACGCGACGCCGACCGGCGCGCTTCAACCGAAACCGACCGATCGGTTCGAGGAATTGTCGATCGGGCTCGTCTTCCGGTCCGTGGGCTACCGCGGTGTGCCGCTCCCGGGCGTGCCGTTCAACGAGAGCTGGGGTGTCATCCTGAACGAAAAGGGACGCGTGCTCGATCCCGACACGCGCCAGCCGCGCCTCGGTGAGTACACCGGCGGCTGGATCAAGCGCGGGCCGAGCGGCGTGATCGGCACGAACAAGCCGGATGCGCTCGAAACGGTGGAGTGCATGGTGGAGGACCTGGCGCAAGGCCGGACGCTGCAGCCCGAAGCGCCGGACGCCGCCGCCGCCGAGCGAATGATTCGCCAGCGGAATCCGCTTTACGTCTCGTACGCCGACTGGTTCACGTTGAACGAGCTGGAGGTGGCGCGAGGCCGCGGGGCGGGACGGCCGCGGATGAAGTTCACGCGCGTCGACGAGATGCTCGGGGCGCTTGGTCGCGGCCGCGAGTAGGGTCGTCAGGCGAATAGGCGCTTGACCTCCTGCGTCTCACCAGTGTCTAATGGCCGCGTTTTTGTCGTGAATCCGTCATCGATGGGAGAAGGAGGCGCGATGCTAGCGTTGCGAAGATCGGTAGCGGTGGTCGTCGCCGGCGGCATGCTGGCGCTGGCAGGAACGGGGACGATGGTGTGGGCACAGGGCGAGTGGAAGGCACCCGCGGCCGACGCGGCGAAGAAGAATCCCGTGAAGGGTGTGAGCGACAAGGCCAAGGCGGACGTGCAGACGAACTGCACGCCGTGCCACGGACCGAGCGGGAAGGGTGACGGTCCGGCGGCGGTGGCGCTCAACCCGAAGCCGGCCGACTGGACCTCGGATCTGGTGCAGAAGGAAACCGATGGCACACTCTTCTGGAAGATCACGAACGGACGGGGCGCGATGCCGCCGTGGAAAAGTCTTCCTGAGAACGAGCGCTGGAATATCGTGAACTACCTCCGCACCTTCAAGAAGTAGCGTTCGCCGGCTCGCTCTGCGACGCCTCGCCGATCAGTCGGCGGGGCGTTCGCATCGTTCCATGAGGCTGGCCACCATCGACCTCGGGACCAACACCGTCCGCCTCCTCGTGACGGATGTGGATCCGGATCGCGTCTGGCGCTCGGTGCACGCCGACCAGCAGGTGACCCGTCTGGGGGAAGGGCTGTCACGCTCGGGACTGCTCGGCGAGATCCCGATGCAGCGCACGGCCGCGGTCGTTGCCGAGTACGCGCGCCGCGCGCGGAGCCTCGGAGCGGGCGTCGTTCGGATCGTGGCGACGAGCGCGGTCCGTGAAGCCACGAATGGTCCGGCGTTCGTGGCGACGGTGGAAGCGGTGAGCGGCGAGCGCATTCAGGTCATCTCGGGCGCAGACGAGGCGCGGTTGACGGTCCGGGGTGTCCTGCGTGGACTCGGACGGTTGCCCGGAGCGATGGTCACGTTCGATGTCGGCGGTGGCAGCACCGAGTACACGCTCGCGCGCGATGGAGTCGCCATGACGACGGTGAGCTTGCGCCTCGGCGTCGTCGCGCTGGCCGAGCGTTTTCCGTTTCCCGACATGGTGGATCCGGCGCGCTTCCGTGCGCTGGCAGACGAGGTCGCGGCACAGCTCGAGCGTGAGCTTCCGCGCAGCCTGATCGAACCTCGCCCGGATCACCTCGTCGGCACCGCGGGGACGGTCACCACGCTGGCGGCGCTCGATCTCGGCCTGAGCCGCTACGATGTCACGCGTGTCCAGGGCCACCGTCTCCATCGCGCCGCGGTGGCGCGCCAGTTCGCTCGGCTGGCAGCGCTCACCCTGAGCGAGCGGGCGGAGCTCCCGTGCCTCGAACCCGGACGCGCCGATCTGATCATCCCGGGCGTTGCCATCGTCGAAGCGACGATGCAGCAATTCGGCGCGAGAAGTCTGATCGTCAGCGACTGGGGATTGCGCGAAGGGATGGTCGATGAGGCGATCGAGGATCTATTCCCTCTCGTGATCAACTGAGGCCCGGCCGACTCGCCGCTGATTCCCGTCCTCGACTGATAGAACTGCCCCCGAGCATGCCTCCCCATTCGCCTGCTACTCTGAAACGGGCCGGAAAGTTGCCGAAGGCGAGAGGAACAGGCCGGCGCGGTGATTTGACACACGCGCGGACCCACGATTATGCTAAGCAAACAAGATGGATGAGATCGCAGTACTGGTGCTCAATTACTCATTTGAGCCGCTGCATTTCACCAACGCCCGCCGTGCGGTCACGTTGCTCCTCGCCGGAAAAGCCGAAGCCGTCGAAGCGTCGCCACGGGTCGTCCGCTCGCCGTCGATCGTGTTTGCGCTGCCGGCGGTGATTCGGCTGGCGGTCTACATCCGGAAGCCGTTCCTCGATCGGGTCGCGTTCAACAAAAAGAACATCCTCCGCCGGGATGGCTATGCCTGTCAGTATTGCAACCGCCGCGGCGAGCGCCTGACCGTGGACCACATCGTGCCGCGATCACGGGGCGGGGAGACCACGTGGACCAACGTCGTGGCGGCCTGTCTCCGCTGCAATCTCCGGAAGGGGAATCGGCTACCCGCCGAGGTCAGCATGCGGCTGCTGCGTGAGCCGTTCCACCCGAAATTCCTGTTCTCGACCCACATGCTGAGGCACCCGCACGCGCATTCGCTGCTGGACTCGTGGCGCAAGTATCTCGTCGCGGTCCCGATTCCGTCGTAAGCGACCCGCCGTGTTCCGCCTGACTTCGGAGTACTCGCCGCGGGGCGACCAGCCCCAAGCCATCAGCGCTCTTACCGGCTTCGTCCGGTCTGGCGAGCGCCACGCGGTCCTGCGCGGGGTCACCGGATCCGGGAAGACGTACTCGATCGCCAACGTGATTGCCAACGTCGACCGGACGACCCTGGTGATCTCGCCGAACAAGACGCTCGCCGCTCAGCTCTTCAGCGAGTTCAAGGCGTTCTTCCCCACGAACGCGGTCGAGTACTTCGTGTCCTACTACGACTACTACCAGCCCGAGGCCTACATTGCCCAGTCGGACACGTACATCGAGAAGGACGCGCTGGTGAACGACGAGATCGATCGCATGCGGCACTCCGCCACGAAGTCGCTGCTCGAGCGGCGCGACGTGATCGTCGTGGCCTCCGTCTCCTGTATCTACGGCATCGGAGCGCCGGACACGTACGAGAGCCTGCACCTGGCGCTGGCCGAGGGCGAGCGCATCGACCGCGACGAGATCATCCGCCGGCTCGTCGCCGTGCAGTACGAGCGGAACGACTACGATTTCCATCGCGGGACGTTCCGGGTGCGAGGCGACGTCGTGGAGGTGTTTCCCGCCAACGAGGACAGTCACGCGCTCCGCATCGAGCTCTTCGGCGACGTCGTCGAGGCGCTCCATCGCATCGACCCGTTGAAGGGCGCGCTGCTCGAGCGCTTCGATCGTGCCCACGTCTATCCCGCCAGCCACTACGTCACCGAGGCGGCGCAGCTCGAGCGGGCGATGGAAACCATCACGGAGGAGCTCGGTGAGCGTCTGAGCTTCTTGCGCCAGCGCAATCGGCTGCTCGAGGCGCAACGGCTCGAACAGCGCACGCTGTTCGATCTGGAGATGTTGCGCGAGCTGGGGTACTGCCACGGTATCGAGAATTATTCACGCCACCTGACGGGCCGCCGGCCGGGCGAGCCGCCGCCGACCCTCATCGATTATCTGCCGAAGGATGCGCTCGTGGTCATCGACGAGAGTCACGTCGCTGTTCCGCAGATCCGCGGCATGTACTACAGCGACCGCTCGCGCAAGGAAGCGCTCGTCGAGTATGGCTTCCGGATGCCGTCGGCCTTCGACAACCGGCCACTCACGTTCGACGAGTTCACGCGCCTGACCGGTCAGACGGTGTACGTGTCCGCGACGCCCGCGCAGCACGAGATCCAGCTGGCCGGCGACGCCATTGCCGAGCAAGTGATCCGTCCAACCGGTCTGATGGATCCGAAGATCACGGTGCGCCCCGCGTCGGACCAGGTCGACGACCTGCTGCACGAGATCCGGACGCGTGCCGAGCGGGACGAGCGGGTGCTGGTGACCACGCTCACCAAGCGAATGGCGGAAGACCTGACGGAGTACTATCAGCAGGCGGGCCTCCGCGTCCGCTATCTCCACTCGGACATCGACACGCTCGATCGGGTGGCGATCGTGCGCGACCTGCGGCTCGGGAAGTTCGACGCGCTCATCGGAATCAACCTGCTCCGCGAGGGCCTCGACATTCCCGAAGTCTCGCTGGTGGCCATTCTCGACGCGGACAAGGAGGGCTATCTCCGGTCCGCGACGTCGCTGATCCAGACGGCCGGACGGGCCGCTCGCAACGTGAACGGCGAAGTCGTCATGTACGCCGATCACGTCACCGAGTCGATGGCCGGGACCATCCGCGAGACGGACCGGCGGCGCGAGCTCCAGGCGGCCTACAACACCGAGCGCGGGATCACGCCGGAATCCATTCGCTCATCGATCCGCGAGCTGCTGCAGACCGTGTACGAGCGTGATTACTATACCGTCGAGGTGGAGGAAACGCCGGTGGAGCAGTTCGAGTCGCCGGCCGCGCTGAAGCGGCGGATCGAGGAGCTCGAGGCCCGCATGAAGGAGGCCGCCCGACGGCTGGACTTCGAGCAGGCCGCCGAGCTGCGGGATCGGGTGAAGGCGTTGCGCAAGCGGGGATTGGTTTAGCTGGGGGGCTCCGGGCGCCCCCCCAGACCCCCCAACGCTCGTCGGTCGCCGGCGAAGCCGGCGCCCGCCTCGACCCGCGCCCGGTACAATATCCGCATGACGCTCGAGGAGAAGCTCGCCCGGTTGCCCGACCGGCCCGGCGTCTACCTCTACAAGGACGCCAAGGCGCAGGTGATCTACGTCGGCAAGGCGGCCTCGCTCAAGAGCCGCGTCCGCTCGTACTTCCTCGACTCGCGCCCGCGCGACGCCAAGACCGACGCGCTCGTCCGACAGGTGCGCGACCTCGAGTACGTGGTGACCGACAACGAGCTCGAGGCCCTGATGCTCGAGGCGAACCTCGTCCGCAAGCATCGACCACGCTACAACATCATCCTGCGCGACGACAAGCACTATCCATTCTTGAAATTGACGACCGACGAGGAGTTCCCGCGACTGGTCGTCGCGCGTCGGGTGAAGAACGACGGCGCGACCTACTACGGACCGTTCTACCCGGCGACCGCGATGCGCGAGACGCTGCGGTTGACGCGCCAGCTCTTTCCGCTGCGCACGTGCTCGATCACGATCGACGGCCGGCTCCCGCGGCCGTGCATTCAGTACTCGATCGGGCGGTGCAACGCGCCGTGCACCGGATGGGAGACGCGGGAGGGTTACGCCAGGACCGTGCGCGACGCGCAGCGCTTCCTCGAGGGCAAGGACGAGGATCTCGCGCTGGCCCTCACGCAGGAGATGGAGACCGCCGCGGCCGATTTGAAGTTCGAGCGCTCCGCCGTGTTGCGGGACCAGATCCAGTCGCTCAACAAGGTGCGCGAGCGGCAGAAGATCATCTCGACCGAGGAGGTCGACCAGGACGTGCTCGGCGTCGTACGCCAGGGCGCGGACGCGTGCGTCCAGCTCTTCTTCGTGCGCCGTGGCCGGCTCATGGGCCAGGAGGCCTTCTTCTTCGACCGGGTCGCCGGCTGGACGGATGGTGAGGTGCTGTCAGCGTTCCTCGAGCAGTTCTACGGCTCGAACGTCAGGCCCGCGCCCGAAGTGCTCGTGTCGGAGGACGTGCCGGAAGCGGAGCTCGTCACCGAGTGGCTCAGTGGACTTGTCAGCCGCCGCGTGCAGCTCCATGCCCCGCAGCGTGGCACCAAGCGCGACTTCGTGGCCATGGCCGAGGCCAACGCGGCCATCGCGCTCCAGAATCGACTGCTCGCTCGCGGGAACCGGCAGCAAGCGATTCAAGAGGAACTGCGGGCCGCGCTCGATCTCCCCGGCCTGCCGAACCGCATCGAGGGCTACGACATTTCGGCGATCCAGGGCAGTGAGCAAGTCGGCTCGATGGTGGTCTGGGAGAACGGCGCGCCGAAGAAGGACGACTACAAGCGATTCCGCATCAAGACCGTCGCGGGCGCGGACGATTTCGCGTCGCTCGCCGAGATGCTGCGGCGGCGGTTCGGCCGGGCGCTCGAGCAGGGAACGGCACTGCCGGATCTCGTGCTGATCGATGGCGGGCGCGGCCAGCTGAACGTCGGTGTCACGGTGCTCCAGGATCTCGGCCTCGACTGGATTCCGGTCGTGTCCCTGGCGAAGCAGCAGGAAGAGATCTACCGGCCCGACAGCCTGGAGCCGCTGGTTCTCGATCCGACGTCGCCTGGACTCCACACGCTGCAGAAGGTGCGCGACGAGGCCCATCGGTTCGCGATCACGTACCACAAGAAGCTGCGGACGCGGCGCACCATTCAGTCCGTGCTCGACACGATTCCCGGCGTGGGGCCGACCATTCGCACCAGCCTGCTGAAGACGCTCGGCTCGGCGCGGCGTGTGCGCGAGTCGTCCGTCGCCGAGCTCGCGGCCGTACCGAAGGTGACACCAAAGCTCGCGCAGCGCATTTTCGAATACTTCCATCCGGCCCCCGGGGCCGCGGCGGGCCGCGGGCCGACCGGCGAGGAGACCCAGCCCCCCCTGGCAGCGAGCCGCTCGGAACCACCAAGCCCAGCCGAGCGTTTAGACGCTGAGTAGCTATTTCACGCAAGGGAGGTGATCGGATGAAGAAGCTCGTCATGGCTCTGATGGCTGTAGTGCTCAGCCTGAGTCTGAGCGGCGGAATGGCGTTCGCCAACACCTGCCCCAAGCTGATCAAGCAAGGGCGGGAGGCGGCGGCGAAGATGGACGCCAACGACGCGAAGGTGAAGGCGGCGGTGGCCAAGCTGGACGAGGCGGAGCAGCTTCACAAGGACGGCAAGCATGCCGACTCCGTGAAGACCGCCAACGAGGCCAACGCGATGCTCGGAGTGAAGTAGGGCGTAGCATTTGGATCTGCGGCGCCGGGGCGCAAGTCTCGGCGCCGCAGACGTGAACAGACCCACCCGGAAGCCGACCGCGGCGTCGCAGTCCCGGCGATAGCGTCGCTCGTGCCGCTCGCCCGCTCGCCCGCCCGCAGGGTTGACGCGCCCCTCGCAACCCGTTAACGTTGCTACCGGCAATTAGCTCAGTTGGCCGGGCGCTCGCCTCGCACACCGGCGCCGCTCGCGGGCCGGGCCGGGACCGCCCCTCGAGCCCCACCGCATTCTGGGGCGGGTGCATCAGGGACATTCAAACCTTAGCGGCCCGTCCGAAGTCTAATCGGCGTGATCGGAGGACTGACTTGATTGGAGGAGCGTTCATGACGGCACGCGCGTTTCATACGTCCCGCCTCCGGCTTGCCTCAGTAGCCTGGGTCATCCTCATGTCCAGTGGGGTGCCTTCGGCCGGCGCCCAGGCGCTACTCACGAACGCCGGGGAGGCGCTGCCTCTCACCCGGGATGATGTCGCCTACCTCGCCCTCATGAATAGCCGCGACCTCAAGGTCGAGCGGTTCAATTCGAGAATCGTGGAGCAGGATGTCCGGAGCGAGCGCGCAGCGTTCCATCCGGCCGTCTCGATGGAGGGCAGCCGCAGCCAGAGCATTAGCCTGTCGGGATCGGGTCTGGCAGGATCTCCGACACCCGAGGTCGACACGACCGCGTGGAGCACGGGAATCAGAGCGCGGCTCATCAGTGGTGCGGTGGCGTCGCTCGATTTCGTGAACAGCAAGCTGGAGAGCAACTCTCAGTTCCTGACCCTCAACCCGCAGTACCAGTCCAGCCTGGCGCTGACGCTGACCCAGCCGCTGCTGAAGGGCTTCGGACCAGACGCGAACTTGTGGCGCATCAAGGTTGCCGAGAACAACGTGGGAATCTCACGCTACCAGCTCCGGACCAGGGTCGCCGGGATTTTGGCGGAAACCGAGAGCACCTACTGGGACCTCGCAAAGGCGTTCAAAGACATCGAGATCAGGGAGCGTGCGCTCGAGCTCACCCGGGACCTGGCGAAGCGGACCGAGGAGCTCGTGACCGAAGGGTTCATGCCGGAGACCGCGCGGCTCCAGGCGAAGACTTCGGTCCTCCAGCGCGAAGGAGATCTTCTGGTCGCCCGTAACACGCAGCGGGACGCGATGCGCCGGCTGCGAGACCTGCTCAACTTCGCGGTAGGAGGCGATCCGCTGATCGTGCCCCTCGATCAGCCCCTCGCCGAGCCGAAGACCGTGGACATCGCAGAGGCCGTGAAGAACGCGCTGGCACAGCGCCCTGAGCTGCCTCAGGCCCGGCTCGATCTCAGGAACAAAGACCTCACGGTTGGTTTCGCGAAGAACCAGGTCCTGCCGCAGCTGAATCTGTTCGGAAGCTACGGGTGGACCGGGCTCGCGGGCGAGGCGGCCCCTGGCCAACTGACCACGACGGTCACCGTGCCCATCACCAGCTCGGTGTCCGTCACCAGGCCGATCACGCTCAGCTTCCCGGGAGCCAGTAGCGTCGCTGTCGGCGGCTACGGAACCTCGCTGGACAATCTTTTCTCGGGTGAGTTCCCCGCATGGAAGGTCGGTATGAACCTGACGTTCACTCTCGGAAACGTCGCCGCCAAGAGCCAGCTCGAGACGGCTGAGCTGGAAAAGCAGAGGGCGGAGATCACCGTCAAGAACGTCGAGAACGCGATCGCGCTCGAGGTCGAGCGCCTGGGGCTCCAGATGCAGTCGACGTTCAGCGTGATCGCGGTCTCTCGGGCGTTCCGCGAGCAGTCGAAGCTGCGGGTGGACGTGACACGAGAGAAGTTCCAGCAGGGGCTCGCGTCCTTGAGCGAGGTGATCGAGGCGCAGCGGGATCTGGTCACGGCCGAGCAGGAAGAGTGGAAGGTCATCATCGACTACAACAAGATCCTCGTCCAGTTCGATCGGGCCACGGGCACCCTGCTGGAGAGGTATCGTGTCGATCTCTAGGTTCTTCGGATTTCGGCGGCCGGGGTTCGAGTGCGCGATGGATCCGGCGTCGCTGACCCTCTACACGGATGGGCTCGTCGATGCTGGCACCCGGGCACGAGTCGAGCAGCACATCACTGTCTGCAGCCGCTGCCGGACCGAAGTGGAAGAGCTGTTCCGACTCGCGACGGTGATCGCCGATGCTGCGGCAATCCCGGCGAGGACCCCGGAGAGGATCTTGGACGCGCGTTCTCGGGTCAAGGAACGGGTTATCGCGATCCATCGCCCGCGACGGTCCCGGTGGGATTTTCCGGCGAGTGGACTGCCGGTGCTCGGCGCGGCAGTCCTCGTCCTCCTCGCGCTGGCCGAGGCGGTCACGTTCGGCGAATTGAAGGAGGAGGTCGTGGCAGTAGCGCTCTTCCTCGGGATCATCTGATCGCACGAGGTTGCCGGTGATCGCAGCATGGGTCGACGTCAGAGGACTGATGATGGAGCCCCGAGACACCCTCGAGGCGATGCTGGTGCGGCGCGCGCTGGCGGTGTCCGCGCTCCTTGGCGCGACGGGCTACTATGTCAGGACCCTTCTCATCAGCGAACTCGTGTTCGCTCCTCTCGCTGGCACCCCGGCCTGCCTGATCGGGAACTGCTTCGTCGCCCTCGGGTGGACAGCGTTGCTCGTCGGTCTCGTGTACTCCGGCGCGCGATTGACCGGTCACCCCATCGCGGAGTGGTCCGAGCTGTTCGTGCTCTGGGGGTATACCGAGGTCCCGGCCATCATCGGGGCGCTCTTGACCTTTGCTGCCGTCTTGCTCGTCCCCACGGACTGGCGGCGGGATCTGGACGTCAATTGGCTCCTCCTGGAAATCGCCGTTCTATTCACGCTCTGGCTGTGGGGGCTACGCCTCAAGCTCCACGCCGTGAGAGTGTGGAGCGGGCGGTCCGGGTGGCCGCTGGCCAGGATGGTCTTCGCGGTCGTGCTGCTGTACGGCGGTCTCGCCTGGGGTGAGCACGTCGCGCTGGTCGAGCGAGGACTCGTGCCAGGCGGCGCCCTGCGGGCGATGGAGCCGACGGTGGCACCCTTCGTCGCACGACCGGACGTGGTGGCTCTGCCGTTCGACAGGCTCACGTATCTCGTCCGGCCACCCCGCCGCGGGGACATCGTCTCCTTCGTCCGCGCAGGCCAGGACGATGGCTTCTGGTCGTCGATCGTCCGGACCCGCGTGAGATTCGTCGGGAGGATCCTCGGCGTGCCTGGCGACCTGGTGCAGGTGCGGCACGGCGACGTGCTGCTGAACACACGAGCCTTGGACGAGCCGTACCGGGTGGGCGGCGGGAACTGGACCGTTCCAGCGACGACGGTTGAACGCGACCACTATTTCATCCTCGGTGACAACCGAGACGTGCGTCCCGAGGAGTACGACGGCGGGCTCGTCCGCAGCAACAGGGTCCGCGGCCGACTCACGGAGCTCGGGCAGACGAAGTGGGGATTCGTGCTGGGCAGGGGCCGATGGTAAAGACGAAGGATCTCGTCAAGACGTACCAGCTCGACGGGCTCGAAGTCCCGGCGCTCCGTGGCATGTCGCTCACGGTTGATCCCGGGATGTTCATCGCGCTCATGGGCCCGTCCGGGTGCGGCAAGTCGACCCTGCTCAACCTTCTCGGCTGTCTTGACCGGCCCTCCAGCGGCACGCTCGAGATCGGGGGTATCGACACCTCGCGAATGACCTCCACTGACCTGGCGGCTTTGCGCGCCCACAAGATCGGCTTCGTCTTTCAGACATTCCATTTGCTCCCCCGCGCGACGGCGCTGGCCAACGTGATGCTCCCGTTCGTCTATAGCCGCTTCCCCAGGAACCGCCGGAGGGAGCGCGCGGCGGAGCTGCTGCGGTACGTGGGATTACAGGACAGGATGCGCCACCGGCCGAACCAGCTGTCGGGCGGCCAGCAGCAGCGCGTCGCCATTGCCCGGGCGCTGGCGAACGATCCGGAGATCCTCCTTGCCGACGAGCCCACCGGTAACCTCGATTCCCGCTCGGGACTCGAAGTCATGGCGTTGATCGAGCGCCTGAACCGCGAGGGCAAGACGATCATCATGGTGACGCACAGCCGCGAGCTCGCCGAGCACGCCGAGCGGATCGTCCACCTCCTGGACGGCGTGGTGATTCGCGACGAGGCGGTCGTCGAGCGCCGGTCGGCAACTGCGCACGTCGGCGAGGCGCAACCATGATGCTGTTCGAGTACCTTCGGGTTTCCCTCGAGGCCATCACGGCCAACAAGCTCCGTTCTACACTGACGACCCTGGGCGTGACCATCGGGACGACCGCGATCATCCTCCTCATCTCGATCTCGGAGGGTGCGAGCCGAGAGGTGACACGGCTGGTGGAGGGCCTCGGGTCGAACCTCTACATGGTCACGCCCGGTCGGCAAAAAGGCGGCGTCATCATGGGGACGTCCCAGGTCAGCCGTCTTCAGGTATCGCACGCGGAACGGCTTCAGAAAGCGACGACCTTCCACGTCGTCGTCTCGCCAGTGCTGAACAACGTGTCCACGGTCGGCTATGGGCGCGAGGCGAAGTCCGGCGTGGTGGTGAGCGGGACGCTGCCGAACTTCCAGGAAGCGCGGAACTGGCGTCCGGTCCAGGGGACGTTCCTCAAGAAGAGCGACGCGGACCTGGGCCGGCGGGTCGTGGCGCTCGGGAAGACCGTCGCAGTGGCTCTCTTCAGCGGCGGCGACGTCGTCGGCAGGGAGGTCGTGATCGCGGGAGAGAAATTCCGCGTCGTCGGTGTGATGGAGCCGAAGGGCCAGCTCTTCGACATCGACATGGACAACCAGGTCTTCATCCCGCTCGCAACAGCGCAGCGGATGTTCGGGACGACCGCGCTGTCGTTCATCTTCGTCGGCGTGCCCAAGCCGGACGACATCCCCGGCGCCATGATCGAAGCGCGCCGCATCTTGGGGCAGACGCTGCTCGCGGACCAGTTCTCCGTGAAGAGCCAGGGAGAAACGCTGGAGACGGTGCAGTCCATCAGCGTGATCTTCACCGCCATGCTCGGGAGTATCGCCGGCGTGTCGCTTCTGGTCGGCGGGATCGGGATCATGAACATCATGATCGTGTCGGTCACGGAACGGACTCGAGAGATCGGCCTTCGGAAAGCTCTGGGAGCCCGCGAGCCTGACATCCTCGCCCAGTTTCTCAGCGAGGCGATTTTACTGTCCTTCATGGGGGGCTGTTTCGGCCTGGGCCTCTCGTACCTGGGCGCGCTCGTGGCCGCGAGGGCGTATCCCATGTTCGTGGTAAGCGTGTCGCCCCTCGCTTCTGGTCTGGCACTCATCTTCTCGATCGCCGTGGGGACGTTCTTCGGGGTGTACCCGGCGCATCGCGCAGCCAAGCTGGATCCGATCGAAGCGCTCCGACACGAGTGACGTACACCTCATGAAACGTCTGACCAAGAGTTTGCTGATCGTCGTGGCCCTGCTTGCCGCCGGCTTGGGCGGCTATCAGTACTTCTACCGCGAGGAGCCCGAGAAGGTCACCGTCATCACACCGTCACGGGCGACGATCGAGGAAGCGTTCACGGCCACCGGCGCCGTGGAAGCCTTGCGGACGGTCCGTGTGACGACCGAGCCCGGAGCGCGGTTCGCAGCAATCTACTTCCGGGAGCACGACTACGTCCGGAAGGACCAGCTCCTGGCCAAGCTCGACCAGTCCGAGCTTCGAGCGCAGGTCGACCAGATCCATGCGAATCTGACGCTGGCGGAGAGCAACCTGGCGAACGCCGAGATCAATCTCCAGCGCACGCGCCGCCTGTACGAGAAAGGCTTCGCGGCGCGGCAGGAGGTCGAGAGCACGGAGCGGCAGATGGACCTCTATCGATCTCAGATCGTGGATCGGAAGGCCGCCATCGCCCAGGTCGAGGCGAGACTGGCGCGGACGTCCATCGTCGCGCCGATCAGCGGGATCGTCACGAAGAAATTCGTCGAGGTCGGAGGCATCGTCCCCGACAGCGACGCGCGCGCTCCCGGCCAGACGCCACAAACCACAGCCGTCGCCGAACTGACCGAACTGGGATCGACGGAGTTTCATGCGGACGTCGACCAAGCCGACATCGTGAAGGTCCGCGTCGGCCAACCTGCGACGCTGCAGATGGACGCCCTGCCGCAGCGCGTTCTCCAGGCCACGACGCGCGAGATCGCCGTGGCGTCCACGCCGGACCCCACCGGGCGTGTGCGGTACTCGGTGAAGCTGAGAGTGAGCTCGGCCGAAGAGATCCTCAAGGTCGGTATGACAGGAAGCGCTAAATTTGTCAGCGCGCGGAAGCGCGGTGTCCTGGCGCTGCCGGTCTCGGTGATTCTCCAGCACGGGAACGAGGAGGTCGTGTACGTCGTGCAGGACGGTAGGGCCGTCATGAAGACCATCAAGACAGGGCTCCAGGGCGACGACATGGTGGAGGTGGTGTCGGGCCTGAACCCGCAAGACCTGGTGATCGACCAGGGCCGGGCAAAGCTCAAGACTGGCCGACGCGTGGAACCCGTGGATGCGAAGCGCTGACGAGGATGGTGACGACCGCGCGCTGATCGAAGGGTTCCTCGGTGGAGACGAAAAGGCTTTCGAGGCCCTCGTGGACAAGCACTACGAGCGGATCGACCGTCTCGCGTTGCGCATCCTCGGCGACGGGATGGTGGCCGAAGAGATCGCCCAGGAGACGTTCGTGCGGGTATACCGGGGATTGTCCCGGTTCCGCGGCGATGCATCCTTCCACTCGTGGCTCTACCGGATCACGCTCAACCTCTGTCTCACCCATCTACGTCATCGGACCCGACGCGTCGTCTCGCCCGACGTCTCTGCGGCCCTGGCCGCGTCTCAAGGCACGGACCCGGCCGCGCGTGTCGAGGCCGAGCAGCGCCGAGTGCTGGTCCGACACGCCGTCGATGCCCTCCCCCCGCACTACCGGATCGTCGTGGTCCTGAACAGCGTCGAGGGACTACCGTATCAGGAGATTGCGGCGCTACTCGGCGTGCCCCTGGGGACGGTGAAATCGCGTATCAACGTTGCGAAACGGCTGTTGCGAGAGAAACTCCGCCATCTCCTTGGTCCGCCGGATACCACCAGGCTCCAGCAGCCGGGATCATCGTGATCGCCCACAGGAGCAAATCGACCTTTCCCCGTCATGACCGATCTGCTTGCGCTCTTCGCAGGTCTGGCCGGTGAGCCCGTGGCCGACAGCGCGGGGGCGCTTGGCGTACACCGCGTAGTCGACAATGATCTGCTGCTCGGCTGTTACAGACCGGCCCAGCTCGCCAGATGACGGTCGCTGGGAAACACGCTCATGTACACGCCAATCTCTGCGATCACCGCTTGGGCGGTTCGCTTATTCACGCCAGGGATGGTGTCCAGGCGCTCCACCGCCTCAGCGAACGGCACGATGACCTCGTCGATCTGAGCACTCACGGTGCCGACGACCTCGTCGAGATAGTCAAGATGGTTGAAGAATCCGGAGAATCTCGCTCAGGACGAGCACATCCGGTTGTCGGCCCTGCTGCGCCTCAGCAGCGCGATCGTCAAGGCGTACGTCCTCAAAGAAGATCTCCGCCGCTTCTGGACCTACCGCAGCATCGCGTGGCCGGGCGGGCGTCTCCTGCAGTGGGTCTGGCGCGCCAGCCACAGCCGTCTGGAGCCGTTCAAGAAACTCGCCCGGCTGCTGCGCGCCCATCTCGACGGCGTGTTGGTCTGGACGAAGCTCCGTGTCAGCAACGGCGCGCTCGAAGGCAGGAACAACAAGGTCAAGGTCATCAGCCATCGGGCGTACGGCTATCGGACGACGTGGACGTACATCGCGAACATCTACCACTGCTGCGCGGGCCTCCCACTCCCGTGACACTTTCGGGAGACGAGCCTATTATGTGTTACCTCGAATCGAGAACGATCAGCCATCTGAGGTCGATTCAGGTCGCGCGGCGCGACGCAGGTGTGTCCAAAACCGGAAAAGCGATGAGCCGAACCAGGTCCTGGTTGTGGGCGAGTGTGCTGGTTGGGTGCGGGATGCTGTTGCACCTCCCGAGCCTCGGCTGGGGCTTCCTGTGGGACGACTTCATCCACCAGGCGGTGTTTCGCTACGGAGACGCCATCCCGGAGGTCTCGCCGCTGAATCTGTACGACTACGGCGTCCGACCCCAGCCCGGCGCGGCGCTCGGAAAGCTGGGTCTCTATCCCTGGTGGACGTCCGAGGACTTTCGCGTGCGCTTCTTCCGGCCGGTGGCGAGCCTGAGCCTCCTCTCGGACTATCTGATGTACCGTGGCTGGGCGCCGGGCTATCACCTCACCAACATCCTCTTGTTCGGCGTCCTGCTCTCGCTGAGTTATCTGTTGTACCGACGGCTCGGCGCCTCACCGGCGGCGGCGCTCTGGGCGCTGGCTTTTCTGGCGCTGGACGACATCCACGTCGTGCCCGTCGGGTGGATCGCCAATCGCAACACGGTGCTCGCCAACCTGTTCATCGTCGCCACCTTGTTGAGCGTCGATTGGCACTGCCGCACACGAAGCCGGTGGGCCCTGGCCGGAGCGGTCGCCTCCTTTCTCTTGGCCTGCGGCGCGAAGGAAACAGCCCTCATCACGGTCGGCCTCGTGGGGTTGTACGTATGGCTGCTAGACCGGCTCCCCGGGAACGAGACCCTCATCCGGTCCTTCCGGCGGGTGCTCGGCTTCGGAGTCATGTGGGTGTTCGTCGCGGCGACGGCGTTGTACGTGGCCGGCTACGTCCTCACCGGTCACGGGACGAACTCGGCGCTCTACTCGACCCCGTGGCACTCGTGGGGTGCATTCGTGAGCCGCCTCGCCACCTTCGTCCCCCTCGCTGGGGCGAGCCTCTTCTTCGGCGTCTCGACCGATCTCGTGTTCATGAAACCGTCCTGGGCGAGCCCCCTGGCGTGGGCCATGTTCCCGTTGCTGGGCCTTCTCGCCTGGTTCACCTGGCGACGGTTGCGTACGCAACGGTTGGCGGGATACGCCGCCGGCTGGATGCTAATCGCGCTGGCTCCGGCGGCCGGGGTGACCACCTCCGATCGTCTGCTCATGGACGCGACCCTGGGATCGGCTCTTCTGCTGGGTTTGCTGATCGCGAGTTTGCGGTCGGGCTCCGACATTCCAGGCCCGTACCGCGTCGGGCGATACGCACTGGTTGGTTTGTTGCTCTGCTGCGGTCCGGTGATGTCGCTCCCGATGACGTGGATCCGGGGCAACTGGTTTTATGATATGGCGGCGACGGACAGAGACGTCATTGCCCGGGCGGAAATCCCCCGTGAAAAACACGGTGCGCGGCACGTCTTCTTGCTCAATCCCCCTTCTACCGTCCTGGCGCTCACCATCCTGCCCACGTGGACGGTTCTTCACGACGACCCCGGAGTGTCGTTCTACTCCCTGCAGATGGCGCGGCGCCCGTGGGGGTGGCGCCGGGACGGCGAACGCACGGTGGTCATGAGCTACGGACCCCCGGCGTTGCTCGCGCACCGGTATGAGCGCCTGTTCCGGAGCACGGTGACTCCGCCCGCGGTGGGAACGGTCTTCGAGACGGCCGCCCTCAAGGCCACGGTGCTGGAGATCGACGCGGAGGGCATCCGTCGGGTTCGCCTGGAACTGCCCCATGACCTCGACGATCCGTCCTACCATTTTCTGCTCTGGGAAGACGGACGTCTTCGCAAGACCTCGCCACCACCGATTGGCGAGACCGCACACTATGAAGCCGCAAAACCGGTCCGAGCGTTCGCCCCCTAGAGTCGCCAAGGAGGTCCCATGAGCGGCAGCGAGAAGGGCTCCGTTCTGATCAGCGGCATCGGCTCCTACTGGCCGATCTCGGCGTGATCAAGACGCATTCGCGGCCCCACGTGTCCAACGACAACCCGTTCTCGGAGACGCAGTTCAAGACGCTGAAGTACCGGCCGGCGTTCCCGGAACGGTTCGGCTCGATCCAAGACGCTCGGGCCCACGGGCAGGTCTTCTTCCCCTGGTCCCGATATGCGGGTGATCCTATCACCCGCATGATCAGTGGCTTATGCGTGGTGATCTCGGATCACCCGCATAAGTACAACACCGCACATCACCACAGCGGCCTCGGGCTGCTCACGCCCCACGACGTGCATGTCGGCTTGGCCGCGCAGCGCGTGGCCGAGCGCGCCGCAGTGCTCACCACGGCGTACGCGGCGCATCCGGAGCGGTTCCCGGCGGGCCGTCCGATGCCGGCCGCGGTGCCCACCGAGGTCTGGATCAATCCCCCCAAGCCCCGCGCGCTCGAGGAGATGGCGCTCGCTCACTAAACTCGATAACCGACTGTCTCATTCCTATTGACAGGCTCCGCTGGTCGCCGCCGGCGTCTGGGCCCACCAGCGCTTCGACTCAGAGAGCCACCTGACGCTCGAGGGAATTCGCGCGCTGGTCGACGCGCAAGCTCCCTACGGCCCGCTCGTCTTCATCAGTGTCTGCATCGCGGGCATCTTCCTCCATCTTCCCGGGATCGTACTCATCGCCCTCGGTGGCCTGCTCTTCGACTGGCCGCACGCCTTCGCCTACGGCTGGATCGCTTCGGTCGTGGGCACCACGTCGACGTTCCTCCTCGCACGCTGGGTCTTGCGCGACGCGTTCCAGCGCGCGCTGACCACCCGGTTCGCTGGCCTGCGCGCACTCGACGAACGGCTCGATCGCCACGGCTTTCTGACTATGCTCATCCTCCGCTTCGTCCTCTTTCTTGCTCCGCCGCTCAACTGGGCGATCGGTGCCACCGGGGTGCGCGTCCACCACTACGTCGCGGGCACCGCGCTCGGCGTCATCCCCGGAATCGCCGCGACCGTGTTCTTCGCCGAGGCGATCGCGACCCGCGATCCGGGCGAGGCGCTGCTCGGCGGAAAGACGATCGTCGGCGCACTGCTCATCGCGGTTTTCCTGGCCGCCCTCGTAATCGGCGGCCGGCGCGTCTTCGGCAAGCCCGCCGGGACGCCGGGCGTGTAGCAGTTCCATCAAGGGTTGTTTGGGTCCCGGTATTGCGACGAAGAGCGTCGGTCGCGGGGAGCGGATCCTCAGCAAAGATCGTGCAGGGCGAGTACAATCATCGGGTGCGACGCTTGGCGCGCCTGTCCACCGCCGCATGAAGGCGGTCTACTTCACAGAGCACGGTGGTATCGACAAGCTCACCTATGGTGAGTTACCGGATCCCACGCCCGGACCAGGCGAGGTCGTGGTTCGGGTTGCCGCGTGCGGTCTGAACCACGCTGATCGGTGGGTCCGCGAGGGGTTGCCGATGCTGCGGGTTCCCTTTCCGTTCACGCTCGGTCAGGACATCGCCGGTGATGTGGTCGCTGCCGGCTCGGCGGACGCGCCGGCGGCCGGCACGCGGGTGGTCATCAACCCCGGCCTCGGCTGCAGTCGGTGCCGACACTGCCTCTCTGGCCGGGATAACCTCTGTGCCAGCTATCGGTTGATCGGCAAGAACATTCCGGGCGGCTACGCTCAGTACGTGAAAGTCCCGGTTCAGAACGTCGTCCCGCTTCCGCCCGATCTTCCCTTCGTCACCGCAGCCTGCCTCCCGGCGGTGTTCATTACGACATGGAACATGGTCTTCGAGAAAGCGAAACTCGAGTCGGGCGAGTGGGTCCTGGTCCACGCGGGGGGAAGCGGTGTCGGGAGCGCCGCCATCCAGCTCGCGCGAATGGTCGGCGCCAACGTCATCACTACCGCCGGCACCGACGAGAAAGTGGAAAAAGCCAAGGCTCTCGGAGCCCACCACGGCATCAACTACAAGACTCACGATTTCCTCCACGAGGTCCGCCGCATCACGAAGAAGCGCGGCGTGGACGTGGTCATCGAGCACATCGGCGAGGACGTGTGGGAGCGCAGTCTGCTCTGTCTGGCCACGGGCGGACGCCTCGTCACGTGCGGGGCCAGTTCCGGTTATCTGCCGAAGATCAACCTTCGCCACGTGTTCTTCCGGAATCTCCAGGTCATGGGCGTGACGACCGGGAGCCGGTCAATCCTGTTTCGGATTGTTCGCCTCGTGCAGGAGGGAAAGCTGCACCCGGTATTAGATCGGGTGTTGCCGCTGCGGGAAGCTCGGGAGGCCCACCGACTCCTGGAAGGACGTCAGCAGTTCGGGAAGCTCGTTCTGGTCCCTGAGGGGAGTGCATGAAGGCCGTCTACCTGAACGAGCATGGCGGAATCGACGTCCTGACCTACGGCGACCTGCCGGATCCCGCGCCGGCCGAGGGCGAAGTCCTTGTCCGAGTCCGGGCGTGCGGGGTCAACCAAGTGGACCTGTGGATGCGCAAGGGCCTTCCGTTCCTCAAGGTTCACTTCCCGTTCATCCCCGGGGTGGATATCGCCGGCGAGGTAGCCGCCATCGGTCCCAATACCAAGGCGCTAGCCCCCGGGACTCGGGTGGTCGTCGCTCCCGGAGTGAGCTGCGGTCGGTGCGAGCGCTGCCTGTCGGGGTGGGACAACCTCTGCCCCGGCTATCAGCTGATCGGGGAGCACCTGCCCGGAGGCTACGCGCAGTTCGTGAGGGTGCCCGCTCAGAACATGGTTGCCCTTCGCGACGAGACGCCCTTCGAGATCGCCGCCTGTCTTCCGGCGGCCTTTGGGACCGCCTGGAACATGATCTTCGCGAAGGCCAAGCTCGAGCCGGGGGAGTGGGTGTTGATCCACGCGGGGGGAAGCGGCGTCGGCAGCGCAGCGATCCAGCTGGCCCGGATGGTGGGCGCGAACATCATCACGACGGCGGGGAGCGACGAGAAAGTCGAGAAGGCCAAGGCCTTGGGGGCGCACTACGGGATCAACTACAAAACCCACGATTTCCTGCACGAGGTGCGCCGGATCACGAAGAAGCGGGGCGTGGACGTGGTGGTCGAGCACATCGGCGAGGACGTGTGGGAGCGGAGCCTGCTCTGCCTGACGGTGGGCGGGCGGCTCGTCACGTGCGGGGCCACGTCCGGGTATCTTCCGAAGACGGACCTGCGCCACGTCTTCTTCCGGAATCTCAAGATCCTGGGCGCGACGACGGGAAGCAAGGCCTGGATGTTTCCGATCAGCCAGATGGTCAACGACGGGAAGCTGAAGCCTGTGTTGGACCGGGTCCTGCCGTTGAAGGAGGCCCGACGCGCCCATCAGCTGCTGGAGCAGCGCGAGGCGTTCGGGAAGTTGGTACTAGTTCCGGAATGAGCGCGAACACCCGCGAATGAGCGAACAGGCTTACTTCGAGGATTTCCACGTCGGCGACCGTGTGCTCACCCCGGCACGAACGATCACGGAAACCGACCTCGTGGTGTTCGAGGCGCTGGCCGGGCACTCGCTCGCCCACGACCTCTGCCCCCTGGTCATCAGCGGCGGCCTGATGTTCCTTGCGGGCGATCGGGGGATCCCTCGATCCACCATCGCCCTCTGGGGCCTCGAGCGGGTGCGATTCGCGTCTCGTGCGAAGGTCGGCGATACGGTCCACGTGGAAGCGGAGGTGGCCCAGACGACCCAGGTCGATCGGAGCCGCGGTCTCATCGCGATGACGCATTCCATGAAAAACCAGCGGGACGAGGAGATCTTGACGTACACGAGCAAGATCCTCGCCGGGCGCCGTCTCGCTGACGGCGAGGTGAGCCATGGATAAGCCGGTCGCTATCGTCACCGGCGCCTCGCGTGGGATCGGGAGAGCCGTGGCGCTCCAGCTCGCGCGCGATGGCTTCGCGGTCGTGGTCCATTACCATACGCGTGTGGAGGAGGCGGAAGAGACGCGCAACCTGATCGTCGGCGAGAACGGCCAAGCCGTGTTGCTCGGCTTCGACGTCTCGAAGTCCGAGGAAGTCGAGGCGGCGGTGAAAAACATCGCACGCACGGAGGGCCCCGTCCAGGTCCTCGTCAACAACGCCGCCACGATTCGCGATCACCTTCTCATGCGGATGCCTCACGACGCTTGGCGCGCGGTCATCGACACGGACTTGAACGGTGTGTATTACTGCACGAAGGCGGTAGTAATGTCGATGGCGGGTCGGCGACGGCCGGGACGGCGGATCATCAACATCACGAGCCTCGTCGGAGAGACGGGAAATCTCGGACAGACGAACTATGCCGCGGCGAAGGCCGGCGTTGTCGGCTTTACCAAGGCGGCCGCTCGCGAGCTGGCTTCCACGGGGCTGACCGTCAACGCGGTCTCTCCGGGGTTCATCGATACCGAGGCGATCCGAAGCCTCCCTGTGGCGGAGCTGGAGAAGAGAATCCCGATGGGGCGGGTCGGCCGGCCTGAGGAGGTCGCCCAAGTGGTTTCTTTTCTCGCCTCAGACGACGCAGCCTACATCACCGGGCAGGTGATTCGCGTCAACGGCGGGCTCTTAATGTGAGGAACTCGAGGTGAGACGCGTCGCCGTGACGGGGATGGGGATCGTTTCGTGCCTGGGCAACAACAAGGCCGAGGTGTGGCGATGTTTGCAGGAAGGGATCTCGGGGGTGCGGGTCGTGCCCGAGATGCAGGAGCTGGGCTACAAGCATCCCGTGGCCGGCCTGGTCGCGGGGCTGGTCACCAACGGGATCGGCAAGAAGCAACTTCAGACGATGTCCGCGACCGCCAGGTATGCGGCAGTCGCAGCTCTCGAGGCCCTGCAGGACGCGCGTTTGCCGCTCGAGATGTTGCGGAGCACGAGAGCCGGCGTCGTCGTGGGATCTGGTGGAGGCGATCCCAACGAGGCCGCGGCCGCCGAGCGCACGCTTCTTGCCCACAAGAGCCCGGTGCGCATCGGGACGGCACCGATTGTGCGCATGATGAATTCGACCGCCACGCTGAACCTCGCCGCGTGGCTCGGCGTGAAGGGACGCTGCTACTCGGTGTCCACGGCGTGCACCACCGGGACCGACAGTATCGGGCATGGGTTCGAGCTGGTCCGCCACGGGGTCGTCGACTTGTGCATCTGTGGAGGGACCGAGGCGCCCGGTGTGGGAAACGCCTGGGCGACTCACGGGGCCTCCGGCGTCATGCCGCCCAATGTGGACGCCCATCCGGAACGGGCATGCCGCCCGTATGACCGTGACCGACAAGGAATGGTCGCCTCCGACGGCGCCGGGATTCTCCTCCTCGAATCGCTCGAGGGGGCCGAGCGGCGCGGGGCGCCCATTGTGGCCGAGATGATCGGGTACGGGTCAGCCAACAACGGCGATTCCATGTACGAGCCGAAGGTGGGCGGATTGACCCGGGCGATCAGGCAGGCGCTGAGTGTCGCCGCAGAAACGCACGGGCCGGTCGAAATCGACTACATCAACCCGCACGGGGCCGGCACCAAAAGCGGCGATGCCGTGGAGATCCAGGTCATCCGAGAAGTCTTCGGCGACCCATCCCCCCTCGTCAGCTCAACCAAGCCGCTGAATGGCCATTCCCAGGGGGCGGCCGGCGCCCACGAGGCGATCTTCACCCTGTTGATGCTGCAGCACGGTTTCGTGATTCCAACCGCGAACCTGGAACACGTGGCCCCGGACTGCGAAGGTGTACGTCATGTTCGCTCGCCGCTGGTCCAGCCGCTGAGGACGGTCATGTCGTTTAACGCCGGCTTGGGTGGCGCTAACGCCTGCCTCATTTTCAGGAAGCTCTGACATGGACAGAGAGTTCTTCGAGGATTGCCGCGTAGGCGAGAAGGCGCTGAGCCCGGGTCGGACCCTGACCGAGACGGACATCGTCCTCTTCGCGGCCTTCACCGGCGACTGGCTCGCGGTCCATACCGACGCCGAGTACGCCAAACAGTCGCCCTTTGGCGAGCGGATCGCGCACGGGCTCTTGGTGCTGACGGTCGGAAGCGCCCTCCTCCTACGGGCACAGTTCACGCTGCTGCCCAAGTCGACGATCGCCCTCTACGGGGTCGAAAAGGTCCGATTCGTGGCGCCTGCAAAGATCGGGGACACGATTCACACGGAGGGCGAAGTGATCAGACTGACGGAGCTCGATCAGACGCGGGGGCTGATCGTCGTCAGGGGAGAAATCAAGAACCAGCGCAACGAGCTGCTGGCCACCTTCACGCTCAAGGGGCTCGTGGGCCGTCGTGGCGGTCCGACGGCCGGCCTGCCGGCTCAGGGCACGACACCGTGAGCACGCCTGTCGCGCTGGTCACCGGCGCCTCCCGGGGGATCGGGAGGGCGATCGCTGTTCGACTGGCCGCCGATGGCTATCGCGTGGTCGTCAACTATCTGAAGAACAAGGCGGCGGCCGAAGAGGTCCGGGGCGTCATCGAGGCGCGCGGCGGGTCGTGCCTGATCAAACGCTTCGACGTCTCGCAGCGGGCCCAGGTCGCCCAGGCGGTCGACGAGCTCACGGCCGAGGCGGGGCCCGTCAGCGTTCTCGTGAACAACGCGGCGGTCGCGAGGGCACTTCCCGCGCAGAACTCCGCGGAGCCGCTTCACCCGACCGGGAGCGTGGCCGACGAGGACTGGGATCAGGCCGTCGCGACAAACCTGACCGGCGTGTACAACTGCACGAAACCGGTCGTCAAGTTCATGATCGAGCGCGAGCTTCCCCGGGGACGAATTATCAGTATCGGGAGCGTCGGCGGAGATCTCGGTAACACCTTCGTGGACCACTCGGCCACCAAGTTCGGCCTGATCGGGTTCACCAGGTCTCTGGCCGTGAGACTCGCTTCGAGGAATATCACGGTGACCGTGGTCTCGCCGGGCTTCATCGTCACGGACGCCACCGCTTCGATCTCCCACGAGTCGTATCTGCCCATGATCCCGCTCGGGCGAGTCGGGCAGCCCAGCGAGGTCGCGGCGGCCGTCGCGTTCCTGGCGTCCGATCGATCCGCATACATCACCGGGCAGGTGATCAGGGTCGATGGCGGTATGTACATGTGACGGCAAACCATGGCCACCGACCGTCGGTACAGGACGTTTCGAGGTGCAAAGGGCAGTACGCTGCAGCATAATCCCCGGCCTGTCGAGAGCGCAGGACCTGACCCTAGTGACGCCGGATCGCCCGCAGCACACTGAGGTGATAGATGCGCCGCGTGGTAATCACCGGAATGGGTATCATCAGCTGTCTTGGAAACAATCAGCGGGATGTTCTCGCGGCCCTTCAGGCAGGCCGCTCGGGCATCGGGCTCATTCCGGAGAGGAAGGCCCTCGGTTTCCGCAGCAGCCTCGCGGGGGTGATCCCGGGCGTGGAACCTCCCGACGTTCCCAAGCGGAATCTGCGCCAGATGGGGCCCGGCACATGCTTCGGCGTGCACGCGGTCCGGCAGGCGATCGAGGACGCTGCGTGGGAGCCGGCGCGGATCCAGAGCGACCGAACGGCCGTCATCATCGGCAACGCGGGGAACGCTCAGGATACGTACCGGCAGTGCCACATGTTTCGGGACGAGGGACTCAAGCTTGGAGGAACGGCGCTGCAAAGAGTGATGGCAGACACGACCTCCGCCAATCTCTCCGTCCTTCTGGGGACTCGCGGCTATACCCTCACCGTCTCGGCCGCCTGTGCGACGGGCGCCGCAGCGATCGGACAGGCCTTTCAGCTGATCCGGGGAGGACTCCAGGACCGGGCGATCGCGGGAGGGGTCCAGGAGGACACGTGGGAGGCCTTTTGCCATTTCGATGCCTTGAAGGCGTTCTCCGTTCGGGAAGACGACCCGACGAAGGCGTCCAGACCCTTTGACAAGCACCGGGACGGGCTCGTCCCGTCGGCGGGCAGCGGGCTCCTCATCCTCGAAGAGCTGGAGGAGGCGCGCCGCCGGGGTGCCAAAATATACGCCGAGCTGATCGGCTACGCCTTCACCAGCGACGGAAACGACATGACCATCCCTTCGGGGGAGGGAAGCGTCCGCTGCCTGCGGCAGACACTTCAAGATGCGGGCGTCAGACCGGACGAGATCGATTACGTCAACGCTCACGCGACGTCGACGCCGGTCGGCGACGTTTCCGAGGCCCGGGCCATTGCCGAGGTATTTGGGAAGCAGCCGTACGTCAGCTCGACCAAATCCATGACGGGCCACGAGCTGGCGACCTGCGGCAGCAGCGAAGTGATCTATACCCTCCTCATGATGCGAAACCAGTTCGTGGCCCCCAATATCAACCTGGACGAGCTCGATCCGCGGTGTGGAGGCATCAACCTGGTCGCAAACCGAGCTATCGAGGCCAGGATCGACGTGGCCGCGAGCAACGCGTTCGGCTTCGGCGGCGTCAACACGTGCCTCGTGCTGCGGAAGGATGCCGCATGAGGCGGGTCCTCGTTACCGGGCTCGGCGTCGTCTCTTGCATCGGGAACAACAAGGAGGCGGTGCTGAGCTCTCTCCGGGAGAGCCGCTCGGGAATCGAATTCATTCCTGAAATGAAAGAGCTGGGGTTCCACTGCCACGTGGGTGGACGCGTCAAGGGATTGAACACGGCCTGGATCGGCAAGCGGACGCTGCTGACAATGTCGAACGTGGCCAGATTTGCCGCCGTCGCGGCCTCGGAGGCTATCGACGACGCCAAGCTTCCTCCGGAAGCGCTCAAGACCGACCGGGCTACCGTTGTGGTCGGGACGAGCTTCGGCGGGATCAACCAGATCTTCAACGGCGAGCGCATGCTTCAACAGCACAAAAACCCCCTCCGTGTCGGCGCGGCGGGGCTCCTCAAGGCCATGCACTCGACAGCAGCGGGCAACCTTGCCGCCTGGCTCGGGGTGCAGGGGAGAACTTACGGCCTATGCTCCTCGTTCTGTACGGGCACGGACGCCATCGGTCATGCCTATGAGCTCATCGGCCGCGGGATGGCGGATGTGTCTCTCTGCGGGGCGACTGAAGAAAGCTCCTTGCGTCAGGTTTGGGGCTGCCTGGACAACTGGGGGGGAATGCCCAAGTCGTGGAACGCCTATCCTGAACGGGCCTGCCGCCCCTACGACCAAGACCGGGAGGGGACGGTCCTCTCAGAGGGAGCGGGCATTCTCGTGCTGGAAGCTCGGGACCACGCCCTACAGCGGGGCGCCGCTCCCTATGCCGAGGTCGTCGGCTATGGTTCCAGCAACGACGGCTTCGATATGTTCCACCCCTCCGGTGACGGGCTCAAGGAGTCCCTGCGGCAAGCCATGGCGGCCGCCGAGGAGCACGGGGTGCAGCGCATCGACTACATCAATTCACACGGGACCGGGACCATGGTTCACGACGCGCTCGAGGTGCGGGTCATCAGAGAGATGTTCGGCACCACTTCTCCGCTCGTCAGCTCCACCAAGGCTCTGGCCGGGCACTCCTTCGGCGCGACCGGGGCCCACGAGGCGATCTTCACCCTGCTGATGTTGCGCCACGGCTTCGTCGCGCCGACGGTCAATCTGGAGCGGATCGCGCCCGACTGCGAGGGCGTCCCCCACGTGCAATCGATCATGAAGGTCCCACTGGAAACGGCGATGACCTTCAATGCTGGACTCGGCGGGACCAACGCCTGCCTCATCTTCAGCAAACCCTGAACGACATCAACGCTGCTCGAACAAGGAGGACTTCGTGGCGACTGCGGAAGAGAAGGTGAAAGAGATCGTGCTGGAGATCCTGGACGTGAAGCCCGAGGACGTCGTCCCGACAGCGATGTTCATCGACGACCTCAACGCCACATCCATCGATCTCGTGGAGATCATCACGGCGCTCCAGAATACCTTTGACGTGAATATCTCGGAAGAGGAAGCCCAGAAGATCAGGACCGTCCAGGATGCCGTCGACTTTCTGAAGACGGCAATCGCGAACAAAGAGGCCAACGCCTGAGGCGAGCCGCGATCACCTTCGGTCGATGCCGAGCCACGTCCCGGGCGACCAGGGTGAAGGCGGTGGTGGCCGCTCTTCCTTATTGAGGCGGTCGAAATTCAGGCGGTGGAGGCTGTGTGGCCGGTCGTTAGCACCGCCCATCGGCGAGAAGTTGCCTGGTCGCAAAGTCATGGGATACCGGGCGTCTCCGTCGCCAACGCGATGGCACGCAGGAGCGCATCGGCCAAGTCGGGTCGACACACGAGGAGATCGGGGAGACTGGGGTCTCGCTGATTGTAGCGGAGGGCGCTACCGTCGAGTCGAGATGCGTGCAGGCCGGCCGCGGCGGCCACCGCTACGGGCGCAGCAGAGTCCCACTCGTACTGCCCGCCCGCGTGGATGTAGGCGTCGGCTTCGCCCAGGACGACGGCGATGGTCTTGGCGCCGGCCGAGCCCATCGGGATCAGTCGCGCGCCCATGGCGCGGGCAACGTGGGCAGCGATGCCTGGCGGGCGCGTGCGGCTGACGAGGAACCGCAGCGGCTCATCGATGGTCGCGACGACTGGGCGGAGGGAAGAGGCAGTCGAGGACACCATGGCTCGAGCCGGCAGGGCGACCGCCCCTGCGGCCAGCGCGCCTCGTTGCCACAATGCCACGTGAACCGCCCAATCTTCGCGGCCGTCTTCCGAGAACTCTCGGGTGCCATCGAGCGGGTCGATGATCCATACGCGGTCGGCGGTCAGTCGGCTGACGTCGTCCGCCGCCTCTTCGGACAGGATCGCATCGACCGGATGGCGACGATGAATGGCCTCGACGAGAAACTGATGTGACGCTCGGTCGCCCGCCGCGCCGACGTCGATGCCGGCCGGCGGCTCATGCCGTAGCTCGAGCAGCAGCCGGCCGGCCGATTCGGCAAGCCTGGCGGCAAACGTGTGGTCGTCAGCGACAAGCACAGTCGTTCGCTGGCCCGTCTGGCGGCATCACGGCCGAAGAAACTCTCCGGGGAAACCCCAGGGCCGCCCGCACGTTGTTATAGTTGATCGTAGGCCCCTCTGAGAAGGAGTGCCGGATGAACCTCACCCATGCCACGGTTGCCTTGCTCGGTGTCCTTCTGTTCGCCGGCCTTCCGGCGCACGCCCAGTCGCCCGCGAACCTCTCCGGCACGTGGGAGCTGGACAGGAGTCGCAGCGTCCTCCCCTCCCGCGCCTCAGCGGTCTCGGTTGCACTGATTTTCGTCATCGACCATCAGGGGGTGACGCTGAAGATGGAGCGCCAGTTCAACATCATGGGGATCCATCGGACGGTCACGTCGACCTATTATACCGACGGGCGCGAGGTGTCGAACCTGACGCCACGAGGAGACAAGGTGGTGTCTCGGTCCCATTGGGAAGGAGCGGCCCTCGTCACCGAGCACAAGGGCACGCACACGCGGAACGGGAAGACGGAAACCGTCGAAGGCACAGACGTGAAGCATCTCTCCGAAGACGGCAACGTGCTCGTAGTCGATTCGACGTTGAGAGTGCCCGGACAGGACGCCCCCGAGCACGCTCGCATGGTCTTCATCAGGAAGTAACGCGGGCCGAAGCGAGCGACGAAGCTCACTCCCCTATCTGCTTTTTCAGGCTCGTCTCCCGAAAGTGTCACGGGAGTGGGAGGCCCGCGCAGCAGTGGTAGATGTTCGACGTACGTCCACGTCGTCCGATAGCCGTACGCTCGATGGCTGATGACCTTGACCCTGTTGTTCCTGCCTTCGAGCGCGCCGTTGCTGACACGGAGCTTCGTCCAGACCAGCACGCCGTCGAGATGGGCGCGCAGCAGCCGGGCGAGTTTCTTGAACGGCTCCAGACGGCTGTGGCTGGCGCGCCCGAGCCACTGCAGGAGATGCCCGCCCGCCCACGCGATGCTGCGTAGGTCCAGAAGCGACGGAGATCCTGGCGAAGATAGCCGAGCGGCCGGATCACGGGTAAACGCCCATCTCCGCATCGTTCCGGCGACCTCCGAGCGTCCACTTCCGAAACGGTTGCGGCGCGAGACGCAACCTTGACAGAAAGGGTATCCAGGGGGCACTCTCGTGTGGTCAAGGCGAGCCAGCCAAGGGCGTGTCAAGCACGGGATCGAAGCTATTCGTGGTGAGCGTCAGCAAGCGCGGTGCAGGCGGGGAAGGGGCACATTGTCGTTCCTGAAATGACCGCAAAGGCGAACGCCGAGGAGAAGGTCATTCCGATACCGCCCGGATTCAGGGAACAACGGGCCTCGGGCCGCACTCATGCCTCAGCAATGCCAACGCGGTTCGAGTCGGAGTTATTCGATCGTGTCATCTCCGCGGCGGCTCCTGACTACACGGGTACACATTGTTTCGTGTCCTTCGCCGGTCGCATCGATGCGGATCGCCTGGTCAGAGCCGTCAGGCTGACGTTGGACGCGGAGCCAATTCTCGCCTGCCGTTGGGTTGAACACTGGTTTCGCCCCTCTTGGCACCGCCGCGACGATCTCGACCGCGCGGAATCCTGTGAGTTCCGAGAAAGCTCGAATTGCCCGGCAGACGTGGAGGATTTTGTCAAACTCCGGCCCGACTTGCCTCTCCGGGTCTTGTTATTGCGTGGCGACACCGATCTGCTTTGCGTCAAGCTCGACCATCGCGCCGGCGACGGTGGGGCCACGAAGGACTATGTATACCTGTTGGCCGACGTCTATAACCGACTCAGTGACGATCCGGACTATGCGCCGGCGCCGAACGTGGACGGCCGCCGGGGAGTGCAACAACTGCGCGACCGATTCAGCTTGCGCGAAAGGCTGCGCGTATCTCGGCAATCTCTGAGCGTCTTGAGGAAACTGGTCCCAACCATTGGGACCTGGAAGTTCCCGAGGTCACAGAATGCCGTCCTAGAGTTTGTTCACCTGAGGCTGGACCCTGTCCGGGTGCGCGGCATCTTTGAATATGCGCTCCGGCAACGGACGACAATGAGTCAAGTGTTGGTGGCGGCCCTCTACCTTACCATCTGCCATGCGCGGCCCCAGTCTTCAGACCGGCCCTTGCCGATCACCGTTGCCGTGGACCTGCGCCGCCATCTGGCCTCGAAGCACGCATCGGGACTGTGCAATCTCAACGGGGTCGTCGTCATATTTATTGATTCGCAATCGGGGGAATCGCTCGACGGGGTGGTGAAGCAGGTACGAGATCAGATGCAGGCCCAGCGGGGGGAGTACTTTGGCCTACCGCTCAGCAGCCTTGCTGTTGAAGGGCTGCCGATCGTCGGGCCCATGGTGGGGCTCATCCTCTATTGGTGCATAAAGCGTGTGGCGCGGGGCGCTCTTTACCGAAATCCAAGGATTCTCGAGCGCGAAGTGACGGGTAGGGTGATATTCACAGACCTCGGTGAGCTTGAACCCGATCGCCTCAGCTTCGGAGGGACAGGCATCTCGGCCGCGTTTATGAGCGGAGGAGCGAAAGCCCGGCGGATGGCTCGGGTCGCCTCCCTGGGGATGGTGGGGATGGCGGCGAGCCAGTTTGACGGCTCCCTGACATTGAGCCTTGGATATGGGCCGAGGGCCTTTGTCGCCGAGTTGTCCGAAGAACTGATGCGGGTTCTCCCGGCGTGACGGCACATGCCTGAAATGTGTTCCAAAGAAGAGGTCATGCGCAAGCTTGCGGAAGTGCTCGCGGTCGATCCGGAAGCCATTGAGAAGGATACCACGTCCCGCGACCTCATAGCCTGGGACTCGATGGGTACCATGAACGTGCTCTATTGGTTGAACACCGAGTTTGAGGTTCACCTGAATCCAAGCGAAACGAGCAAGGTGCAGTCCGTGCAAGGCATCCTCGATCTTCTCTCGGCCGCTGGCAAGTTATCATGAGCGCCTACCTACGGGGGATTCAGTATTGTCTGCCCGAGCAGGTCCGTAGGAACGAGGACTTGGCCGCCGTTCATCGGACCTGGGATCCGGCCAAGTTCTACGAGAAGACGGGTATCCGTAGCCGGCGAATCGCCTCGGTTGATCAGACCGCCGGCGACTTGGGATACCGCGCGGCAGAACGACTCCTGGACGAGCTCTCGGTCGACCGGGACACGATCGGGGCCCTCATCTTCTGCACGCAGTCCCCTGACTTCTTCTTGCCGACTACGGCTTGCCTGCTCCAGGAACGGTTGGGACTGCCCACACATTGTGGCGCGTTCGACTACAATCTCGGCTGCTCTGGCTTCACGTATGGTCTCTGGCTGTCACGTTCGCTCATACTATCGAACGCTGTCAGCAACGTGCTGCTCATCGTTGCTGACACGTACTCGAAATACTGCGATCCCGATGACCTCACAACCGCGCCGATCTTTGGCGACGCCGGGGCGGCCGCCCTCATCAGCGCAGCGCCCGCCGGGAGCATCGGCACCCTGGGGCCAACGGTGGTCGGGACCGATGGGAGGGGCGCAAGCAATCTCATTGTCCGTGCCGGTGGCGCACGGTTGCCAAAAAGCAGCGCCAGAGGTGACACCTATCTTTACATGAACGGGCCGGAGGTCTTCAGCTTTACGCTGTCTGCCGTCAAGGTTGGTATCCAGCAGCTACTGGACCGGCTGGAAGTTGGGTGGGACGAGGTAGACCTGTTCTTGTTCCACCAGGCAAATCGCTTCCTGTTGCAACGCCTGCAGGCGGTGATGAAGATTCCAGATGAGAAACTGCCCATCGATGTTGAGGATGTCGGCAACACGGTGAGCGCTTCGATTCCTCTCTTGATTCGTCGCGGCATGGATCGGGGACTCTTCCGGCCTGGCCAGAGGTGCGTGATGGCCGGATTCGGTGTCGGGTACTCGTGGGCGATGAGCGCCATGACCTGGGGAGTAGCTGAAGGGAGCCTGCCGTAGCGTATTTGTGCCCGCCACCCACCGTCATGAGCCATCCACAGCGAGCGGGGCGTTCCCAGTTGCCGGCGCTGGTTTCTGGAATCGTCACGCTTCTGAACGCCGCGGGAGGGGCGCTTCGGGCGCTCGGAGCTCCGATTGACCGGCTTTCTGAAGAAAGCCTGCTGCGTGCCGCCCAGCGGAAAACCGGTCTCTCGGATTTCGGTGGTGACGGATTTCGGATCCCGCTGCGAACGCTCATCCAATCACATAACGAAGAGAGCGGGCTCAAGTGCTTCGCCCGTCTCACGATACGGCGCAAAATATTCAGCGCATTGGTGAACCGCCTCCTGATCACGAACGAGTTGAAGCGACACCCTGAGATTTTGTGCGTATCGATTCGACGACCGATCTTCATTGCCAGCTTGGCACGCACGGGAACGACCTTCCTGCACAAGCTGCTGGCGCAGGATCCGCATGCCCGTCCGCTCCTGGCCTGGGAAACGATGATGCCAGCGCGGCGTCCCGCGGACATCGACCGGGGCCGCGATCCGCGGATCAAACACGCCCAGCGTTTCGCCAAAGTGCTCACGTTCATGGCTCCCGGGTTGCGCAAGATCCACGACCTTGACCCGGAGGGGCCGGAAGAATGCGTTTTGCTCCTGCTGAACACGTTTGTTCTTGCAGCGCAGGTATCTCCGATATATCGCGATTGGTTTCTGCGACAGCCCGCCAAGGTCTTCGAGGCAGCCTACTGCGAGTACCGTGAGCAATTGCAACTTCTCCACTGGCGGCGGCCCCACGACGGGCACTGGTTGTTGAAGGCGCCGATCCACTCGTACGCGATCGAGGCGCTGCTGACGGTCTTCCCGGATGCGGCCATCGTCCTGATTCACCGCGACCCGTCCCGTGCCATTGGATCAATGTGTAGCTTCCTGGGTGTCATCCATCATCTGATGACGGATGATTCGATGACCGAAGACCCGGCACGGCGCGGCGCCGTGGGGCCGGTGGTGATCAGTTGGGTCGCGGAGGCGCTGCGGCGCGTCGAGGCGGCGCGAGCGCACGCCGAGCCAGGCCGTATCTACGATATGCGTTACCAGGAGCTGGTCGCGGATCCGCTCGGAGCGGTGCAGCGCCTGTACGCGCACTTCGGCTACCCCTACACCCCCGAGTTCGAAGCGCGGGCAACGGCGTGGCTGAAAGCGCATCCCCAGCACAAGCACGGCGAACACCGGTACAATTTGGAGCTCTTCGGGCTCGATCGCCAGATGATCGACGACAAATTCTCCTGGTACACGGAGCGGTATCAGATCCCTCCGGAGTCGACCATGTCGTCTGCCCTGGCGGGGACCCGTTCGTCGCCAGACTGAAGGCGGCGATGCGAGGGCCGCGGGGTTCGCCTCGGCTCAGATCGCGGCGGTCAGTGGCGTGGCGGCGGAGGAGCGCCGGGCGGGCGCCCGCGGCTGGTTCAGTAGTTGGTCGTGCTGATGCGATGGCCGTGGATCTGCTCGACGCGTTGCGCGACCAGCGCGGTGTACGTCAGCCATCTCAGCAGGCTATCCCCTCGAAAGCTGAAGCGGTACCGGCGCACTCCGTACAGGAAGCCGAAGAACAGGATGGTCTGGAGGTGGGTGGAGTGCAGCTTGGTGAGCGGAAAGTTCAGCCGGCCGCGACGGCCCACCCAGATGAACCGCTCGCTCGTCAAGAACAGCCGCCCGCGATCCCAGCGCGTCATGAGGCTCGGGCCGAGGTTGCTCGCCTGCTCCCGCGGAGCGTCCTCGCCGTCCCAGTGGCGGAAAAGCGGATTGTCCGCCTCTACCTCCAGCCACGCCTCCCGGCTGCGGAGGTAGAGCTCTTCACCGGCGTCCAGAGCCACCGCCGGGTCTTCCTGCGGCACCAGCCGTAACCCGGCCTTCATGACGTCGTACCAGGCGGCCAACGAGCGCTCCTGGCCGAGCGTCGTCGGGTTTCCCTGCACGACCTTCAGGTGATAATCATCGTCCCGGAACCGCTCCACGACCCAGCCGGTCCCACAGTGGCGGCACTGGACCTCCGCGGGCTTGGACCAGGGCGTCCGGTGGTAGAGGGCCTCGTCCTCGTGACAGATCGGGCATTGCCACAGGAGGCTCGGGATGCCCTTGCATCTGGGGTGCTCCTCGCTGACCAGCGCGGGGTCGGAAAGCGCCAGCATCTCGTCGACGAAACGCCGGTTGGCCGCCTGCAACATCTCATTGGTCACTCGGTCGCACGGAGCGTCGGAGAGATGGAACGGCTTCCCGATGCGCAGCGCCAGCTTTCCGCGCAGGGGAATCCGCTGGGCCCAGCGCGGAGCGATCCGGTAGCCCCCATTGAGCACCGCCACGACGACCGGGGCATGAGTGCGCAAGGCGCACCAAGCGACCCCGGAGCGGGGCGTCCGGAGGCGGCCGTCCCAGGGGATCTCGTTGTCGGCGATGAAGACCATACCCCCCTGCCGCAATTTCTTGTGCAGGCTCATGAGGGAAGCGGCCGACAGGCCTTGTTCCCGGAACAAGGGAACCAATCCAAGATTCCGGCCCAACCACGCCCGGAAGCGGTTCACGGTGATGACGCCCGTCACGGCAAGGGGCACTTCACCCGTCATGAAGCCCAACGCCGCGAAGAAGATGATGTCCAAGCCCGAGTTGTGCCGGCAGGTGAGGATGACCGGGCCCGTCGCGGGGAGGTTCTCCCCGCCTTCGATCTCCAGCTTGTACAGGAGCCGGCTCAGGGCGAGCAGACCGCGGCTGAGCCAGCGAAAGCCCCGGCGAACCACGGCGCTGCAGAGCTGGCTCACCGGTCTCCGCTCATGGGTGGGGCGATCTGGGCCGTTCCCTTCATCAAGGTCAGCATCAGGATCCGGGTTCGCGGCGTCAGGTCGGTCCAGGCCACGTCCAGGATCTGGAGGTGGTAGATCATGACCCGCTTCGAAGCCAGATAGCGGATCCCGACGGCGAACAGCGCGCCCACCACCATCCAGTTGAGGACGGCCGCGATCACGAAGCGGTACGTCACCGGTCGTCCAGGCTGGCCATGATCGACGCCAGCGGGCGGCAGTCCATAGCGGGGCCCCGGCTCGGCCCGCAGACGGTCGAACTCGTCCCGCAGGCCGGCGCTTCCCAGCTTTCTCAGCTCTTCCAGCGGGTCCGTCTTCAGGCCGAGCAGATCGGTGATCCCTAGGCAGAGGTCGCCGACACTGGACAGCCCCATGCTCGCGATCTTCAGGATCGCGAAGTAGATCGAAAACATCAGCCGCTCGGACACGCTCGCGTCGTCCGAGCGCACGCCAGAGGGAGGCGGCGTCTGCGTCAGATAGTATTCCGGCGCGTCGTCGACCGGCCGGTCGTCACGATACAGATAGACGCCCTGGTTGGCGGACCTGCCGAGGCGGCCGTCTCGGATCAGCTTATGGCACAGCTCGGGGACGCGGAGGTCGAAGGCAAACCCGTCGATGGTGTTCCGGCCGATGCTCGTGAACAACGGGACCCCGATCGTGTCCAGCGTCTTGCAGGGACCCATGCGGATGAAGCGTCTGGCGATCAGGTCGAGGCGGGAGGGTGAGGCGAGCCCTTGCTCCAGCATGTACGGCGCTTCGCACATGGGCCACACGCCGGGAACGTTGACGCACGAGCCCGCCAGGTCCTTCATCACGAGGGGCGTACGGCCGATGTCGCGCGGATAGATCTCCTTCTTCTCTTCGGGGGCGAGCAGTCTTGGTATGTTCGTGATCCTTCCCTTTGTCGTTATTCGTTCCAGCTAGCGGTCATCACGTTGCGCAGGCTCGCTTCCGTTCGAGGGGCGATAGATGGGATGAAGCGGCTGGCCTTTCTCGCTCGACGTGGTGGCATAGGGTACCCTACAAGAGCATACACGCGGTCAACGCCGCAGAGAGGAGAAGCGAGCCATGGATCATGTTGGCATCGACCTCCACAAGAAGGAACGCCAGATCTGTATCCTCGCCGAGGGGGGCCAGTTGATCGTAAGGACTCGCGTTTCCCCGTCTGGTTGATGACCCCCGGCTCGTCGCATCGTTGTACCTCCACGAGGAGGTGTGGCGAACGATTCGATCCAGACGCTGCGGTCCGAGGCACGGCGGCTCGCGCCCGTTGTCAGCGTTCGCCGACGCCGCGGCGCTCGCTAGAGACTTCCTGTCTCTCTTGCGTCTGCCCATGCCCACCTCCTGGGAGGAGCATCATCTCCTCCAGCGAGGTGTCTTCGTGTTCATCCACCGGCATCCGCTCTCCACCCTCAATTCCATGCTGCAGATGACGCGGCGGAACTGGGGCGAAGACAACGTGATCAACCAGCTCCACTCGCGAATCTACGTCCGGCTCCAGCGCAACAGGGCGTTTGCGGGCTTCATGCGCTGGCTGCTGAAGCCCGACTCGCCCATGCAGCTGGGGCGGCGCCTGATGGTCCGGCGGATCGCGCAACGAGCGAGCTACTATATCCGGCACATCACCGAGCTCCGCGATGGCGACTACATCTCACTGCGCTACGAGGATCTGTGCCGGGACCCCGAAGGCCAGATGGCGATGATCTTCCGCTTTCTCGGCGAAACGCCCTTCCACACGGTGGACTACGCGCCGTGGATCCGTCCTCGCCGACCGGGCGTTCTTCCGGAATTGAAGCGCGTCGAAGCGACGCTCCAGCGACGCTTCCAGCCGGCGCTCACCTACCACGGCTACGAACCGGGACTCGCCTAGCGCGAATGGGCGAGGTGAGCTGGTAGGAGGAGGCCCCGCCATCAGGGCAGGCTTCGAGAATGACGCCGAACCGCGGCCGCCGAGCCCGCCAGGAAGCCGGTCACCCGATGTCGATGGGCGGCTCTTGCGGGTCTCGCGGCGCTCGATCGTTTGGGCGCTGGTGTCCCTGGTCCTCGGCGGTTCCGTGCTCGTGGCGATCAATCTGACGGTCGATTGGCAGGTCCAGGCCGAGCGCGTCAATTCCTTCGTCCAGGGTCTGGGCGCCGCGGCGCCGCCGTTGTTCTTGGCGCTGACGGCCTTGGGCGTCGTCGCGTGCGCCCCCACGTCGATCAGCGTGTGGATCGGGTGGCTGGCCTTCGGCCGCCTGGGCGGAGCCCTGTATTCGATGGCCGGGATCACGGCCGGCGCGGCGCTTGCGTTCCTCATCGGGCGATACGTGCTGCGCGACTTGGGCAGCCGGATCCTGGAACGGCGTCTCCCGGCGTTTCGGACGCTGGCGTCGCGGCGAGGACCGCTACCTTCGATGGGACTCCGGCTCGTGTTTCCGTTCGCTCCCGCCATCGACTATGCCGTCGGCGCCACCGCCGTCAGCCTGCCCGACTATCTCCTCGGCAGCTTCCTGGGGCTGCTTCCGAGGATCTTCGCCCTTTCCTTCTTCTTCAATCTCGTGACGCGATCCGACTGGCTGGCCGCCACGAGCTCGGTCCCGGCCCTCCTCATTCTCTTGCTGATGCCCCTCATGCGGGTGTGCGGCGTCCTGCTCCTCACCAGGCTGATCCGGCAGATCTCCGCCGAGAGAAGGGCGACCGCGGCAACGGCGTAGGGGCGTCGACACGCGGCGCGGGGAGTCCCCTTCCGCGTGGCCCGTCTCCACGCGCTGGGATGTGTGCCGCCGAGCCTCAGTAACGCTCGAACAGGCGGCCCCGCACGGACGCCGCGAAGCGCCGGATGCGGGCGCGGCCCATCGTCGGGTACCAGAAGAGGATCGTGTACACGTTCGAGGCGAACGGGGCCTAGCGTCCACGAGAGGTTCACCTTGAGGACGAGGTCCTCGTCGCGCGGCGCCCGATCGTATCGCGCCAGCCGCATGAGCTGCCCGTAGTCCTCGACGACGGTTTCGGGGCGCGTCCGGAGCACCGCAACCTGGCTCTTCATGGGCCTCGTCTCACTCCAGCGGCGCGCCGTAGATGATGAGCAGCACCGAGAGAGTCCACAGCACGGCGTTCACCAGGAGCGTCCGGTCGCTCATGAAGAGCTCGGCCGGATGGCCACCCAGCTGGCGCCGGTAGAGGAGGTACAGGTAGCGGAAGATCCCGTAGAGGACGAAGACCAGCGTGGCCGGGAGCAGGCGCGTGTGAAACTTCGCCACGGTCTCCGGCGACATCGTGTAGAGGGCGTAGGCGGTCAGGGTCGAGGCGGTGACGACCGCGATCATCTGGTCGAGGAGCGCCGGGTTGTACTCGGCCAGGATCGGCCGGTGGGCGACCGCGGCGTCGGCCAGTGTCAGGTACTCGTAGCGCCGCTTCCCGAGCGCCAGGAAGAGCGCCAGCTCGATGGTGCAGATGAGGAGCCACCCGGACATCTCGACGTTGATCGCAACCGCGCCGGCGACCGCGCGCAGCACGAAGCCCGCCGCGATGACCAGCACGTCCACGATCACGACCTGCTTGAGCCAAACGGAATACGCGATGAGCAGGCCCGCATACGCCACGGCCGTCAGCAGGAAAGCCCACGACAGCAGAACCGCGGCGCCCAGGCTCAGGACGATCAGGGCCACCGCCGTCCCCGTCGCCGTGCCCACGCCGAGCCGTCCGGCGGCCATCGGCCGCTGGCACTTTTTCGGATCTAGCCGGTCACGCTCGCGATCGGCAACGTCGTTGAGCAGATAGATGGCGCCCGAGAGGGCGCAGAAGATCGTGAACGCCGCACAGGCGACCCCGAACGCGGGCGTAAAGAGCTTCTGGGCGAAGACCACGCCCGCGAACACGAAGAAATTCTTGACCCACTGCCGCGGGCGTACCGAGACGAGGAGGGCGCGGAGGGTCTCCACGTGTAGGAGGTTAGGAACCGTCAAGAAACAACATTGTCATGTTTTCGTCCGGTGCGGAGCACTTTGTCGGTGGATGCGTCCTGTTGCGGCGATCGGCGTCGGCAGCCGGTCATTTCCGTGGACACGAAGAAGAAGGAACTGATCGGGGACTTCAAGAACGGGGGGCGAGAGTGGCGCCCGGCCGGGGCACCGGAGGTCGTACGCGTACATGACTTCGTCGATCCGACCCTCGGCAAGGCGATCCCCTACGGGGTCTACGATCTCGGGGCGAACACCGGCTGGGTCAGTGTCGGCGTGGATCACGACACGCCCGAGTTTGCCGTCCAGTCCATCCAGCAGTGGTGGCGGAAGATGGGCCGCCGGCGGTACCCGACGGCGACCGACTTGCTCATCACCGCGGACGCCGGCGGGAGCAACAGCGCCCGCGCCCGACTCTGGAAGGTGGTACTGCAACGGCTCGCCCACGACACGGGGCTGCGCATTTCCGTGTGCCACCTTCCGCCCGGCACCAGCAAAATGGAATAAGATCGAGCACCGGATGTTCTGCCACATCACCGAGCCTGCGTGCGCGATTAGATGGATAGTGGAATCTTGCGACGGCACCCGAGCGGCGCGCACATCACGAGCAGTCATCGTCAACGACGAGAGGAGAGCAGAGGATAAACAGAAGTGCCTTGACAGGGGAATCCGTTCTCATAGATGGCAGAGAGGGCAGGAGCCCGAGCAGGGCCAGGCGGAGGAGGAGCCGCATGCGATCGCCCCTGAGCCTGGCCGGCGTCACGGCGCCTTCCATGGAGTTAGCCGGGGCATCCAGCGTGGCACGTGAGCGCGATACTCGTCATACGCTCGGCCGAACCGCTTGCGCAGTAGCGGTTCCTCCAGACGCGTCACCTGCAGATGTGACAAGACCAGGAAGACCAGGAACATGAGCAGGACACCGGTCGAGGACAAGCTGAGCGCCTCGCCCAGCATGCTTCCGAGGAGAAACGCGACGATCGGATTGCGGACATATCGGTAGGGCCCGACCACGACCAGCTCTGTGGGCGGGTCGAACTCCACGTAGGCGCCCTTCCCGCGCCGGGTCAAGACGTACGAGGCCGCCGAGTACAAGGAAAAACTGACGACAAACAGCACGACGCCGACGATACGAAACCAACCCATCTCGACGTGTACGGCCGGGACCCATACGTCGAGCTGATGGAAGAGCCATGGCAGCGCGACCAGCACCAGCCCGAGGAAGCCCACCGCATAGAACAGCATCCGGACCGGAAGCGGAATCCATCCGAAAGGAGACGGCACGGCCGCCGTTCGCCGGGGATTGGAGTCGTGCCGATTCATCTCGCGAATCCGTATTTGTCGAAGACGAACGCCAGGTCTTCACGCACGCGTTCTTCCGTGAGTCCGAACTCCTCGAAGTGCAAGTTCGTGTGCTTGCGCTGGTATGTCGTCTGCTGGCCGCTCTGCTCCGTGATCTTGCGCTGGAGCTCGCCGCTGAGCCGGAGGCCAGCAAAATCGGCGACCTTTCCGATCGCTGACGCCAGGTTCTCCCGCAGCTCGTCGTATGGCAGAACCATGAACTGCGCCGACGGCAGGTCGCCTCTCGCGATCAGGTCCTCCCGATAGCGATCGAAGGCGACGTCATGCTTGTAGCGCCGCTGGTAGAAGTGCTCCAGCCGGCCACGTGGGATCCGCGCCGGGCCCCACATGTGATCGAACATGTTACGGTGCAGCGTGAGATCTGCAGAGATCGTCTCGAGCGGAGACCGGACGACGTACACGATCCTCGCATCAAGGAAGGTCTCGAGGAGCGATCGGATCCTCTTCCCGGAATAGGTCATCTTCGTGACGAGCTGCCTGTTGCCGTTGTAGAGCAGCAGCACTTCGTCTTCCTCGATCCGGTCGAGCGCGACTTCATGTCCGACCTCTGGCGGGAGGAATGTCGCCCGACGGTGACCGATGAGTCGCGCGATCACGCCTCTGAGCAGTTTCCGCGCGATCAGAGACGGCACGAAGATCTCCCATGTCTCGAAGGCGCAGAATTCGCGAGTCTGAGTCAGGACATGGCGCAGGAACGTCGTCCCGGAGCGGCGGTGGCCGATGATGAAAACCGTAGGCCGCACCTCGACGCGCCGGAACCCGGGGAGACACACGTTGTCGAGGGCGAGCATGAAGCGCACCACGCTGCTGACGAAGGGGCGCCGGACCGAGAAAATGAAGCTCTCCCAGCCGAAGCCGAACGTCTGCCATGCGACCGTCGCCGTCCGGAGCTGGAGCTTCAACCGGAACAGGAACACGACATGTCCTGGGCCGCGTCCGGCATCGAGAATCCCCAGGAAGAGGCCCGAGAACACTTCGGTTCTGAGCGTTGCCCTGAGCGAGCGATGGAGAGCCCCTGCAAGCCTTCTTGTTCCCCTGTTGTAATACCGTGCAACGCCGCCGGTCCCGTAGCAGAGGTTTCCGGAAAAGGGCCCGAGTCCGGCTCTGGCAATTTGTTGAGCATCTGCGAGCGGCGTAGGTCGGCCGATAGGTTCCTGTCCCGCGCAGCATCGGCGTTTCGAACAGGGCGCGAATACTTATATTGCACTGCCGGCAGCGGCGCCGTCAAGGTCGGGGACGTTGCGTACGTTGCGTGGGACGACCCTCTCTGCGAGTATGTTCCGAGACCGTAATCTCGTGGGGTGTTCTCGCTGTCTCGGAAGGCGCATGGATGGAGCGAAAGGCGGGTTCTCAGGTCACGTTTCCGAACTGGCAATCGCGATGGTTGCTGCGTCGAGACGTACCGGCTGGAGAACCACGCCGCCTCCGGCGCACCCGACGGACGCGGAGATTGAGCGAAGCGTGAATCGTCCCTCGACAATCCCGGCGGACGGGGCGGTCGTGATCATCGGCGGAGGTCCGGTGGGCCTCACGCTGGCCAACCTTCTCGGCGAGCGCGGCGTGAGAACGACGTTGCTCGAGAGGAACACCGCCGTCTTCGAGGAGCCGCGTGCCATTACCGTCGACGACGAAACCCTTCGCACCCTGCAAGCGATCGGTCTCTACGAGAGGGCGGCCGCGGGCTTCGAGCTCGATCTGCCGGTGCGATTCGTCAACGGCCGCGGCGAAGTCCTCGCTGAAATCACGCGCATGCCGAAGCCCCTTGGGCACGCGCCGCTCGGCGCGTTTTATCAGCCGGATCTCGAGCGGGTGCTGAAGGACGGCCTCGACCGCTTCCCCTCCGTCACCGTGCGCTTCGGACACGAGGTGACGGCGCTCCGGCAGGGCGACGATGGGGTAGTGCTCACCGGAACGTCCGTTGCCGGCGAGCCGTTCGAGATCTCGGCAGATTATCTGGTCGCCTGCGATGGCGGGCGGAGCTTCGTGCGCCGCCAGCTCGGCATCTTGCTCGTCGGCTCGACCTACACCGAGAAGTGGCTCGTCCTCGATACGGAAGGGGACACTCTGCCGCAGCGCAACGTCACGTTCTACTGCGATCCCGTTCGGCCGGCGGTCAGCGTGTATCGGAAGGGAGGTCGGCGCCGGTGGGAGTTCCTGCAGCTCGATTCTGAGACCGACGAATGGCTGCTCCGACCGGAAACCATCGCCGCCTTCCTGCAGAAGTACGTCGATCCCTCCCGGATCACGATCCCGCGAAAGATGGTCTATACTTTCCACGCTCGCGTCGCGCAGCGCTATCGCGCGGGCCGGATCTTCCTCGCCGGTGACGCGGCCCACCTCATGCCGCCCTTTGCCGGACAGGGGATGAACAGCGGGATCCGCGACGCCTTCAATCTCGGTTGGAAGCTGGCAGCCGTCACCAGGCTGGGAGCGGATCCGGCGCTGCTTGACTCCTACGAGGAGGAACGGCGCGACCACGTGAAGAAGATGACTGATCTCGCCGTCTCGACCGGAAAGTTCCTCATCATGCCGACCCATCCCTTGTCGGTAGCGGTCCGCGACCTCATGTTCCGGGTCCTCATGAGCTCCTCGTGGTTTCGCCGTTACCTCGAGGACGGCCGATTCAAGCCGAGTCCGGTCATCCGACGGAGTCGCCTCATCCGCCGCGGTGGACGGCGCTCGCTCGCTGGCCGGATGATCATCCAGCCCGAGATGGAGAGCGCCGACGGGCGCCGCTGTCTTCTCGATGAGGTTCTGGGCAACGGCTTCGCCGTGCTCGGCTATGGTGTCGATCCGGTAACGCGCCTCACGGACCGGGATCGACGCTACCTCCGCAGCCTCGGAGCTCGTTTTGTGGAGGTGCTGCCGCGCGGCCCCGAGTCTTTGGCCGAAGCGTCCCGCGACACGGTGAGCGTGATCGATCCTGTCGGCCAGCTCGCGCGCTGGCTCGGCCGGCACCGAGACCGCGTTCTCTTGGTACGCCCCGATCGCTACGTCGCCGCGATGCTGTCTCGCGCGAATCCCCGCGAAGATCTCGAATGGCTCCGCCGCTGGATTCCCGGGGCGACAGCGGACCCGGTGGAAGCGTTCGGCGGATGCCGAGACGTGTCGGCCTGATCGCGGCCGTGGAGCTCGCACGCGCGCCGTTCCCCGCTTCGAGAATGATCCGATGATGGACTACGCGTTCGTGCTCACGAAGCCTCACGATCCCGTCATCAAGATCCGGGACATCGCCTACATCCGGTTCCGGAAGCCGGACCTCGGCTCGATGGAGGGTTATCTCCGGGACTTCGGCCTCTACCTGTCGGCACGCACCGCCGGCGCGATCTACATGCGTGGCACGGGGCCGACGCACCATGTCTGCATCGCCGAGAAGGGGCATCGTTCCGAGTACCTGGGGCTCGGCTTCCTCGCTGCGGACAGGAGCGATCTCGATCGGATCGCGACGGTGCCGGGCGCTTCGGAAGTTCACGAGTCTTCCGAGCCCGGGGGCGGCAAGCGGGTTGTCTTGCGGGATCCCGCAGGTTTTCGCGTCGATGTCGTCTGGGGAATGAAAGAGCTGCCGGAATTGCCGATCCGGCCGCCTCTCCCATTCAATACGCTCAAGCACAAGGTGCGGGTGAACCGGCCCCAGCAGGCGTTGATCGGGTCTGCAGAGGTCTATCGGCTGGGTCACGTGGTTCTTCAGGCACTGGAGTTCTGCAAGACCGCCGGCTGGTACATGAAGAACTTCGGGCTCATTCCGTCCGACGTTCTCGTGCTCGAGAATCGCGAGCCCGCTGTCGTGTTTCTCCGCAGCGATCGAGGGAAGGCGCTCGCGGATCATCACACCCTCGTGGTGAGCGCGGGAATTCACAATGCCCTCGAGCACTGCGCCTTCGAGGTGCAGGACCTGGACGCTGTGGCCAACGGAGCGCAGTGGCTGCAGAGCAAAGGCTGGCGGCAGGTGTGGGGTATCGGCCGGCACGTCCTCGGCAGCCAGATCTTCGACTATCAGTGTGACCCCTTCGGGACCACGATGGAGCACTTCGCGGACGGCGACGTGCTCGACGAGGACTACCCCACCGGCGTTCACCGCCTCGACAAGCAGGGCCTCTATCAGTGGGGGCCTGATCTGCCCAGGAGTTTCATCGACCAATCGATGAACCCGGCAAAGGCGGTCGGCCTGCTGAAGCTCTTGACGGGACGTGGAGAGACGTCGCTGGCGAGGCTCTTGAGTCTCAAGAAGGCGATGGATGCACCGGCGCGACCCTGGATGGGCAGGCCGCGCACTCGACGGAAGGCGACGTGACCGTCAACGTCGTGAGATTTCGCGGGCGCGGGGCGGATGCCTGGGGCCTGGTTCGCGAGGGACGGATTCAGCCGATCCCGGGCGAGTACGCCACCACGGCGGAGCTTCTCGCGCACGGCGCGGACAGGGCGCGCGCGCTGGCCGGCCGCCCGGCCGAGGACAGCTTCTCTGCCGGCGAGGTCGAGATTCTCAGTCCCGTCACGACTCCCTGCCGGGTCATCTGCCTCGGGGCCAACTATCGACGACACATGATCGAGTCGGGAATGGATCCCGATGCCAAGGCCTTCAACATGTTCTTCACCAAGTCGTCGGCGTCGGTGGCGCCGCCCAACACTGATGTTCGCCGCCCCGCCCACGTGCATCTTCTGGACTACGAGATCGAGCTCGCGCTCGTCATCGGGCGCGAGGTGAGCGCGAAGGCCGAGGTCACGCGCGAGAACCTTCACGAGTTCGTCGCCGGCATCACCATCGCCAACGACGTGTCCGCGCGGGACATCCAGATACCTCAAACGCAGTTCTTCAAGGGCAAGAGCTACCGCACGTTTTGCCCGCTCGGTCCGTACCTGTGCCTCCTCGATCCGGAGGATATCCCGTATCTCGACCGGCTCGAGCTCACGCTCACGGTGAACGGCGAGGTGCGGCAGCACGACACGACAGCGAATCTCGTCTTCAAGCCGGCCGAGACACTGTCCGAGCTGAGCGAGTTCGCGGATCTCTCGCCCGGAGACGTGCTGCTCACCGGCACGCCGTCGGGGTGCGCATTGAAGGTGCCTGCCCCCTGGCTCGTCAAGGTCGGGGGACTTCTCCCCGAGGCGAGGAAGTGGGCGCTCTTCAAGAAGGCGCAGAGCCGTTCGCCGAAGTATCTGAAAGAAGGCGACGTCATCCGCAGCACGATCAAGAGCCCCGACCGGCACATCGAGCTCGGGGAGCAGGTGAACCGCGTGGCGGCCGGCTAGTGTGGTTCGTTCTCGACCGCGTCGATCTGGATTACGTGAAGACAGCGCCTCATCATGTGTGCCGGGAGATCGGCCTCGACGTGTCCCCGGCTCGTGCGTTTGAAGCATTGACCGACCATAGGTGGCTGGAGTGGTTTCCTGATCTGAGGGAGATCACGTGGAATCCACCGCGAGGAGTCGGGGGAACTCGATACGTGCGCCTGGGCCACGCAGAAGCCCATGAAACGTTTCTCGCGTGGGAACCAGCTCGACGCTTGACCTTCTCGGTTGATCGATCGACTGTTCCAGTCATCAGGGCCCTGCTGGTGGACTTTCAGCTGGCGCCCATTTTGGACGGCAGTCGTACCCGTATCGAGGTGTGCTGGCATTATACGGTTCGAACGTGGTGGAGACCCCTGCACGGGCTCATGCAGAGGCACGTGCAGAAGACGCTGTCTGCCGCGCTCGCGGGCCTCAAGAACTTCGCGGAGAAATGAGCATTCCGCTTCCGACGAGTCACGATGCGCGGGCGATGATCCCGCGCGCTGTACACTAATTTTGCGCGTGTGGCCGCCTTGTATGGCGTCGGCACCCGATTCTCGACGCGTCGAATGTCGACGTCGGGAATCTCACCGAGGACGCCCGATGACCAGCGGGCGAGGCACAGTCACCTTCAGGATCTCTGGATGCGCCGTGATCTGTTGCTCGATCAAGAGCCGATTACAGAGGCGCCCTCAGGCAGGCCGCGCGGGCGGTGGCATCGAGTGCCCGCAGCACGAGAGGCGCGCGTCCGCGTTCGATCCCGTGGTTGCTCTTCCTCGGTTCACCGATGCTTCCCCGGTTACGCGGTGCGGCCGAAGTCCCCGGTGAGCCAGAATGCGAGCCCTAGGGCCGCCAGGAGTGCCACGTGGGGCCACCATGCCGAAGACGCCCCCGTCTCGATGTGCACACGAACGGCACCGATCAATGTCGGAACCAGCGCCGTTGCGCCCACGAGCAGGATCGCCCAGCGAGACCAGGGTTCGCCCGCCCGAAACGGGACGGCCAGCAGCACGGCGAGAGAAACCGCCGTGCAGATCGCCACCATGCCCGTCCCTTTCATCAAGGTCAGCAGCAGCGCTCGGGTCCGCGGCGTCAGATCGCTCCACGCCACGTCCAAGATCCTGAGGTGGTGGGGCATGATCTTTGTCGCGACCAGGTAGTGCACCCCTACACCGAACAGCACGCCAACGACCAGCCAGTTGAGGACTGCCGCGATCACGAATCGGGATATCACGGGTCGTCCAGCGTTGCCATGATGCCCTCGAGGGGACGGCAGTCGAATCGGGGGCCAAGCTCGTCGCGAAGACGGTCGAACACGTCCCGCAGGCCGTCGGGTCCCAGCTTCCGCATCTGCTCCAGTGGATCGATCTTCAGGCCAACCATATCGGTGATCCCGAGGCACAAGTCGCCGAGGCTCCCCAGTCCCATCTGCGCCAGCTTGAGGACGGTGAAGTAGATCGGGAACAGCAGACGCTCGTAGAGGCCCGCGTCATTCGATCGTGCGCCGCCGCGGGTATGCGTCTGCGTCGAGTTCAAATAGTACTCGGGAGCGTCGTCCGTCGGCCTGTCGTCACGATAGAGGTACACGCCCTGGTTCGCATACTTCCCGAAGCGCCCGTCGCGGATCAGCTTGTGGCACAGGTCGGGAACGACCATGTCGAGCGCAAACGCATCGAGCGTCCCTCTGAGCACGCCGGTGAAGAATGGGATCCCGATCGTGTCCAGAGCTTCACAGGGACCCAGGCGGGCGAACCGCCCCGCGACCGTGTCGATCCGTGAGGGCGAAGCGAGTCCTTGTTCCAGCACGTACAGCGCTTCGCACGTGTGAGCGGTAAGGGGCACGTTGAGGCACGAACCGGCCAGATCCTTCACCACCAGTGGTGTCCGGCCGATGTCGCGCGAGAGCTGCCGCAGGAAATCGACGATGTGAGGCGATGTCCTCTGTGTGGTGATGATCTCCACGATGCTCGTCAGCTGGACCGGGTGAAAGAAGTGAAAGCCACAGAACCGCGCAGGATCCCGGAGGCGCTCGGCGATGCGTGTGATCGACAGGCTGGAGGTGTTGCTGGTGACGACGGCCTCCGGGGAGATCGTCTCTTCGGCCTTCCGCAGCACCTCGATCTTGGTGTCGAAGTCTTCGACCACGCTCTCGATGACCAGCTGGCAATCGCGCAGATCGTCCCAGGACGTGGTGAATCGGAGACCCGCCTGGCGACGGGGCAAGTCGGCCTCGCCGAGCATGCCGCTGCTGACGGCGCGGCTCAGACGCTTTTCGAGGCGGCGGTTCTGGCGGTCCATCTCGGCCCGATCGCGGCCGAGCACGGCGACTTCCACGGGCGTGTCACTGAACAGGGTGAAGAGGTTGCGCCCCATCTTCCCGTAACCGACGATGCCGACTTTCATCGAGGCTGCGCCTCACTAGTCTGCCTTCTCCAGGACGAGCGTCGCGTTGTGGCCCCCGAAGCCGAAGGAATTGGAGATGGCCAGTCGCAGGTTCTTGACCTCCCGAGCTTGGTTCGGGACATAGTCGAGATCGCACTCCGGGTCGGGCGTCTCGTAGTTGATCGTCGGCGTCAGGACGCTGTGATAGAGGCACAGCGCCGTCGCGACGCATTCGATCGCCCCGGCGCCGCCCACGGAATGTCCGGTCATGGACTTCTGCGAGCTGACGGCCAGCGTTCGCGCGTGATGGCCGAACGCCGCCTTGATGGCCAGCGTCTCGTCGAGATCGTTCTGGGGCGTGGATGTGCCGTGCGCGCTCGCGTATCCCACTCGATCCGGCGTGACGCCTGCGTCGTCCATGGCCAGGATCATCGACTGCGCCATTTCCTCGCCGGAAGGCTTGGGGGCCACGATGTTGTAGGCCTCCGAGCACATCGCGGCACCGGAGATCAGCGCGTAGATCCTGGCGCCCCGCTTCCTCGCCGCCGACTCTCTCTCGAGCATCACCGCCCCGCCGCCGTTGGACAGCACGAACCCGTCACGGTTCCGATCGAAAGGCCGCGAGGCGTTCTCGGGGAGATCGTTCCGTTCGGAGAGCGCGGACAGCTGATTGAACCCCTTGATGGTCTGTGGCGCCAGCATGGCGTCGGCGCCGACGGCGAGGGCCGCGTCCCCGCGGCCCGAGGTGATGTACTCGTAGGCCGACGCGATCGCGTACGCCCCCGACGCGCATGCCGTGGCGACGTTGTACGAACGGCCTTTGAATCCATGGGTGATCGAGATCCATCCGCTCATCGCGTTGGCCATCTGCTGGATGATCACGAACTTGCCAGGGTTGTTGAAGACGCTGACGAGGTCTCCCTCTTCCTGATAACCCGTCTGGCCGGAGCCGGTGATCACGGCACAGCGATACGGATCGTTTCCGTCTATGGTGAATCCGCTGTCACCGAGCGCTTCCTTGGCGCACAGGAAGCCGAGACGCGTCGTGCTCTGGGTCTGCTTGAACAGGCGTTTCGAAAACTCTTCGGCCTCCAGCTCGTAATACTTGTCGAGAAGCTCTCCGCCGAACTGCGTGACGCAGTCCGAGGCGTCGAACCGGGTGACACGCCGGATCCCTGTACGGCCCTGCAGCATCTGCCCCCAGCACTCGGCGGCGTTCGACCCGAGGCACGTGATCATGCCGATGCCCGTGATCGCGACCCGTTGTTCGACTTTCACCATGCCGTGCTCTCCCGTATCGGCATCCGTTGACGAGCTAGGCGCCTGACCCGCTCGGTTCCGCATCGGCCACCAGCAAGGAATCGCCGCGCTCGACGATGTCGTAGACGACCTGGGCCGTTTGCCCGACCGAGTAGACGGGGTGTTTCTGAAGGTATCGACCGATCAGCGCGATCTCCACCTTGACGTCGTATTTCTTCTTGAAGTCCTCGATCAGCTCCAGATAGATCATCGAATCCCCGTGCAGATCGTCGATGATCTTCGTGTCCGGTCCGATGTCTTCCAGAGGCACATCGAGCTCATCCGAGAGGAACGTGCGAATGTGTTCGTAGATCTCTTTCTTGTCTTCTGGAGTCAGCAGTCTTGGCATGGTCATGATCCTTTCCTTTGTCGTCGTCGCTTCCGCTAGCAATCACGGAGCGCGGAGGCTCGTCTCCCGAGGCACAATACAATGACGTGTCCTTCGTGCAGAAAATGCCGCGCCCGAAACGTGTCGCCATCCGGGGTCCGGATCCGGTGCCGGCCTTCGGCGGTCTCCTCACAGAGGATCTCCCCCAGCGCCACCCCGATGCCGCCGCCCATCGCCTTGGCGCAGGCCTCCTTCAGGGCCCAGAGAAGCGCCAGCCGCTCCTCGGGCGGATGGGAGTGAATCAGCGCATCGCGGTCACGGACAATGACGCCGGCCAGCTTCAGCAGACGAGGGGAGACCTGTTCGATGTCGACCCCGATTCCGGTCTCCGCGTTGTTCGAGGCGCCCGCGCAGGCGAAACGCCCCTTGTGGGAGAGGGAACAATCGTACATCACGCCTGCGGGCAGCCCCGGCGCAAAGGAGAGCCAGGGACGCCCACGATCGTCCTTCATGATCTCACACTGGGTCGGATCGCTGATGCAATGGCGCCGCAGCAGCGTCGTCTTGAGACAGACTCTCGCACCGAGCCATTCCCGGCGGCGGGACGGATGTCGCAGTCGCCCGTATTCCCCTCGCTCCCGGGGCGTCAGAAAGCGGGAGGCGGTCGATTCCGGATCCACCAGTCGAGTCACATCAAGCAGGGACACGCCGACGCCGTCTTCCCCAACAGGAAGCGGCATCACGTGTGCGTGTTCTGCAAACACGCGAGTAGCTCCGTGAAACTCTCCGCGCCCAGGCGGATGTTGTCTTCTTCTCCAGGAGGCGCACTGCATGCCGCCAGCCGAATGAGCGCTCGGATCACCTTCTGGTCGGCCATGGTCAGCGCACTGACGAACGAGGCGACGCGTTCCGGGAAGGCATCCTGAGGGAACACGCGGCTGACGATATTGAGGCGCAAGGCTTCCTCGGCGGTGATCAGATCGCCGAGCGCCACCAGCTCCAGCGCCTTGGCCGCGCCGACCAGCCTGGCCAGGCGGTAGAACCCGCCGAGGCCCGGGATCAGATTGATCCACACCTCGGGCAAGCCCAGGCGTGTCTTCTCGGAGCACACCCGAAGATGGCAGGCCATCGCCAGCTCGAGCCCGCCGCCCATGCACGCTCCGCCGATGGCGGCGACCGTCAATTTCGGTGACCGAGCGATGCGACTGAAGACGGCGTTGGAGAGGACCAGGACCGCCGCGAGCTCCGACCGGTCTCGGTACGATTTCATCGCGTCGACGTCGAAGCCTTTGGAGAACGCCCGCTTGGAGCCCTTGATCACGAGCACGTCGACGTCGTCGGACTCGAGGCGATTCATGGCTTGATTGAGCCCCTCGACCATGTCCGGAGTCAGCCGGTTGTCCGGGGGATTGGCGAGGGTGACCTCGAGCACCCGGTCCTTTGCGTCGATCTCGATGGCCCGCGCTACGCCGCTGTCCATCTGTCTCCTCACGATCGCTCCGCCACAGCCTTGCCGGCGCGCGGATGGACCCCCGACCCGGCCAGCAAGATGCTCATGCCGCCATCGATTGGCACAATTGCACCCGTGATCGCGCTGGAGATATCGGCGGCGTACAAGACGGCCGCATTGCCCACGTCTCGCGGCGTGATGGCGCGAAGAAGCGGGGAGCACGTCGTGACGTTCTGCAGAGACTCGTCGAACCGTTCCGTGACCATGCCGGAAACCGTGGGAATCGGGCCCGGCGAGAGAGCATTGACGCGGATGCCGTCGGGTCCGAGGTCGTAGGCAAGATAGCGTACGGTGGACTCCAGGGCCGCCTTGGCGATCCCCATGATGTTGTAGCGGGGCGCGACTCTGTTGCCTCCGGCGAACGTCAGGGTGAGGATCGACCCTCCGCCCGCCGCCTTCATGAGCGGTCGCGCAGCTCGAGCCATGGCAACCAGCGAGTATGCGCTGACCTCGAGAGCCAGCCGCCAGCCTTCCCTGGTGACGTTCAGAAACTCGCCGCTCATGTCCTCGAGCTTGGCGTAGGCGATGGAGTGGACCAGGACGTCCAGCTTGCCGTCGAACGCCTTGCCCAGCTCGTCGAAGGTCCGCGCTATGTCGTCGTCTTTGGCCACGTCGCAGGGGAGGACCAGGTCCGAGCCGAGGTCACCGGCAAGCTTGGTTACTCGGCGATGAGTGGACTCGAGACAGGTGAACGCAATCCGCGCTCCGTGCTCGTGAAAGACCTGCGCAATGCCCCACGCGATGCTGCGCGGATTCGCCACACCCGACACCAACGCCGTTTTTCCCGTCAGGAGTCCCATGGCCTTTATTGAACGCCGGCCACCCGCACGGCGCTATCCACAGCCTCCATGAGACTCTCCTGATGGCGGGTGCTGGAGACGGCGGGGGAGAGGCGGATCACTTCCCTGACCAGGGCTTGATCGACCGTCAGGATCGCTCGGGCGAACCCGAGTACGGCTTCCATGAACTCGGAGCGCGGGAGCACGCGATTCACCAGCCCTACGCGGTGGGCTTCCTCGGCGTTGATCAGGTCGCCGAGAGTGATCAGTTCCAGTGCCTTCGCTCTCCCGACCAGCCCGGCAAGACGAGGGACGCCGCCCAACCCAGGGATCAGTCCGCGGGAGAGCTCCGGCAGGCCGAGCCGCGCCTTCTCTGCGCAGAGCCGAAAGTGGCACGCCATTGCCAGCTCCAGGCCGGCCCCGAAGCAATGGCCGTTGACGGCGGCAATCACCGGTTTCGGGCAGCTCTCAAGGCGATTCACGACTTCGTTGCACATGGCCAGGGAGGCGCGGTGTGAAACACGATCACGATGAGAACGGACCACGTCGACGTCAAACCCCTTCGAGAAGACGCGCCCGCGTCCGGTAAGCACAACCATGTCGGGCCCCCCTTCGACGACCGCAACGTCCAGCGCCTCCGAGAGGCGCTCGAGCATGGCTGGTGTCACGGTGTTGTCCGGAGGGTTGTCCAGGGTGATCATCACGATACGGCCGTTCTCGGCAAGCTCCGTCGCGCAACGCGGCGAGGCCCCGGTCATCTAGCCAAGATACTCGAGCACGAAGCCGCCGTATATCCACTTGCTCGACTCGGCGACGACGCTGGCCAGGAGGTCGCCCTTGTGAGGGGTGGTCTCGTGCAGGAAGCCGTCCAACGCGTGAATGATCGCACACGCTCCGGGATAACCTCGGTCCGCGAGCTTGCTGTAGAACTCGAGGCCCGGATTCTTCTTGTCTATTCTCATTTCCGACGTCACCCGGTCGTGGATGTGCCGGGTCGGAACGTTCATGAACATGTATTTGACCTGCTGCCAGTCCATCCCCAGGCGATCCATCAAGCGGTCGGCAGCTTTTTTCCCGAGCTCCACGCTGAGTCCGGCGACCCGGTCGAAATTTTGGCTCAAGTGGTGCCAGCCCTTCTCGTAGATCTCCAGAGGATGGACGCGGTGGCCGCCGACATGACAGTACATGTCCGGCCCGAGTCCCAATCCCATCGATTCAATATAGGTCCCCAGCACACGAAGCCGCTTCTGACCAAGATTCGGATCGGACGTCAGCACCAGCGCGCCCGCGCCGTCGCAGAGGAACCAGCGGAGCAGGATCTGGGGCTTCTGGAGAACCTTCGGGTTGTAGTGCTCGGCCATCAAGAACGGGGACGCCAGCGTGGAGGTCATGACCAGGGCATGCTCGTATCGCCCGAGCCGGATCTGATCGGCGGCGAGCTGCAGCGCCTTGTAGATCGACGTGCAGTTGGAATGGATGGAGTACTCCGCGCACGCGGGAATCTTGAGCTCTTCCTGGATCTGCGTCGTGGTCGGCGGGCACATGGACTCCATGACGTTGCCGCCGTAGACGAGCAGGTCCAGGTCTGTGGGCTTGAGGCCGGCCATCTCCAGGGCTCGCTGGGCGGCCTTGACCGACATCGTGATGTTGTCATCGGTCGGCTGCCGGGTCCGGGGGTCGAGCGCGTAGTGACAGAATCGGACGCCCAGCATCTCCTGCATGATGGGGCGCATCCGGTCGATCCAATTCGACAGCTTCGGCGGCACTCCCGTGATCAGGCCCAGGACGTCTTCGATGCGATCGAAGGGAACGGGCTCTCCCGGCGAGTGCGATCCGATCCCCGCGATGTAGACGTCTCGTCCTTCGTTCGTCAGCTCACTCCTCACGTGCTTTCCTTCGTCCCGCGCCTGTCCGCCCCGCTTCCGAAGCCTTTTCCTGCCGGGCCGCGCTCGCCACCAGCCGGTCGAACGCCTCCGAATTGATGGCGCGGTACTGGGCGGCCAGAAAATGTCCCAGGTAATTCTCATAGCTGGTCGCGTATGACTCGTCGAGCAGGCGCCGAGCCATCTCGAGCGCCACCGGATGGAACGGCAGAAGGTCGTTCACCGTTTCCATCAACGCCTCGTCGAACGACACCTGGTCGCACACGCGATCGAGGATACCCCAGCTGAGCGCCTCCTCGGCGCGGACTCGCCGGCCCGTCAGGATGATGCTCTTGGCCCGGCCGAGTCCGATGTACTTTGCGAGCCGGAAGCTCGCCATCCCGGGGAGAAAACCTAGCTTGACCTCGTGGAAGCAGAACACGGCCCGCCGCTCGGCGAGCCGCGTGTCGCAGGAGAGCATGAGCTGGAACCCGCCGCCGGTGCACTCACCCTGCACGGCCGCCACGGTGAACTTGTTCAGTCTCTCCAGCTCCCGACACATCTGCTCCCACTTCTGGAGCCCGTAGATGTTGCGCTTCTCGTGCGCGGCGAACTCGTGAAGGTCGATGCCGCACGTGAAGACGTCCGGGCTGCCCCGGAGCACGAGCACGGCGACGTCCTTGGCGTCGTCGATCGCGTCGATGAGATGGGAGAGATCGTTGACCATCCGCATGTTGATCGCATTGCGCGAGTCCGGGCGAGCGAGGAACGCGGTGACTACGTTGCCTTCCTGAGTGACTCGGAGCGTGTCATAGGCGTGCATGATGTCAATCCTTGATCGGGCCCTGTCACCAGAGCAGCAGAGCGGTCTCGATCGATGTCCCGGGTCCCATCGCGATGGTCACCCCGACGTCGCCCTCTCCGATGACCTCTTCCCGACAGAGCTCCTTGAACGAGAAGAGGATCGAGCCGGAGGAGAGGTTGCCGAAGTTGCGCAAGATGCCTACCGTGTGTCGCATGTCATGGTCCGTCAGCCCGAGGTTGTACTCCACGGCATCGATGACCTTGGCTCCTCCCGAGTGGATGATCCAGTGGTCGATGTCCTTGCGCTTGAGACCGTGGCGGCCGAGGATCCGGTTGACGGGCTTCTCCACGTTGGCGCCGATTTCATACGGGATGTCGCGCGCGAGGAAGAACGACAGCTTCGTACCGTCGATAGTGTAGCGCATCGCCAGCAGGGCTTCGGGGATGATGTGAGGCTCGAAGTCCAACACGATCGGTCCCTGCTGCCATGTGTCGGCGGCGTCCTGCCGCACGACGACCGCGGCCGCCCCGTCGCCGAAGAGCGAGTTGACCACCGCCGTCACCATGCTCCGGTTGTGGACGTACGCGGCCGAGCAGATCTCCACGCAGAGCAACAGCGCGACCTTGCCAGGGTTGGCGCGAGCGAACGCGGTGACCGCCTGCAGCCCGTTGACGGCCGCATTGCACCCCATCCCGAGAATGTCGCTCCGTTGTACGTTCTCTCGGAAGATCATCTTCTTGATCAGGTGGGCCGAGATCCCCGGGCACAGGAAGCCAGTCGTGGTCACGCAGCAGAGGAAGTCGATATCGTACGGGGCCAGGCCGAGGGGGCGCAGACATTCCTCGATCGCCTGCGGACCGATTTCCAAGGCGCCGTCCAGGTGCCGGTTGAGCAACTCCTCGTTCGTCTCCTCGACGACACGGCCATCGACCGGATCGGGCAGGTACAGATAGCGGGTGTTGATGTGGCTACTCCGGAAGAGGCTGCGGATTCTCGGATCCGCCTCGTGGAAGAACGCGAGAACCTCCTCCTGTGTGTACTTCCGGGGAGGCGTGGCCGTGCCGACCGACAGGATCCGGGGGCCTTGGGCGGGCCGACGCAACGCCGCCTTTCGTGGAGACACGATTCTCCGCGTCTCGATCATCGCCGGTTACGCCGACCGTTGGAGCTTCTTCGCTGCCATTCGTGGCAAAGCGAGTACCGCGTCAAATCTTCGACGCGATGAGACGGTCGAACTTCCGAGGATGGTAGGCTCGGAAATCGCCTTCGACGTTTTTGGCCAGATTGCACAAATTGTCGCTCAGGCCACATTCCAGGAACACGTCGACGCCCAGCTCGAGCAGGCGCCGCATGGTCTTGTACCACCTGAGCGGATGCCACAAGTTGCTGACGGCCTCTTCCTTCACGTCTTCTGCCGAGACGAGGACTTTCTGGTTGACGCCGGAAATGACGCTGCAGGCAGGGGCGCGAACGTCGATCTGCTCGAGGAAGCCCCTGATCTTGTCTTCAGCATCACGGAGGAAGATGGAATGGAAGGGCACGGTGACGGGCAGGAATCGTGAGTGCATGCTGCCTTCTGCGTCGGACGCTTCGAAGAGCCGCTCGAGGTCGCCGTGTTTTCCCGAGGCGACCACGACCCGGGGCGCACAGACGTCCGCCAGTTCGACCCGTGGACAGATCCGGGAGATCAACGCCGTGATCTCTTCGGCTGTGAGGCCGACGATGACGCCCATGCCGTACGCGCCGCCCTCCACCGCTTCGTGGGCGAACGTGCACACGTGGTGCAAGAGCTGGAGGCCGTCTTCGAAGGAGACCGCTGCGCTGTGGTGGAGCGCCGCAAACAGGCCCATGCTGTATCCGGCCACGTACTCGCAGCGGATTCCCCGTTTCTTCAGCAGGTACGCCAGCGCGCAACTCTTCACGTAGGACACGTAGTGCTCTTGCAAGTCATCCTGGAGCTCGTTGCCCAGCATGAACTCTCCCGGCTTCTCGAACTTCCGCGGGTCGATCTCGACGACCGCGGAAGCCCTGGCCAGGAATCCAGCCTCTTCGTCCAGATACCCGTTCACCGGCGTCCGCGTGAGATCCCTGTACTTCATGGAGAACGCGGGAAACAAGAACGCGACCTTTCCGCTGAAGATGTTCACGCGCGCCCCTCCGCGTACTTCCGCAGCGCCAGGGTCGCGTTACATCCGCCGAAGGCGAAGGAGTTCGACAGCGCGACGTTCACATCGCACTTGCGGGCGTCGTTGGGCACGTAGTCGAGATCCAGCTCCGGATCCGGGGTGTAGTTGATGGTGGGAGTCAAGATCCCGTTTCGTAGGCTCATGATGGTGATCACCGCTTCGATGGCTCCGCAAGCGCCGGCCGTGTGGCCGATCATCGACTTGACTGAGGACACAGGGATGCCGTAGGCGAGACCTCCGAAGACGTCCTTGATGGCGGCTGTTTCGTACTTGTCGCCAAGCGGGGTGGAGGAACCGTGAGCGTTGATGTAATCCACCTCGTGCCTGGCGATCCGAGCGTTCGCCAAGACCATGCGCATCGTCTTGGCCATTCCGACGCCGCCGGGGCGCGGCGCCATGATGTTGTACGCCTCGCTGGTCAGAGCGTACCCGGCCACCTCAGCATGAATCGATGCTCCACGCGCCGTCGCCGAGTCTTCCGATTCGAGGACCAGAACTCCGGCACCTTCCCCGATGACGAATCCGTCCCGGTCCATGGAGAAAGGCCGGCTCGCCTTCTCCGGCGCATCATTCGCCACGGACAGCGCGCCGAGCTCGTTGAACCCGCCGAGATGCTCCGGATTGACGATCGAGCTCGCGCCCCCGACGATCACGACATCGGCCCTGTTCGCCGCGATGAGGTCATATCCGTGCGCGATAGCGTAGGCCGACGACGCGCAGGCGGCGGAGATCGTGAAATTGGGGCCTTCCAGTTGATATTCTTGCGAGATCCATGCCGACGTGCCGTGGGGCATGGTCTTCATGATCCAGTACTTGCTGTCGTGGAGGCTCGAGTGACCCGTATCCGCCGCCCCGAAGATGACCGCGCATCTGGTCCGATCATAATCATCAAAATCAATCCCGCTCCTGAGTACCGCGGCTTTGGTGCAGACATAGCCCATCTTGACGGCCCGGCCCATCTGGTTGGCGAGCCGTCGGCTGCAGTGCTCCCGCGCATAGTCGTCGAAATCACACGGCACTTCGCCAGCAATCCTGGTCTCGTAGCTCGAGCTGTCAAACAGCGAGATCTCCCGGATCCCGCTTCGACCCGCCGCCAATCCGGTCCAGCTGGTCTCGAGGTCGACACCGAGTGCCGTGACCATGTTCAGCGCGGTCACGACAACTCTTCGCTGATTCGAGGACGCTAGACGAGAAAAATCATAGGTCATTGACGCAAAGCACTATGTTGGAACTCTCAGAACTTGTCAACTCCGCGCCCGGAACGGGAGCGGCTGCACCCGCGGGCGGGGCCGGTGGAAAACTGGACTTCTTCGGGGGATCGTGTGCTACTACGGCTTCAAGAGATGGCGACGCGAGCGTCGAACGCGGTGAGGTTCGTCGCGGTGAATCTGGCCGCCTTCGTCCTCACCGCTCTGCTGGTCTTGCCGAGCCACGCCCAGGAGACCGCGCGCGGGATTTCGCTATTCCCGGGGCCGCAAAGCGAGGCCGTCGTTCCCAACGCTGAGGCTCCAGTGCCGCCCCGATCCGGCCACACCTCGCTGGATCTCATCGGCCGCTTCGCGGATCTCACGCGCCAGGAGGCGGAGTGCGTGGTTGGCGACGTTCTCGGGTTCTTCGTCGGCTCCGTGCTTCGCGCCACCGTCTGGGCCGCGACGATCGGAGATCGGGTGGGAAGCAGCGAACCGCTCGATCGTCTCGGTCTGGACATTGTCGCGACGGCGTGCTGGGGCCCGCTGTCGCCGTTGGAAGCGCGGCCCGTCATCCCCGTTCTCGAATCACCTTAAACTTTCTCGAATCACCTTAAACTTTCTCGAATCACCTTAAACTGATGTACTGGCACCGCTACATTGATTTAGCGGTGCTGGTCGGTGGTGTTCTCGCTGCCGGCGAGCGACGACCATGCCTTCCTCGCCGTTGACGCGGCTCCCGACATCCAGCGGGCAATGATCGACCGTGGGGGCGGGCCATCTTTTGGACGGATGGCTTCGGCGCGTGCCTCCAGGTCGGCCGCCTCGGCATCACGGTCCATCTTCCTGAGCAAGCTTGCGTAATCCCGGAGCGTCGCTGCAACATCCGGATGGTCCGGACCGAGAGCGGCTTCGCGGATCGCGAGCAGGCGTCTGAACAGCGTCTCTGCCTCCGTATTTTTTCCCTGGCGCGCGTAGATTCTCGCGAGGCTTTGGAGGTTGTTCGCCAGGCCGGGAGACTCGGGGCCGAACGCATGCTCCAGGATGGCGAGCGCCCGCTGGAACAGTGCCGTGGCTTCCTCGTATTTGCCCTGTGCGCGGTAGACCTCCGCCATGACATTCAGCGCGCTCGCAACTCGTGGATGGTCCGGCCCCAGCGCACGCTCCCACTCACCCAGGGCGCGATTGAAAATCCGCCCGGCATCGTCATAGCGCCCCTGGCCCAGGTAGACCGCCGCCAGGTTGCCGAGGAAGTCGGGCATGTTTGCTTCCCTAGCGCCCTGGAACTTGTCGTCGATCGCCTGAGCGCGCCGCTGCAGCGCTGCCGCCTCGCCGAACCGACCCTCGCTGGAGTACAGGGTTGCCAGGCTCTTCAGGGTGGTGGCCACACGGGGATCCTCGGGGCTGAAACGCTCCGCGGTCCGGAGAGCGCGCTGCAGCGCTGCCTCGGCGTCGGCGTACCGGCCCTCCTGGTACGCAGCGGTGGCTACGTCCATATGCTTGTCCCAGACGCGGGGCGGCACCGTGGCGCACGCACCAAGGAAGACCGCTCCCGCGAGGAGCAGACAGATTCGGGTCAACATATCGACTCCAGAGCGTGAGCAGTCACAGGTCGGAAATGGTAGCAAGACTTGGTGTGAAGTACCTACTCAAGATCGATCTGCTTGCGCCGCCGTCGTTTCTTGCCTCGGCCCTCCGTATCAGGTAAAACTCGGGCATATGTCGACGGACCGATATCCCTTCCGGACGATCGAGCCGAAATGGCAACGACGCTGGGAGGAGACGAGGCAGTTCCAGGTCACCGAAGATCCGAGCCGGCCAAAGTTCTATTGCCTGGAGATGTTTCCGTATCCCTCAGGTCGCATCCACATGGGGCACGTCCGCAATTATGCGATCGGCGACGTGCTGGCACGGTACAAGTGGATGCGCGGGTTCAACGTGCTCCACCCGATGGGCTGGGATGCGTTCGGCTTGCCCGCCGAGAACGCCGCCATCGAGCACGGCGTGCATCCCGCGATCTGGACGTACGAGAACATCGAGCACATGCGCTCGCAGTTCAAGAAGTTGGGAATCTCCTACGACTGGAGCCGGGAGATCGCGACGTGCGATCCAGCGTATTACCGGTGGGAGCAGCTCATCTTCATCCGGATGCTCGACCGCGGGCTGGCGTATCGCAAGCGCTCGAGCGTCAACTGGTGCCCGTCGTGTCAGACCGTGCTCGCCAACGAACAAGTGGAGGCGGGCCGTTGCTGGCGTTGCGACTCCGAGGTCACGAAGCGGGACATCGACGGCTGGTACTTCAAGATCACCGCGTACGCCGATGAGCTGCTCGAATGGTGTGACCGCTTGCCGGGCTGGCCCGAGCGCGTCATGACGATGCAGCGCAACTGGATCGGCAGGAGCGAGGGCGCCGAATTCGACCTTCCGGTCTCGGGCCGCCCGGGGTTGTCTCTTCGGGTGTTCACGACGCGGCCCGACACCGCCTTCGGCATGACATACGCCGTGCTCGCGCCAGAGTCCCCGCTCGTCGATCAGCTCGTGACGGATGACGGCGAGCGTGACGTCGTGGAACGCTTTCGCGCGGAGGTCGCGCGGCAGTCCGAGCAGGAGCGCGTGGCGGAGGACCGGCCCAAGCGTGGAGTGCGCCTGTCCGCGCACATCGTGAACCCCTTCAACGGAGCCGAGATTCCTCTCTTCATCGCCGACTACGTCCTCGTCACGTACGGGACCGGCGCTATCATGGCCGTCCCGGGCGAAGATCAGCGTGACTGGGATTTCGCGAAGTCGCATGGCCTTCCCATCATCGAGACGGTGAAGCGCCCGGAACGCTGGACCGGCGAGGCGTACACGGGCGACGGCATCAAGATCAACTCCGGGTTCCTCGACGGGCTGACGATTCCGGAAGCCAAGCACAAGGCGATCGACTGGCTCGTCGCTCGCGGTCTCGGCACCGCGAAGGTCAACTATCGGCTACGGGACTGGGGCATCAGCCGGCAACGGTATTGGGGAGCACCGATCCCGGTGTTGTACTGCCCGATGTGCGGGATGGTGCCCGAACGAGAAGAGAACCTGCCGGTCGTCCTCCCGCGGGACGTGCAGATCAGCGGCAAGGGAGGCTCGCCTCTCGCAGACGCGTCCCACTTCGTGAATGCGCCGTGTCCGAAGTGCGGCGGTGCCGCGCGGCGCGAGACGGACACGATGGACACGTTCGTCGAGTCCTCGTGGTATTTCCTTCGCTACTGCTCGCCGCACTACGACGCCGGGATGTTCGATCCGGCCGCCGCCGAGTACTGGATGTCGGTGGACCAGTACATCGGCGGGATCGAGCACGCGGTTCTTCATCTGCTTTACGCGCGGTTCTACACGAAAGTGTTGCGGGACCTGGGCTTGACGAAGGTCGATGAGCCATTCACCGCGCTGCTGAGCCAGGGCATGGTCATCAAGGACGGCGCCAAGATGTCGAAGTCCAAGGGCAACGTCGTCGATCCCGACGAGTTGATTCACAACCTCGGCGCCGACACGGCGCGCCTCTTCTCGCTCTTCGCGGCGCCGCCCGAGAAGGATCTCGACTGGAACGACCAGGGCGTCGAGGGCGCCTCGCGCTTCCTGAACCGGATCTGGCGATTCGTCATATCCCACGTGGCGGAGATCGGCAGCGCGCCCGGCGCTCGAGGCAGGGTTGAAATGCCGGCCACACCCGAGGGGAAAGCGTTCAGGCGAATTGTCCACGAGACCATCAACCGCGTCACCGCGGACATCGACCGCGACTTCCATTTCAACACGGCGATCGCGGCCATCATGGAGCTGGTGAACGCGTTGTACGCGTTCGAGGCCAGCGCCGGCGAACGCATGCCGGCGGTGGAGCGCGCCGGGCTGCTCCGCGAGGCGGTGGAGACGATTCTGCGTCTGCTGGGACCGTTCTGCCCGCACGTGACCGAGGAGCTGTGGGAGCAGCTGGGGCACACGGAGAGTCTCTTTGCCCAGCGCTGGCCAGGAGCCGATCTCGGTGCGCTCGTGCGCGACGAGGTCACCGTCGTCGTGCAAGTCGACGGCAAGGTGCGAGGGCGGATGACGATCGACGTCAACGCGTCGAGCGACGTCGTCGAACGCCTGGCGCTCGCGGACGACAAGGTTCGGCCGTGGGTCGCCGGCCGCCGCATCGAGAAGGTCGTCGTCGTCCCGAAGCGCCTGGTGAATATCGTGACGCGGCCGTGACGCGGCCGGCCGCTCTGGCCAGCCTCGCGCTCATCGCTCTCCTTGTCCCGTCAGGCTGCGGCTACTCCTTCCGTGGCACGCTGCCGTCCCACATCCGGACGGTCGGCGTGCCGATCTTCGTGAACCGGACGGCCATGCCGACGGTAGCAGCCCTCATCACGCGTGCCGTCGTGCAAGCGTTCTCGACGAACGGACGGCTCACCGTCGTGAATCCGTCCGAGGCGGACTCGATCCTCGAGGGTGAGGTGATCGGATACTTGGTGGCCCCGACCGCCTTTGACAGCCGCGTGAACGTGCGCACGCTTCGCGTCTATGTCACGCTCAACGTGCTGTTTCGCGATGTGAAGCGTAACGTCATTCTCTTCCGGCAGGTCGTCACGGAGCGCGCCGATTTTCAGGTGCCCGGCGGCCCGACTCCCGTGGTCTCGCAAACGGTCTCCGAAGAGGAGACGGCGCTGCAGAGCGCCGCCATCGACATTGGACGGTCGATCGTGAGCTTGGCGATCGAGCGGTTCTGACGCTCGATCCGTGAAGGACTGAGCGCCCGTTGGACTACTCCGCGTTCCTGACGAGCGTCGAGCGGGGACACGTGCCCCCGGTTGTCCTGATCCATGGCCCGGATCCGCAGTTGCTCGACGACGCGCTGGCCGCCGTCACGCGCAGCTTGTTTCCTGATCCCGCGCTCGCACCGTTCGGCCGCGAGACGTTCGACGCGCGGGAGACGGTCGTCGACACCATCATCAGCTCGGCGGGCACGCTGCCGTTCATGACCGGCGTCCGGCTCGTCGTTGTTCGCCGCGCACAACTGATCGCCGCCAAAGGGGCGGACGATCTCGGCGGCTATCTCCGGGATCCGAATCCGTCGACCCGTCTCGTGTTCCTCGCCGACGAATCACTGGAGGCCGGCCGTGACCGCAAGGAGCACTGGCTGCTGCGCGCCGTGCCGCCGGCCGGGGTGGTCACGCTCCCGTCTCGGCGGGGACGCGCGCTGGAGGACTGGCTCAAGCAGCGGGCCGCGGCCGAGGGCCTGACCGTCAGCGGCGAAGCGGCGCGCCTGCTGGTGCAGTGGGTCGGCGACGACACGGCGGCGCTGCTGGGCGAGGTCCGCAAGGCCGCGCTGTCGGCGGGCGGGCTGAACCAGAACGTCGGGGTCAAGGACGTCACCGCGATCGTCGGCGAGCACCGGCTGAGCGGCGTGTTCGACCTGACTCGCGCCATCGAACGCCGCGACGTCGGTCTTGCCTTGCGTGTTCTCGATCGGCTCCTCACGAGCGAAGAGCCGATGCTGTTGCTGACGATGCTGGTCCGCGAAGTCAGGACCGCCTGGACCGTATCCGAATGTCACCGGCAGGGGCAATCCGTCGATCAGATCGCCCGGCTCGTCCGCCGCCCGCAGAGCGTCATCGAGCCGTTGCTCAGCGCCGTCAGCCGCAGCCCGGCCGCCAGCTTTCCGCGCAAGCTGATCCGGTGCTGGGCGGTCGAGCGACGGCTGAAGTCGGGCGGCATCACACGCGCTGAGATGGCCACGCTCGTGGCCGACCTGTGTCACGATCGCTGACTCTCGGTGTTGTCGTTTGCACGCTGCTGCATGCCACCACTGTCGCTGCCGCGGCGCCCCTCCGGCCCACGTCGCGTCCCTGCGAGGCGTGCCTACGCGCTGGCGCCGCCACGGTGCCTCTCGACGTGCCCGCCGGCACCCCGCTGGCGGGGTACGGGAGCCTGGCGCGCCGACTCCTGATCCCGGATGTGCTTGGACGTTACCCGCACGCATTCTGGTTCAAGCCGCACGAGGGTGAGCTCGAGCCGCTCGCAGCCCGGGCGCTGGTGCTGGAGGCCGGCGGCGTGCGGCTGGTGTGGATCGCTGTCGACCTTGTGGCCGTCGACCGTCGCTTCACCGCGGAAGTCGTCCGGAATGTCGGGAGCGTCGTGGGCGCATCAGGCGGAGTGATCGTGTCGGCATCGCACACGCACTCGGGACCGGGCGCGTTCATCGACTCGCGCCTCATGGGCTTCCTCGCCGTCGACCGCCTGGACGAGGCAATCCGGCAGGGTCTCGTCCGCGACATCGTGGAGGCAGTCCGGCGCGCCTTTGCGGGGAGAGTCCCCGCGCGACTCGGTACGCGGACGGCGGCGGGACCGGCGGTGACCCGCGGTCGGCTAGAGCACGCGCCGGACCGGGATCTCGTCGTCATGAAGGTGGTGTCATTGAAGGACGCGCCGATCGCGGTCGTGTGGAACTACGCCATCCACGGCACGATGCTGGGCCCGAGAAATCTCGGCGTGTCCGGCGACGTCATGGGCATCGCATCGCGTCGGCTCGAGCGCGATCTCGGTGCGCCAGCGCTGTTCGTGAACGGGTCCGTCGGCGACGTGAGTCCATCTCGTCATGGTCGGGAGGCGGCGCTGGCCGTCGGTGCGCAGCTCGCCGATGCCGTCCGCTCCAGCTGGGAACGGATCGAGCTGTCCGACGATCAGACCCCGATCAAGGTCCGCACGACGCGCGTGTCACTGCCGCCGCCGACGCTGTCGCTCCGCAACTGCACCGCTCATTGGGTGTCGCGCTCGCTCGGCGTTCGGCTCGGCGGGGCGTGGCCGGATGACGCGATGCTCACAGCGGTGTCACTCGGCGATACTGCAGTCGTGACCGTGCCGGGTGAATTCCAATCGGCGCTGGGACAGACCGTGAAGACGGCCGCGCGCCGCCGCTGGCGCGATCCGTTCATCGCTGGCGTCTCCAACGACTACCTGGGGTACTTCGTCACGGCCAGCGACTACGATCGCGTCTCGTACGTGACCTGCGCGAGCGTGTACGGCGCGTCGGCAGGCGAGCGCCTGGCGGCGGCGGCGTCCGACCTGCTACGGGTGCTCGGGGAGGATCAGCGCTGAACGGTGAGACGGCGGGCGAGCGCGGACTTCTTGCGGGCCGCGGTGTTCCGGTGGATCACACCCTTCGTGACCGCCTTGTCGAGGGCGCGTATCGCTTCCGCCACGGTGGAGCGTGGATCGCGTCCGGTCTCCTCCAGAGCGGTACGCGCGGACTTGACTGCCGTGCGCACCTGCGAGCGGACGATGCGATTGCGGAGCCGCCGCTTCTCGTTCTGGCGCATCCGCTTGAGTGCCGAGCTCGTGTTCGCCACGTCGAAAACCCTCCGTCTGGTCAGCGTCCGCATTCGCTGGCGCGCCGCCGCGGAGCATCATGCCGTACCGACCGGAGATTTGCAAGGTGACGCCACCGGCCGGCGATGCCCAGGGGCTCGAGCGTCAGGTGGTCCGTGCGCTCGGCAGCATCGGCACGGCCACGCTGGTGAGCCGCGTGCTCGGATTCGCGCGGGACATGGTCGTGGCGCGGGCCTTCGGCGCCGGGCCGGTCACCGACGCGTTCTTCGTCGCGTTCCGCATTCCGAACATGCTCCGACGGCTTCTTGCCGAAGGCGCGCTGTCGACGGCGGTGATCCCGGTCTTCAGCGACTATCTCGTCAACCGATCGCGGGCGGAGTTCGTGCGAATGCTGCGCGCGGTGTTGACCGCGAGCCTGATCGCGCTCGGCGTGACGAGCGCGGTGGGAATGCTGACGGCGCCCATCATCCTGCGCGCCATCGCGCCCGGATTCAGCGCGGATCCCACGCAGCATGCGGTGGCCGTGCTGCTGACGCGGGTGATGTTTCCGTACTTGATCCTGGTCGGCCTTGCCGCGCTGGCGATGGGCGCGCTCAACGCCGAGGGGAAATTCTTCGCCTCGGCCTTCGGGCCCGCGGTGTCGAATGTCGGAATGATCCTCGGCGTGGTGCTGCTCGCGTCGCGCCTGGATCCCGCGATCCTGTCCCTCGCGCTCGGTGTCGTCGTCGGCGGCGCCGGCCAGCTTCTCGTTCAGCTCCCGAGCTTGTCCCGGCTGGGGCTGCTCGTCGTGCCAGCGCGCCACGTCGGCCACCCGGCGCTCGTGAGGATTGCGCGGCTGTTGTTGCCGGCGGTCTTCGGGCTGGCTGCGGTCCAGGTGACGGTCTTCGTGAACACGCTGCTCGCGTCACTGCTCCGGCCGGGCTCGATCTCGTTTCTTTACTACGCGGACCGGGTGATGGAGTTCCCGCTCGGCGTGTTCGGCATCGCGCTCGCCTCGGCGTCCCTGCCGACGATGTCACGCCACGCGGCGGCGGGGGACACGCGGGCCGTCGCCGGAACGTTGAACTTCGCGCTCCGCATGTCGGCCTACATCGCAGTGCCTGCGTCCGTGGGGCTTATCCTGCTGCGCGAGCCGATCACGCGCGTGCTCTTCCAACGAGGCCAGTTCGGACCGGCGGCGACGACGGCCACCGCCGAGGCGCTGGCCTGGTACGCCGTCGGGCTCGTGGGGTTCTCTGCGTCACGCATCGCCGCGCAAGCCTTCTATGCGATCGGTGAAGCCGGGACGGCGGTCCGCTCCGGTATCGTGTCGGTCGCCGCCAACGTGGTTGCGGCGCTCCTGCTGATGGGACCGCTGGCCCACAGCGGGCTTGCACTGGCGTCGTCGCTCGGCGCGTACGTGAATCTCCTCACGCTGGTCTGGGCCGCCCGGCGTCGATTTGGTCCGCTTGGCGGGCGCGCGCTGGCGCGGAGTCTCGGTCGCACGCTCATCGCAACGATACCGCTGGCCTTCGCCTGCGCGCTTGCCGTGCGCGCCTGGCCGTCGGGCCATGGGCTCATGGTCGATGTCGGCTGGCTGGCAGCATCCATGCTAGGAGGAAGCGCGGTCTTCTGGCTGGCGAGCTCGGCGCTCGGCGCTCCGGAACGCCTCGCGCTCGTCGGCATCCTGCCGCGGCGCCATCGCGCGTGAATTCGCAAACCACGTCGCGCTCGGGTGCGGCCGCCGCCGGAACCGAATCAGCGCATCCGTCGTCGAGTTTGCCGGGGCTTCATCCAGCGTGTTAAAATCCGTCGTGCTCACCCCGTACGGCCGGTCCACGAGAGGCGACGAAGCCCGGCCCCGATGATGGATCCGGTGGCTGGGTATCTCGGGTCTCTCCAGGTAGAACGGGGAGCTTCCCGACATACCGTCTCGGCGTACCGGCATGATCTCGGCGACTTTGTCCGCTTCCTCGCCCGTTCCCGTCGTTCGCTCACCGAGGCGTGTCCTGACGACGTCGTCGGCTACATCGAGGGACTGAGGCGCGACGGGTTGAAGGTTTCCAGCGTCGCCCGGCGCCTCGCGGCGCTGCGCGGCTTCTACCGATACCTCGTCGCGGAAAGTGTGCTCGAGCGTGACCCGACCGACCACGTCGATCTTCCACGCGCGACGCGGCCACTGCCGCGCACGCTGTCGAGGGACGCGGTCGTCGCGCTCGTCGAAGGTCCGGACATCCGGCGGCACAGCGGAGTGCGGGACCGCGCGCTACTCGAGCTCCTCTACGCGACCGGGATGCGCGCCGCGGAGTGCGTGAGCCTCCGGCTCGAGGACATCAACTTCTCCGCCGGGTACGTCATCTGCACGGGAAAGGGCCGGAAGCAGCGACTCGTCCCCATCGGCGCTGAGGCGCTCGACTGGGTGAAAACGTACCTTCGTGACGTCCGCCCACTCGCGACTCGGCGGCGCGACAGCGGTTCTCTGTTCGTCAATCTCCGAGGTCAGCCACTCTCGCGTCAGTCGCTGTGGGGTATCGTGCGGCGGACGGGACTGGCGATCGGCTTACGCCGGCGGGTTTCACCGCACGTTCTGCGTCATTCCTTCGCGAGCCATCTCCTCGAAGGCGGCGCTGATCTTCGATCGGTGCAGGCCATGCTCGGCCACGCGGACATCGGGACCACGCAGATCTACACGCACCTGCCGTCCGCCGCGCTCCGGCGGATGTATCGCGACTTTCATCCACGGGCACGATGATGGCTCGGCGAGAGCACGTCTACCCGCAAGTCGAACCCGGGGCCGCCGCGCTGGCGACCGGCGTGATCGCGCGGCTCGACCGCGGCGCGTCCGTGGCGACCGCGCTGCGAACGGCGCGCAAGCGCGACGCCATTGTCCTCTCGATCGGCGAAGCGTTCATCCTGCGAGAGGACCTGGTGCGAGCCGAGGCGCTCGGTCTCCACGATCTGCGCGCCGCGGCGCTGACCCGGCCGCTGCCGGAGATCGCCGCCACCCGGTCGGAGATCGAGGTCCGCCGCGAGCTTGCGGGCGGCGCGCCTGTCGTCATCGTCACCGAGCGCGCGCGCCCGATCGGAGCGGTGAGCGCGGGCGCGGTCGGGTCCGGTGCTCCTGTCTCGATGAAGGCACGGCTGGAGCGCCGCCTTCCGGCCCCGGTTCGCGATGCGCTACGCGTCGTGGGCGACCTTGCCGCAGCGCGCGGCATGCGCGCGTACCTGGTCGGTGGACTGGTTCGCGATCCGTGGCTCGACGTGCCGTTCCGGACGAACGATCTCGACGTCGTCATCGAGGGGGACGCCCCGGCGCTTGCGGGCACGGTTGCTGCCGCGCTCGGCGGGTCCCTGCGGGTGCACGAGCGATTTCTGACCGCATCGGTCGACACGCCATCAGTCGGCCGGATCGATCTCATCACGTCGCGATGCGAGCGGTACGAGCGCCGCGGAGAGCTGCCGCGCGTGATGCCCGCGGGCATCCAACAGGACCTGAGGCGGCGCGACTTCACGATCAACGCCATGGCGGTCGAGCTCGGCACGTCTTCGATGGACCTCCTGGATCCGATGGGGGGCCGGAACGATCTGACGCGGAAGCGGCTGCGCGTCCTGCACCCGCTCTCGTTTGTCGAGGACCCGACGCGGATCTTTCGCGCCGCTCGCTACGCCGCGCGACTTGGATTCGCCCTCGATCGCTGGACGCGGCGATGCCAGGCACTCGCGCTGGAGCTCGTCCCGTACCCGGCGCTATCCGGGCAACGGATGGTCGCGGAGCTCGAGCGGATTGTCGCGGAGGCGGATCCCGCCCTGGCGTTCGGTCAGCTGGGACGCGCTGGGGCGTTCCGGCTGCTCGACGCTCGCTCTCGGTTCTCCGCTGGCGCTCGGGCGCGTCTGGCGGCGCTGGCGGCGGCCCGCGATTGGGCCGTCGAGCGCGGCCGAGCCGTCGACGGCGTGGAGCTCGCGGTGCTGACCTTGCTGACAGGCCAGCCCCCGGACGTGGCGCGAGCAGTCGTGAGGCGGCTCGGGTTCGCGGGCGAGCCACTCGAGCGGCTCGAGCGGATGCGCGAGACTTCGACAGAAGTCGGATCCCGCCTGTTGGGGGCAGCGAGCGCGAGCGCCAGGGTGAAGGCGCTCGACGGTCAGGACGGAACCGGGCTCGCCTGGCTGTGGCTCGACGGCGACGGCGCCCGCCGCGCGGCGCTCGACCGCGCAACCCGGGAGGCCGAGACCGCCGGCCCGGTACTACGTGGCAATGATCTGATGGCTCTCGGGGTGCCTCGCGGCCCCGCGGTCGCCCGCGTGCTCGAGCAATTGCGCGAGGCGCGGCTCGATGGGCGCGTGAGCGACCGCAAGGCCGAGACGGCTCTTGTTCGACAGTGGCTACGGATGCCCGATCCGGATTCCGTCACCGCAAAGGAGGGATGACGTGCCCCCGAAATACATCTTCGTGACCGGTGGCGTCGTCTCGTCGCTCGGCAAGGGATTGGCCTCGGCCTCGATCGGCTCGCTGCTGGAGGCCCGCGGCTTCCGCGTGACGCTCCAGAAGATGGATCCGTACATCAACGTCGATGCCGGCACCATGAGTCCGTACCAGCACGGTGAGGTGTTCGTCACCGACGACGGCGGGGAAACGGATCTCGATCTCGGCCACTACGAACGGTTCACCTCGACCCGGGCCACACGCGACCACAACGTCACGACGGGGAAGGTCTACTTCTCGGTCATCCAAAAGGAACGTCGCGGAGATTATCTCGGTCGTACCGTCCAGGTGATTCCGCACATCACCGACGAGATCAAGGCCTCGATCCGACGGGTGGGCGGGGGGACCGACGTCGTGATCGTGGAGATTGGGGGGACTGTCGGCGACATCGAGAGCCTGCCGTTCCTCGAGGCGATCCGCCAGCTCAAGAAGGACGTCGGCAAGGAGAACGTGATCTACGTCCACCTGACGCTGGTGCCGTTTATGCAGGCCGCGGCCGAGCTGAAGACCAAGGCGACGCAGCACTCCGTGAAGGAGCTTCGCGCGATCGGGATCCAGCCCGATATTCTCCTGTGCCGCACGGACCGGTACCTGCCGCCCGGGATCAAGTCGAAGATCGCGCTGTTCTGCGACGTCGACGAGGACGCGGTGATCACCGCGAAGGACGTCGACACCATCTACGAAGTGCCGCTCGTCTTCCATCGTGAGGGTCTCGACGACATCATCGTGAAGCTGCTTGGGCTCGAGGCGCGGCCCGCGGATCTGTCCCGCTGGGAGGACATCGTCCGTCGCATGAAATCTCCGCGGGAGACCGCGCGCATCGCCGTCGTGGGGAAGTACATCGACCTGAAAGACTCGTACAAGAGCCTGATGGAGGCTCTGACGCACGGGGGTATCGCGAACGAGGCTCGCGTGGACATCCAGTGGGTCGATGCCGAACACATCGAGCGCGACGGCGCGGAGTGTCATTTCCGCGACGTCCACGGGATCCTCGTGCCGGGCGGCTTCGGCGACCGGGGCATCGAGGGGAAGATCGAGGCCGCGCGCTACGCGCGTGAGCGCCGCGTGCCGTTCTTCGGGATCTGCCTCGGGCTCCAGTGCGCGGTCATCGAGTACGCGCGCCACGTGTGCGGCCTCGAAGGCGCGAACTCGTCGGAGTTCGATCCGCACGCGCTGCATCCCGTCATTGATTTGCTGCCGGAGCAGCGCGGTCTCGCCGACAAGGGAGGCACCATGCGGCTCGGCCTCTACCCGATCGTGCTCGAGGAGGGCAGCCGCGCGTCACGGCTCTACGGTCAGGGCATCATCCAGGAGCGTCACCGGCACCGGTTCGAGGTCAACAACGACTACGTCCGGACGCTGCAGAAGAACGGCCTCCGGATCTCCGGAGTCTGGGCCGAAAAGCAGCTCGTCGAGATCGTCGAGATCGCCGACCATCCATACTTCGTGGCGGGGCAGTTCCATCCCGAGTTCCGCTCACGGCCGTGGGACCCGCATCCGTTGTTCGCCGGTTTCGTGGCAGCCGCGCTCGAGCACGGCTCAGCATGAGCACGGCTCCGTCCAAGGCTCTCTCGACACACGCCGTCCGGATCGGACCGCTCACGGTCGGCGGCGGCGCGCCGTTGCTGCTCATTGGCGGGCCATGCGCAATCGAGAACGAGAAGCACGCGCTCATGACGGCCGAGCGTCTGGCCCGGATCGCCGATCAGCACCGCATTCCGTTCATCTACAAGTCGTCCTACGACAAGGCCAATCGTTCGTCCGTCAACGGCTACCGCGGTCCCGGGCTCATCGAAGGGCTCCGGGTTCTTCGCAAGGTTCGCGAGACCGTGGGCGTCCCGGTGCTGTCCGACGTTCATCAGGTGAGCGAAGTCGATCCGGCCGCCGAGGTCCTCGACGTGCTTCAGATCCCCGCGTTCCTGTGCCGGCAAACGGATCTGATCCTGGCCGCCGCCGCGACCGGCAAGCCTGTGAACGTCAAGAAGGGGCAGTTCGTGGCGCCGCGCGACATGAAGAACGTCGTGGACAAGGTCCTGTCGAAAGGCAACGACGCGATTCTCCTCACCGAGCGCGGCACGACGTTCGGGTACAACAACCTCGTCGTCGACATGCGCGGGCTCGCTGACATGCGGGAGCTTGGCTATCCCGTCGTCTTCGACGCGACCCACTCCGTGCAGCTTCCCGGCGGCGCGGGCGACCGGTCGGGTGGAGAGCGGAAATACGTTCCAGCACTGGCACGGGCGGCGGTCGCATTCGGGATCGACGCGCTCTTCATGGAGATGCACGAGGATCCGGACCGCACGCTGGCGGATGGCCGGCCGCTCTCGGACGGTCCGAACATGCTGCGCATCGACGATCTCTCGGATCTGCTCGACGAGCTGATCCAAATCGCGGGAGCGTTACGGCGATGACGCCGCATCTGGATACAGCCCACCCACCGGTGACCGCAAGATGACTCGACGCGCCGGATCTGGATACCGTTCGCCCACCTGTGACCGCAAGATGACTCGACGCGCCGCCTCTGGACACCGTTCGCCGACCTGTGACCGCAAGATGACTCGACGCGCCGCCTCTGGACACCGTTCGCCGACCTGTGACCGCAAGATGACTCGACGC
>JBGPTW010000003.1:0-129827 GCA_041490825.1 Methylomirabilia bacterium | reverse complement strand
GTCGCTCGAATACCCCACTCGCACGGAGCCCTGCCGCCCCCCGGGATGCTCCCCGCAATAGTCGACGATCGTGCCCGTCACGCTCTTGATTGCTGCGGTCGTGCTGGCGGCCGGTCTGGCGCGACGCATGGGACGGCAAAAGCTCCTTCTCGAAGTCCAGGGGTCCCCCATCGTGCGGCGCGCGGTCGAGGGCGTTCTTCCGCACGTCGATGACGTCGTTGTCGTGACCGGTCCCGCCGACGCGGCGATGCCCGGCGCGCTCGCGGGATTGCGCGTTCGCTTCGCCGTGAATCCTCACCCCGAGCACGGTCAAGGGACCTCGATTGCCATCGGCGTCGCGGCGCTCGGTATCGAGACGACTGCCGCGCTGGTCGTGCTCGGCGATCAGCCAGCGCTGCCCTCGAGCGTCGTCCCCTCGCTCATCGAGGCATTCCGAGGGACGGGTAACGACATTGTCGCGCCCATCTACCGAGGCCTGCAGGGGACGCCGGTATTGTTCGGTCGTGCGGTGTTTCCCGAATTGATCGCGCTCAGCGGCGATGCCGGCGCCCGGTCCGTGGTGGAGCGTGAGGCCAGGCGAGTCGAGCGCGTCGCGTTCGACTTCGCCATGCCGCTGGACATCGATACCCCCGAGGACTATGCGCGCCTCTCCGGCACGCCGACGTCTCGCTCGTAGGCGCAACCGCACGTTCGCAAGGTACAATGATCAGTCATGCGTGACGAGATCCGGAAGATTCAGGGGCTGATGGAAGAAGCGCAGTACGTCACCGACGCGCCGGTGGCAACGTCGGTGCATCTCGCAATGAGCCTGCGGAAGCCATTGCTGATCGAGGGGCACGCCGGCGTCGGCAAGACCGAGGTCGCGAAAGTGATGTCGCGGATGCTCCATACGCGGCTCATCCGGCTGCAGTGCTACGAAGGCCTCGACGCCTCCACCGCGCTCTACGAGTGGAACTATCAGAAGCAGCTCCTGCACATCAAGCTCGGCGAGAAGGCCCAGCGTGGGGTCGACGAGCAAGAGCACGAGATCTTCTCCGAGCCGTTTCTCCTGCGCCGGCCGCTGTTGCAGGCGATCACGCAGAAGGATCAGTCGCCGGTGCTGCTGGTGGACGAAATCGACCGGAGCGACGAAGAGCTGGAGGCATTCATGCTCGAGGTCTTCGCCGAGTGGCAGGTCACGATTCCCGAGATCGGCACCATCAGTGCCACGTATCCGCCCCATGTCGTGCTCACGTCGAACCGCACCCGGGAGCTGTCCGACGCCCTGCGCCGGCGCTGTCTCTATCTCTGGATCGACTATCCGTCCTACGACAAGGAGCTTCGCATCGTCGAGCGAAAGGTCCCCGGGCTCAACGCGCGACTGGCAAGCGAGGTCGCGCGGTTCATGGAGTCGCTGCGCCGGGTGCGGCTCGCGAAGGTCCCCGGCGTGGCCGAGACGCTCGACTGGGCTCAGGCGCTGGCAGCGCTCCACGCCGACTATCTCGATGCCGAGTTGATCAGCGAGACGCTCGGCTGCGTGCTGAAGGACGCGGACGACATGAAGCGTTTCAGCGCCGAAGTCGCGAAGTCCGGCCTGGCGTCCTTCCTGCCTGTTCAGGGCTAGGAACGTGTCGGAGTCACCGAGGCGGGCGCCGGCTGCCCCGGCGACCGAAATCCGCAGTCTCGCCGCGGCCGTGGTCCGCTTTGCGGGGTTGCTGCGACGCCACGGCTTGCCGGTGACGCTCGTCCAGGTCACGGACGCGGTCCGCGCCCTCGAGCATCTCGATCTCGGCGATCGCAACGAAGTGTATCTCGGCCTGCGCGCGCTCTTCGTCGGACGGCCCGAGGATGCCGCTGTCTACGAGCGCTGCTTCCAGGAGTTCTGGCGTGCGACGTTCGAGCTTGCGCCGGAGCTTCCCGGACTGATTCCGGTTGGTCCCTCGGACGGCGGCCCGGCGCCGACGGACGCGAAGGAGAGAGAACAGAAGCGCGAGACAGTCGCGCTCGACGCGTGGGGCGAGGACACGAGCGACGATGACGGCGAGCCGCTCGGCGTTCCCGGCGTGTCGGATCGCGAGGCGCTGACCAGCCAGGACTTCTCGACATTCTCGGCCGATCAGCTCGACGAGGTCTTGCGGCTCACGATCCAGATTGCCCGCCGCCTGGCCCGGCGACTGAGCCACCGGCGGCGTCCGGTCAGACGCCGGGGGCGTGTGGACCTGCGACGCACGCTACGCGCGAATCTCACGAAGCCCGAGCTCATCGAGCTGCGGTACCGTGAGCGAAAGCGCCGCAAGGTGCGACTGGTTCTCTTGTGCGATGTCTCGGGCTCGATGGATCTCTACAGCCGGTTTCTCCTGCAGTTCCTGTTCGCGCTTCAGAAAGTCTTCAGTCAGGTCGAGACGTTCACGTTCTCGACGCGCCTCACCCGGATCACCGAGCATCTCCATGCCCGCTCGTATCGGCAAGTGCTGCGGCGGCTGACGGACGTGCGCGACTGGTCGGGTGGGACGCGCATCGGCGAGTCGCTCGCGCAGTTCAACCACGAGTGGCCGTACATGGTCGATCGCCGCACGATCGTCATCGTCCTGTCGGACGGCTGGGATACGGGTGACCCCGAGGTCCTGAGCGCCGAGCTCATGCGCATCAAGCGCCGGGCGGGCCGTGTCATCTGGCTGAACCCGTTGCTCGGCAATGCGTCCTACGAGCCGCTGACGCGTGGAATGGTCGCGGCACTGCCGTTGATCGACCATTTCGCCGCTGCGCACAACCTCGCCTCCCTGCGCGAGCTGGCCTCGAAGCTGACGCTCTGACTGGCGCAGAGCGAGCGCGGCCTGCGAACGCGAGCGCACAGCGGTTGCGATTCACTGCGGACACTCTGCAACGCGTTGCACCGTGCCCGGCGGCGCCGACGCCGTGATGTGCGACTTACACCATCACGAGTCGCTGGCGTTCGACTTGCAGCGCCCTGTGCATCAGCATTGACCGACAGGGAGGAATCGATTCGACATGAACAGGGCTCTGTTGCCAGTGGCGATGTTCCTTCTCCTGGCGGTTCTCCAAGCGCCGACGCCCGCTCAGGCCGTTGTCTATTCGTTCTTTCCGGATCTCGGAAGTAGCGAGTCCGTGACACTCCTGCTGACGGGCGTGGCGTTGCTGAGCCTGGCCCGAGTCGGCCTGACGCGTCAGCGTTAGCCGGCCGGGCCGTCCAGGACAGGCGCCGGGCGAGCCATCGCTCGCCCGGCGCACCTGCCGTTTCCTCCGAGAGCCGCTGAAGCGGCCTGCACGTTTTGTTTTACCCGCGCGGAGCGTATCATTGGCCTCGTGGCCGAACTCTTCGATCACATTGACCAATTGCGTCGCGCGGGCGGCAAGATGACCGTCGCGACGCTTGTCAACACGCGAGGCACCACTCCGAGGAAAGAGGGCGCCAAGATGCTGGTCGACGAACACGGCGCCGTCCTTGGCTCGGTCACCATCGGCGGGTGTGTCGATGCGCAGGTCATCGAAGAATCTTCCGACGTGCTGCAGACCATGCGGCCCCGCCTGCTCGAGCTCAACCTCGGCGACGAAGACGCATGGGAGATCGGCCTCACGTGCGGCGGAACGATCGAAGTGTTTCTCGAGCCGGTTGCGCTCGACCGGCCCGACGATCCGGCAGGCAAATTCTACGACCGCGTCCGTGGGCACGCGGCCCGGGGCGGACACGGGGCGATCGTCACGCGACTTGACGGGTTGGTCGGGGCGAAGCTTCTGGTGCTCGACGACGGGACGACGGACGGCACGCTTGGCGACTCGTTTCTCGACGGTCGCTTCGCGGCCGAGGCGCGGGACACGATGGCCGGTGGCGCGTCACGGGTGCTGGTGCTCGAGAACGTGCGGGCGTTCGTCGAGATCTTCGCTCCGCCCGCGCTGCTGCTCGTGGTCGGCGCCGGCCACGTCGCCATGCCGTTGACGACGTTGGCCCGGGTGCTCGGATATCGCACCGTCGTGGTCGACGGACGGCCTCGGTTCGCAACGCGCGAGCGCTTTCCTGACGTCGACGAGCTGCGCGTGGGAATTCCGTCCGAGCTGGTTCGCGCCTCCCCGCTCATCGCGTCGACGGCGCTCGTGCTCGTCGCGCACGATTACAAGTACGACCTGCCGGTGCTGAAGCTCGCGCTCGAAAGCGAGGTCGGCTACGTCGGGATGCTGGGCTCCTCACGCCGCGGCGCGACGATCTTGAAATTCCTCGCCGAGGATGGCGTCACCGACGCCGCGCTGAAACGAGTGCGCGTCCCGATCGGTCTCGACCTCGGCGCTCGGAGCGCGCCGGAGATCGCGCTCGCCATCCTGGCCGAGATCCAGGTCGTGCGCACTGGAGGCACCGGCCAGCCACTCAGCGCCAAGGCGTCGGCGCGAGTGCGGGGATGAAGGCGATCGCCGTCCTGCGGGACGAAGCTTCCGCCGAAACGCTCGTGAGCCGCGTCCTGTGTCATGACGTGCGGGATGCCGGCGGCAAGATCGTGGCCGCCAAGGGCGCCCATCTCGACGTGACGACTGCGGCCACGGTCCTCAGCGCGCCGTGGTCCGAGATTCACGTGCTCGCCTTGGAGCCGGGTGATCTTCACGAGGAGGAGGCGGGGGAGCGGCTCGCCCGGGCCGCGACCGGGGACGGCGTCGAGGTGAAGGGCTATACCGGAGGCCAATGGACGCTCGCGGCAACACAGCGAGGCCTCCTCCGCGTCCGTCGGCAGGCGCTGCTGGACGTGAACGCTCTCCAGGGCATCTCGGTCTTCACACTCTTCGACGGCCAGCCGGTCGAGCCAGGCGAGACGGTAGCGAAGGCCAAGGTCACGCCTCTCGTGATCGCCGCGGACACGCTCGAGCGGGTCGAGCGAACATCGCAGGCGGCCGGCGGCCTGGTTGCCATCGGTGGTTTCCGTCCGGCGGTCGTGGGAGCCGTGGCGCGCGAGTCGCTCGAGCCCCGGCAGCGCGCTCGCTTCGAAAACGCCCTCAAGCAGAAGATCGACTGGTTCGGCGGGAGGCTCGTCCCCGTGCGATGGGCTGGTCCAACGCCGCGCGCGGTAGCCGATGAGCTGACGGCGCTGGCGACCGAAGGCGCGCAGCTCCTCATCGTCGCCGGCGCCAGCGCGCTCGATCCGCTCGATCCGGTGTTCGGCGCGCTCACGCTTCTCGGCGCGCGGATGGAGCGACACGGCGCGCCCGCCCATCCGGGGAGCCTCCTGTGGCTCGCATTCTGGGAAGGTCGACCCGTGCTCGGCATGCCGACGTGCGGGATGTTCTCGCAAGCGACGACGTTCGATCTGGTCTTGCCGAGAATCCTGGCCGGCGAGCCCGTCGACAACGTGGGGCTCGCCGAGCTTGGTCACGGCGGCTTGCTGTCGCGCGACATGGCGTACCGCTTTCCCCCCTATCGTCCGAGCGCCATGCGCGGGGAGCTGGAGTGACACCGCCGACCGCGCAGAGAACGCGCGGACCGTATAGCGACGTCATCAAGGAGCGCTGGCGCCGGCCGCGGTTCCGCGGCGACCTTGCCGGCGCCTCCGCCGTCGCCGAAGACGTGAACCCGCTCTGTGGCGATCGCGTCCGGATGCTGCTCAGCGTCGACGCCGAGCGAGTCACGGCAGCGCGCTTCACGGGTGACTCCTGCGCGATCTGCACCGCCTCGGCGGACGTTGTCGCGGAGCTGGCGACCGGTCGCTCGGCGGCGGACGCCGCGGCGCTCGAGGACGGCGACGTGCTCGAGATTCTGGACGCCGACATCCGCCCGACTCGCCGGCGCTGCGTCAGTCTGCCGGTCGACGTTCTGAAAAAGGCGCTCGGCGCGCGTCGGGTGCCGTGATGCGGCTCGACGAGCAGAGCCGGCCGGACTTCCCGATCCTGGAGCGCGTGGTGAACGGCCATCCGCTGGTTTACCTCGACTCTGCAGCCTCCAGCCAGAAGCCGCGCACGGTCGTGGAGGCGATGAGCCGGTACTACGAGTGCAGCCATGCCAACGTCCATCGCTCGATTCACGCGCTGGGCGAGGAGGCGACGGAGCTTTACGAGCTAGCTCGCGACCGCGTGCAACGCTTCATCGGCGCGCCCCGCCGTGAGGAAGTCATCTTCTGTCGCGGCACGACAGACGGCATCAGCCTGCTGGCCGAGACGATCGGCCGGACGCTTCAGCCCGGTGACGAGGTCCTCCTCACGGAGATGGAGCACCACTCGAACATCGTCCCGTGGCAACTCGCGATCCGTGGCCGGGGTGCCGCGATCAAGGCGGTCCCGATCCGGGAGGACGGGACACTCGATCTGGACGCCTTCGACAGGCTGCTGACGGAGCGGACGCGCGTCGTGGCCTTCGCGCACGTCTCCAACGTCCTGGGCACGGTCAATCCCGTGGCCGAGATGTGCGAGCGCGCAAGGCACGCCGGTGCGCTCACCATGGTCGATGGCGCTCAGGCCGCGCCTCATCTCCAGCTCGACATGTCAGCGCTGGGCTGCGACTTTTACGTCTTCTCGGCGCATAAGATGCTCGGTCCGCTCGGCATCGGCGTCCTGTGGGGTCGCCACGCGGTGCTCGATCGCCTGGAGCCTGGACGTGGCGGCAGCGAGATGATCAAGGAGGTCTGGCTCGATCACGCGCAGTGGAACGACTTGCCGTGGCGGTTCGAGCCCGGCACGCCGCCGATCGCCGAGGCGGTCGGGCTCACCGCAGCGGTCGAGTATCTCGAGAAGCTGGGGATGGACCGCGTGACCGAGCACGAGCGCGCATTGACCGAGCAGGCGCTGCGAGAGCTCGCGCCAATCAACGGTGTGAAGGTGTACGGGCCGACCCGATCCGAGGCGCGCGGAGCCGTGGTGTCGTTCAGCGTCGAGGGTCTGCATCCTCACGACGTGGCGGCGCTGCTGGACGCCGAAGGAATCGCCGTGCGGGCAGGACATCACTGCGCACAGCCGTTGATGCGTCGCCTCGGCACAGTGGGAACGGCGCGGGCGAGCTTCTCCGTTTACACGTCGCCGGACGAGATCTCCGTGCTCGCGCGCGCCGTCGCGCACCTGGACTCGGCACTCTAGCGTTATGGGCGATGGACCCACGCGTTCCGCGCGACCCATTCGTGTCTCCCCGGTTCGGGCAACTCGCCACCTTCATGCTGCTGCCCGCGGCGACGTCGCTCGAAGGGATCGACATCGCTCTCACGGGCATCCCGTACGACGGCGGGACGTCGTACCGGACGGGCGCGCGGTTCGGACCTCGCGCCGTGCGTGACCAATCGTCGCTCATCCGGACGTGGCACCCGGTGCTGAAGGTCCACCCGTTCGAACGATTGCGCGTGGCCGACTGCGGGGACGTCGACGTGGTCCCGATCTCGATCGAGCGCACGTACGAGGCGGTCACGCGGCGCATCGACGAGATCACGGCCGCCGGCGCCACACCGGTCTGTGTCGGGGGCGATCATTCCGTGACCCTACCGATTCTGCGCTCGGTCGCGCGGAAGCACGGTCCGGTCGGCATCGTTCACTTCGACGCGCACCCCGATACCTGGGACGAGTACTTCGGCAGCAAATTCTTTCACGGCACACCGTTCCGCCGCGCGATCGAAGAGGGCCTGATCGAGCCGACGCGCATGATCCAGGTGGGTATTCGTGGCCCGCTCTACGGTCCGGAAGATTTCGCCTTTCACGATAAGCACGGGATCGAAGTCCTGAGGATCGAGCCGATCAAGGAGCAGGGCATCGCCTGGGCGGCCTCCCGGCTCGAGCGGTTGCGCGGGGGCCCGGTCTACTGCTCGTTCGACATCGACGCCGTGGATCCCGCGTTTGCGCCGGCAACCGGGACGCCCGAGGTCGGCGGGCTCACATCCTACGAGGCGCTCGCGCTTCTGCGCGCGCTCCAGGGGTTGACGCTCGTGGGCGCCGACGTGGTGGAGGTCTCGCCGCCCTACGACGGTCCCGGCCAGATCACGGCGCTGCTCGCGGCGAACATCCTCTTCGAGATCGTCTCGCTCCTGGCGCTCCAGCGATGACGGTTCGCCGCGCGATCGCGCTGGCCCTGGTGGTCGGCGCTTTTGCTCTGCCCCGTGGAGCCGCCGCTGCGAGTGTGGCGACGATCCGCATCGAAGGCGTCATCAGCCCCGTCACGATGCGTCTGGTCGGCATGGCGATCGACCGCGCCCAGGCGGAGCGGGCGGCGGCGCTCGTCATCGAGCTCGACACGCCAGGCGGCCTCGAACGGTCGATGCGTGGGATCGTGCAGCGCATGCTGAACGCCGAAGTGCCCGTGATCGTCTACGTGTCGCCCACGGGCGCTCGTGCGGCGTCGGCCGGCGTCTTCATCACGGTGGCGGCGCATGTGGCCGCCATGGCGCCGGCGACGAACATCGGGGCGGCGCACCCGGTGTCGGTCGGCGGTGGAACCGTCGACAAGGAGAGCATGAAGAAGATCGAGAACGACGCCGCCGCGTTCATCCGCACGGTGGCGATCGAGCGCGGCCGCAACGCCGACTGGGCAGAAAAGGCCGTGCGCCAGTCGGTGTCGATCACCGAGCGCGAGGCCCTCAATCTCAAGGTCGTCGACCTCGTTGCCGATTCGATGCCGGATCTGCTCAACAAGATCGACGGCCGCACGGTGAAGACGGTGAAGGGGCCGGTGACGCTCGCGACGCGCGGCGCCGAGGTCAAACCGATCGCGATCGGCTTCCGCGACCGCTTCCTGAACGTGATCACCGATCCCAACGTCGCCTACGTGCTGATGATGCTCGGCATGCTGGGATTGTTCTTCGAGCTGGCGAATCCTGGGGTCGTGCTGCCTGGCGTGATCGGTGGGATCTCGTTGATCCTCGCGTTCTTCGCGTTCCAGACGCTGCCGATCAACTACGCCGGGCTCTTGCTGATCGTCTTCGGCGTCATCTTGCTCGTCGCCGAGATCAAGATCGTCAGCCACGGGATCCTCGCGATCGGGGGCATCATCGCCATGGCGTTCGGATCGCTGATGCTGTTCGACGCGCCCGAGCTGGGTTTCCGGATCTCGTGGGCGGTGATCATTCCGACCGTCGGTCTCACGGCCGGCCTGTTCCTTCTCGCGCTTGCCACCGCCGTGCGCGCGTTCGCCCGGCGGCCGCTGCTGAGCGGGGCCGGGCTCGTGGGCCTCACGGGCGTTGCGCGCGAGCCGCTGGCGCCCGACGGGCAGGTGGCGGTGCAGGGTGAAATCTGGCGCGCGGTGGTGGATGGCGGCCCGCTGCCGGAAGGCACGCCGGTCCGCGTCGTGAGCGTGCAAGGGCTTACGCTTCGAGTCGTGAAGGCGTCTGACCAAGGGGGAGGTCCGGCATGATTCCGCTCGACATGCTGCTCGTGGTGGTCGTGGTTTTCGTCATGCTCTTCTTCGTCGGCTCGTACGTGCGCATCCTGCGCGAGTACGAGCGCGCGGTGATCTTCCGGCTCGGCCGGAGCACGCGCGCGATCGTCAACCCCGGCGGGCAGGGCAACGGCCCCGGGCTCGTGCTGCTCGTGCCGTTCATCGACAAGATGGTGAAGGTGAGCCTCCAGACCGTGGCGCTCGACGTTGCGCCGCAGGACGTGATCTCGCGCGACAACGTGTCGCTCAAGGTGAGCGCCGTCATCTACTTCCGGGTCGTGGATCCCGAGAGGGCGGTGATCGCGGTCCAGGACTATCTCTACGCGACGTCGCAGATCGCCCAGACGACGTTGAGGAGCGTCCTCGGTCAGGTGGAGCTCGACGATCTTCTGTCCGCGCGCGACAAGATCAACCAGCAGCTCCAACGGATCATCGACGAGCACACGGAGCCGTGGGGGATCAAGGTCGCCAACGTCGAGGTGAAGCAGATCGACCTGCCCCAGGACATGCAGCGAGCCATGGCGAAGCAGGCCGAGGCCGAGCGCGAGCGGCGGGCGAAGATCATCAACGCCGAGGGAGAGTTTCAGGCGGCGGCCAAGCTCGGTGAAGCGGCCGAGGTGCTCATGCGATTCCCGGTCGCCGTCCAGCTCCGCTATCTGCAGACGATGCGGGAGATCGCATCCGAGCGGAACACGACCACGTTCTTCCCGCTTCCGATGGATCTGCTCGGACACTTGTTCCAGGCGGCCCCGCCGAAGTAATGACGCGCGGACGGGTTGGTCCGAGACAGGTTCACATGTAGAATACGGAAGCTTCCAGGTCCGGGGGGTTAGCTCAGTTGGGAGAGCGCGGCGTTCGCAACGCCGAGGTCGAGGGTTCGAATCCCTTACCCTCCACCATTCCACTTCCTCGTGTCACCGATGAACCCCGTCCTTCGCAGAGACATGAACGCCGCGCGGGTGGAGATGACTCACATGAGATCGCTGGGCCTCTTGCTCTCGGCCGTTCTTCTTCTTGGCGGCTGCGTCGTCATCGCCAGGAAAGGCTACGAAGTCGCCACGGACGAACGATCAGTGGCGATGCAGCAGTCCGACAAGAAGATTGCCCTCACGATCAAGAAGGATCTGCTGCAGTCGAGCGTTCAGGGGACAGGCCGCCTGGACGTGTTCTGCCGCAATGGCGTCGTGGTACTCGCCGGCGTGGCCGAGCCCGGGTCGCCGCTCGCCGCGGAGGCCGTCAAGATCGCGACCGGCATGGAGGGCGTCCGCCGCGTGGAGACGTATTTCGTCCCGAGCCAGCCTTCCAAGGTGAGCGACTTCACGGTCAAGGAGAAGATTCACGCCAAGCTCATCGGGGACCGTGACCTCAAAGCGGGCCAGGTCGATATGGCCGTAATCGGGGGCCATGTCGTGCTCGTGGGCATCGTCGACCGGCAGGAGAAGGTGGACAAGATCGTGGCCCACGCGCGCTCGACACAGGGCGTGGTCGCCGTGAAATCGTTCCTTCAGCTCGCCGGGCAATGAGTCGGCCGCCGACGCCGGGGCGCGTACACCAGTTCGCGTAAGGCACACTGGATCCAAGTGACGGGGGATGTGGCCGAGGCGTAGGCCTGGCGCATCCGATTCCCGTCACGCCGTGATTCATCCGCCGCCTGCACATGCCGTGTAGATCGGTCTGACACGTGGGAAACATTTTGCACAGGTCAACGCTTCCTTGCTCCCCCGGGCCAGTGGAACGCGCTATCCTGAGTCGCGGTGAACCAGTCGCATTCGATCCTACGTGACCTGGCTCGGCGGGCGCGCTCATGGTGGTCACGCGTTCACGCAGCCGCAGGCAGCGGACTCTGGCACGACGAGCGACTCGAAGCCATTGTCGGGGTGCTGCCAGCGGCCGTGAGCTATGTCGATGCGGACCGTCGCTAATCGATTCGTGAATGCGTGGTACGCGGCGCGGCATCAACGTCCGCGTGCCGACTTCGTCGGCCGGCACGTCGCCGAGATCCTCGGTCCCGCTCGATACCACGACGCGCGTCCGCATCTCGATGCCGCGCTTGCCGGGACCCGCACGAGCTTTGAGGTTGCCTCGACCAGCGACGCCGGGCGGGTCCGGCATCATACGGTGCAGACAGTTCTTGAACGATATGGGGCCAGGGTTTCAGCGGCCGCGTCGGCGGACGAGGCTCTCGACGTCCTGCGACGGACGCCGATCGACGTACTCGTCAGCGACATTGGGATGCCGGGGGCTGACGGTTACGATCTGATCCGGCGAGTCCGTCGCATGGATGGCGGATCGCGCATTCCGACGATCGCGGTGACGGCGTACGCGAGTGCCGAGGACCGGGCTCGCGCGGTGGCATCGGGATTCCAGACCCACGCCGCGAAGCCACTCGATCCCGCGGTGCTGGTCGAGGTCGTCGCGACCGCGGCACATTGCCGCGACCGTGCTCCAGAGTGACCGCGAGCCGCAGATCTTTCCAGGCAGGTCCGGCGCTTCGAGCAGTTCGGCGCTCAGGCGCGGGGCGAAGACGAAGACGGCGCGGCGGCTTTTTTCTTGGCGGCAGCGGGGTTAGTGGGGCAATGCTTGTGGTACCACGTCGAGCCCAGCTTGATGTGGTTTCCGTTACGTCGAATACGGAGCTTGCACTTCGGACACGTTCCCATGATGCCGTCTCCTTCGAGCGATGTCGTGAGCGAGTATTATAGCAGCCCGGTCGGAGCGCGGATCATCGCGCCCCCCGTCCGGGAGCTCCGCGCGTGAACGACTGCCTCTTCTGCCGCATCGTGGCCCGGCAAAGTTCGGCGGACATCGAGTATGAAGACGATGCCGTGGTCGCCTTCAAGGACATCTATCCGAAGGCGCCGGTGCACATCCTGATCGTCCCAAGGCGGCACATCGAGTCGATCCTCATGATGGAACCGACTGACGTCGAAGTCGTCGGTCGCTGCCTGCTCGCGGCGCGCAAGATCGGCGAGGCGAAGGGCTTTGGCGAGCGCGGCTACCGGGTGACGGTCCGCTGTGGACCAGAAGGCGGGCAGGTCGTCTACCACGTGCATTTTCACTTCATGGCCGGCCGGAGGGGCGCCGGCGACGCTTAGTCAGCCGGGTTCAGCTCGAGCGGCAACCCGGCGTTTGCCCAGCTTCCCAGGCCGCCCTTCAGGATGCGGACATCCTTGTATCCGAGGTTCCGGAGCTGCTGCGCCACCCGGGCGCTCGTGCGCTCGTCTGGTCAGGTGCAATAGGCGACGACAGTCCGTTCTGCCTCGATCCCGAGGGATCCGATACCCTGCCGAAGCTGCTCCGGGGCGATGTGCAGAGAATCCGGGATCCGCATCGGACTCTTTCGGTACGTCTCGTCGTCGCGCACGTCGAGAACGATGGGCCGCTGGGAAGCTGTTTCGATGAGGCGAGCCACCTCGGAAGGAGGTATGCGAAATCGGTTCCGTTTCCAGCGGGCTCCGCCGATCGCGCCGAATACCGAGGCGCTCGCCAGCGTCACCACGGCAGTGACGAGGGCCCACGGGAAGGGTCGCGGTGGCGGGTGGTTGATTTTGTCGTCGGCTTGCGCCGTCATGCGGCGGACATCGGGGAGCTCGGGCAGCAGCCGATTGGCCTCGAGGAATTGCTTCCGAGCCGTGGCGTAGTCGCCGGAGAAGTACGCGCTGAGCCCAGCGTGCCAGGCCGCGTTGAAACGGCTGGGCTGACCGGGTTTCGCGACGGTCCCCGTCAAGAATTCCTGCACAGCGGCAGCGGGGATCACGAAGTTGAAGCCCTGCACGATGCCGCCATCACCGCTGGACGCTCGGGAGACGAATGTCAGCACTCCGACCACGCGCCCGTTCGGATCCACCGCAGGCCCGCCGTTGTTGCCCCATGCGGCGGGCGCGTCCGTCTGGATCACGGGCCGGTTGGCCACGTCCTGCTTGAATCCGGAGATCGCGCCGTTGGTGACGGATGCTTCGACCTTGGCGGAGGCGTTCAACAACTCGTGAGTCATGACCACGCCCGGGAACCCGAGGATGTGGATCGGGTCGCCGATCCTGGCAGCGCCGGAGTCGCCGAGCGCGAGTGTGGGCATGTCAGCAGCCTCCAGGTGCAGCAGCGCGAGATCCCGACCCGACATCGCGTCACTGGCGATGGGAGGGCTGTACTTCGCGACCGTTGCGTTGAGTCTGATGCCGTTGGACAGGATGACGAAGATCGAAGGTTCCAGTTTGATCTTGGCCGACTTCGCCGCTGGCGCCTGATCAGGGCACGCGCTCTTCATCGCTTTTTCGACCAGTGAACGCTCGAGAGAAGGCGGTGGTTGGTACGCAGGCATGACGACATGCGCGCTCGTGATCATCCAACCGTCGGGACCGATGAACCAGCCGGTCCCGGTTTCACGGAAGGGTGGAGGCGTGACCTGAAGCTCTCGACCGTGGCAGTTGAGAATGACCTCGGCGCTGACTTCGGAGACGACTATCGCCACGGCAGGCTTGGTGCGGAGGAGCGCTTCCTGGACGGACAGATCGGACGCGGCGGCCGCAGGCGCTACCGAGAACCCTGCTACGAGTAAGGTCAGGAAGACGCGTTGCATCGCGTGGATTCTATCCTGGCGTCCGAGAAAAAACGAAGGCTCCAGGAAGAATCCCTGGAGCCTTCGCGTGACAGGAGTCCGGTTACTTCAGGATGCTGATGGCGGCGTCAGCCTTTTCCTTCGCCGTCTTCATGTCGCCCGACTTGCAGGCCATCTCCGCCTCTTTGATCAGCTGCGAGGCGTTGGCCGCCGAGCCAGCCTTCGAGGCCACGGTGGAGCGAGGAGCCTGGAGATCCTGACCACGCGGGGCCTGGAGGTCCTGACCGCGCGGGGCCTGGAGATCCTGACCCTTAGCCCGTGGCGCTTGGAGATCCTGGCCGCGAGGAGCCTGGAGGTCCTGACCGCGAGGAGCCTGGAGATCCTGCCCGCGAGGAGCCTGGAGATCCTGCCCGCGAGGAGCCTGAAGGTCTTGACCCTGACCACGAGGTGCCTGGAGATCCTGGCCGCGAGGAGCCTGGAGGTCCTGACCACGCGGCGCCTGGAGCGTGTCCTGCCGGGCACCAGCGAGCGACCGAGGCGCCCGCGGCGCCTGGAGATCCTGCCCGCGAGGAGCCTGGAGGTCCTGACCACGCGGCGCTTGGAGGTCCTGACCGCGAGGAGCCTGGAGGTCCTGACCCTGACCACGAGGAGCCTGGAGATCCTGGCCGCGAGGGGCCTGGAGGTCCTGACCACGCGGGGCCTGCAGGGTATCCTGCCGCGCACCGGCGAGTGACCGTGGGGCCTGGAGGTCCTGACCCTTCGCCACGCCGCCCTTCTTACCGAGAAGATCCTTCGCCTGCCCAACTTCGGGCGGGCACGGCGCAGCATCGACCATCGGCACGAAGGCGAAGACCATCGCCACGCTTAGCACTGTTGCGAGTACTCGTTTCATTGTGTCTCCCGTTCTCGTCGAATTGTTCGAATCAGCTTGCGGTGCGCTACCAACCGTCCCCATCTTGGTCCCGACCGTTTTCCCCCCCTGCGGCGAGTGTGTCTGTCTCATTTCTGTTCGCATCAGAGGTTTGAGCAAGGCGAATGCCAGATCCGATGGTGCCCTAGAGTATCTATATTTCAGACTGTTACATAGCGCTTGGGCCAAGAGCGCTGGGCGTTGTGCCCGGAAGGACATCGAGGCCCCCCGGCATTCTGCCCCCTGGGCTTCCGATGCGGATGGAGAGATGGTACGCGCCGCTGTGATAGGCTCAGGACCCTTATGCCGGGTGCCGGGCGCGTCATCATCGCGCTCCTCGTTGCCGTACTTCTCACTGCGTGCACCGCGTCGAGGCCGTCACTCTCGGCGACGCCTCCGCCGCATCAACCGCGTCGTCATTTCCTTCCAAACGGTGTGACGCTGATCGTCGAGGAGCATCGCGCCAGCGATGTCGTCGCTCTTCAGTTGTGGGTCAAAGCAGGCGCGCGCGACGAAGCCCCGTCGGAGCTCGGGCTCGCGCACTATCTCGAGCACATGGTCTTCAAGGGCACGCCGGCACGACCACCAGGCTTTGTCGATCGGGAGGTCGAGCGCATCGGCGGGCGCATGAATGCGGGGACCTCGCTCGACTCCACGTACTATCACACGGTCCTGCCCGCCGACCGCGTCGCTCCCGGTATCGAGATGCTGGCCGACATCGCGGTCAACGCAACCTTGGATGCTGGGCTGCTGGACAACGAGAAGAGCGTGGTCCTGGAAGAGATGCGACTCTGGGAGGACAGTCCGCGCCGGATTCTCGGCACGAGGCTGTATGCGAACGTCTTCGCCGGACATCCCTATGGTCGGCCTGTGATCGGCCGGAGCGACCTCATCACGGCGCTCACTCGGGAAAGGCTGGCGGCGTTCTATCGACGCCATTACGTTCCTGAAGCATTCACGCTCGTCGTCGTCGGGGCGGTCAATCTGGATGAAGTCGTCACCACGGCGCGGCGGGCGTTCGGCCCGCTGCCGAGAAGTAGACTCGAGCGATTACCGCCGCCGGTACCGGCCGTTCCCCGACCGCGGCCGGAAGAGATTCAACGGCCGGGCACGCATGCCTACCTCGGTCTGGGCTGGCTCGGACCGCGGCTCGACCACGCTGAGACACCGGCCGTTGATCTGCTCGTCGCCATCTTGGGACACAGCCGCTCATCTCGGTTGATTCGAGGCCTTCGCGAGCGGTTGGCTCTCGTCAGCGCCGTCGACGCCGGGTTCGTCCCGATGGAGGCGGCCGGGATCATCACCATCACGGCTCAGACGGAGCCCGGCAATCTCGCCCGGGCGGAGGCCGAAGTCATGAGCGAGATCCGCCGGCTCGGCGACGGAGGTGTGACCGCCGCCGAGCTGCGACGTGCGGTCACGGGGGCCGAGGCGCAACACGAGTTCGCGATGGAGACGGCCGAAGGCCGCGCCACGGCTCTCGGACGCGCGGCGACGGTCTGGCGCCTCGAAGAAGAGCTCGCCTATGTCGCGCGCCTCCACGCCGTCACTCTCGAGCAGATCAAACTCGCCGCCCGGCGGTATCTCGATCCGGGTCGCTGTGCGCGAGTCACGGTCACTCCGGCGCCCCGCCCATGAGTGGGCGTCATCTTCTCGCAGGGATCTCCGGCATCCTCGTCCTGCTCACGACGTCGATCGGATCCATTGCAGGACCTGCCGTCGTTCGCCGCGCGCTCCCGAATGGGATGGTCGTGCTGGTCCGAGAAAATCACGCGGCCGCCGTGGTTGCGGTCTCGCTGATGGTCCGCGCAGACACGGCGGTCGAGACCGACACGACGGCAGGCATTACGAACTTCCTTCATCGCGGGATGGTGAAGGGAACACGGAAGCACACGGCTGTTCAGCTCGTCGAGGTGGCCGAGGAGATCGGCGGTCGTCTCGATGCCTCGGGTGACGCCGACGTCGGCGAAATCCGTGGACAAGCCCTGGCACGGCACTGGGAGTCGCTGCTCTCCCTTCTCGCCGAGGTGGCGCTCGAGCCCACCCTTCCACCGTCGGAAATCGAGCGGGAGCGGCGTTTGATCCTCGACCAGATCCAAACCCGCGACGACACCCCACTTCCGGTGGCCATGGATACGCTGGCGCGCGATCTGTACGGCGCGCATCCGTACGCGCGACCGTCGGTCGGCCACCGAGCGAGTGTCGAGGGATTGACGCGCGAGACGCTCCTCGCGCGCTACCGCGAGATCTACCAAGGGCATCGGCTCGTGCTGGCGGTGAGCGGCGACGTCAATCCGGGACGCGTGCTCCGCCGCGTGGACCGGCTTTTCGGTAAGCTTCCGGCGGGGGTGCCACCTGGACCATCGTCGCCACCCGATCCGACACCGACAGGGGAGCGGCGACTGGTGGAGCGCCCGGGGCAGCAGGCGCAGATCGTCGTCGGCTATCTCGGCCCCCGATTGAGCGAACGCGATTATGCGAGCGTCAAGATCTTGGCCGCTGTCCTGGGCGGGGGCATTGGAAGCCGGCTGTTCATCGAGGTCCGCGAGAAGCGAGGACTGGCGTACTCATTGGGGGTCGTCAACGCGTCACGCGTCGGCCCGGCCGCCTTCGTGAGCTACCTCGGAACAGCGCCGCAAAATGCTCAGGACGCAGAGACGGCGCTCCTTCGAGAGATCGAGCGGGTCAGGACCGAGCCTGCCACCGAGGACGAGCTCGCTCGTGCCAAGGCCTACGTTCTGGGAACTCTGGCCATGGATCGTCGGACCAATGCCCGCCAGGCATGGTACTTGTCCTTCTTCGAGACCGTCGGCGCCGGGTGGGATTTCCCGGAGCGCTATGCGCTCACGGTCCAAAGGGTCACGGTGGCAGACGTGACCGCCGTGGCCCAGCGATACCTGACCCGTCCCACGATCGTCGTGCTGCGCCCGCCGCTCCGGTGATCCCGCTCAAGGACGACGTCCCGGGCCGTACCGTTCCCTTCGTCACGGTCGGGATCATCGCGGTCAACGTCGCCGTGTTCCTGTATCAGTTGTCGCTCCAGTTCGCTCCCGACGCGAGCCAGCACGTCCGCGGGGCGATGAGCCCGGCTGAAGCGTTCGTCCTGGAGTTCGGCGTCGTCCCGTGCCGGTTGAGTGGAGCCTGTCCCTCGGATTTTCCGCCACCGGTCGTCACGGTGTTCACGTCCATGTTCATGCATGGCGGCCTATTCCACGTCGCCGGCAACATGCTGTATCTGTGGATCTTCGGCGACAACGTCGAGGACACGCTCGGCCACGGGCGCTTTCTGCTGTTCTACGTTCTCTCCGGCATCGCGGCCGCCGCGGCGCAAACGACGGCCAGCCCGCATTCACTGGTACCGATGATCGGGGCGAGCGGCGCGGTCTCCGGCGTGCTCGGCGCATATCTCGTCTTGTTCCCCTATGCCACGGTGCTGACGCTCCTCACATTCGGCATCTTCTTTCGTCTCGTGCGCGTGCCGGCGGTGCTCGTGCTCGGATTCTGGATCGTTGTTCAATTTTTGAACGGCCTCTTGACTTTCGGTCCCGACCAGGGGGACAGCGGAGGGGTCGCCTGGTTCGCGCACGTGGGAGGCTTTCTCGCGGGAGTCCTCCTGCTCTTTCTCCTGCGGCCTCGGACGGCGGGTCGCCTATAATGTTGTCCGTGGCGGCGAAAAAGAAGATCCGGGGACGGATCGATCGTGTCCTAGTCGATCGAGGCCTCGTCGAGAGCAGGGAGAAGGCGGCGCGGCTGATCCTCGCTGGCGAGATCCTCGTCGATGGGCAGCGGGTGGACAAGGCGGGAGCGCTGATTGCCGCGGACGCGGAGATCGAGGTGCGCGGCCGCTCGCCTTTTGTAAGCCGTGGCGGCGAGAAACTGGCGCATGCTCTGAACCACTTCAAGGTCGATGTGCGGGGCCGCATTTGCATCGACGTGGGTGCTTCCACCGGCGGGTTTACCGATTGTCTGCTCCAGCGCGGCGCTGCGCGCGTTTACGCGGTGGACGTCGGGACGGCGCAACTCGACGCGAAGCTGCGAGCCGACAGTCGTGTCGTGGTCATGGAGCAAACGAACGCGCGCACGCTCGACCCGCGGCTCTTCGCCGACCGGCCCGCGGTGGCGGTGGTCGACGTCGCGTTCATCTCACTCGAGAAGGTGCTGCCTTCCGTGTTCGCCGTGTTGACGCCCAGAGGCGAGACCCTCGCGCTCATCAAGCCGCAGTTCGAGGTGGGCCGCAGCGCCGTGGGTAAGGGCGGCATCGTGCGCGACCCGGCGCTTCACCAGAGCGTCATCACACGGCTGGCCCGCTACTCGGTGCTCCGGGGCTGGCATGTGCTCGGGGTGACTGCCTCCCCGCTCCGGGGCTTGAAAGGCAACCGTGAGTTTTTTCTTCATCTGTCGAACCACGGCCGCACGGCAATTGACCTCGAGAGCATGATCATGCGGAGCGTCGAGGCCTCGGCGTGACCCGGGTCGGGATCGTCGCCAAGGCCGATGCGGCCGAGGCGGTGATCGCGACGCTTCTCGACTGGCTAGGCAAGCGCGGGCTCACGGCCATTCTCGAGAAAGAGACCGCGAGGCTTGTTCCCACCGGCAACGTCGCGGTCACGAGCAAGTCGGATCTTCCGACGCAGGTCGATCTCGTCATCGTGCTCGGCGGGGATGGGACGCTGCTGTCGATGGCACGGGCGGTGGGCGACCTCGGGGTGCCGATCCTCGGTGTGAATTTCGGGGGTCTCGGCTTTCTCACTGCCACGACTCTCGACGAGATGTTCCCGGCGCTGGAGGCGGCTCTCGCCGGCCGGATGGCCGTGGACGAGCGGATGATGTTGACCGCGCGCGTGGTCCGCCAGGGTCAGTCGCTCGGCCAGTATGACGCGCTGAACGACGTCGTCATCATGAAGTCGGCGATGAGCCGCATCATCAACTTGGCGGTCTCGGTCGAGAACCAGTACGCGACGGCATACCGGGCTGACGGGCTGATCATCTCCACGCCGACGGGGTCGACCGCCTACTGTCTGTCCGCCGGCGGGCCGATTCTCTTCCCGACCATGGACGCCATCGTGCTGACGCCGATCGCGTCGCACACCCTGACGAACCGACCGATCGTCCTCCCCGGCACGCACCGACTGGATGTTACGCTCAACACCGATCAGGACGCCATGCTCACGCTCGACGGTCAGGTGGGGCTGCCACTCAGGGAAGGTGACACCGTCGCCGTCGGGCAAGGACGCGCCCGCATCCGTCTGCTGCGGTTTCCGCAGAAGGACTTCTTCTCCGTGCTGCGGTCGAAGCTGAAGTGGGGCGAGCGGTAGCCGGCCCCCGCCTGTATCGTTCCCGCTACCCCTTGAGCGCGGCACCAATGGCGACATAGCATCGGAGCGATGCTGCGAGAGCTTCGGGTCAAGAACTTCGCCGTGCTCGAGTCGGTCGAAGTCACCTTCGGGCCCGGGTTGAATGTCCTCACGGGCGAAACCGGCGCGGGGAAATCCATCCTCATCGACGCGATCCTCCTGATCCGTGGCGCGCGGGCGCAAAGCGACATCATCAGGGCAGGCAGTGAGTCCGCGATGGTCGAGGCGGTCTTCGACGTCGATCCTCGCGGCCCGGTGGCCGGGATGCTCGACGAAGCCGGACTCGGCGTTGCCGATAACGGTGAGGTCGTGGTGCGCCGAGAGCTGGCGCGCTCGGGACGCCACCGCGCATTCATCAACGATTGGGCCGCGACTGTCGGATTGCTCGAGAGGCTCGGCGACCATCTTGTCGAGGTGCACGGCCAGCACGAGCACCAGCGCCTGCTCCAGCCGCTTTACCAGCTCGACCTGCTCGATCGCTTCGCCGAAGCTGACGCCCTGGCTGACCGCGTGGCCGATGTTTTCGGGAAGCATCGGGCTGCGCTCGACGCGCTCGGTCGTATGCGGGCCGCTGATCGCGATCGTGCGCAGCGCGAAGACTTACTGCGCTTTCAAGTGTCCGAGATCGACGCCGCGCGTCTTCGGCCAGGAGAGGAGGCGGACCTGCGCGCCGAGCTCGGCCGACTCCGCAACGCCGAGCGGTTCACGGGCGGCCTTGCAGAGGTCGGGGCGTTGCTGGAGGACGATACACAGTCCGTGACGAACCGCCTGGCGCGAGCCGTGCAAATTCTCCGCAGTCTGGGTCGCGTCGATTCCGCGTTTCTCGCGCCCATCGAAGCGCTGGAGGCTGCCGGCGCGCAAGTCGAGGAGGCGACCCTGGCCATGCGCGCGCTCCGGAACGCGTTGGTCTTCGAGCCGGGACGGCTCGAAGCCATCGGCGAACGCCTCGACGGGATCACGCGCCTGGAGCGGAAGTACGGTGATGGCGAAGAAGCCATCCTGGCGTTTCGGCGCGAGGCGGCCGCCGAACTCGATCGCCTGGCGCGCCATGACGAGATCCTGGCCGAGCAGGAGCGCCTGGTCGGCGAGCTCGGCGGCGAGCTTGGGCACGAGGCGGAGGCGTTGTCCCATCGCCGGCGGGACGCGGCCCAGCGCCTGGCCGCGCAGGCACAGCGCGAGCTGCGCTCGCTCGGCATGGAGCGCGCGACGTTCACCATCGCGGTCGAGCACGAGTCTGGAGACCGGGTCACACCGCGAGGTCTAGACCGCGTGGAGATGCGGCTGGGGGCCAATCCAGGCGACCCGCCCGGGCCGCTGGCCCGAGTCGCGTCCGGAGGCGAGCTGTCGCGGGCGATGCTCGCGCTCACGACCGCGCTGGCCGCGGCGCAGCCCGTGACGACGATGATCTTCGATGAAGTCGACGCGGGAATCGGCGCGCGCCTTGCGGGCGTGGTCGCGGACAAGCTCGCGACGGTGGCGCGGGGCCGTCAAGTGCTCTGTGTCACGCATTTGGCTCCCATCGCGGCGCGCGCCGCACACCACGTGCGCATCGTCAAGAACGTTCGAGGCGGTCGCACGCGGGTGGCCGCGGAGGATGTGAAGGGCGACGAGCGGCTGAGCGAGATCGCGCGCATGCTCGGTGGTGAACCGACCAGCGCGACAGCGCTCGAGCATGCCCGCGAGCTGCTGGCGCGGAGCCGCGCCCGGTAGGCTGCTCCTACGGTCGTCGGACCGGCCTGAATGACCGGCCTGTATAATGAACATGATCATGCTGGACGCGCTGCTCAAAAGAATCTTCGGCACGCATCACGAACGCGAGGTCAAGCGGACGATGCCGCGTGTCGCGGCCATCAACGCCCTCGAGGCAGCCCTTCTTCCGGTTGACGGGGCCGCACTGCGCGCGAAGACCGAGGAGTTCAAGAAGCGTCTGGCCGATGGTGCGCCGGTCGACGATCTGTTGCCGGAAGCGTTCGCCGTGTGTCGCGAGGCGGCGCGCCGCACGCTCGGGATGCGTCATTTCGACGTTCAGCTGATCGGCGGCATGGTGCTCCACGAGGGAAAGATCGCGGAGATGGCGACGGGCGAGGGCAAGACGCTCGTGGCAACGCTCTCCGTATACCTCAACGGCCTCACCGGGCGCGGCGTGCACATCGTCACGGTGAACGACTACCTCGCCAAGCGTGACGCCCAGTGGATGGGGCCGATTTACCAGGCGCTCGGATTGTCAGTCGGCGTGATCCAGCACGAGGCTTCGTTCTTCTACGATCCGGCCTACCTGAGCTCGGACATCCGACTGACGTCGCTCCGCCCGTGCAGCCGTCGCGAGGCCTACCTGGCGGACGTCACGTACGGCACGAACAACGAGTTCGGCTTCGATTATCTCCGCGACAACATGCGCTTCTCGCTGGAGGAGCTGGTCCAGCGGGACCTTCACTACGCCATCGTGGACGAGGTCGACTCGATCCTGATCGATGAGGCGCGAACACCGCTCATCATCTCCGGTCCGGCGGAGGAGTCGACGGATCTCTATTACCGCATCGACCGGATCATTCCGAAGCTCCGGCGGGCCGCGACGATCGTGGAAGGCAAGCTCTCCGAGATCGAGGAGCAGAAGGAAGGCGACTACATCGTCGACGAGAAGGCGAAGGCTGTGGCGCTGACCGAGCAGGGAATCGCCGCGTGCGAGCGGCTCCTGAACGTCGACAACCTCTACGATCCGCAGCACATCACCGCGCTGCACCACATCCAGCAGGCGCTGCGCGCGCACGCACTCTTCAGGCGCGATGTGGATTACATGGTCAAGGACGGCGAGGTCATCATCGTCGACGAGTTCACCGGCCGCTTGATGCCCGGCCGGCGTTGGTCCGACGGCCTCCACCAGGCCGTGGAAGCCAAGGAGAACGTCCGCATCGAGCGGGAGAACCAGACGCTCGCGACCATCACGTTCCAGAACTACTTCCGCATGTACGGGAAGCTGGCCGGCATGACCGGCACGGCCGAGACCGAGGCGGAAGAGTTCGCCAAGATCTACAAGCTCGGCGTGACCGTGATCCCGACGAACCGCACGCTGATCCGCGTGAACAATCCCGATGTCGTCTACAAGACCGAGCGGGAGAAGTTCAACGCGGTGGGGGACGACATCATCGAGCGCCACCAGAAGGGCCAGCCCGCGCTCGTCGGTACCGTCTCGATCGAGAAGTCGGAGCAACTGGCCAAGCTCCTGAAGAAGCGTGGCGTGAAGCACGAGGTCCTGAACGCCAAGTACCACGAGCGCGAGGCGGAAATCATCGCGCAAGCCGGTCGCGAGGGCGCGGTCACCATCGCCACGAACATGGCGGGCCGGGGGACCGACATCCTGCTCGGCGGCAATCCGGACTTCCTCTCGAAGGAGATCCTTCGCAAGAGGGGGCTGGACCCGATCACCGCCCCGGCCGAGGAGCACGCCTCGGCGCTCGCCGAGGCGCGCCGGATCACCGAGCCGGAGCATCAGCGCGTGGTCGAGCGGGGCGGGCTGCACATCGTCGGCACCGAGCGCCACGAGGCGAGGCGCGTCGACAACCAGCTCCGCGGGCGCTCGGGCCGCCAGGGCGATCCCGGCTCGTCGCGCTTCTACCTCTCGCTCGAAGATGACCTGCTCCGGATTTTCGGATCGCAGCGCATCCAGAAGATCATGGAGCGGCTCGGGATGGAGGAAGGTGAGCCGATCGAGCACAAGCTCGTGACGCGGGCGATCGCCACGGCGCAGAAGCGGGTGGAGACCCACAACTACGAGATCCGGAAGCACCTGCTCGAGTACGACGACGTCATGAACAAGCAGCGCGAGATCATTTACGGCATGCGGCGTCACATCCTGGACGGCGGAAGTCAGGCGGAGACGATTGGCGAATGGCTCGACGATCTCGTCGGCGCGACGCTCGACAGCTATGCCTCGGCGGCGGCCCACCCTGAGGACTGGGATCTCGCCGGGCTCGGGGAAGCGCTGTTCCGACAATTCGACGTGCGCATCCCTTCGGCCCGCTATCAGGAAGTCGTCTCTCGCGAGGGGCTCGAAGAGCTCGTCGCCACGGCGGTGAAGGACCGTTACACCGAACGTGAGCGCGAGCTCGGAGAGGATCTTCTCCGGATGCTCGAGCGCCACGAGATGTTGATGGTCATCGATCAGCAATGGAAGGACCATCTGCTGTCCATCGATCACCTCAAGGAAGGCATCGGGCTGCGCGGCTACGGACAGCGGGATCCGCTCACGGAGTACAAGCGCGAGGCCTTCGACATCTTCCAGGACATGGTTGAGCGCGTGAAGGGCGCCGTGGTCGAGCGGCTCTTCAAAGTCCAGATCGTCCGTGAAGCGCCGATGGCGATGCCGACCATGATGGCGCGCGCCGACATCCAGGAGTCGCGCGGAGAGTTGCCGAGTGAGCCTCGTCGCTCAGCCACGCCGGCACCTCGCACAGTCAGTGGGGAAAAGGTCGGCCGGAATGATCCCTGCCCCTGTGGATCCGGCAAGAAGTACAAGAAGTGCTGCTACCTGAAGGGCTGACCTTCCCCGAGATCTAGGGCCTACCGGGTGCACCTGCCCCCATCTCTGGTGCTTTTTCTCTTGGGGATGGGCGGCGCTCCATGCTAGTAACTTGTATGCGGCTCGAATCGATCACCCTCCACGGCTTTAAATCGTTCGCTGAGAAGGCCGTCGTCAAAGTGCTGCCGGGAATCACGGGTGTCGTCGGCCCGAACGGGTGCGGCAAGAGCAACATCGCGGAAGCGGTCTGCTGGGCTCTCGGCGAGCAGAGCGCCAAGTCGCTCCGCGGTCAACGCATGGAGGACCTGATCTTCCATGGCTCGGCGTCGCGCAAGGCCGTCGGGCTCGCCGAGGTCGAGCTGATGTTCAGCAACGACGGCGACCTTGCGGTTCCGTTCAGCGAGATCGCGGTCAGCCGGCGTCTCTACCGGACGGGCGAGAGCGAGTACGTTCTCAACAAGGCGGTCTGCCGGCTCCGCGACATCCTCGATCTCTTCGCCGGCACGGGTGCGAATCCACGAGCCTACTCGGTGATAGACCAGGACAAGCTCAATCACGTCCTGACGGCGAAACCGCACGAACGGCGCATCTTCATCGAAGAAGCGGCCGGCATCGCGCGATACAAGCAGCAGCGGACCGAGACGCAGGGCAAGCTTGAGGCGACGCGTCAGAACCTGGTCCGTGTCCGGGACGTCATGGAGGAGGTCAGGCGTCAGCTCGGCTCCCTCGAGCGGCAGGCGAAGAAGGCCCAGCAGTACAAGGCGCTCCAGGGTGAGCGTCGGGAGATGGCTCTCGCTCTCGTGGCCGCAGATTACGCGGCTCTCACGACCGAGGCAGCGCGGCTCGCCGCCGAAGTCGAGCGGTTGTCGGCTGCCGAAGAATCGGCGAGGACCCGCCTGGCCGGGCTCGCCGCGCAAGAAGCGGTTCGACGCGACGCGATCCAGCAAGGCGAGCACCGATTGGGTGACCTCCGTCAGGGACTGCAGAAAGTCCAGGGCGAGCTGGAACGGTTGCTCGAGCGGCGCGAGCAGCTTGGTATCCAGAAACGTGAAGCGACCGACGAGGGCATCCGGCTCGAGGGAGAGATCACCCTGACCGCGGACCGGCTCACGGGACTCGTCGACGAGCGAACGGTGACTCGCCAGGCGCTCATCGATGCCGAGGCGCGCGCCAGCGAGCGCGCCGGAGCGGCGGACGAGCTACAAACGGCAGTCGAGCGTCACCGCGCGGCCCTGCTGTCCGAGCGCGATCGACTGGAAGCGCTGCGTCTGGAGCAGATGCGGCTGGCCGCCGAGCGAACCGACCTGATGAGGGAGGCGGGCGAGCTTCGAGAGCGACAGACCCAGCTCACGCGGCGCGCCGAGCGGCTCGCCACCGAGCTGGCCAGCGCCGAGGCTGAAGCCGTGCGACTGGCAGGCCACCGGGCTGAAGTGGAGACGGCTCGACAGCGGGCTGTCGAGACGCTCTCTTCGCTGGGTATCGAGCGGGCTCGGCTGGAGACGACGCTGGCTGAGCGGGAAGCTGAGCTCGCGCAGGCGTCCTCTGCGCTGGCCGAGTTGAGAGTCGAGCTTGCGGCGCGCCGATCGAGCCTCGAGTCCCTCCGCGAGCTGGAACGGGTGCGCGAAGGGTACGGCGCGGGCGTCAGGGCGGTGTTCGCCGAAGGGCGCGCGGCGGGGCTCTCCGGTCTGGTCGGTACGGTGGCGGACCTCCTCGAGGTTCCGCAAGGACTCGAACGAGCGATCGAAGCGGTCCTTGGCGAGCGACTCGAATGGATTGTCGTCGACCGCTTCGAGGACGCCAGATTCGGAGTGGCATTCCTCAATCGGCAGCACGCGGGCTCGGCCACGTTCTTACCGCTCGAGAATCTCGCAAACAGTTCTGCCGCAGCAGAGGCGGAGCACGCGACGAATGGTCTGCGCTGGGCCGCGGGCGAGGTCAATGGCCCGGCTCCTTCGCTTGTCCGGTATTTGTTGGGTAGGGTCGCAATCGTGGATCACCTCGATCTGGCCGAGGCACTGTGGCGTCGCAATGGCGTCGTGGCCACGTACGCCACGCCCGGCGGTGAAGTCCTCAGCCCGACCGGACGCCTGCGCGGTGGTCATGGCAACGGCGCGGGGAACGAACAGTCGCTCCTGGCGAGGAAGCGTCAGCTTCGGGAGCTCGAGACCGATGTCGAACGGCTGACCGAAGCGCTCGAGCAAGCGCAGGCACGCTTGGCCGCGCTCGAGGCTGAGGCCTCGACGCTGCGTGCGAAGCTCCCGTTGCTGCGGCAAGCGATCTCGACGAGCGAAGCCAGCCATCTGGCCAGCGAGAAGGATCTGGAGCAGTCGATCCGCGAGCACGAGCGGGTCCATCGCCACCGGGAGACGATCGGCCTCGAGGCGCGACAGGTCGACACGGAGTCGACCGAGACGACGGCGACACTGGAGCGACTCGAGCGCCGGATCGCGACGGCGAAAGACGCCGAGACGATGCACGAAGCAGCCATGGGAACGCTTCGCGACGCGATCGAAGCGCAGCAGGCGCGGGAAACCGATCTGGTGTCTGCGATGACGGCGTGCCGCGTCGAGACCGCGGCGGCAGCCGAAAAGGTCGAAGCGCTCGGCCGCGAGCTGAGCCGGCTCGACGAGATGGAGCGTGACCTCGAGGAGCGCATGACCCAGGGCCGGCAGCGCCACGCTCAGCTGATCGAGCGAGGCGCCTGGCTGGATGCGGAGCGCCAGCGCACCGACGAGGCCGCCCACGAAGTCGCCGTGGAGCGAGATGCAACGGAGCAGCAGGCGCGCGGGGCGGCGGAAGAACACGAAGGATTGCTGTCGGTGCTGCGCGACCTCGAAGGTCAGTCGCGGGGGTTGGAAGGGGAGCTCCGCGCGCTCACCGGGTCGCGTCATGACATCGAGCTGCGCGCCACCGAAGGCCGTGTCCGGCGCGAAGAGCTCGTGCAGGAGGCCAGACGCAGCTACGGCGTCGACGAGCGTGATCTGCCCGGCCGGCACGACCCCGAGCAGGATCTGGACACGGTTCGGCGGCGGCTCACCGACGTCGAGGAGAAGCTCGCCGGCATCGGCCCCGTCAACCTGCTGGCGGACGAGGAGTATCGGGAGCTCGAGGAACGGCTGGGATTCCTGCGGACTCAGCATGACGACTTGACCGGATCGGTCAAAGACCTCGAGAAGGCGCTTCGAGGGATGACGCGGACGGCGCAAGACCGGTTCGCTCAGGCCTTCGAGGACATCAGCGTGCAGTTCTCTCAGATCTTTCAGCGGCTCTTCGAGGGCGGCCGCGCGGAGCTTCGTCTCGTGGAGGCCGAGGAAGGCGGCGACCCGCTCGAGACGGGCGTCGAGTTGATGGCCCAGCCGCGCGGCAAGCGGCTACAGTCCGTGACGCTTCTGTCAGGCGGCGAGCGAGCCCTCACGGGCTTGGCTCTGCTGTTCGCCATCTTCTATTACCGGCCGAGTCCATTCTGTGTCCTGGACGAAGTGGATGCGCCCCTGGACGACGCGAATATCCACCGCTTCCTCCGGGTACTGCGTGAGCTCACCACCCAGACGCAATTCCTCGTCATCACCCACAACCGCAAGACCATGGAAGCCGCCGACGTGCTCTACGGCGTCACCATGGAAGAGCCTGGTCTCTCAAAGCTCGTCTCGGTGAATCTGAACGGCTGACAGATCCCCCCGAGTCGCGGGTGTCTGGTGCGTGAAAACGCCACCGACATGGGCTAGACTCGGGCGAGGTTGGCATGTCCTCTGTTGGTCCCTATCTCCGCGAGCTCCGTGACCGGCGAGGTGTCTCCCTCGAGGAGATCGCTCGCGTCACCCGGGTCGCGCGTTCGTACCTGGAAGCCATCGAGACGGGGCGATTCGAGACCCTGCCGGCGCCCGTCTTCACTCGCGGGTTCATTCGAGCGTATTGCCAGGCGCTCGGCGAGTCCGCCGACGAGGCGCTCGCGCGTTACGACAATCGCGGCGGCGAAGCTCGCACGGACAGCGCCCCGGTCCGGACGCCGGCCCCCGGACATTCGCCGCTCGAGCCGCGAGGTCGCGGGCCCGTCCTCGTCAGCTTCGTGCTGCTCGTCGTGCTCGGTGTCGCGCTGTTTGCGGTCACGCTAGCCTTGCAAGCGGGTCGCGACCTGAAGCCCGATCGCCGCGCCGAACCCGCACGGTCGGAATTGCCGCCGGCGGAGCGGCTAACTTCCACGGCACCGGTGAATCCAGCGGACGCGGCTTCGACGCCCCAGCCTGTGGGATCGCGGCCGGCGGCCGGCATTCCTGCTGTGTCACCACCGCCGGCGCGTGATGGCCGCGCAGTAGCGACGACGACGCCTTCGGCTGTCGCCCCACCAACCGCGCTTCCCGAGCGGCCCGCGGCTGCTCCTCCCGTTGCGGCCGGCACGGCGCCAGGGAACCAGCGCGCCGCCATGCGAGCCACCGCTCCGTATCGCCTGATCGCGCGAACCACCCAGTCGACGTGGATCCGGGTGCGGACGGAAGACGGCCACTCGAGCGAGGAAACGATCCCCGCCGGTCAGATGCGAGAATGGATCTCGAATCGGCGATTCACAATCGCGATCGGAAATGCCGGCGGAGTGACCATCGAGCTGAACGGTGTCGCGCTACCGTCGCTCGGTGGAAGCGGCGTCGTGATACCCCGTCTGGTCCTGCCGTCGGACGAACCGTGAAGTTTTTCTCCGGATTCGGCGAACGGCTCCGTGAGGGCCTGCGACGCTCGCAGGAATATCTCAGCAGCACGCTCGATGCTGTCCTCGAGCCCGACCGGCCGATCGACGAATCCCTGTACGAGGAGCTCGAAGAGCTGCTGATCGCGGCCGATCTTGGCGCCGCCATGGCGGCTGATTTCACGAATCGCGCCCGTGAAGAAGTGATGTTCGGCACCGTGACGCGCGCGGACCAGCTCCGGCCGCTGTTTCGCCGCTTCCTCGTCGACACGTTGACGGCTGCCGCACAACCGCTCGATCTCGATCATCGTCCGGCCATCATCCTGATGCTCGGAGTCAATGGCTCGGGAAAGACGACGACGTGCGCCAAGCTCGCCGCCAGTCTGAAGGCGTCCGGTCGGTCAGTGGCGCTTGCGGCCGCCGACACGTTTCGCGCGGCCGCGATCGAGCAGCTCGAGACATGGGGGGCCCGGATCGGCGTGGACGTGATCCGACAAGCCGCGGGGTCGGATCCCGCCGCCGTCGTATTCGATGCCGTGAAGGCCGCGACGGCCCGCGGGCTCGACGCCCTCATCATCGACACCGCCGGTCGCCTCCACACCAAGACGAATCTGATGGACGAGCTCGTGAAGCTCAAGCGGGTCGTCGAGCGTCAGGCGCCGGGAGCGCCTCACGAGTCGCTGATGGTCCTCGACGCGCCGACGGGCCAGAACGGCTTTGCCCAGGCCCGCATCTTCCACGAGACCATCGGCCTCAGCGGGATGTGCGTCACGAAGCTCGATGGCACGGCGAAAGGCGGGATCGTCGTCCGCATCGTGCGCGAGCTCAAGGTGCCGATCAAGCTCATCGGGGTCGGTGAGCGGATCGAGGATCTGGCGCCGTTCGAGCCGGCGCGGTTCGTGGACGCGCTCGTCCCCGCGTGATGGTCGCTGACACCGACGCGGTATTCATGCGGCGCGCCTTTGGGCTGGCCGAGCGGGCGCGGGGACTGACATCGCCGAATCCGCTGGTCGGCGCGGTTCTCACGAACGGCGAACGCGTCCTCGCCGAGGGTTTTCACCGGGCGGCCGGCTGTCCTCACGCCGAGGTGGAAGCACTTGCCGCGATTCGTGACGAGAGCCGCGGCGCGACCCTGTACGTCACGTTGGAACCCTGTGTCCATCACGGACGGACCCCGCCGTGCGTGCCGAGGATCATCGAGGCCGGCGTGCGGCGCGTCGTGGGCGCTGTCGCAGATCCGAATCCTCTCGTCTCCGGCCGCGGGTTCGAGGCGCTGCGCGCTGCCGGCATCGATGTTCTCGAGGGTCTCCTCCCCGGCGAGGCGCGCCGGCAAAATCGCGCGTTCCTGACGGCCATGCGCAAGCACCGCCCGCACGTGACACTCAAGGGCGCGATGACGCTTGATGGAAAGATCGCCGACTCCCGCGGCACCTCGCAGTGGATCACCGGTGACGAAGCGAGATACCGCGCCCACCGGCTCCGCAGCGAGGCCGACGCGATCGTGGTTGGCATCGGAACGGTGCTGGCGGACGACCCGCGCCTCTCGGTGCGCCTCGATCGCCCATGGCCGCGCGAGCCGTACCGCGTCGTGCTCGATTGGTTCGCCCGGACTCCGCCGACCGCGCGGGTCATCGCCAGCCAGACGCCGTCTCGCGCGATCATCGCGGTCGGCGCCGGGGCTCCGCGCGACCGCGTACGGGCGCTCGAGGCCGCGGGAGCGACCGTGATGCCTTGCTCCGGCGCTGATGAGCGGGTCGGCCTGGCCGGCGTCCTCGAGGAACTGTTCGCCCGCGAAGTGCGCGCGGTCCTGGTCGAAGGCGGCGGCGCGGTTCACGCCGGGTTCGTCGAGGAGGGACTCGTCGATCGTGTCGCGGTGTTCGTGGCGCCGCTTCTCATCGGGGGGCGGGCGGCGCCATCGCTGCTGGGCGGGCTCGGACGCCGCCTTGACCAGGCGGTAAGGCTGGACAACTTCGAGACACGGCGCCTCGGCCAGGATCTCCTGATCGAGGCCGACGTGGTCTGATCGCGGATCATGTTCACGGGGATCGTGGAAGAGGTGGGCCAGGTTCGGGCCTTCGGCCGAGACGGCAGCACGGCGAGTCTCGAGGTCGCCGCGTCGGTGGTCCTCGAGCGAAGCGAGGTCGGTGCGAGCGTGGCGGTCAATGGCGTCTGTCTGACGGTCGTGCGCCGCAGCGACGCCGCGCTCCAGTTCGAGCTGGGTCCTGAGACGTTGCAACGGACCGCGCTCGGGCATCTGGGGACCGGCATTCCGGTCAATCTCGAGCGCCCGCTTCGCTTCGGTGGCGCGCTCGGGGGACATCTCGTGCTGGGCCACGTCGACGGCATCGGCACCGTCGTGGACATAACGCGTGTAGAATCGACGGCGCGGGTGCGGATCGGGTTCGCGGACCGCGAGCTGGAACCCTTGCTGATCCCACAGGGTTCGGTCACGCTGGACGGCGTCAGCCTCACGGTCGCGGCGCTGGGGGACTTGGCGTTCGAGGTGATGCTCATCCCGCACACGTTGGCGGTCACGACACTCGGCTGGTTGCGACCGGGCCAGGTAGTGAACATGGAAGCGGACGTGATCGGGAAGTACCTGGTGCGAGCGCTCACGCTGAGAGGGACGAGATGATTGACTTCGCAGCGATCGAGGAGGCCATCGAGGAGATCCGGCAGGGGCGGACTCTCGTGGTCGTCGACGACGAGGACCGCGAGAACGAGGGCGATCTCGTCATGGCTGCGGACAAGGCCACCCCGGAGGCCGTCAACTTCATGGCCAAGTACGGCCGGGGCCTGATCTGCGTTCCGATGACGGCCGAGCGGCTCGACGAGCTGAAGATCTCGATGATGGTCGCCGACAACACTGCGCCCCTCGGAACCGCATTCACGATCACCGTCGACGCACGGCGGGGCGTGACGACCGGCACCTCGGCGTACGACCGTGCGGTGACCATCCGGACGCTGGTGGATCCGCACATGCGCGCCGAGGATCTCACGGCGCCTGGCCATATTTTCCCGCTGCGCGCGATGCCTGGTGGGGTGATTCGACGCGCCGGCCATACCGAGGCGGCCGTGGACCTCGCGCGGCTGGCTGGTTGCTATCCCGCCGGCGTGATCTGTGAGGTTCTCGACGACGAGGGTGCGATGGCGCGCGTCCCTCAGCTCGCCGCGCTCGCGCGGACGCACAACCTCACGATGATCACGATCAAGGACCTGATCGCGTATCGCAGCCGGACGGAAAAGCTGATCCGACGAGTCGCGACCACGCGGTTGCCGACCGATTTCGGCGAGTTCCACGCGATCGCCTACGAGACCACGGTGGACAACCGCGAGGTCCTCGCGCTGGTGATGGGCGAAGTGTCGGGCGATGTGCCGGTACTCGTGCGCATGCACTCTCAGTGCCTCACGGGAGACGTTTTCCACTCGCGCCGGTGCGACTGCGGTCTGCAGCTCGACAAGGCGCTCGCGATCATCCAGAGCGAGGGACGCGGGCTGTGTGTGTATCTTCCGCAGGAGGGGCGCGGGATCGGGCTTTTGAACAAGCTCCGGGCGTACGAGCTACAAGACTCGGGCAAGGACACCGTCGAGGCGAATCAGGCTCTGGGCTTCAAGGCGGATCTGCGTGACTACGGCATCGGCGCGCAGATCCTGGTGGATCTCGGCGTCACGAATCTTCGCTTGCTAAGCAACAATCCCGCCAAGCGGGTCGGGCTCGAAAGCTACGGACTGCAGATCGTCGAGCGTGTTCCGCTCGAGGTCCCGGCGAACGAAACGAATCGGAAATACCTGAGCACCAAGCGCGACAAGCTCGGCCATCTGCTCTCGTCGCTCCCGGAGTAATTCGGCGTGGCCGGCCGGGCGCCCAAGCGGCATGCACCAGCGCCTTCCGGAGGCCGGCCGGCCGATCGTGCCAACGGCGCCCGGCGATCGACCGCGAGGCCGAAGAGGAGGCGACGTTTCGCGATCGTGGCAGCTCGATTTCACGAAGCGATCAGTGCCCGCCTGGTCGACGGCGCGCTCAATGCATTGTTTGCGGCGAAGATTTCGCAAGAGCACGTGGATGTGCACTGGGTACCCGGATCCTTCGAGCTTCCGCTCGCTGCGGCCCATCTCGCCGCTGGTGGACGGTATGCCGGGATCGTGTGCGTGGGAGTGGTGATCCGCGGTCAGACGCCCCATTTCGATTATGTGGCCCGCGAGGCGGCCGCCGGCATCCGCCACGTTGCCGTGACGACCGGCGTGCCGACCACGTTCGGTGTGATCACCGCGCTCAGCGAGAAGCAGGCCTGGGAGCGCGCGGGCGGTGAGGTCGGGAACAGGGGCGAGGAGGCGGCCGAGGCGGCCGTCGAGATGGCAGAATTCGTCGAGCGGGTGCGCTCCGGCCATCGGCCGCGACCGAAGACCGAGACGGGTCCACGCGCCGGCGCGCGCCCGCGACGCCGATAGCGATGGGCAAGCGGCGTAAAGCGCGCGAAGTTGCGCTCCAGTTCCTCTACCAGCTGGACCTCGGGGGTGACGACGATCCGACGCCCCACGAGCCGGACTTCTGGGCTCGCCATTCACTGGACGACAACGCGCAGACGTTCGCGCGTCATCTGGTCCACGGCGCGAAGGCCAACCAGGTGAAGATCGATCAGCTCATCAGTCAGTGCGCCGAGCATTGGAATCTCGACCGGATGTCGGCCGTCGACCGGAATATCCTGCGCATGGCGATCTTCGAGCTTCTGTGGCAGCCCAACGTGCCGCCCAAGGTCGCCATCAACGAGGCGATCGAGATCGCCAAGAAGTTCGGAACACAGGAGTCGAGTCGGTTCATCAACGGCATTCTCGACCGGGTCCACAAAGAGCTTCGGCCCTCCGTGGCCGCGGATACGCCGGGTCCGGCCTCGCACGTGTCGTGAGCCCCGCCGGTGCGATACGCGGTGCTTTCCGACATTCATGGGAATCTGGAGGCGTTACGATCGGTGCTCGACGACGCTGACCAGCGCGCCGACGCCGTCCTGTGTCTCGGCGACGTCGTGGGCTACGGGGCTGACCCGATCGCGTGCGTCGAAGTCCTGGGCGAGCGCGCCACGCGTCTCGTCGCCGGTAATCACGAGCACGGCGTTGCCGGCCTTTTGGCGCTCGACTGGTTCAATCGCTACGCGCGCGCCGCGGTCGTGTGGACGCGACAGCAACTGTCCACCGCCCACCGCGACTATCTCGCGGCGCAGCCACTCACGGCGGAGGTCGAGGACGCGACGCTGGTACACGCTTCGCCCGCCCGGCCCGACGAGTGGGAGTACCTCGTCACCGCCGATGACGGGTACGAGGCATTCGGCGCGTTCACGACGCGGCTGTGCTTCGTCGGCCACTCGCACTCGCCCGCCGTCTGGTCCCTGGGGTCTTCGGGGCCCGACCACGAAGCGGGAATCTTCGACGTGAAGCTCGCCCCGGGGCGCCGGTACATCGTGAACGTCGGCAGCGTGGGGCAGCCTCGTGACCGGGATCCTCGCGCCGCGTACGCGCTTTGGGACGTCGATGCGCGCCGGGTGAGCATTCGGCGGGTCGCATACGACATTGCGACCGCTCGACAGAAGATCCTCGCCGCCCGACTGCCGCAGTTCCTCGCTGATAGGCTCGCCGTCGGCGCCTGACGTCGGTGCAGCGCCGACTCGTCCACGCGGGAGCGGTCGTTGCCGGGGGCGGCGTGCTGGCGCACGCGTTCTCGTCCGCGTTCGTGCCGCTCGAATGGGACGGGTTGGCCTGGTTCGGGCTCGTCCCGATGCTCGTCATCGCTCTCCGCTGCCGCGCACGAGCTGCGTTCGGGTGGGTCTGGCTCGGAGCATTCGTCTTTTTTCTCGGATTGCTTCGGTGGCTCAACTTCACGTTCCGGACGTACACCGCCATCCCTTGGCCGCTGACGTGGGGACCAACGATGCTGCTCGCGGGGTATTGCGCGCTCTGGGCGGGCGCGGTGGGAGCCGTGATGGCGTGGCTCCGGTGGCGCCTGTCGCCCGGCTGGGCGCTCGTCAGCGCGCCGTTCCTCTGGGTGGCGGCTGAATGGGGCCGCGGGCATCTCATGGGCGGGTTCCCGTGGGGCCTGCTCGGCTACTCGCAGCATGCGCGACTGCCCATCATCCAGATCGCCGAGCTCACCGGTGTCTATGGCGTGAGCTTCGTGGTCGTCGCGGTCAACGCAGCGATCGCGGCAGGTGTGGTACTTCCCCTGCGCACGGGGCTCGTGAGTCTTGGACTCGCCGGGATGCTCGTGGCCGCTGCCCTCGGCTTCGGCGCATGGCGGCTGGGCCAGTCGGCCGCGCCGCCGGAAGCAACGATCGCGGTCATGCAACCGTCGATCCCGCAACCGCTCAAGTGGGACGATCGCTTCACGGCGATGACGCTCGGCGTGTATTTCACGCTCTCGCGAAGTGTGGGCGTGAATGGCGCGGACTTGATCGTCTGGCCGGAAACGGCCTCTCCCACCGTGCTCCGCCAGGACCCAGGACTGCTCGCCGCTCTGAAAATGCTGGCGACCGCGCTCGATACGCGCCTCATGATCGGCTCGATCGACGTCGATGACGCGTCTCCGCGCTATCGCAATACGGCGTTCCTGGTGACGGACCGAGGCATCGAGGACCGGTATGATAAGATGCATCTGGTTCCGTTCGGAGAATACGTGCCGCTCGCGAACGTGATCGGCTTCATCAGGGGTTGGGCCCAGTTCATTTCCGACATGGAGCCCGGCTCCCGTGCTGCAGTGTTTCCGGGTCCGCCAGCCCCGTTCGGTGTCGTAATCTGTTACGAAGGCATTTTCCCCGAGCTATTTCGTGAATTCGTGAGGGATGGTGCTCGGTTCATGATCAACATGACGAACGATGCCTGGTTCGGCCGGACCACCGGGCCCGCGCAGCATCTCGCGATGTACCCGCTCAGGGCCGTCGAGCACCGGGTCGCGCTCGTGCGTGCCGCCAATACCGGGATCTCGGCCTTCATCGCGCCGACCGGCGCGGTAACCCGGCGCCTCGGCCTCTTCGAGCGGGGCATCCTGGTCGACCGCATTCCGCTCCGTCACGTCCGCACGCTCTACACGCGGCTAGGCGACTGGTTTGCGTACCTGGCGTTGGTGATTTCGGGCGCGGTCGTGGCAGCAGGATTCTCACGGCGAGGGGCCTGATGGCGGGTGAGGTCAAGCGCGACGTCGCCGATCTTGCGCGTCGGGTCGACGAGCTCCGGGGGCATCTTTGACGTTCCGGCGAAAGAAAAGCGGCTCGCCGCCCTCGAGGCGGAGATGGCATCGCCGTCCTTCTGGGACGACAACCGGCGCGCGCAGGAGCTGATCCGGGAACGCGCTGACATTTCCCGGATCCTGGTGCGCGTGAAGGAACTCTCCTCGCAAGCCGAGGATCTGGCGGTGATGCTCGAGCTGGCCGCGGAAGCCGACGACGGTAGCCTGGACGCGGAGATCTCTGACAGCGTTGCGCGGCTCCGGAAGGCCCTCGACGAGTTCGAGTTGCGGATCATGCTGTCCGGTCCCCACGATTCGAAAGCGGCGATCCTTTCGATTCATCCGGGCGCCGGCGGGACCGAGTCCCAGGACTGGGCGCAGATGCTCGTGCGGATGTACCTCCGGTGGTGCGAGCGCGCCGACTTGAAGGCGGAGGTCGTCGATCTGCTGCCGGGCGAGGAAGCCGGGATCAAATCAGCCACGATCGAGGTCACCGGCGAGTACGCGTACGGGTACCTGCGCGGCGAGACCGGTGTGCATCGTCTCGTGCGAATCTCGCCATTCGATGCGTCGCGACGGCGGCAAACGAGCTTCGCCGCGGTGTCGGTCACGCCCGAGGTCGACGACGTGGAGGTCAACGTCAAGGACGACGAGATTCGTGTGGACGTGTACCGGTCGTCGGGACCCGGTGGCCAGGGCGTCAACACGGCCGACTCGGCCGTCCGCCTCACGCATCTCCCCACGGGGATCGTCGTGGCGTGCCAGAACGAGCGCTCGCAGCTGCGCAACCGTGACACGGCGATGCGGATCCTGAAGGCGCGACTCTACGAGCTGGCGGAGAAAAAGCAGAAGGAGGATCTGGCGGAGCTCGCCGGCGCGAAGAAGGACATCGCGTTCGGAAGCCAGATCCGCTCGTACACGTTTCATCCGTATCAGCTCATCAAGGACTCTCGGACGGGATTCGAGGTCGGTAACGTGGAGGCCGTGATGGACGGTGACCTCGACGAGTTCATCAAGGCCTACCTGCTCTGGTCGCGAGGGCGTGAGGCGTGAGCGCGACAGACGGAAACGAGCTGATCCGGCTTCGGCGCGAGAAGCTCGAGGCGCTGCGCCAGCGCGGCCTCGATCCTTTCGGTGGCCGCTTCCCGGTCACGCATTGGGCCCACCCGCTGACCGAACGGCTGGCGAACGCGACGGAAGATGAGTTGAAGGCCATCGGACCAGTCAGCGTCGCCGGGCGCATCGTGGCCACCCGACACCACGGGAAGACGTGTTTCTCGCACCTCATGGACCAGACCGGGCGGATCCAGCTGTACGCGAGAGCGGACCAGCTCGGCGACGACTACCCGCTCTACACCGACCTCGACATCGGGGATTTCATCGGCGTGACCGGAGAGATGTTCCGCACCCGGACCGGCGAGTTGACGGTCGCCGTGAAGTCCTTCACGTTTCTGGCAAAGTCGCTGCGGCCGTTGCCGGAAAAATGGCACGGTCTGAAGGACGTCGAGACCCGCTACCGCCAGCGCTACGTCGACCTCGTGGTGAACCCCGAGGCTCGCGAGATCTTCCTGCTTCGCGCACGGTTGATCCAGGGCATGCGGCGCTTCCTCGATGCCCGGGGGTTCGTCGAGGTCGAAACGCCGATGATGCAGCCCATTCCGGGCGGCGCGCTGGCGCGGCCCTTCAAGACGCACCACAACGCGCTCGACATGGATCTGTATCTCAGAATCGCCCCCGAGCTCTATCTCAAGCGGCTGGTCGTGGGCGGATTCGAGCGGGTGTACGAGATCAACCGGAGCTTCCGCAACGAAGGGATCTCGACTCAGCACAATCCCGAATTCACGATGGTCGAGTTCTACCAGGCGTACGCGGACTACACCGACCTGATGGACCTGACCGAGGCTCTCTTCACGGAGCTGGCGCAGGCGCTCCGTGGGACGCTGCAGCTCACGTGGGGCGAGCACGCGATCGATCTCACTCCGCCGTGGCGGCGTCTCACGTTCTTCGGAGGCCTGTCGGAGGTGCTCGGCATCGAGGTCACGCCCGAGACCGACGCGGCCGTGGTGGCACGCGCTGCCGCCGCCCGCGGCATCGATCCGCCGGAGGAAGCGCCCGACGTCTGGAAAGAAGTGTTCGAGCGACTCGTCGAGCCGACGCTGGTGCAGCCGACCTTCGTCATCGATTTTCCGCTCGACCTGTCGCCGCTCGCGAAGAGGAAACGCGACCACCCGCGTCTCGCCGATCGCTTCGAGTTGTTCGTCGGCCGCCGTGAGGTGGCCAACGCCTACAGCGAGCTGAACGACCCGATCGATCAGCTCACGCGATTTCAACAGCAGGCCGCCCGACACGCGCGTGGCGACGTCGAGGCGCACTGGCTCGATGACGACTACGTCCGCGCGCTCGAGTACGGTATGCCGCCGGCGGCGGGTGAGGGGATCGGCATCGACCGTCTCGTCATGCTGTTCGCCGATCAGCCTTCCATCCGTGAAGTGATCCTCTTTCCCCAGCTTCGCCCCGAGGGGACGTGACCCGCGGCATCCCGTTCGAGCTGTTCCTCGGCTTCCGATATCTGCGCTCGCGAGGCCAACGGACGAATCTGTCGCTCTTCGTGTGGATCGGCGTGGGGGGCGTCTTCCTCGGAGTCGCGGCGCTCATCGTCGTGCTGGCGGTCATGACGGGATTCCAGGATGGCATCCGCGAGAAGATCATCTCGGCCAATCCGCACTTGCTCATCTTCCAGGGCGGCGCCCAGGGTGTGACGCAGGCGGAAACGGTCGCAGCGCAGGTGATGCAGGTCCCCGGCGTGCGAGCGGCCACGCCGTTCGTTCTCCAGCAGGCGCTCTTCACCAGTGGGGCCGGCGGCGCCCACGGCGGCATCGTCCGCGGTCTCGATCTCAGCTCGGGCGCCGTCGTCAGTGACATGCGGGCGCAGATCCGCTCGGGCAGTCTCGCTCCGCTGCTCGCCGGCGAGCCGGGGATTCTCCTCGGAGTAGAGCTGGCCCGGATCCTCGGGATCATCCCGGGCGAAGCGGTGACGGTCGTGTCTCCGCAGGGCGCGCTCACCGCCATCGGCATGGTGCCCAAGATGCGGCGGTACGTCGTCGTCGGAACGGTCGAGATCGGGATGTACGAGTACGACTCGTCGATTGCGTATCTGAACTTGCCGGCGGCGCAAGAGTTTGCCGGGCTCGCGAACGGCGTGACCGGTGTCGAGGTACGGCTCGCCGATCCGTTCGAGGCGCGCCGGATCGGACAGGCGATCGCGCTCCGGCTGGGCCCGTCCTACTGGATGCGCGACTGGATGGAGATGAACCGCAATCTGTTCGCGGCGCTCCAGCTCGAGAAGCTGGCGCTCTTCGTGATCGTGACGATCATCGTGCTCGTGGCGGCGTTCGCGATCATCGGGCACCTGATCCTGCTCGTCGCGGAGAAGCGCAAGGAGATCGGGATCCTGAAAGCGGTCGGCGCGTCGTCCCAGAGCATCACGGCGGTCTTCTTCACGGTCGGGATGACGATCGGGGCGGTCGGGACGCTGGCGGGAAGTCTGGTGGGGGTCACACTGATCTGGGTGCAGAATACCTACAAGATCATCCGGCTCGCGGGCGACGTGTACCAGATCGACCACCTTCCGATGAAGCTCACGCGGAGCGACTTCCTGTTGATCGTGGGCGCGACCCTGCTCCTGTCGTTCCTCGCCACGATCATTCCGGCGCGGCGCGCGGGCTCGCTCGCGCCGGTCGACGTGCTCCGGTATGAGTAACCGAGACGCGCGCAGCGCACCCTGGACCTGTCGTATCTGTCCCAGGCGCGCCGCGCGTCTTACGGCCTCACGCCTGCCGCGACACACAAATTCCTGGCGCACGGCCACCGCGACGACGATCCCGTGAGCGCAGACGTCGCTGAACGCTCGACGAGCAACCTGCTGTTGGTCGGCGAGAACCTCGAGAAGGAGTACCGCTCCGGTTCCGAGGTCGTCCGCGTGCTTCGCGGTGCGACCGTCGACGTGGCGGCCGGCGAGGTCGTCGCGCTGGTCGGCGCTTCCGGCGTTGGCAAGTCGACGCTGCTGCACCTGCTCGGAGCCTTGGACCGGCCGTCGGGCGGTCGGGTCTGGTTCAAAGGTGAAGATCTGTTCGCGCGGAATGAGGCGGGCCTCGTCAAGTACCGCCGGCACGACATCGGGTTCGTGTTCCAGTTCTATAACCTCCTTGGAGACATGAGCGCGCTCGAGAATGCCATGGTGCCGGCGCTGCTGGCCCGGCGCCCGATGCGCGAGGCCCGCGAGCGTGCGGCCGACGCGCTGAGCGACGTGGGTCTCGGCGACCGGCTGCGGCACCGACCAGGCGAGCTCTCGGGCGGCGAGCAGCAGCGCGTCGCGATCGCGAGGGCGCTGGTGAGCTCGCCTCGAGTCGTGCTCGCCGATGAGCCAACCGGCAATCTGGACCCGAAGACCAGCGAGGTCATCTACGATCTCTTCCTTCGTCTCCAGGCCGAACGCGGGCTCGCGTTTCTCATCGCCACGCACAATCCCGAGCTCGCAAAAAAGGCCGAACGCATTTACCGGCTCGTCGAGGGCCAGGCTCGGCTCGGAACGGGCGATTGAACCTCACGAGTAACGTGGGAATTCGCGCGGTTAGTGCGGAAACGAGAAAAGGCTAGCAGCCTCTCCGACGGCGGGCTATACTGCCACCGTAACTAGCCGTCTACGAAAGCAAAACTTGTCGTTTGGCGGTTCACGAAAGGGGTGGGGGGAACCAGTGTTTGAACGATTCACCGAACGAGCGCGGCGGGTCATCATTCTGGCGCGGGAAGAAGCGGGACGCTTCCGCCACGATTTCGTAGGAACCGAGCACGTGCTCCTCGGCTTGATCCGCGACGGTGAAGGCATCGCGACCGCGGTGCTCCAGCGGCTCGGGCTGAGACTGGAAACCGTCAAGGCCGAAGTCGAACGGGCGCTGGCCGGCTTCCCGAAGACCCTGACGTTCGGTGAAGTGCCGTTCACCCCACAAGCCAAGCGCGTCCTCGAGCTGTCGATCGAGGAAGCCCGGCAGCTCGGGCACAACTACATCGGCACCGAGCACCTGCTTCTCGGGCTGATGAAGGAAGGCCAGTCCATCGCCGCGAAGATCCTCGAGTCGCTCGGTGCACGCCTCGACGAGGTCCGGCAGGAGACACTGGCGCTGCTCGGCGATCAGTACTACCCGCGACCGAAGAAGCGCTCTCAGACTCCCGTCCTCGACGAGTTCGCGCGCGATCTCACCCAGCTCGCCCGTGAGACGAAGCTCGACCCGGTCATCGGGCGCGAGCAGGAAATCGAGCGCGTGATTCAGATTCTGGCGCGCCGCACCAAGAACAACCCCGTCCTGATCGGCGAGCCTGGCGTCGGCAAGACCGCAATCGTGGAAGGCCTGGCGCAGAAGATCGTGAGCCACGACGTCCCCGACGTGCTCGTCAACAAGCGGCTCCTGCAGCTCGACCTTGGAGCCCTGGTGGCCGGCACCAAGTACCGCGGGCAGTTCGAAGAGCGGCTCAAAGCGGTGATGAAGGAGATCAGACAGTCGGAGAACGTCGTCCTCTTCCTCGACGAGCTCCACACGCTGATCGGTGCCGGCGCCGCCGAGGGCGCCATCGACGCCTCGAACATGCTCAAGCCGGCGCTATCGCGCGGTGAGATCCAGACGATCGGCGCCACGACGCTGGACGAGTACCGCAAGTACATCGAGAAGGACGGCGCGCTCGAGCGCCGGTTCCAACCCGTCATCGTCAAGGCTCCGAGCGTGCCCGAGGCCATCGAGATCATCCGGGGTCTGCGGCACAAGTACGAGGCGCATCACCGCGTGAAGATCACCGAGCAGGCGATCACCGCGGCCGTCAACCTTGCGGATCGCTACATCACGGACCGGCAGCTTCCCGACAAGGCGATCGACGTGATCGACGAAGCGTCTTCACGGACGCGCCTGATGGCGCTTACGCCACCGCCCGAGATCAAGGAGATCGAGAAAGAGCTGGAGCGCGTCATCCGCGAGAAGGACATGTACCTGGAGGCGCAGGAATTCGAAAAGGCGGCCTCGCTCCGCGAGAAGGAGAAGGTGCTCCGCCATCGCGAGGAGGAGCTGAAGCGCGAGTGGGACAAGACCAAGGGCAAGGGCACGCAGTCGGTCGGCGAAGAGGACATCGAGTTCATCGTTTCCCGCTGGACGGGTATCCCACTCTCCAAGCTCGAAGAGAAGGAGTCGGAGAAGCTGGCCCGGATGGAGGAGGCCCTGCACGGGCGCATCATCGGGCAGGACCCTGCGGTGGCGGCCGTGTCGCGGGCGATCCGTCGTTCGCGCGCGGGCCTCAAGGATGCCAAGCGGCCGGTCGGGTCCTTCATCTTCCTCGGTCCGACAGGAGTCGGGAAGACCGAGCTCGCACGTGCGCTGGCCGAATATCTGTTCGGCGACGAGAATGCACTGATCCGCATCGACATGTCCGAGTACATGGAGAAGTTCTCGGTGTCCCGTCTGCTCGGCGCACCGCCCGGATACGTCGGCTACGAAGAAGGCGGGTTCTTGACCGAGAAAGTCCGGCGGCGGCCGTACTCGGTCGTGCTCTTCGACGAGATCGAGAAGGCGCACCCGGACGTGTTCAACATGATGTTGCAGGTACTCGATGACGGCCGCTTGACGGACTCGCTCGGCCACATCGTCGACTTCAAGAATACGATCCTCATCATGACGTCCAACCTCGGCACCAGCCTGATCGGAAAGCGAACGTCGCCCGGATTCCTGCAGGAGTCGGACGACTCGTCCTACGACCGCATGAAAGACCGCGTGCTGGAGGAGCTGAAGCGCGCCTTCCGGCCGGAATTCCTGAACCGGATCGACGACATCATCGTCTTCCACCCGCTGTCCCTGGACCACATCAAGGAGATCATCCGGTTGATGATCTCCCGGATCAATCGGCAGCTGCTCGAGAAGGGCATCGAGTTGATGTTGACGCCGGCGGCGGAAGCCTCACTCGTGGAGAAGGGCTACGACCCGACCTACGGGGCGCGGCAGCTCCGCCGCACCATCCAGAAGCACATCGAGGATCCTCTGGCCGAGGCGATCGTCCGCGGGCAGGTGCCCGAGAGCGCGCGCATCGAGATCGATGTCGCCCCCACGGGTTTCGTCTTCCGGGAGGCGCCGCCAGTCGAGACTCCCCTGGAACTTGCGGAGCATTAAGTCACTGGGTCCGCGAGCCTAGCCCGGATTATTCATGAACGCTCCCCGTCAATCGAGTGCGTGGCGTTGCGGGTCGGCCGGATCGGTGAGGGGCCTCTGACCACGAGGCCTTGTTGACCGATGACCGGTGAGTCGTTCCCACTCCTGGCCTGGTTGCCCTCGATTGCACGCTACGGGAACGGGTCCGCCGGCCCCCCACCGACCCGGCCGGCCCGCGGCAACTCGCTGTCCCGCGGCCCCGGTCGTTCATCGATGATCCGCGCGCGTGATTCATGGAACGCCTATGACGAGGGTCGGCCGGTGACCCGGCGGGAGATGGGCAGCCGGGTCCGGGTGACCCATTCCCGCCTCGCGAGGCAACGACACAGCCGTGACGAGTGGGAACGGCTCGGGCGATGATCGGGGCGAAGACGCCTGTGGTCAGAGGACCCCGGCTGCCCGTCTCCCGCCGGGTCACCGGCCGGCGTGCGCGTCGTTCGTTCATGAATTATCCGGGCTAGCCCGGTGACTCTGCCCGGGTGGGTGCGCATCTCGGTTGCGCTCGTCCTGTTGGTCTCGCTACCGTCGCTCAGCGCGGCGCAGCCGCAGGCTCCTGAGCCCGCACCCCCGCCGACACCGGCGCAACGGCCGGTCCTCATCAGAGAGCTTGCCGTCGAAGGCAACCGCCGCGTGCAGGAGGCGGTCATTCTCGGACCGGTCCAGAGCAAGATCGGGGCGATCTTCAACCCGGCCTTGCTCTCGGAGGACGTGCGCGCGATCTTCGCGCTCGGGTTCTTCGACGACGTGCAGCTTCGCCTCGAGGACTTCGAGGGTGGCGTGAAAGTCACGTTCCTGGTCGTGGAGCGGCCGTTCGTCCGCGACATCCAGTTCGTCGGAAACAAGAAGATCACCACCAGCACTCTTCAGGAAAAGATCGACGTCAAGCTCGGGGCCGTGTACAACCCGGTGAGCGTCCAGCGCGCACGCGAGAAGCTGAAAGACCATTACGAAGAAGAAGGGTACTTCGAGGCTCAGATCTCTCCGGAGACCGACAAGTTCTCCGATGGCGATGTTCGCGTGGTCTTCAACATCAACGAAGGCCGCCGCATCACGATCGAACGGATCGTCATCCACGGCAACGAGGGCTTGAGCGCCAAGAAAATCAAGGGCGTCCTCGCGACCCAGGAGCGGCAGTTCTTCATCTTGAGAGGCACGGTCCAGCGACAGCGCCTCGATGACGACGTCGAGCGCATCATCAGCCTCTACAACGACCACGGCTACATCCAGGCCCGTGTCGAGTCGCACAACGTCGCGGTGGATCGCGATCGAGCGCGGGTGACCATAGAGTTCACGGTCGTCGAGGGACCGCAATACCGGGTGGGCTCACTGGTCGTGACCGGCGTGACGCTCTTCCCCGAGCAGGAGGTGCGGCGCCAGATAAAGCTAAAGGCCGGCGACCCGTTCTCACGGAGTGCCGTGCGCGACGGCCTGCGGTCGATCACGGACCTCTACAGCACGATCGGCCGCGCCTCGGCTGACGTGAGCCCAAAGGTCGATCAGAACCCCGCCAGTCGAATCGTCGACATCACCTTGGAGATCAGCGAAGGACCCGAGGTCTACGTCGAACGGATCGACATCACCGGAAATGTCCGGAGCCAGGACAAGATTCTCCGGCGCGAGATCCCGATGGTGGAAGGCGATCTCTTCACGCTCCAGAAGTTGCAGCGGGCCCGGCAGAAGCTCGTGAACCTGGGTTACTTCGAGACGGTGAACGCGACGACCCAGCCCGGCTCGAACAAGACCAAGATCATCGTGAACGTCGAGGTGGTCGAGCGGCCGACGGGACTCTTCAGCGTTGGCGGCGGCTATTCGACGGTGGACTCGTTGCTCGGCACCGTGAACCTTTCACAGCGGAACTTCCTGGGTCGCGGCTGGGAAGTCTCGGCGAGGATCGCCGCCGGCGTGAAAACGCAGCAGGGCTCGGTGAGCTTCACGGAGCCATGGCTGTTCGATCGCCCGCTTGCGGCCGGCGCGGACCTCTTCAGCCAGCGGCGGATATTTACCGAGTACACCGTGGATTCCGTGGGCGGCGGGTTACGTCTCAGCCATCCATTTGCCGATTTCGCTCGGTGGCATCTGGGGTATCGGCTGAGTCAGGACAAGATCAGCAACGTTCCGGCGGATGCGTCGACGGAGCTCCTGAAAGAGCAAGGCAGCCGCATCACCTCGCTCGTATCCGGCGCACTGGTCCGGGACAGTCGGGACAATCTCGCGATGCCGACCAAAGGTTCCAATTCCAGCATCACCGCCGAGTTCGCCGGACTGGGCGGTGACTCGAAGTTCGTCAAAACCTTGGCGTCGGCCAGCTACTTCCGCCCGATCTGGCTCGATCACGTGCTGTCGGGGCATACCGAGGCGGGCTACGGCTTCGGCTGGTCGACGGAGCCCCTGCCGCTCTTCGAGCGCTTCTATCTCGGTGGCCCGAATACGATCCGTGGCTTCAAGTTCCGCCAGATCTCGCCGCGGGACGACAGCGGGACGCGCATCGGCGGCACCACGGAGCTGCTCGGCAACGTCGAGTACCTCATCCCGATGCCGCTCAACGTGCGCCTGGCGGCGTTCTTCGACACCGGTAACGTCTATGGCTTCAACACGCCATTCGATCCAACGAGCCTCAGATATGTTGTCGGCGGCGGGATCCGATGGTTTTCGCCGTTCGGTCCGATCCGGGTAGACTATGGCGTCAAACTCGATCGAAAACCCGGGGAGGCCTTCGGCGCGTTCAACTTCTCCGTCGGTTCGCCATTCTGATTGGGAGGCAGCATGAGGGCATGGGCTAGGGTCGCGATCGTCCTGGCCGCATCGGCCGCGACCGCCACGGTGGCGAGCGCGCAAGCACCGGTGCCGGTGCCGCCGGCGGCAGCGGCGCCGGCGGGCTCGGCGTCGTCGAGTCGGATCGGATTCATCGACATCCAGCGCGTGCTGGCGCGCTCCGCCGCCGGCGTCTCTGCGCGCGAGCAGCTCGAGCGTGAGAAGGCGACGATGCAGAAGGAGATGGACGGCAAGCGCCAGGAGCTCGAGAAGCTCCGGGACGAGATCGAGAAGAAGGGGCCGCTGATGACGGCCGACACCCGCCGGGAAAAGCAGGATCTCTTCGAGCGGAAGCGACGGGATGCCGCGCGTCTTGGCGACGACTTCCAGAAAGAGCTCGAGAAGAAGGAGCAGGGTCTGCTCCAGCGGGTGCTCCAGGACCTGTCCGGCCTGATCGAGCGGGTCGGTAAGGAGCACGGGTACTACCTGATCGTCGAGCGGCGCGGGGCGGTCGTGCTCTACGCGGCCAGCGAGGCGGATCTGACGGACGAGATCATCCGCGCTTACGACCAGGAAAGCAACGCGAAGAACAAGAAGTAACGATCCATGGCGCAGGCGGCGGGATTCAGCCTCGGCAAGCTCGCTGAGATCCTCGGGGCCACACTCGACGGTGATCCCTCACGCGTCGTCACCGGCATCGCGCCGCTCGAGACGGCGCAGCCCCGCGACATTTCGTTCCTGACGGACATGCGTTACCGCGAGGCGGCGCGCACGTCTCGGGCCGGCGCCTTCCTCGTACCTCCGCATGTAATCGACCTGCCGGCTCCGATGCTCCGCTGTCGAGCGCCCCAGCAAGCGTTGATCGAGCTCCTTCTGATGTTCCATCCGCCGAGCGCGGTGGTCGCGGGCACGCACGCGACCGCGGTCGTCGCACCCGGCGCCCGCGTCCACGAGGAGGCTAGCATCGGAGCACTGGCCGTGGTCGAAACCGAGGCGGTGCTCGCCGCCGGCGTGCGGATCCACCCTCTCGCGTACGTCGGCCGAGGCGTGCACGTCGGCGAGGCGTCGGTGGTCCATCCTCGCGTGGTCCTGTGCGAAGGCGTGACGCTCGGCCGGCGCGTCATCGTGCATCCGGGCGCCGTGATCGGCGCCGACGGGTTCGGGTACGCATTCGACGGCCAGGCCCACCGGAAGATTCCTCAGGTCGGCACGGTCGTGATCGAGGACGACGTGGAGATCGGCGCCAACACGACGATCGACCGCGCCACGTTCGGCGCCACCATCGTCCGCCAAGGCACGAAGATCGACAACCTCGTTCAGGTGGGCCACAACGTCGACGTCGGTGAGCATTCGATCCTGGTCGCTCAAGTCGGGATTTCCGGCTCCAGTCGTGTCGGTCGCGGTGTGGTGCTCGGAGGACAGGTCGGTGTGGCGGATCACGTCACCATCGGCGACGGTGTCATGGTCGGCGCCCAGTCGGGAATCCACGCCGACCTTGCGCCGGGTGAGAAGGTGCTTGGCACGCCGGCGCGACCGATCACACAGGCCAAGCGGATCGCGCTCACCGAGGGACATTTGCCGGAGCTCGCCCGCAAGGTGCGGGAGCTTGAACGCCGCCTCGGCCGCCTCGAGAGCGCCGGCGGGACGACCGCCGACGGGCAGGACGAGCGTGTCTGACCGCGTCCACCCGAGCGCAATCGTAGGTCCCGGCGCGCGAATCGGCGAAGGCGTGCGCATCGGTGCCTACTCCGTGATCGGTTCCGAGGTGAGCGTCGGCTCGGATGTCGAGATTGGCCATCACGTGGTCCTGGAGGGACAGGTGGTGATCGGCCCTCAGGTCCGGGTCGGCCATGGCGCCGTGATCGGCGGCGCGCCTCAGGATCTGAAGTTCAAGGACGGTACTCCGTCGGGTGTCCGCATCGGCGCGAGGACGATCCTCCGGGAGTACGTCACCGTGCATCGAGCGACGCGACCAGACGGCTGGACGGAGATCGGCGCCGACTGTCTGCTCATGGGCTCGAGCCATGTCGGGCACGACTGCCAGGTCGGCGACGGCGTGATCCTGGTCAATTACGTGGGCGTTGCAGGCCACTGCGAGATCGGAGATCGGGTGACGATCGGCGGCTTGAGCGGGCTCCATCCGTTCACGCGGATTGGCGAGCACGCTTACGTCGGCGGGTTCACGAAAGTCGTCAGCGACGTACCGCCGTACGTGCTCGTGGACGGGGTCCCGGCGACGGCGCGCGGCGTGAACGTCATCGGTCTGCGCCGGGCGGGAATGCCTGCCTCGGAACGACGCGTGCTGCAGGACGCCTACCGTCTTCTCTATCGTTCTGGCCTGAGCCCCAGGAGTGCGGTCGAGCGCATCCGGGGCGAGCTTCCGGCCACTCCGGTGATCACGCGGCTGGTGGAATTCATCGTGGCGTCCCGGCGCGGCATCTGTGGGTCGTCACGGCCCGGGGCGCTCGCCAGTGAAGCGGAGGAAGCGACACTGTCATGAGCAGCGGGGATCGTCTCCGCGCCGGAGTCGTGGGCGCCGGCCACATGGGCCAGTACCACGTGCTCGTGTATGCCGAGCTGTGGGACGTGGATCTCGTTGGCATCGCCGACATCGATCCCGACCGCGCGGCAACGATTGCTCGCCACTACGACACGAAGGTGTTCTCCGATCATCGTGATCTGATTGGTCGGGTCGATTTCGTGAGCGTCTCCGTGCCAACCGAGCAGCACTTCCACGTCGCGCGCGACCTCCTGGAAGCCGGCATCAGCGTGCTGGTCGAGAAACCGATCACACCGACACTCGATGAGGGACGCGAGCTGTACGCCATGGCCCGGCGCTCGGGAGCCGTGCTCCACGTCGGTCACGTCGAGCGTTTCAACGGGGCCGTGCAGGAGCTGATGAAGATCGTCGACCGGCCCATCTTGATCGAGTCGCGGCGGCTCGGGCCGTTTGCGCCGCGGGTTCAGAAGGACACCGTCGTGATGGATCTCATGATTCACGACATCGACATCGTGCTCACCCTGGTCGGCACGGCTCCGCGCCGGGTGACCGCGGTGGGCGCGGCGGTGCACTCGGAGGCGGCCGACGTGGCGAACGTGCAGATCGCGTTCGAGTCGGGCGCCATCGCAACGATCACCGCGAGTCGCGCCACCGAGGAGAAGATCCGGACGCTGGCGATCACGCAGCCCGACGCTTACATCGTGCTCGACTACACGGATCAGGACATCCAGATCCATCGCCGCGCCGCGCAGGAGTACACGCTGAGCCGCGAGTCGATCCGCTATCGGCAAGCGTCGTTCGTCGAGCACCTGCGGGTGCACAAGGACAACCCGCTGAAGCTGGAGATCCAGCACCTCATCCGGGCGGTTCGCCAGCTCCGCGCCGGCGGCGTCGTGACCCTCGCGGAGACGGAAGATCTCCGTTCGCTCGCGATGGTGCTCGAGATCGAGCGCCTGATCCGGGACGGCGGCGGCGACACTGCGCTCGCCGATCGATTTCCGTGGAGCGCTCCCTCGCGCTGATGTGCGGCGCTGGCGTCCTGCCGGCGCGAATGGCGGCGGAAGCGCGGCGCCAGGGCTGGCGCGTCGTGGCCTTCACGTTCGGCGATACGGTCGGTCTCGAGCCGCACATCGACCTCGCCATTCCGAGCCGCATCACCGAGCTCGGCCCGGTCATGGCCGCGCTCGCGCGCGAGCGGGCGTCGGCGGCGCTCTTCTCCGGGAAGTTCTGGCTCGGCGACGTCCTGCGCGCGCGCGGCGGCGACGCGACCGCGCTCGGGATCGTCGCCCGCGCCGGAACGCTGGCCGGGGGCGGGTTGGCTGAAACGGTGGTGTCGACGCTCGCCGGCCTCGGGATCGAGGTGCTGGACCAGCGAGGTTTCGTCGGCGACTGGCTCCAGAACGTTGGTCCCTGGACAACGCGAGCTCCGACCGAAGAGGAGTGGCAGGACGTGCGCCATGGGCTCGAGCTGGCGCGACTCTGCGCCGCGGCCGGAATCGGCCAGACGGTGACGATCAAGCGCGGTGTCGTCGCGTCGATCGAAGCCGTGGAGGGGACGACGGCAGCGATCCAGCGCGGTGCCGGCCTCGCAGGCCCGGGCTTGGTCGTGGTGAAAGCGGTGGCGCCGACGAATGATTATCGGTTCGACACGCCGACGATCGGTCCCGAGACACTGGAGGCAGCCGCCGCGGGAGGCGTCGCGGTCCTGGCGGTCGAGGCGAACCGCGTGCTGCTCCTCGAGCGCGACAGGCTCGTGACCGGAGCGGACCAGGCCGGCATCGCACTCGTCGGGGTCAGCAGTGACGATGCGCCGAGACGCTGAGAGCTCACCGGTCGCGGCTCGCGCTGTGCAGGCTCCAGCCGTGATGATCGTCGCCGGCGAGGCGTCCGGTGATCTCCACGGAGCGACGCTCTGCCAGGCTCTCAAGACGCTCACTCCAGACGTCCGCCTGTTCGGAATGGGCGGTCGCCGGATGGCGGACGCCGGCGTGGACGTGCTCATCGACGTCACCGGGAGTGCCGTGGTTGGTGGCACTGAAGCGGTCAGCCGGGTGCCGATGTTGTATCGCGCGTACCGTCGACTGCGGGCCGCGCTCCACCACTCTCGCCCCGCGGCTGTCGTGCTCATCGACTTCCCGGAATTCAATTTGAGGCTGGCCCGCGCCGCTCATCGCGAGGGAATTCCGGTCGTGTACTTCATTCCGCCTCAGATATGGGCCTGGAGACACGCGCGGGTGAAGACGCTTCGGCGCCTGGTGTCGCTGGTGCTTGCCGTGTTTCCGTTCGAGCTCGACCTCTATCGCAGGGCCGGAGTGCCGGTCGCCTACGTCGGACATCCGGTCCTCGACGCGATCGCGACGGCGCCGTCGCGTGCGGAGGCCCGACGACAACTCGGGATGCCCGAGGACGCGCTGGTGATCGGACTGCTGCCGGGGAGTCGCCGCGAAGAAGTGGAACGCGCGCTGCCAGCCATGCGAGACGCGTGTCGGCGAATCGCCAGCGTTCGACCGGAGACGCGCTTCGTGGTCGGCCTCGCGCCGACGATCGACCGTGCGACCATCGAGGCCGCGAGCGCCGAGGGTGTACGGACCGAGATCGCCCCGGACGGCGCCTACGCGGTGATGCGGGCAGCCGATCTTCTCCTCGTGACGTCGGGGACGGCGACACTGGAAGCGGCGCTCCTCGGCGCCCCGATGATCGTCTCCTACCAGTTGTCCTGGGTGAGCGAGGCGCTCGCTCGGCTCGTGATCCGAGTCCCGTGGATCAGTCTGGCCAACATCATCCTCGGCCGTGCCGTCGTGCCCGAGTTCTACCGGAAGACGGCGACGGGCGAGCGACTTGCCGCAGAGGCGCTGAGGCTCCTCTCAGACTCTCGTGCGCTGGAGGCGCAGCGGGAGGCGTTCGGCGAGCTCGCGGCCCAGCTAGGCGGCGCAGGCGTTGGCCTCCGAGCCGCGCGGCTGGTTCTATCGGTGGCCAGCGCACCAAGCGCGAGCCCGAGATCCTGCGACCGCATCGAACCGTCGGGCCACGCCGGGGCTTGGAGCGCCCGGTGAGCACGAGCGCTTTCCTCAGGGCGCTCGCGCCTCCGCTCGCCGCGACCACCGTGCGACTGCTCGGCGCGACGCTCAGGTTGACGACGGCGGGCGTCGAGACGCTGGCGCCATATTGGGCCGCAAAGCGGCCCGTCATCTACGCCGTGTGGCACGGACGGATTCTCATGGCGCCCTGGGCGAACGAGATGCTTCGCCGATCGCGCGGCGCCCGGCCGGCCACGGTGCTGACGAGTCGTTCAGATGACGGGGAGATGATGGCGAGCTATGCCGCCCGCTTCGGCCTCGCCGTCGTGCGCGGATCGTCTTCGCGGGGTGGCGCCATTGCGCTTCGTGCTCTCGCCGGCGCGGTCAAGGCCGGGACGGACATCGTGATCGTTCCCGACGGGCCCCGCGGGCCGCGCGGTCGGTTGCAGCCCGGCGTGGTGGCGCTTGGGGCGCTGACCGGTGCCCCCGTCGTCCCGCTCGCGTTCTCAGCGCGTCCGGCTCGGGAACTCGGAACCTGGGATGCGCTTCTGGTGCCTGCACCATTCGCCCGCGCGGCAGTCGTGTTTGGGATGCCGATCGCCATTTCGGCTGACGCCGATCGGGAACGCGCCGAGAAGGACGTGCAGGCGGCACTCGACGAAACGACCGCGACCGCCGATCGGCTCGTCGGCCGATGATCTATCCCGTGTACACCGCGGCAGCGGTTCTGGCGCTGGCGGCCGGTTACGCGCCGGCGGCGGTGTTCCGTCGGGTCACTCGTGGCGTGCCGCTCAACTTGCGTCAACGGCTCGGTTACCTTCCCGATGGGCTGCCCGGCGGCCGCCGGGCGTGGCTACATGCCGTCTCGGTCGGCGAGGCTATCGCCGCGGCACCGCTCGTCGAAGGGCTCCGCCGTCTCCATCCCAAGCTCCCATTGGTGATCACGACGGTGACCGAGACGGGCGCCCGTATCGTCCGCGAGCGGTACGCAGATGTGGCCACTCATCGCTTTTTCCCTCTCGATCTTCCCGGCGCCGTTCGGCGCGCGGTGGACGCGATCGATCCCGCGTTCCTCATCTGCATGGAAACCGAGCTCTGGCCGAACGTCCTCCGGTGTCTCGCTCGGCGCGGGATCCCGGTCATGATTGCCAACGGGCGGCTCTCGGACCGCTCGTTTCCGCGCTACCGTCTGGCCCGGCGCTTCCTTCGTCCGGTGCTCGACGATGTGCGGGTCTTCGCGATGCAGTCGGACGAGGATGCTCGCCGGATGATCGCGCTGGGCGCGTCGCCCGAACGCGTGTTCGTGACCGGCAACGTCAAGACGGAGGCGATGCCTGACCCACCCGGAGTCGTGGATCTTTGGCGCCGGCTGCTCGGGCTGAGAGCGGATCAACGCGTCTGGGTCGCGGGCAGTACCCACGCCGGTGAGGAGGACGCCGTGCTCGAGGCCCACGTCGCCCTGCGACGCCAGCGAGCGGATCTCGTGCTCATCCTGGCTCCGAGGCACCCGGAACGCGTGGCCCAGGTGCTCGAGCTGATTCGCGCGCGGGGCCTGATCGCGGTCCGGCGTAGCGAGCTCCCGCGCGGTCTGACGACTGCGGACATCGTCGTGCTCGACACGGTGGGTGAGCTCGCGCAGCTCTACTCGGTGGCCGACGTGGTGTTCGTCGGGGGAAGCTTGGTGCCAGCGGGCGGACACAACATGCTCGAGGCTGCGATTCGTCGCAAGCCGGTGATGTTCGGCCCGCACACCGAAAACTTCCGGGATGCCGCCGCGCTCTTGCTCGGCAGCGGCGGCGCGCGACGCGTGGCCGATGCGACCGAGCTCACGCGTGAGGCCGGTCGGCTCCTCGACGACGTATCGCTCCGCGCATCGCTCGGTGCTGCTGCATACCACGCGATGGCCTCGCGCCACGGCGCGGTCCGGGAGACGCTGGACCTGGCGGCCCGCTTTCTCGGGCCGGAGGTTCACGGGTGACACCGCGGCGCCCGGCCGGTGAAGGACGGATCCTCGACGGCTGGGATCGAGGCTTTCCGGCTGGTCTCGGGAGCGTCATGGCCGCGGGATCGGTAGGATACCGAGGTCTTCTCGGCGCGCGCGCGTGGCTTCATGCGCGCGGGGTGCTGCGGAGTCACTCGGCCGGCGTGCCTGTCGCGTCGATCGGAAATCTCACCGTCGGCGGTACCGGGAAGACGCCGGCTGTGCTGCTCGCCGTGCAAACCCTGCTGGATCTCGGTCATCGTCCGGTGGTCGTGAGCCGCGGCTACGGACGTCGTGGCCATGGTGTGCGCGTCGTCGCCGACGCCGCATCCATTCGGCTCGATGCGGAGGACGCTGGTGACGAGCCGTTCCTGCTCGCGCGTCGTCTCCCAGGCGTTCCGGTCGTCGTCAGCTCGAACCGGTATGAAGCGGCACGACTTGCCGTCGCGCGATTCGGCGCCACCGTGATCGTGCTGGACGACGGGTTCCAGCACCTGACGCTCGCAAAGGATCTGGAGATCGTGATGGCGCGAGCCGGCCGGCCATGGGGTAACGGGCGTCTGCTACCGGCAGGCCCGCTGCGCGAGCCCCTCGACGGCCTCGCGCGCGCCGACCTCGTCGTGGCCGCGGGCGCCGCGCGCCTCGAAGATGCCCGCGAGGTGATCGCCGCCGCGCGCGTGCATGCGCCGGGAGTATCTGTGCTGACCGCGGTGTACGTGGCGACGGAATGCTGGGAAGCGGCCCGGATGCAGCCAGTGAAGCTCGAAGAGCTCGCGGGGCGTCGACTCGTTGCGTTCGCAGGAATCGGCACGCCAGGGCGATTCGGCGAGACGCTGCGTTCGCTCGGGGCCATCGTGGACATGCTTGTGAGTTTCCCCGACCACCACTGGTATTCGCGGAGTGATCTCGCTCGACTCGCGGCGCGGGCCCAAGAGGCGGGGGCGGACGGGCTCGCGACCACCGAGAAGGACTGGGCTCGTCTCCGCCGCATCGCTCCACCGCCGGTGCGCCTCTACGTGCTGAGCGTCAGGCTCGAGCTGACATCGGGCGAGGCGGAATGGCGGTCGGCGTTCGAGCGCGCATGTCCGAAACGCTGATCGTCCGACTCCCGAACTGGCTGGGCGACACGGTGATGGCCGTCCCGGCGCTCCGCGGGCTCAGGCGCGCGTTTCCAGTCTTGCGAATCGTCGCGGTCGGCGCATGGAGCGATATCCTCGGAGGCCAGGGGCTCGTCGATGCTGCCGTGCGTTATCCACGGTCGCTGCTCGGACGTATTCGCGCCGCGGATACGGTTCGGGATCTCCATCCAGACACCGCGGTGCTGCTGCCGAACTCGCTGGAGTCGGCGCTCACCGCACGCTACTGGGGCGCTCGTCGCCGAGTCGGCTTCGCCGTCGGCGGCCGCGCATGGCTCCTCACGGATCGCCTGGCCTTTCCATCGCCCCGGCGCCACCAGATCGACGAATACCTGTCGATCGTGCAGGCTCTCGGAGTATCCACGGAAGACCGTGAGCCCCACCTCGACATCCAGCCCACCGACGCAAGCGAGCGTGCGAAGGCGCGCGAGCTTCTCTCACGTGCGGGCGCTCTCGGCGCGGCCAGACCGCTCGTCGGCGTTCACCTCGGCGCGGCCTACGGGTCAGCCAAGGTCTGGCCCGCCAATCGCGTCATCGAGCTGTGCCAGAAGGTGCGACGCGCTGGCGGTACGCCGCTATTGCTGGGAGCGCCAGGCGACGCTGCCACGGCGACCAGAGTGGAGACCGCGACGGAAGCGCCGAGTCTTGTCGGACGCGACAGTCCGGAACTGGTCGCTGCGGTGCTGACGGAGATCGATCTCCTCGTGAGCGGCGATACCGGTGTGGCGCATCTCGCGGCAGCCCTCGGCACGCCAGTGATCGCTCTCTTCGGGCCCACTGATCCAGAGCTGTCTGCGCCGCGCGGACGGGCCGCGGTCGTGCGACACGCCGTTCCGTGCGCCCCGTGCTTCTATCGCACGTGTCCGATCGACCACGGCTGCATGCAGTCGATCGAACCCGACGACGTGATGGATCGTGCGCGCTCGTTGCTGGGCGAGGGCGCCTTCCGGTGACACCGATCACGATCCTGCAGCTCGCGGCCAACCGATGGTGGACCGGCAGCGCGGATCCCGTCATCCGTCTGAGTGCCGGGCTCGCCGCACGTGGTCACCGCGTGTTGCTCGGGGTCATCCCGGGTGACCGGTTCGAAGCGAAGGCGCGCGAGGCGGGTATCCGGCTGGTGAATGGCGTCCGGCTGACGACCGGCGCGGCGCCTCGTGTGCTCTGCGCCGACATTCTCCGGCTTCGCGGGATCGTGCGAACCGAGCGAATCGACGTGATCCACGCGAACCACTCGCACGATCACTGGCTCGCGCTCCTGGCTCGTGGGGCTCGCGAGGGTCTGAGCGTTCCCGTGGTGAGGACGTTTCACAATCGACGGGCCGTCAAGAACGGCGCGCTCGCGCGCATCGCGTATCGGTGGACGGCAGCGGCATTCGCCGTCTCGCGCGAGATCGCAGACCGCTGTCTCGCGTCTGGGTTTCGTGATGACCGGGTCACCTGGATTCCCGGCTCGGTGGACCTCGAGCGATTCGGCAGCGGTGACGGCAGAAGCATCCGGGACGAGATGAAGCTCGGCGAGGCGCCGGTGATCGTCACGGTCGCTCGACTGGCCGCCAACCGGGGCCACGAGCTGCTGCTCCAGGCGTTCCGGATCCTTCTCGGCCGCGTCGGTGACGCAAGGCTCTTGCTGGTCGGCAAGGGCGAGACACGGCATCGCCTCGAGCATCTCGTCGCCGAGCTCGGACTCGGTGACCGCGTGATCTTCACCGGGTACCGGGATCGCGATCTGCCGTCGGTCCTGGCCGCCGCCGACTGCTTCGTGCTGATGGCCGCGGGATCCGACGAGTCCTGCCGCGCCGCGCTGGAAGCCATGGCCGCCGCGCGACCTGTCGTCGCCCGGCGCGTCGGCGCGCTGCCGGAGACCGTGGTTCCGGGAGAGACCGGGCTGTTGATCCCTGACGACGACCCGCAGAGCGTCGCGGCCACGATCGCCGACGTTCTCGAAGACCGGACGCGGGGCCGGGCGATGGGCCTCGCGGGTCGCCGCCGCGCGGAAGAGGTATTCACGCCGGAGCGATCCGTGCTCGCGGTCGAGCAGGTCTACCGGACGCTGACGTGAGAATCCTGCATCTCATGTCGTGCCGGGGCTGGTCCTCGGACGCCTACTGGGCGGCGCGCGTGACCAGCGAGCTCTTGCGTCTCGGACACGACGCCACCCTCGGATGCCGCAAGGGAACGGAGGCGCGGGTGATCGAGCGCGCGCGGCGCGAGGGCGCCCAGCGCACCGTGACGTTCCGGTTCGCCAGCGGTGTCGAGCCGGCCGGCGATGTTGCGGATGTCCGGCGACTCCTGCGTCTCCTTCGAGACACGGACGTGGTGCACGTTCATCGTGGCAAGGAGCACTGGCTGGCAGCCATTGCCAATCGTCTCAGCGTGACGCCCCGGCCAATCGTGCGGACACGCCACATCGTGCAGCCAGTGAGGCCCCACGCAGCGAATCGGTGGCTGTATCGACGAGGCACCAATCTTGTGGTCACGGTCACGGAGGCGATCCGACGTCAGTACCTCGCATCAGGCCTGGTCCGGGCGGATGCGGTCGTTGCCCTTCCTGGCGGCGCTGACGTGGAGCACTACCGGCCGCGCCGTGTGGACGATGGAACGCGCGTGCATCTCGGCGTTCAGGCCGGCGAGACCCTCGTCGGGATGGTCGGCGGCTTCCGGGTGATGAAGGGCCACGCCGTGGTCGTCGATGCCGCTGCACGGTTCGCGTCCGCCGGAACGCCCGTGCGCTTTGCCTTCATCGGACGCGGTACCGGCGAGCCGGCGATCCGGGAGAGCATCGAGCAGACCGGCGTCGGGAAGATCGTGACGGTCGCCGGCTTCATCGACGATCTTGCGGCAGCGATGAGCGCTCTCGACATCGCGCTCTACGTCCCGCTCGAGTCGGACGGCATGTCGCGCGTCGTCTTCGAGTACCTGGCCGCGGGACGTCCGATCATCGCCTCTCGCGTCGGCGTCGTGGCCGAAGTGCTGGAAGACGGGGTCAACGCCCTTCTCGTTCCGGCCGGGGATGCTCCGGCGCTGGCCAAGGCGATCGGGCGCCTCGTCGGCGATCCGGCGTTGCGGGCTCGGCTCGGCGCCGCGGGGCGAGGCCTGGTGGAGGCGCGCTATTCGGGGGCGCAGGTTGCCGCGGCGCTCCAGCGGCACTACGCGAGGCTCGTCGGCGCTGCGTAAGATCTCGATCCTTTCTTTCGATCTCTCGGACAACGCGACCGGGCGAGCGGACTTGCTGGCGAGGCTCGTGGCTCCTCGCTATGAAGTCGACGTCGTCGGGCCGCGCTTCGGCGGCGACATCTGGGCCCCCGCTCGCGGCGGTCCCATCCCATACCGCGCCGTTCCTGGACGGCGCTATCCGGCGTTCGCCGCGGTCATTCCCAAGCTTCTCGACCTCGTCGACGGCGATGTGATTCTCGCATCGAAGCCGAGGCCCACCAGCTATGGTCTTGCGCTGTTGTCACGCGCTCGCCGCCGGCGGCCGCTGATCCTCGACATCGACGACTGGGAGCTCGGGTTCTTCTATCGATCGGGATTTCTGGGAACGCTTGGCCGCTCGGCCAACGTGAGCAATCCGAACGGGTTGCCGTGGACCTGGCTGATGGAGCGCCTCGTCCGGGCGGCCGACGCGCTGACCGTGGCCTCGCGCTTCCTCGAGCGTCGGTTCGGCGGCACGCTGATCCCTCATGTCCGGGACACCGAGGCGTGGGACCCGGCGCGCTACGATCGCGACGCCATGCGGGCGCAGCTCGGAGTGACTGGAAAGAACGCCGTCATGTTCCTTGGCACGCCGCGCGCCCACAAGGGCGTTGAAGACCTGATCGCCGCAGTGGACGGATTGGATCCGGGCGTCGTGCTGGTGATCATCGGAGAGGATCCCGACAGTGAAGTCGCCCGGCGCTGGGGCTCGCGTGCGTGCGTGAAAATCGCAGGGCCCATCCCGTTCGACGACGTCCCGCGCTACCTCGTGGCGGCGGACGTCGTTGCCGTGCCGCAGCGAGACACGTCCGATACGGTCGGTCAGGTGCCGGCGAAGCTCTTCGACGCGATGGCGCTGGCGCGGCCGATCGTCTCGACCCGCGTCTCGATGATTCCCGAGATCCTCCAGGACTGTGGCCGCATCGTCCCCCCGGGCGACGTCGTCGCGCTCAGAGCCGCACTTCGCGCTTGCTTCGACGATCCGACGGGCGCGGCGGCCATGGGCCGGCGCGCGCGGGCGCGATGCGAGGCGCAGTGGAGCTTCAGGTCGGCGCGCGCAGCGCTGTTCCCGTTGATCGAGCGGATGGCCGGCGCGTGAAGCTGCTGATCATCGTTCGCCGCTTCTCGTTTCATGGTGGCGTCGAGCGCGCCACGGCCGGGCTGCTCACCGCTCTGGCGGCGCACGGCCATGAGGTTCACGTGCTGAGCCCGGGACCCGCCGGCGGCACGAAGGGCGTGCGCCTGCATCGCTTGCCGCTTCCTCCGCTTCCTCCGATCGCGCGCCTCCTCGCGCTCGCCGTCGCCGCCAGAATCGTCGTCGCGCGGGGGAGCTGGGACGTCGTGCAGAGCCACGAGCGAACGCTTTCGCAAGATATCTACCGCGCGGGGGAAGGGTGTCATCGCGCATACCTCGATTCGGGCGCGACGACCGGCGGACGACGCGGCTATCATCGTGTCCTCCTCGCCCTCGAAAAACAGGTGTTCTCACGCTCGCGCCACATCGTTGCCATCGCGCGCATGGGCAAGACGGAGATCGAGCGCTTGTATCGCGTGCCGGCGGCGCAGGTGACGGTCGTGTACAACGGCGTCGACCTCGAACGATTTCATCCTCGGACCCGGACGCTCCATCGTGCGACCGCCCGCTCCGAGGCAGGAATTCCGGCCAACGCATGGTGCGTCGCGTTCATCGGCAGCGGCTTCGAGCGCAAGGGACTCGTGACGCTGGTGGAGGCGCTGGGCCGGCTGGAGGACCGGCGCGCGCGCCTGATGGTGATCGGGAGGGGAGACTCGCGGCCGTACCGAGCGCTCGCCGAGCGACTCAGCGTTGCGGAGCGCATCGCCTGGCTAGGTGCTCGACCCGACATCGAGCGCTGGTACGCGGCGGCCGATCTCGTTGCGCTGCCGGCGGTCTACGAACCGTTCGGGAACGTGCATCTCGAAGCTCTCGCGTCGGGGGTTCCGGTCGCCACCAGCACCCGGGCAGGCGGAGCCGAAGTGGTCGTCGATGGAGTCAACGGCGCAATCGTCGAACCGCGCGATCCAACAGGATTGGCGACCGCAATCGAAAAGATCCGGGGCGGCGACTACCGTTGGCTCGCCGACGCAGCGCGCACGTCCGCAGAGCCCTACACGTATGCGAGGCAGGTTAGGAATCTCGAAGGAATCTATCGCAGGATCCAGGGCGCAAAGGCTGATTTTACTTGAGCAATCTTGACCGCCGACATACACTGCCGGAGTGGCTTCTCGGCCAGCGGTCTTCATCGATCGTGACGGGACGCTCACTGAGGAAGTTGGGTACGTCAACCATCCCAAGCGGCTTCGGCTCTTGCCGCGCTCGGCCGAGGCGATCCTCCGGCTCAATACCGCCGGGGTGGCGGCGGTCGTCGTGACCAACCAGGCGGGAGTGGCGCGCGGGTACTTCTCTGAAGACACCCTCCATGCAGTGAATGGGGCGCTCGCGAGGCAGCTCAAAGACGCCGGTGCCCAGCTCGACGGTCTCTACGTCTGTCCCCATCATCCGCGGGAAGGTGAGCCGCCTTTCCGAATGGACTGCGACTGTCGCAAGCCGAAGCCGGGGATGCTTCTCCGGGCTGCCGCCGATCTGGGGCTGGACCTCACCACATCCGTCGTCATCGGCGACAAGCCGTCGGATCTCGCTGTGGCGCCCGCCGTCGGGGCGCGTAGTGTGCTCGTCCTCACCGGCTATGGATTGGGTGAGTGGGAATATCGTCGGGCGACCTTCCCTGTGCAGCCGGATCACGTTGCGGGCGACTTGCTCGACGCGGTGGACTGGATTCTCCGGGGCCGTCGATGACGTCGGCTCTCGCACGCATGCGCGGGGCGATCGACCGATTCCACGCGCGGACCGTCATCGTGCTGGGCGATCTCATCGCGGACGAGTATCTCTTCGGGAAGCCGGCGCGCATCTCACGCGAGGCGCCGGTCTTGATTCTTCGCTTCACCGAGCGAGAGGTTCTGCTTGGCGGCGCAGCGAACGCGGCGCACAACACCCACGCGCTCGGGGCCCGTGTCCTGCCGATTGGCGTCGTCGGGCGTGATCCGGCCGGCGAGGAGGTGATCGACCTCTTCGAGACCGCGGGCATTCCGACCGAGGGCATCGTGACGGAGCCCGGGCGCGTCACGCCCGTGAAGACGCGGATCATGGCCGGTGGCTATCAGGCGACGCGGCAGCAAGTGGTGCGGCTCGATCGCGAGCCGAGCGGCGAGCCGCAGCCCGTGACCGAGGATGGTCTCGTGGCGCGACTGACGGCGCTCGGAGCGCACGCCGACGCCATTCTCGTGTCCGACTACGGGTACGGCACCATCACTCCGCGCGTGCTCGAGTGCGTGAAGTCCGTGGCGCGCGCGGCGGACGGCATCGTCACCGTCGACAGCCGCTACGATCTTCCGCGATTCGTGGGTGTCACTGCCGCGACGCCAAACGAAGCGGAGCTGGCTCAGCTCAGCGGAATGCCGGTGGACGACGAGAGAGCCACCGAAAAGGCTGGACGCCACCTTCTCGAGCGGCTCGACAGCCGCATGCTGCTGGTCACTCGAGGGAGCCGCGGCATGGCGCTGCTCGAGCGCGACGGCGCGACCAGCTTCATCCCGATTCACGGTACAGATGAGATCGCCGACGTGACGGGCGCCGGGGATACCGTCATCAGCGTGTTCACGCTGGCGCTCGCCTCCGGCGCGACGCCGCTCGAGGCGGCGTCGCTGGCCAACGTTGCCGGCGGCGCGGTGGTGATGAAGCGAGGAACGGCGACGGTGTCCGGCGCCGAGCTCCGCGAGGCGCTCGGCGGGACCGAGTCCTGATGGCGGTCGCCGTCACCGAGCCTCTCGCGTGACGCTGGCCGAGGCCGCAGCGCTCGCCGAACGGCTGCGCGCTGACGGCAAGCGGATCGTGCTGGCGAACGGCTGCTTCGACCTCCTGCACGTTGGACACATCCGGTATCTCGGCGCGGCGCGACGGCAGGGCGACGTGCTGTTCGTGGGGATCAATTCCGACGCCGCCGTCAGGAGGCTCAAGGGACACGGACGGCCCTTGATGCCGGCCGGTGAGCGCGCGGAGCTCCTCGGGGCGTTGCGCGACGTGGATCACGTCGTGGTGTTCGACGACGATACGGCCGATCGGCTCGTCACGTCGCTGCGGCCACACGTGCACGCCAAGGGAACGGATTATACCGCCGCGTCGGTACCGGAAGCGGCCACCGCCCGGGCCATCGGCGCCGAGGTGGCCATCACGGGGGACCCGAAGACACATTCGACACGTGATCTGATCGGGCTCATCGTAAAGCGGTTCGGGGTCACGCGATGAACATCGCGCTCATCCGGCTCTCTGCGCTCGGAGACATCGTCCATGGGCTGCCGGTGGCGACTGCGCTGCGCGCCGTCTGTCCGGAGGCGCGTCTGACCTGGGTGGTCGACCGGCGTCACGGCGCCGTGCTGCAGGGCCATCCCGCGCTCGACGATGTGATCTGCGTGGACGTCCAGCAGTGGCGGCGGGCGCGACGTCTGCGCGATATCACCGAAGCCGCCCGGCTGATCATGGCCACGCGAAGCAAGCTACGGGACGCCCAGTTCGACGTCGCCATCGATCTTCAGGGCTTGCTGAAGAGCGGTCTGGTGACGGCGGCCACCGGCGCTCGAATCCGCATCGGGTTCGCGGCAACGCGCTGTCGGGAGCCGCTCAACGCGATGTTCACGAACCGCCGTGTCACGCCGCCAGCCGGGGCCGTTCACGTGGTCGATCAGAATCTCACGCTGCTTTCCGCGCTCGACGTCTGCCGCCAATCCGATGGTGCCCGCTTCGACCTGCCGTCGAAGGTCCGCGCCGAAGCGCTTGCGGACGAGTTCTTCGCGGCTTCCGGTCTCAAGCCACGGGACAGCGTGGTGGTGCTCAATCCTGGCGCGGGCCGTCCCGCGAAACGATGGCCGGCGGGGAGCTTCATGGACCTCGCCCGGCAGATTACCGATGGCGGCGTTGGAAAAGTCGTCGTCGTCTGGGGGCCCGGCGAGCGGAACCTCGCCCAGGACATTGTCCGGGGCTGCGGTGCCCGAGACGCCGTCGCCGCACCGCCCACGGACGTGGATGCGCTGATCGCGATCCTGCGCCGGGCGAGCGTGATGGTCTCAGGGGATTCCGGTCCGCTGCATCTGGCGGCCGCGCTCGGCGTGCCGTGTATCGGGCTCTTCGGTCCGACTTCGGCTCAGAGGAATGGTCCGTTTGGCGCCGGGCACCGCACGATCGAGAGCTCGAATGGCACGCTCGGGATGATTGCCAGCGCCGAGGTCTTCCGGGTTCTGACGGAGATTCTCCCCTGAGCCGGGCACGACTGTCCGTGGTCGTCATCACCTACAACGAGGAAGATCGGCTGCGCCGGTGCCTCGAAAGCGTCGCGTGGGCCGACGAGATCGTCGTCGTCGATTCCGGGTCTGACGACAAGACCATCGAGATCGCCCACGGCTTCACGGACGAGGTGACCATCCGCCCCTGGACGGGCTTTGCGTCGCAGAAGAACTTCGGACTCGAACGCGCGACTGGCGAGTGGGTCCTGTCGCTCGATGCCGACGAAGAGGTATCGCCGGAGCTCCGCCGAGCGATCGCTGAGGTGCTCTCGTCGGACGGCCCGGTCGACGGCTTTCGGATCGCGCGCCAGAACATCTTCTGGGGACGATGGGTGCGTCATGGCCGGCTGTATCCCGATTGGCAGGTGCGGCTCTTCCGTCGTGGGCGCGGGCGGTTCGTCGAGCGGGACGTGCACGAGTCAGTCGAGGTGACAGGGTCGCTCGGGCAGCTCTCCGGCGATCTCGTGCACCGGAGCTACCGCGACATCGCCGACTTCCTCACGCGGACGAACCGTTACTCGTCACTCGCTGCCGACGCATGGGTGCGGAGCGGGCACCCGTTCAGCGGCGCGGGCCTCGTCTTGCGACCGCTGGGCCGATTCTTCTCGATGTACGTCCTTCACGCCGGGTTTCTCGACGGCTGGCGGGGATTCCTGCTCGCCGTGCTCTATGGCTACTATGTTTTCATCCGCTCGGTGAAGATCTGGGAGAGACTGGAACGCTGATGGTCACGCGAGATCGAGTCCTGTCCGGGATGCGGCCGTCGGGAAAGCTCCACCTTGGAAATTTCCTGGGGGCACTCGACAACTGGGTGAAGCTGCAGGAGTCGACGGACGGCTTCTTCTTCATCGCCGACTGGCACGTGCTGACGGACTCGCTCGACACCTCCGAGGTGCCGGCGAACACGATCGAGATGGCGGCCGACTGGCTGGGCGCGGGACTCGATCCCGAGCGCTCGACGCTCTTCATTCAGTCCCTGATCCCCGAGCACGCGGAGCTCCATCTCCTGCTCTCCATGGTCACGGCGGTGGGCTGGCTCGAGCGCGTGCCGAGCTACAAGGAACGGATCGAGCAGCTTCATCTCGAATCGCCCTCGTACGGACTGCTCGGCTACCCGGTGCTGCAATCGGCCGACATCCTCATGTACAAACCGCGCTGGGTTCCGGTCGGCGCCGATCAGGTGCCCCACATCGAGCTGACGCGAGAGGTCGCGCGGCGATTTAATCGTGCATTCAAGCCGGTGTTTCTGGAACCGGAAGCCAAGCTCACCGAGATCCCCAAGGTGCCCGGAACCGACGGCCGGAAGATGTCGAAGTCGTACGGCAACGCGATCCTCGTGTCCGACTCGCCCGAGACCATTCGTCAGAAGGTCCGTCCGATGATGACCGATCCGGCGCGCAAGCGACGGTCGGACCCGGGGAACCCGGACGTGTGTCCCGTCTTCGATCTCCATCGCATCTTCACGCCGCCGGCCGATCGCGATTGGGCGGCCAACGGATGCCGCACCGCGGGCATTGGCTGTCTCGACTGCAAGGACGCGCTGCTGAAGCACATGGTGCCGCGGCTCGATCCGATCCGCGAGCGTCGCCAAGCCTTCGCTGACAAGCCTGATCGGATCGTCGATGTGTTGCGCGCCGGCTCGGAGCGGGCGCGTCGGGTGGCGAAGAACACGATGGGCGAAGTGCGCGAGGCGCTGGCGCTCCAGCCTTGACGACCGAAACGTCCTCCGGCTTCACGCTGCGCGTCGGCGGCTTCGAAGGGCCGCTCGATCTCTTGCTGCACCTCTGCCGCACCAACGAGATCGATCTGGCGGCGCTGCCAGTTCGCGCGATCACCGATCAATACGTCGCTCATCTCGAGGCGATGGAGTTCCGGGACCTCGAGACCGCGGGCGCCTATCTCGTTATGGCGGCGACGCTCATCTATCTGAAGTCCAAGCTCCTGGTTCCGCCCGACGAGACCGAGGGCCCGGACGAGCTCGATGAAGAAGGCCAGGCGCTTCGTCAGGAGCTGGAAGAGCGCCTGCGCGAATACGCCCGGGTGAAGACGTTCGGGGTGTGGCTCGCCGCGCGCGAAGCGGACCAGGCATTGATCTGGGGGCGGCCGGGCAGCGAGATTCCGGCGGCCGAGGACATCCCGCTGGAGGACCTCAGCGCGCACTTGCTCGAGCGAGCGCTGAAGCGGCTGATCGAGGACCAGGTGCGCCGACGACCGCGGGAGATCGAGGCGAGTCCCCCGTCGGTGCTCGAACGCATGGCCGAGATCCTGGCGCTCCTCCGTGATGCCTGGTCGCTCCTGTTCTCGTCCCTCGTCGGTGGCGAGCGCCGTCGGGCTGACATCGTCGTGTCGCTGCTCGCGGTGCTCGAGCTGGTCCGGCAGGGCCGCATCAAGACACAACAGACCGAGCTGTTCGGCGAGATCATCCTCGAACCTCAGACCGCGGAGACGTCCGGGCCCATTGGCTCCGAGGATGTCGTCGTCCCCCGCGTGGAGTCCGCCAGTGCCGAATCCCATTGACGTGGTCGAGGCGCTTCTCTTCGCGTCGGACGTTCCGCTCGAGCTCCAGCGCATCCGCGACGTCCTGGATCTCGGTCACGTCGCCGAAGCGCGAGCGCTCGTCGACGAGCTCCGCGAGCGGTACGAGACGCGCGCCGGCGGCCTCCGCATCAGCGAGGTCGGCGGAGGGTACCGGATGGTCACGCGTCCGGAGCTGGCGCCGTGGCTGGTGCGCCTGGCGCGCAGCCGCACGAAGGCGCGCCTGTCGCGGCCGGCGCTCGAAACGCTCGCGATCATCGGCTACAAGCAGCCCGTGTCACGGCCGGAAGTGGACGCGATCCGCGGCGTGAACTCCGACGGCGTGCTCGAGAGTCTGCTCGAGCGGCGCTTGGTCCGCATTGCGGGCCGCAAGGAAGCGCCGGGCCGGCCGTTCCTCTATGAGACGACGCGCGAATTCCTGGTCGCCTTCGGACTGCGCGACCTCGGCGATCTGCCGAAGGTCGAGGGTGACCTGATCGTGCCGGAGCTCGCGGCCGAAGCGGCGCCGGCTGGCAGCGAGCATGCCGAAGCTCAGGCTGAACAAGATCCTGGCGCAGGCGGGGCTGACGTCACGCCGCGGGGGTGACCGCCTGATCCTCGACGGTCACGTCGCCGTCAACGGCGCCCTGACGCGCGAGCTCGGCACTCTTGCGGATCCGGTGAGGGACGTCATCACCGTCGACGGCCGTCCCGTCCCGCCGGCCGCGTCGAAGCGCTACGTGATGCTCCACAAGCCACGCGGCTATGTCACGACGCGGCACGATCCGCAGGGGCGGCTCACCGTGAGCGATCTCGTCACCGTGGCAGGCCTCTATCCGGTGGGCCGCCTCGATGCCGACGTCGAGGGACTGCTGTTGCTCACCAACGACGGCCCGCTCACTCACCGGCTCCTCCATCCGAGCTACGGGTTGCCGCGTCTCTACGATGCGGAGGTTGCGGGGGAAGTCCGACCCGGCGATGTCGCGTCGTGGCGGCGCGGCGTGACGCTCCGGGACGGTGCGGCAAAACCGCTGGCGGTGGAGCTTCGACAGTCGGCGCCAGAGCGGAGCCGCCTTCATCTCATCTTCGCGGAAGGTCGGAAGCACGAGGTCAAGCGGTACTGCGAAGCGCTTGGCCATCCCGTGATCCGACTGCGGCGCGTAGGTTTTGGTCCGCTTCGTCTCGATGGCCTCGCCGTCGGCGCTTGGCGCGATCTCACGCGGAACGAGATCGCGGTCCTGCGCGCCGCGGTGAGCCGCCCACCCGAGGGCTCCTGACGTTCCCGAGCGCCAAGTAGCCCGGCTTGCGCCCCTCTCAGCCATTCCCTATAATGGCTGGCATTCACGAGAGAAGTCCCGGCGGGAGTCCCTATGGACCTGGGCGATTGGCGCTCCAGGATCAATAACCTCGACAACCAAATCCTCCACCTCCTCAACCAGCGCGCAGAGGCCGCTCTTCAGATCGGAGACCTCAAACGACGTCAGGGGTTGCCGTCGTATGTCCCCGAACGAGAAGCGGAGATCTTGCGGCGATTGACGGAGGGCAACGCCGGTCCGCTGTCTGGGACCGCCGTCGAAGGGATCTGGCGTGAGATTCTCGCTGGCTGTCGCGATCTGGAACATCCGGTGACGATCGCCTATCTGGGCCCGCAGGGAACGTTCACGCATCAGGCGGCGCTGAATCGCTTCGGGTCGGCCGCGCACTTTCAGCCTGCGCGGAACATCGTCGACATCTTCGACGAGGTGGAGCGCGGACGCACTGACCACGGGGTGGTGCCCGTCGAGAACAGCACCGAAGGCGCCGTGAACGTCACGCTCGATCGCCTGATCGATTCGGACGTCGTCATCTGCGGGGAGCTCTATCTGGACGTCGCGCAGCACCTGCTGTCGCGCGCGAAGGACCTTGGCGAGATCAAGCGGGTGCTCTCGCATCCCCAGGGGCTCGCCCAGTGCCGTGAGTGGCTGACCCAGCATCTCCCGGAGGTGGCCACCGAGACGACGACGTCGACGGCGGCAGCCGCCGAGCTCGCCGCCGCGGACCGGACGGTGGCGGCCATTGCCTCGGACCTTGCTGGACGGCTGTACGGTGTCCCCATCCTGCGCGATCGGATCGAGGACACGAGACACAACGCCACACGCTTCCTCGTGATTGGGCGGAGGCCGACTGGCCCGTCGGGACGCGACAAGACCTCGATCCTGTTCGCGATGCGCAACGAGCCCGGCTCGCTCTACCGGATCCTCGAGCCGTTCGCGCGCACGGGCCTGAACCTCACCAAGATCGAATCACGGCCCGCCAAGCAGCGCCCGTGGGAGTACGTGATGTTCGTGGACTTCGAGGGCCACCGCGACACGGCCCTCGTCGCCGGAGTGGTGAAAGAAATCGGGGAGCGCACCCTGTTTTTGAAGATCCTGGGTTCGTACCCCGCGGCATAAGGAGACAGCATGCACACGCAGTGGGAGTCCCTGGCCAATGACCACATCCTGGGCATCGCGCCCTACGAGCCGGGCAAGCCGATCGAGGAGCTCGAGCGCGAGCTCGGTATCCACGACGCGATCAAGCTCGCCTCCAACGAGAACCCTCTGGCACCGTCGGATCGCGTGCGCGAGGCCATCGCGGCGGCCCTCACCACGCTCAACCGGTATCCCGATGGCAGCGGCTTCTATCTGCGGCAGGGGCTGGCCAAGAAGCATGGCGTGTCCCCCGAGCACGTCGTCCTCGGCAACGGGTCGAACGAGCTGATCGAATTGTTGGTCCGCGCGTTTCTGCGCCCGGGCGACGAGGCGGTCGTCCCGCATCCGTCCTTCGTCGTGTACCCGATGATCGTGCAGGCGGCGGGCGGCATCCGCGTCATGGTCATGCTGAAGGACTACCGCATCGATCTCGAAGCCATGGCGCGAGCCATCACGCCGATGACCAAGCTCGTGTTCATCGCCAACCCGAACAACCCGACGGCGACCATGTCGACGGCCGACGAGGTCGAGCACTTCATGACGCGGGTGCCGGAGCGGACGATCGTGATCTTCGACGAGGCCTACATCGAGTTCGCGCTCGGACCGGATTTCCCCGACACTCTCGCGTACGTCAAGCAGGGGCGAAAAGTTGCGGTCCTGAGAACCTTCTCCAAGGCGGCGAGCCTTGCCGGGCTGCGCGTGGGGTATTGCATCGCGGATCCCGACGCGGTCTCGCTCATGAATCGGATCCGCCAGCCATTCAACGTCAACGCGCTCGCGCAGGCTGCGGCGCTCGCGGCCCTGGACGATGACGCGCACGTGCTCGAATGCGTGCGCATGATCGAGGCTGGACGGCACTTCCTCTACGACGAATTCAAGGCGCTGGGCGTGAAGTACGTGCCGTCCCGGGCGAACTTCATCCTGGTCGACGTCGGACGGAGCGCGGCCGACATCTACCAGAAACTGCTGCACGAGGGCGTCATCGTCCGGCCGTTGACGTCGTTTGGAATGGAGACTGCGCTCAGGGTCACGGTCGGCACGCCGGAAGAGAACCGGCGGTTCGTGAAGGCGCTGCGGACGGTGCTCGGAGGAGGCAAGCGCGCGTGATCCAGCGGCTGGCGGTGCTCGGCGTCGGGCTCCTCGGCGGCTCGGTCGCCAAGGCGGCTCGTGCGGCGGGCATTGCGCGAGCGATCGTCGGCATCGGCCGGGACCTCGACCGGCTCGAGCCGGCCCGGCGTGACGGCGTCGTGGACATCACGACGACCGATCTGGCCACCGGTGTTCGTGATGCAGACTTCATCGTGCTGGCCGCGCCCGTGCTCACCAATACGCGCCTGCTGGCGGAGGTCTGGCGCGCTGCAGGCAGCGAAGCGGTCATCACGGATGTCGGCAGCACCAAGGCCGACGTCGTGCATGCGGCCCACACCCTCGCTGCCGCTCGTCCGCTCGCGTTCGTCGGCAGTCATCCAATGGCGGGCTCCGAGCGAAACGGGTACGCCGTCGCGCGCGCCGACCTCTTCCGGGACGCCAATGTCATCGTGACACCGACGGATTCGACCGAGCCGCGTGCGCTGAAAGGCGTGACCCAGTTCTGGGAAGCGCTGGGAGCGCGCGTGAGCAGCCTGGCGCCAGCGACCCACGATCGGGTCGTGGCCGCCATCAGTCATCTCCCGCACCTGGTGGCGGACGCTCTCGTCGACGCCGCCGTGCGGTTCGAGCCGCAGGCGCTCGCATTCGCGGCACGAGGCTTCCGCGACACCACGCGGATCGCGGCCTCGGACCCGACCGTGTGGACCGAGATCTTCCTCGACAATCGGGCGGCGCTGGCGGCGGGCGTCGCGGCGTTTCGCGCCGCGCTCGACGAGCTGGAGCGTCTCGTCGCCGCCGGTGACCGTCAGGCCCTCGTCGAGGCGCTGGCGCGCATCAAGAAGGAGCGGGAGGGCCTCGCGTGAACTTCCGCGTGCGTCCAGTCAATCGGCTCCGGGGTCGGATCGCCGTGCCCGGGGACAAGTCGATCTCCCACCGCGCCGCTCTGTTCGGAGCGCTGGCCGAAGGCATCACTGAAGTGCGCGGGTTCCTCGAGTCGGAAGACTGTCTGAGGACGATCACCGCCATCGAAGCGCTCGGCGCCGATGTCACGCGGAAAGGTGCCGGTGAATATCGGATCGTCGGCGGACACCGCGAGATGCTCGAACCCGACGACGTCATCGATTGCGGCAACTCGGGCACGACGGCGCGCCTGTTGATGGGCGTGCTCGCCGGCCAACCGTGTGCGGCGACGCTGACCGGTGACGCCTCGCTGCGACGGCGACCGATGGGTCGGGTCGCCGAGCCTCTCCGACTCATGGGCGCCACGATCGTGGGTCGTGCGGATGGGAGCCGACTGCCGCTGCTGGTGCGAGGCGCTCGGCCGCTGCACGCCATCGCCTACGACACGCCAGTGGCCTCGGCGCAGGTGAAGTCGGCGGTCCTGCTGGCCGGCCTCTTTGCTGACGGACCGGTCACGGTGACGGAGCCGGCCGCTTCCCGGGATCATACCGAGCGCATGCTCCGCCAATTCGGCGCTCGGCTGGAGATCCGCGGACGCTCGATCACGGTTGCGCCAGGCGATCTGCACGGCGTCTCCGTCGACGTGCCCGGAGACGTGTCGTCTGCCGCTTTCATGCTGGTGGCCGGCGCGGTCGTCCGCGATGCCCGCATCACCGTGCTCGGCACGGGAGTGAATCCGACGCGGACGGGCGTCATCGACGCCCTCGAAGCCATGGGCGCCAACGTGGTGCAGGGTGACGTGACGCAGGAAGGGGAGCCGTCGGCGTCGCTCACGATCGCCGGGGGCCCGCTCACGGGGATTATCATTGCCGGAGAATTGATTCCGCGACTCATCGACGAGGTGCCCGTTTTGGCCGTGGCAGCGGCGATGGCCCGGGGTACGACCCACATTCGTGACGCCCGCGAACTTCGGGTGAAGGAGTCTGACCGCATTGCCGCGATCGCGCGGGAGCTCGGGCGGCTCGGCGCCGCCGTGACCGAGCAGCCGGATGGTCTCGTGATCGAGGGAGGACAGCCACTCATCGGGGCGCGCGTGTCGAGCGGTGGCGATCATCGACTGGCGATGGCCCTGGTGATTGCGGGCCTCGTCGCCGAGGGAGAGACGGTCGTCGAGGACACAGCGTGCATCGCAACGTCGTTTCCGGGGTTCGCCGAGGCCATCAACGCATTGGCCGGTGGGGCCGCGGTGACGGTCGAGCCATGACGCGGCTTCGCGATCGGGAGCCGGTGATCACGATCGACGGACCCGCCGGCGCGGGTAAGGGGACAGCGGCGCGTCTGCTGGCCGAGCGACTGGGGTATCAACTGCTCGATACCGGAGCCATGTATCGCGCGGTCGCGCTCAGCGTCACGCGCGCCGGCATCGCGCTGGACGATGTCGCCGCCTTGCGCCGCCACCTGGCGCACGTGGACGTGACCCTGGCCGACGGGCGCGTGTATCTTGACGGTGAAGACGTGACGGTCGCGATTCGGAGTCAGGAGATCGGCCAGGTGACGTCCGGGATATCCGCGCTCGCTCCCGTCCGGGAGAAGCTGACGCCGCTCCAACGCGAGGCGGCGGGGGGCGGCGGTGTGGTCCTCGAGGGACGGGACACCGGCACAATCGTGTGCCCCGACGCGGAGGTGAAGGTCTATCTGACGGCGTCGCTCGACGAACGAGCGCGCCGGCGGCACATCGAGCTCATCGCGCGCGGCGTGACGACCGACCTGGATGCCGTGCGTGCCGAAATTCTTACGCGGGATGCACAGGACCAGAGCCGGACCCTGGCGCCGCTTCGAAAGCCGGTGGATGCCGTCGAAGTGGACTCGACGGATTTGACCCTCGCGGACGTCGTGGACCGGATGCTGGCGGTCGTGGAGCAGCGGCGATGCTATACGCGATCATGAAGTCGCTCGCCGTCGCGGTGATGCGCGTGCTCTTCCGTCTGGAGAGTCGAGGGCGGGAGTATGTGCCGCGTCGGGGACCGACGCTGGTGGTCGCCAACCACTCGAGCGTGCTCGATCCGCCGATCGTCGGCGGTTGTGCGCCGCGGCCACTGTCGTTTCTGGCCAAGGCCGAGCTGTTCGATATCCCGCTCTTTGGCCGGCTCATCCGGGGCCTGAATGCTCGGCCGATCCGCCGCGGAGGCGCAGACCCGTCGGCACTGCGGCTGGCGCTGAGACTCCTCGGGGAAAACCAAGCGCTCCTCGTCTTCCCCGAGGGCACCCGGGGTCCGGAGGGCGTGTTACGTGAGCCGAAGACGGGCGCCGGGATGCTGGCAGTCATGAGCGGCGCGACCGTGGTGCCCGCGTACGTCAGCGGCAGCGGACGCGTGTGGCCCAAGGGACGCCGGTTTCCGCGACCCGGAAAGGTGAGAGTCGTGTTCGGTCCGCCGCTCAAGTTCGAGCGGCAGGCCGGCGTCGACCGCAAGGAACAGTACGCCGCGGCGAGTCGCGCGATGATGGACGCCATCGCGGACCTCATGGTCTCGGCAACGGGCGGCATACGGGAACGATCGAAGCGGCTGGCGATGCGAGAAGGGCCACGAGAGACGAGACACGCAGCAAGCGGGGCGGGCGCGAACGCCCAGAGCCCGTCCAAATACATTCATGGGAGGAAGGGGCAGCATGAACAAGGATGAACCGGGTAGCACCCTCGGCGGGCCGCGCAAGGAGGGCGGACTCGATCCAGCCGAGGAACGGATGGAGGACTGGTTCCACGAGGGCGTGAGCGAGTTCGAGGAAGGCGAAGTCGTCCGCGGGCGCGTCGTTCACGTCGGCACGAGCGAAGTGCTCGTGGACGTAGGCTACAAGAGTGAGGGCTCGATCCCGATCGAAGAGTTTCGCGGCCAGCTGCCGAAGCCGGGCGAAGAGATCGAGGTCTACCTCGAGGCCAAGGAAGACTCCGAAGGCTTGATCGTCCTCAGCAAGGACAAGGCGGACAAGATCAAGGTCTGGGACGCCGTCACCCGGGCGCACGAGAAGGGCGTGCCCGTCGAAGGGCGCGTGATCGAAGTCGTCAAGGGCGGTTTGGCGGTCGACGTGGGCGTCAAGGCGTTCCTGCCGGGCTCGCAGGTCGATCTTCGGCCCGTGAAGAACCTCGGCTCGATGGTGGGGCAAGAGATCCGAGCCAAGGTGATCAAGCTGAACCGGCGTCGAGGCAACGTCGTGCTGTCGCGCCGCGCTGTGCTCGAGGAGGAGCGCGAAGAGAAGAAGAAGCACACGCTCGAGGTCCTGAGTGAAGGCATGGTTCTCACGGGCACCGTGAAGAACATCACCGACTACGGCGCCTTCATCGACCTCGGCGGTATCGACGGCCTGCTTCACGTGACGGACATGAGCTGGGGCCGCGTCGGACATCCCTCGGAGATCTTCCAGGTCGGCGACCAGGTCGAGGTGGTTGTCCTGCACTTCGACCGCGACAGTGGCCGCGTGTCGCTCGGCTACAAGCAAAAATCGTCGGACCCCTGGGAGCGTGTCGAGCAAACGTATGCGCCGGGGACCAAGTGCCAGGGCAAGGTGGTCAGCTTGACGAATTACGGCGCCTTCGTGGAGCTCGAGCCGGGTGTCGAAGGCCTCGTCCACGTCTCCGAGATGTCGTGGACCCGGCGCGTGCGTCATCCCTCGAAGCTCGTCAACGTCGGAGACGAGGTCGACGTGCTCGTGCTGGACGTCAACCGGACGGCGAAGCGCATCTCTCTCGGGATGAAGCAGGTGGAGCCCGATCCCTGGGCGACGATCGAGGAGCGCTACAAGCCCGGATCCCGTATTCTCGGACACGTTCGCAACCTCACCGACTTCGGCGCGTTCATCGAGCTGGAGCCCGGCGTCGATGGCCTCCTTCACATCTCGGACATGTCGTGGACCCGGAATGTCGGCCACCCATCCGAGGTCTTGAAGAAGGGGCAGGAGCTCGAGACGCAGATCCTGAACATCGATCGAGAGAACAAGCGGATCTCGCTCGGCCTCAAGCAGATCCAGCCGGACCCGTGGACAACGGTCGCCCTGCGTTACCCGATGGGCTCGAGGGTGACTGGAAAGGTGGTGCGCCTGACGGACTTCGGCGCCTTCGTGGAGCTGGAGGCCGGGGTCGACGGCCTGCTCCACATCTCGCAGATGGCGAACCGGCCGATCACGCGGCCCGACGAATTGGTCAGCGTCGGCGACGAGCTCACGCTGCTGGTGATCCGCGTCGATCCCAACGAGCGTCGCATCGGTCTGTCGCTGAAGGAGCTGGCGCACGCGGTGGAACCCATGCCGACCGAGGAGCAGCGAGGCGCCGGCCGGCGTGGCAAGCGCGGCAAGCGCCGCGACGACTACGACTACGAAGACGAGGAATAACCCGGGAGCGCTGCGCGTCATCGCGGCGACGGTCGGAATCTACCTCGCCGTGATGCTCGTCTTGCTCGCGACGCTGTGGTCACTGCGCGGGACCGAGGGCGGGCCTGCCTTCGGCCCGCAGGTGGCAATCGTCGAGCTCGAGGGCGTCATCTTGGACGTCGACGACCTCGTGCGCGAGCTCAAGCGTGCCCGCGAAAACCCCATGGTGCGCGCCGTCGTGATCCGGATCAACAGCCCCGGCGGGGTCGTCGGCCCGACCCAGGAGCTCCACCAAGCGATCCAGCGTCTGCGGCAGGCCGGCAAGCCGGTGGTCGCCTCTCTGGGCGCGATTGCCGCGTCCGGAGGCTACTACGTCGCCGTGGCTGCCGATGAGATCGTCGCCAATCCCGGAACGCTCACCGGCTCCATCGGCGTCATCATGCAGATGGCCAACGTCGAGGGGCTCTTGAAGAAGGTCGGCGTCGACTACATCGTCGTCAAGGCCGGGCTCTACAAGGACGTGGGGAACTTCGCCCGTCAGATGACGCCGGAGGAGCGAAGAGTGCTGCAGAACCTGCTCGACGACGTGCACTCCCAGTTCATCAGGGCCGTTGCCGAAGGTCGGAAACTGGATGAGGTAGAAGTACGGAAGTTCGCGGACGGGCGCATCTTTTCAGGCTCCCAGGCGAAGAGATTGCACATGGTTGATGCCCTAGGCAGCCTCGAGGACGCCGTGAATCGCGCGGCGTCCCTGGCGGGCTTGCCGGTGCCACCTCATGTCGTCCCTCCACGACGGAAGTTCTCGTTTTATGATCTCTTCCGGAGCCAGCTTGGTCTGCCTGCACCGTCCGGATGGCCCGGGAGGCTACCGGTTTTCAAGGTTCCGCTCTACCTGATGGACTAGAAGCCAGCTCGGTGGCGTCTAACTCCCTACGGTGGTTGACATTCTCGCCGTGTGCATGCTAGCGTGCCGTACGAGCCAAAAGGCCGGTCTCCATTTGCACGGAGTGGACGATGACCAAAGCCGACTTGATCGATGAAGTGTCGAAGATCTCGAACTTGACGAAGAAAGAGACCGAAACCATCGTCAACACGATCTTCGACAACGTCACCGACGCCCTGGCGAAGGGGGACAAGGTCGAGCTCCGCGGGTTCGGAAGTTTTCGTATTCGCTATCGCAACTCTCGCAAAGGCCGGAACCCCAAGACCGGCTCTGCCGTCGAGGTCCCCGAGAAGCGTGTCCCGTTCTTCAAGGTAGGCAAGCGTTTACGCGAGCTCGTGAACGCGTGAGACAACCCCGGGCGGCGTGAGTCGCCTGTGGGCACCGTGGCGGATGGCGTACGTCGGCGCATCCGGCGCCTCTGCCGGCTGTATCTTCTGTAACGCGCTTACCGCCGGCGACGATCATGGCCAGCTCGTCTTGCAGCGTGCTCGGCACGCCTATCTGATTCTCAACGCGTTTCCGTATGCGTCCGGGCATCTCATGGCTGTCCTGAACCGCCACGTCGCGAGCTTCGAGACGGTGAGCATTGAAGAGTTGGCGGACACCATGGCGCTGGTCCGGACCGCGACGGCGGCCCTCCGTGACGAGTACCGGCCCGATGGTTTCAACGTGGGCATCAACATCGGGTCGGCCGCCGGAGCCGGCATCAAGGACCATCTGCACGTTCACATCGTGCCTCGCTGGTCCGGCGATTCGAATTTCATGGCGGTCGTCGGCGACGTCCGCGTTCTTCCGGAGGCGCTCGAAACGACCTACGACCGGCTGCGGAAACGGCTGCCGTGATGAGTCTCATGACAGCGGGGATGATCGAACCCGAGAGGGCTCGTTGACTGACGCCGCGACCGGCGCGACGCCGATGATGCGTCAGTACCGAGAGCTGAAGCGCCGTTTTCCCGACTATCTGCTCCTGTTCAGGCTCGGCGACTTCTACGAGATGTTCCACGACGATGCCGAGCTCGGATCGCGTCTGCTTCAGATCACGCTGACCTCACGTCAGGGAGTTCCGATGGCCGGCATCCCGCACCACGCGGGCGATGGCTACATCGCGCGGCTGGTGCAGGCCGGTCAGAAGATCGCCGTGTGCGAGCAGCTCGAGGCGCCCGGCAAAGGGAAGAAGCTGCTCCGGCGCGACGTCGTGCGCGTGATCACCCCGGGCACGATCACGGACACGGCCTACCTGCATGGCGCCGCCAACAACTTCCTGCTCACCGTCGTGCCCGGCCGCGCCGGCGCGGGTGTCGCTCTGATCGACGTCTCCACCGGCGAGTTCTGGTGTGGCGAAGATCGTGACACGAGCGACGGCAGCGCCGTCCTCGAGGCTGCGCTGCTCCGGCGCCCGGCCGAGATCCTCGTCCCGGAGTCGATACCGCGGACCGGCGACCTGCTCGCGCGGCTCCAGGCTACCGGGGCGACCCTCACGTTCTGGGACTCCGGCGCGTCCTCCGCTCGCTCGGCCGCCGCGGAGCTCAGCGCCCACTTCGGCGTCTCGAGCCTCGCGCCGTTCGGTCTCGACGGTATGACCGTCGCGGTCGAAGCCGCCGCCGCTGCGCTCGCGTACGTGCGCGCCACGCAGGGCGACGCGCTCGGCCACATCGCTCGGCTCCAGCCGTTCGCCTCGGGCGATGCGATGACGCTCGACGAGACGGCGGTCGCCACGCTCGAGCTGCTCGAAACGAGCGATGGTGGAAGCCGCGGCTCGCTCTTCGATGTTCTGAACGAGACAGTCACGCCCATGGGCGCGCGATTGCTTCGGCAGTGGCTACTCCGGCCGCTCCTCGATCCCATGCTCATCGCGGAACGCCAGTCAGCCATCGGCGAGCTCGTGGCGGACCCGGCGACCCGATCAGCGTTGCGCCACCTCCTCCGGAAGGTGGGTGACATCGAGCGGCTGACGAGCCGCGCCACCCTTGGCGTCGCGCACGGCCGAGATCTGGTCGGCCTCCGATCGTCCCTGGAGCCTTTGGACGACGTCAGGACCACGATGGCTGGACTCGAAGCCAGCCTGTTCGTGGCAGCGCGAAGCGAGCTGGCCCAGCTTGGTGACCTCCACGCGATGCTGACGGCAGCGCTCGTCGACGAGCCGCCGCTCACGCTCCACGACGGCGGCCTGATTCGCGAGAGCTGGAACGACGCCCTGGCCGCGATCGCGCGCGACGCGCAGGACGCGCGCCAGTGGATCGCCGGCCTCGAGGAGCGCGAGCGCGCCCGCAACGGCATCACCAGCCTGCGCGTCCGCTTCAACCGCGTGTTCGGCTACGGCATCGAAGTCAGTCACGCTCACGTTTCGAAGGTGCCGGCCGACTATGTCCGCCGTCAGACGCTCACCGGCGCGGAGCGGTACGTCACGACCGAGCTGAAGGAGTACGAGACGAAAGCGCTCGGCGCCGACGAACGGCGGCGACGGGTGGAATACGAGCTCTTCGAGGAAATTCGGCGGCGGGTGGCCGAGGAGGCCTCGAAGCTCCTGGCGACCGCGCGGGCCATCGGCCGGCTCGACGTCTTTGCCGCGCTGGCCGACGTCGCGCACGCGAGGAACCACGTGCGCCCCGTGGTCGACGGGTCTTCGGTGATCTCGATCGTCGAGGGTCGGCACCCTGTGCTCGAAGCCCGCGCTGGCGTTCCGGTCGCTCCGAACGATGTGCGGCTCGACCCCGATGGCCGCCTCGTCATCCTGACGGGACCCAACATGGCCGGGAAGTCCGTCTATCTGCGCCAGACCGGCCACCTCGTGATTCTCGCGCAGATGGGCGCGTTCGTGCCCGCGCGCGAAGCCCGCATCGGGGTTGTCGACCGCGTCTTCACCCGCGTCGGTGCCCAGGACCATCTGGCTCGCGGGCAATCGACGTTTCTCGTGGAAATGGTCGAGACGGCCACGATCCTGAACAACGCGACGCCACGCAGCCTGGTCCTCCTCGACGAGGTCGGCCGCGGGACGTCCACGTTCGACGGGCTCGCGATTGCGTGGGCGGTGGTGGAGGCGCTTCACGACGCGCCCCGCTCGGAGCTCGGCGGTCCCAAGGTACTGTTCGCGACGCATTTCCACGAGCTCACACAGCTCGCGGAACGGTTACCAGCGGTGCGGAACTTTCACGTGGCCGTGCGCGAGTGGAACGACGAGATCATCTTCCTGCACAAGGTCCGGCCGGGATCGACGGATCGGAGCTACGGTATCCAGGTGGCGCGGCTCGCAGGATTGCCGTCCGCGGTCATTGCGCGAGCGAAGGCGCTCCTGGCAGAGCTCGAGGCTGCCGGCCAGCATCACCGCGATCGTGACGAGGCCGCGCAGCTGGGCCTCTTCACACCGACGCCCGATCCGATCCTCGCGGAGATCGCGCGCCTCGATCTCGCGCACCTCACGCCGATGGAGGCGCTGAACCTCCTCGCCAAGTGGCAGCAGGCCGGCCTGCGCTGAACGAATGACGGTGGGACGCATCCGGAAGCTTCCCGACCACGTCGTCAACAAGATCGCTGCCGGTGAAGTCGTCGAGCGGCCGGCCGCGGCGGTGAAGGAGCTGGTCGAGAACGCCCTCGACGCCCAGGCGACGGCGGTCACCGTGGATCTCGGTGACGGTGGCGCGGCGTTCATCCGTGTGGCCGACGACGGGTTCGGCATGCGCGCGGCCGAGCTGCCGCTCGCGCTCGAGCGCCACGCGACCTCCAAGCTCGAGCGGGAGGAGGATCTGGAAGCCGTCATGACGCTCGGGTTCCGGGGCGAAGCCCTTCCCGCGATCTGTGCGGTCTCGCGGTTCACGCTCGTCAGTCGGTCGAAGGGTGAGCCCGAAGGGCTGCGGCTCGCCGGAGAGGCCGGGGCGGTGTCCCAGCGCCTGTCGGTACCGGCGGAGGTCGGCACCAGCGTCGAGGTGCGAGACCTGTTCTTCAACACACCGGCTCGCTTGAAGTTCCTCAAGTCGAACGCCGCCGAGCTGAGCGCGAGCCTGCGCGCCCTGGCGCATCTCGCGCTCGCGCATCCCGACGTGCACATGCGTGTGACGAACAACGGGCGCGCCGTGATGACCGCGCCCGCCGCCCTGGATCTTCGACACCGGATCGGTGCGCTGTGGGGTCACGAGCTGGCCGGGCGACTGTTGGCGGTCGACCGAAGCGAGCACGGCATCACCGTGAGCGGCTTCGCCAGCCCTCCCGATCTGACGCGGGGCGGCCGGGACGATGTGATCATCACCGTCAACGCTCGCCCGGTGCGGGACCCAGCGCTGCTCCAGGCGGTGATCAGCGCGTACCGGCCGCTTCTGCCGCGTGACCGTTTTCCCCTCGTCTGCCTCTTCGTCGCGATGCCGGCCTCGGACGTCGACGTCAACGTCCACCCCACGAAGGCGTGGGTGCGCTTTCGGCATCCTCGGCTCGTGCACGAGATGATCGTGGCCGCTCTCGGCGAGGCGTTACACCAGCGCGCCGTGGTTCCCGAGATGACGTCGGGCGCGCCGATGCTTGCTGGCGGCGGCGTGTCATGGCCGCAGCAGACCGGGTCCGCCGAGCAGCACGCGCTCTTCGGCGAGCCGACCGCGACGTACACGGCGGCGCTGTTCGGGCGTGTGCTCGGGCAGGTTCAGGACACGTTCATCGTCTCGACGTCCGAGAAGGAAGTGTTCTTCGTCGACCAGCACGTGGCTCACGAGCGTGTTCTCTTCGAGCGCCTCGAATCAGAGCTCGCAAGCGGTCCGGCGGCAGCGCAAACGCTGCTCTTTCCGGAGACGTTGTCTTTGCCGCCGCCGGCGCGTGCACTTCTCGAACGCTGGCGCGCAGCGCTCGAGCGGCTCGGGTTCGCGTTCGAGGGCTTTGGTGGGCAGGCGATCGTCTTGCGCGCCGTGCCGGCCTTGCTGAAGGGCGACGAGCCGAAGCGGCTGGTCGAGGCTGCCGTCGACGAGCTTGGTGGGCCGCGCGGCGGCGACCCATCCGTCGCGCGCGCGCTCGCCTTCCTGGCCTGTCGCGCCGCGATCAAGGCGAACGTCCCGCTCGCGCGCGAGGAGATGGAACGGCTCGTCGCCGATCTGTCGGCGACAGCAACGCCGTACTTCTGTCCGCACGGTCGTCCCATCGTCAGCCGGATTTCGCTCTCGGACATCCGGCGGGAGTTGAAGCGTAACTGGTGAGGACGGACTCTCTTCAGGTCGCAGCCGCAGCGCCGATTCCGTGCCAGTGAGATGATGAGGCCGTGACCAAGATTCCGCTGCTCGTCATCGCAGGACCGACCGCGGCAGGAAAAACGGCAACAGCCGTCGCACTATCCCGTCGACTGCCCATCGAGATCGTGAGCGCGGACTCCCGTCAGGTCTACCGGTCGATGGACACGGCGACCGGAAAGCCGACGCTCGAGGAGCGCCGCGCCGTCAGACATCACCTCGTCGACATCGTGGATCCGGATGACCGTTACGATGCCGCCCGCTTTCGTCGGGAGGCGGCCAACGCTATCGATCGGATCAACGCCAGTGGCCGGCTCGCCGTCGTTGTCGGCGGGACAGGGTTGTACATTCGCGCATTGCTGCGAGGCCTGGATCCCGCACCTCCGGCGGATCTCGAACTCCGGCGCCACCTCGAAGCGGTCGCGGCGCGCGACGGCGGCCGCGCGCTTCACGAGCGACTCGGGCGGGAGGCGCCGGAGCTGGCGCGGCGCCTGCATCCAAACGACCGTGTGAGGGTCGTCCGGGCCTTCGAGCTCTTGCGGGCCGGAAGTCCAGTCGGCAGCGCGCGACAGCGCTGGTGCAGTGATGAGAGCGCGTACCGAGTCGTCTACGTGGGGCTGACCACGGAGCGGGAGCTGCTGGCGCGACGGCTGCGGGCTCGGGTCCAGACCATGATCGCTTCCGGCCTCGAAGACGAGGTTCGCCAGCTGCTCGAGCGTGGTTATGACGCTGCGCTGCCGGCGATGCACGGGATCGGCTATCGTCAGTTCGTCGCCGTGGCGCGGGGCACGACCACGCGCGAGCAGGCCGCGCGGTTGATGGAGCGTGACACGGTACGGTACGCCAAACGGCAATTGACCTGGTTCGCGCGCGAGCCGCAGCTCGAGTGGTGTGACGTCGAGGCCACCGGGGGAGCGGAAGGCTGCGCGGAGGAGATCGAACAGATGGTGAGACGAGCGGGTCTGGTCGCGTGAGTCGTACCGGTCTGGTAGACACTCATCCGAGCAGAGAGCGCGCCATCATCGCGGCGCTGAGGCGGAAATCGCAACGCCGCTGGGAAGTCGAGGATTCGCTGGAGGAGCTGGCCGGACTGGCCCGCGCCGCCGGCGCGGTGGTTGTCGAGCACGTGATCCAGGAACGGGCCACCGCGACGTCCGCCTATTACTTCGGCCGCGGCAAGATCGACGAGATCGGCGCGACCGCGCGCAGTCAGGGCGCCAACCTCTTCATCTCCGACGATCCGCTGTCACCGATCCAGGAGCGCAACATCTCGAAGGCGCTCGGGATCAAGGTGATCGATCGCACGGCCCTGATCCTCGACATCTTCGCGCAGCGCGCGCGCACCCGCGAAGGCAAGCTCCAGGTCGAGCTGGCGCAGCTGACCTACCTGCTGCCGCGACTCGTCGGGCAGTGGACGCACCTCGAGCGGCTGGGTGGCGGGATCGGCACGCGCGGTCCCGGCGAGACGCAGCTCGAGTCCGACCGCCGAGTCATCCGGCGCCGCGTGATGCAGATTCGCCAGGATCTCGAGCGCGTACAGGTCCACCGTCGGCTTCAGCGCCAGGGCCGGCGGCGCAGCGGCATTCCCGTCGTCGCCCTGGTCGGCTACACGAACGCGGGCAAGACCACGCTGCTGAACCGGCTCACCGGGTCGACGTTCGCCGCGGCGGATCAACTCTTCGTCACGCTCGATCCGGCGGCACGACTCGTCACCAACCACGGCCGGCAGCCCTTCATCCTGACCGATACGGTCGGGTTCATTCGCAAGCTGCCGCATGAAGTCGTCGCGGCGTTCCGGGCGACCCTCGAGGAGCTGACCGAGGCGGAGGTGCTCCTACACGTGGTCGACTCGAGCCATCGCGCGATGGACGAGCACATCGAAGCGGTGGAGGCTTTGCTCGAAGAGCTCGACGTGGCGGATCGGCCCAGGCTGCTCGTGCTGAACAAGACCGACCAGGTGGAGCAGCCTCGGAACGGAATCCCCGGTCTGGGCGAGGCGATCCGCGTGTCGGCCACCACCGGCGAAGGGATCGATGCGCTGCTCGACGCCATCGGCGAGGCGCTGAAGCCTTTCGCGGGCACGGTTTTTCTCCGCATCCCCCATGGCGACGGCAACGCGCTGGCGTTCTGCTATCACCGCGGCCGGGTCGTGTCACGCGCGGACGAGGCGCAGCACGTGGTCCTCGAGGTCCAGATGCCGCCCGCCTTGATGGGCTCCGTGGCGCCGTACCGTGTCTGACGCGACGCTTCCGCCGCGAGACGGAAGCGCGATGCTAGACTGGTCGAACAGCCTATGGGACTCGCGAACTCGCTGACGGTCCTGCGGATTTTGCTCGTCCCGGTCTTCGTGGCGCTTCTCGTCTATCGCAAGCCCGGCGCGGCGCTGATCGTCTTCGGGCTCGCCGCCGCCACGGACATGCTGGACGGCTACGTGGCGCGGCGCCAGCGGAGCCAGAGCCGGCTCGGGGCGTTCCTCGATCCGACCGCGGACAAGCTGCTCCTGACCGCCTCGTTTGCAACACTGACATATCTTCGGGTCCTGCCTGCATGGATCATGATCGTCGTGATCAGCCGCGACGTCATCCTGGTGGCGGGCGCGCTCCTCATCCATATGGTGGGCGGCCACATCTATCCCCGGCCAACCTGGGCGGGAAAGTTAGCGACGTTTTTTCAAATGCTGAGTGTGCTCGCGGGACTGGCGGCCCATTACTTCAAGCTGCCCGTGGCACCGAAACCGATCTGGTGGCTGGCCGCGATGTTCACGATGATCTCGGGGCTCCAGTACGTCGTGCACGGGATGCGGTACCTGAACGCCACGGCCGGGGCCGAGCGCGAGGAGGCGCATGACTCCATCCTGCTCCGCTGAACCGGAGGGTGTCGAGGTCGGCGCCGTTCGCCCACGGTCCTCGGCGGCCGCCGCAGGGTTGTTCCCCGGCGATCGGATCCTCGCCGTCAACGGTGTCCCGCTCCGCGACGTGATCGACTTCCAGTTCGAGGCAGGGGAAGATCGGCTGGAGCTGGCCGTCGAGCGCGATACCGGGCGCCGGGCGTTGACGCTCCTGCGCCGCGGGCCTGACCTGGGTCTCGACCTCGTTGCGCCAAAGCCGTCGGAGATCGCCACCTGCGCTAACAAGTGTGTGTTCTGCTTCATCCACCAGCTGCCGCGCGGGATGCGACGGAGCCTCTACGTCAAGGACGACGACTACCGGCTGTCGTTTCTCCACGGCAATTACATCACGCTGTCGGATCTCGACGACGCGGCGCTGGCGCGGATCGAGGCTCAGCGTCTCTCACCGCTCTATGTCTCCGTCCATGCCACTGACCCCGAGCTCAGACATCGTCTCCTCGGACGCCAGCGGCACTCCGCCGAGATCCTGCCTCGAATGGAGCGACTGGCGCGCGCGGGAATCCGGATGCACGCGCAGATCGTGCTCTGCCCGGACTGGAACGACGGCGCGCAGCTCGAGCGCACCGTCCACGAGCTGGCGCCGCTCCATCCGCACGTGGCCACGGTTGCGATCGTACCGGTTGGCCTGACGCGACATCGCGAGAGGCTGCCCGACTTGCGCGGTCTTGCGCGGGACGAGGCCCTTGCGCTCGTCACAACCGTGGAGGCCTGGCAGGCGACGTTCCTGCGCGAACGCGGCAGCCGCCTGGTATTCCTCGCCGATGAGATCTACTTGCTGGCCGGACTCTCGCTGCCGCCAGCAACCGCCTACGAAGGATTTTCGATCGCCGAAGATGGCGTCGGGCTCGTTCGCCGCTTCGAGGACGGGTTTGCACGGGCGCGCTCGCGGCTGCGGTCGTCGTCCTGCCCGCGCGTCGTCACCGTGGTGACCGGAGAGCTGTTCGGCCCGACACTCACCCGGCTCCTGGCCGGTGTCACCGCCGATCTCGTCTCGCCGAAGGTCGTGGCGGTACCGAACGACTTCTTCGGCCGGCGCATCGGAGTGGTGGGACTGTTGACCGGCCAGGATATTCAACGACATCTGTCCGGACTACCCGAGCTCGGCGAGGAGATTTTGATTCCGGCGGTGACGGTTCGCGACGTCGACGGTGTATTCCTCGACGATCTCACCCCTGGCGATCTGGCGCGTGACCTCGGGGTCCGGGTCCGGATCGTCCCGCCGGCGCCGGGTGCGCTGCTCCGAGCCTTGTCCGGAGCGTGACCCGCTCCTCGCCGATCACACGGCCCATCATCGCCGTCGTGGGCCGGCCCAACGTGGGGAAATCCACGCTGTTCAACCGGCTCATCGGTCGGCGCCAGTCGATCGTGCGCGACGTGCCTGGCGTGACGCGAGACCGACTCTACGGCCAGGTCGCTTTCGAGCGGTGGCAGGCCACGGTCGTCGACACCGGGGGCTTCGATCCGGCCTCTCGCGAGACGATTGTGGAAGGCGTTCGCCGACAGGTCGTCGCGGCGGTCGAGGAGGCCGATCTGATCCTGTTCGTCGTCGACGCCCGGGTGGGCGCTACCGGGCTCGACGAAGAGATCGCGCGAATTCTTCGACGAGTCGAGCGGCCCGTCATCCTCGTGGCCAACAAAGTGGACGCCGGGGGGCAGGAGACCACGCTCGCCGAGCTTCATCGATTAGGGTTCGGGCCGCCGCTCCCGGTGTCCGCCGAGCACGGCCGAGGCATCGCGGAGATGCTGGAAGCCGTGCGGGATCGCTGCCCACGTTCCGCGGACCGGGTCAGCGGAGCGGCCTCGCGGATCGTGCACATCGCGATCATCGGCCGGCCGAACGTCGGAAAATCGTCACTGGTGAACGCGATGGTTGGCGCCGAGCGCGTGCTCGTTCACGAGCAGCCCGGCACGACGCGCGACTCGGTGGACACGGCGATCACCTGGGAGGGGAAGCCCTACGTCCTCGTCGACACGGCGGGGATCCGTCGAAAAGGGCACGTCAGCGAAGCGCTGGAGAAGCTCGCCGTCGTCATGGCGCTCAAGAGTCTCGAACGCTGCGACGTTGCGGTGCTCGTGCTCGACGCGACCGAGCGCGCCACCGCGCAGGACGCGCACATCGCCGGCTACGCGGACGAGGCGGGGCGCGCGATCGTCATCGTCGTGAACAAGTGGGATCTCGTGGCCCCGGCATTGTCAGGCCGGGAGGTCGTTGTCGACCAGATCCGCGACCGCTTGACCTTCCTCGATTACGCGCCGGTGTGTTTCACCTCGGCCATCCGCGGCGACGGGATCGCGCAGCTGTTCGCGGCGATCGATCAGGTGGCCGCCGCGGCGCGAAAGCGGGTGCCCGCGGCCGAGGTCAGCCAGACGCTGCAGGCCGCGCTGGCGCGCCGGCCCGTCTCGCTGGGTGGTGTGCCGTTGACGCTGCAGTCGGCCTCACAGGTTGCCGTGGCGCCGCCAACGTTCGCCCTGCGCGTCAACAAGCCTGACGAGGTGCACTTCTCGTACGAGCGGTACCTGACGAAGAGCATCCGTCGCGCCTTTGGATTCGCGGGATCGCCGATCCGGCTCTCCCTGCGCAAGGCAGTCGGCCCGCGGGGCGGCTCCCGGAAGAGTCGTCGTTGACCGGTCGCCGGCTGGCCGCCACCGTTCTCGTGATCGCGATGGCGGTGACCGCGGTGCTCACGCTCCGTGCCGGCGGGTCTCGTCCCGCCATCGCGCCACCGGCGGCGATTAGGACCATCCAGGCGACGCCGTCCGCGAAACGGACGTCGCCGACGGGGGTCGTGACGACGGCGACGACCATCCTGAGCCGTCGTATCGATGTACCGCTCGCCGAACCGGTGCCATGGACGTTACCCGCGGACGGGACGCCGCCCGGCTGGAATCTGAAAGAGTTCAGCGGGCACGCGGACGTCGAGCTCAGACGAATAGACAACCAGCTCGCCATCCGGCTCCGCAGCGACCGGTCCTCGTTCGCGCTCTACCACGATGTCGCGCTCCGCGTGGAAGCCTTCCCGATCCTCTCATGGTCGTGGAAGGTGATGCGATTGCCGCGCGCCGGAGATGTCCGGGTCCGAGGACGCGATGACCAGGCCGCTCAGCTCTACGTCGTTTTCCCGCGGTGGCCTTCGCCACTCGTTCGCAGCGACGTCATCGGTTACGTCTGGGACAGCACGGCGCCCGTCGACACGCGCACGCAAAGTCCCCACAGTGACAACGTGCGCATCATCGTCGTGGACTCCGGACGTTCAGGGGTCGGCGTCTGGCAACGGCACGAGCGGAACGTGGCGGACGACTACGCCGCGCTCTTCGGTGGAAAGCCGCCCGCGGTGGGCAAGATCGCCATCATGATCGATTCGGACGACACGAAGAGCGACGCGGAGGCGTACGTGGGACTGATCGCGTTTCGGCGAGCTCCGTGATGGAGTTGATGGAGCGTGGGGCGACACGGAAACGCCAACGTCTATGCTAAGATGACGCGCATGGCGCGCTCGGCTCGAACGCCGGGGAGAGGAGCTTGATGCCTCCGAGCCAGGACGACGATGACCTGGCCGAATCGCCCGACGAGATCGACGAAGCGCCGGCGCGTTCGCTCGTCGAGACGACGTGGTTCCGCGTCGTGCTCGTGTTCCTCGGGATTGCGGTCGTCGCCGCGATTTCATTGCCCTACGTCATTGATCACGTAAACGCCCCGTCGACGCCGCCCCGGATCGCAAAGCCCGGAGCTCCTGTGTCCCCGGTTCCGGCTTCGAGTGCGCCGGCGACGCAGCCCGGATCAGGGAATCAAAGTGCCCCGGCCGCAGCGGCGACGTCTCGCGCGACGACCCAGCCAACCCAGGACCCGGCAATGTCAACGCCGCGCGCGACTGCGCCTGCTGAGAACGCGCCGGTGGCCCAGGCGCCGAAGCTGCCGGCTGTCACCACGAAGTCGATCGCAAGAGCGACAGCTGGCTCGTCGGGAGACTACTGGGTCCAGGTCGGCGCATTCCGAGATCCCGGCACAGCGAAGCGTCTGGCCGCCGCGCTGAGGCGGGACAACTTCACCGTGAGTGAATCGACGATGATCGTGCGCGCGGCGGAGCCGCACGCTCCGACGAAACCCGAGCCAGCGGCATCGCCGGTGGCGGGGGACCGCTATGAGGTCTACGTCTCCGGCGGGACGGTGGCAAACCTCAACGCAAAGCTGACATCGAAAGGGCTCTCTGTCGACAGCGCGGCCGAGGGCGTGGTCGTTCGTCCGAGCCTGCCACTTCGCGATGCGGTCAGCGTGTCGAAGCAACTTGCCGCCGAGGGATTCAAGGTTCAGGTCAAGCGCGCCAGCGCGGCCGCCCCCGCAGCGACCGCGACGCCGTCGACCGCTGTCACGCCGGAGCCGCGTGAGACACTGCATCGCGTACGCATCGGCGCGTTTCCCGATCGGGCGGCGGCCGCGGCAGCGATGCGCGAGCTCGAGGCGAAAGGCTTCAAAGCGTTCATCGCGCGAGGTCGAGAGTGACGACAATCACGAGTGGAGGAGGTGACTCGGGACCGTGACGAAGAACGACCTGGTCAACGCGGTAGCGAATCACGGGCTCTCGAAGCGTCAATCGTCTTCGGTGGTGGAATCCGTGTTCGACATCATCTTTCGGTGCTTCGAAAAAGGCGAGGACGTGAAGATCGTCGGGTTCGGTCACTTCCGGATCCGGCGCAAGGCGTCGCGACGGGGCCGGAATCCCCAGACCGGAGACAGCATCGAGATCACCGCGCGGAAGGTGCTGACATTCAAGCCGAGCAAGGGGCTCAAGCAGCGGATCAACTCGCACCTGGCCACGTGACCTCGGACACCGCCGAGAAGCTCTACTACCGGATCGGTGAGGTCGAGGAGATGACCGGGGTGCCGGCCTATGTCCTCCGGTACTGGGAGTCCGAGTTCAAGCTCCTCCGGCCGAAGAAGAATCCAGCGGGACAGCGTGTCTACCGCCAGCGTGATCTCGAGCTGGTCCGGCGCATCAAGACGCTGCTCTACGACGAACGCCTGACGCTGGAGGGCGCGAAGAAACGGCTGCTCACCGAGACCCGGAAGAGCACTCAGCTCGAGCTCGGCATCCGCGAAACAGCGTACGCCGAGGCGCTGCGCCGGATCCGTGACCGCCTGCACGCGCTCCGCGCCCACCTGAGTCGTTGAGCCCATCGGCGCTTTCTGCGACAATGCCCATCGAGTCGGGGCGTAGCGCAGCCCGGTAGCGCACCGGACTGGGGGTCCGGTGGTCGCTGGTTCAAATCCAGTCGCCCCGACCATTTTTACCGCGCGACCGAAGGGCTACGGGAACACTCGTAGCCCTTTCTTCCGCCCGGAGGAGTGATGACATCGCCGATCGCGGATGAGCTGCGGCTCGAACAGGAGGGCCGCGTCGCGTGGTTGACGTTCAACCGCCCCGAGGCGCGCAACGCCATGACCTTCGAGATGTACGAGGCGCTGTACGACCTGTGCGAGCGCCTGGATGCCGATCCGGGCGTGCGCGTCGTCGTGTTGCGGGGCGCCGGCGAGAAAGCATTCGTCAGCGGCACCGATATCAGGCAATTTCTCGACTTCGAGACACGCGAGCACGCGCTTGCCTACGAAGGCCGTATCAGCCGGGTTCTGGGGCGCCTGCACGGCATGAAGAAGCCGACGATCGCGATGATCCAGGGCGACGCCGTGGGCGGCGGGATGTTCATGGCGCTGGCGTGCGACCTGCGACTGGCGGCCTCGCACGCGCGCTTCGGCGCGCCGGTGGCCCGCACGCTCGGCAACTGTACGGCGCCGCTCAGTTTTGGGCTGCTCGCTGCGACCGTGGGCCCGATCCGCGCGCGAGAGATCCTCATGACCGCGCGGCTCGTGGATGCTGCCGAGGCGAAGACCATCGGGCTCGTGGATCATGTGGAGCCTGCCCCGCAGCTCGAGACCCAGGTCCGAGAGCTGGCCAGCCGGCTCACCGAGCTCGCCCCGCTGACCCTCGCGGCGATCAAGGAAGCGACCCGGCGCTACATCGCGCCGTCCGCGCTGAAAGATGCCGAGGACATCGTACTGTCGTGCTACATGAGCGAAGACTTCAAGGAGGGTGTGCGCGCGTTTCTCGAGAAGCGCCCGGCCCGCTGGCAAGGACGCTGAGCACTTGGGGGCCCGAGACGGCCGGCGGCTGCGCCGACGGCCGGCGAGCGTGTGGGGGTCTGGGGGCGTTCGACGCCCCCAGTAAAGTGGAGAGGTATCGACATGAGTCTTCTGGATGGCAAGGTCGCAGTGGTGACCGGTGGTGGGAATGGTATCGGGCGCGCCGTTGCGCTCGGTCTGGCGTCGGCGGGCGCGGCCGTGGTCGTCAACGACTACGGTGTCAGTGTCGATGGGCGCGCGCCATCGAGCGAGCCGGCAAACGCAGTCGTGAAAGAAATCGAGACCGCGGGCGGCCGCGCCATCGCAAGCCCGGAGAGCATCGCCACGATGGCAGGCGGCGAAGCCGTCGTCCAGAAGGCGCTCGACAAGTTCGGCGATCTCCACCTCGCCGTCTGCTGCGCCGGCATCTTGAAGGAGCGCATGATCTTCAACATGACGGAAGAGGAATGGGACGCTGTCATCGCCGTACACCTGAAGGGCCACTTCGCGGTGTGGCGACCGGCGACACGCTACATGCGTGAAAAGCGCCGCGGATGCCTGATCGGCTTCACGTCCACGGCGGGCCTCGAGGGAAGTCCCGGCCAGCCGAACTATTCTGCCGCGAAGGAAGGCATCGTCGGCCTCATGCGGTCGACCGCGCTCGCGATGGCGAAGTACGGGGTGCGCGCGAACGTGATCTCGCCGGAGGCGTTGACGCGCATGACCGAGCGATTGCCGGATCAGCGCCGCGGCCAGGTCGCGGCGCCGCCTGAAGGGATCGCGCCAGTCGTTGCCTTCCTTGCGAGCGACCGCGCCCGTCACATCACCGGGCAAATCGTTCACGTTCGCGGCAATCAGGTCTCCGTCTGGTCCCACCCGGCGCCGCTCCACACGATCACGAGCCAGCAAGCGTGGACCCCCGAGGGCCTCGCCGACATCTGGGATCACTCGCTCGGGCAGGATCGATTGCGTCGCCTCGACCGCATGGGCATCCCGTGGCCGCCGAAGGAGGCGTAGTGAGCACGATCGCCCCGGCCCCGAGAGGGATCGACTGGCGCCAGAAGGCGCAGTTCCCCGGCTACCGCCTCCCGGACGAGCTGGTGGCGCTGCGCGAGCAAGTCCGTCGTATCGTGCAGGACGAGATCGTGCCCGCCGAGCAGCGGGTCGATCCCGATGCGCCGGATCTTCCCGTGGCGGACCGGCAAAGGCTGGCAGCGAAGACGAAGGCCGCCGGATTATGGTGTCTCGGAGCGCCCGAGGAGTACGGCGGCGGCGGGCTCGATACCTTCTCGATGTGCGTGCTGCTGGAGGAGATGGCGCAGCATCGCATGGGCCTCTACAATCCCGGCTGTGGCGTCTTCGGCCGCTATCCACCGGCCGTCATCTGGGGTGGCACACGGCAGCAGATCGAGAAGTACGCAGTCGCGGCGCTGCGCCAAGGCTATTACACGTTCTTCGCGATCACCGAGCCGAGCGGCGGCGCGGATCCGGCCGGCGCGATCCAGTGCCGCGGTGACAGGCGGGGCGATCACTGGGTGCTGAACGGCACCAAGACGTTCATCTCGCATGCCGACGAGGCGGAATGGGGCGTGGTGTTCGTACGGACCAATCCCGCAAAAGGCCGCGCCGGGATCAGTTGCTTCATCATCGAGAAGGGCACGCCGGGCTTCACCCCGCGCCGTTTCAAGACGATCCGCACCGTCGCCGAACCCTGCGAGGTCTCGTTCGAGGACTGCCACCTGCCGGTCGAGCAGATGATCGGGGACGAGGGCCGCGGGCTCTCGCTCTGTCTCGATCTGCTCACGCGGAACCGTTTCCCATACTCGGCGTGCAACCTCGGCGTAGCCGTCGCCGCCCACCGCATGGCGATCGCGCACGCGAAGCAGCGGAGCACGTTCGGCGTCCCCCTGTCCCAGCGGCAGGCGATCCAGTGGATGCTCGCGGATGCCGAGGTCGAGCTGCGGGCGTGCCGCTGGCTCATCTGGGAGGGAGCGTGGAAGGCCGACCGCGGCGAGGACGCCCGCGTGGAAGCGTCGATCGCCAAGCTCTATTCGAGCGAGGTCCTCGGTCGGGTGATCGACGCGGCCGTACAGATCCACGGCGGCTATGGCGTCAGCAAGGAGTTTCCGCTCGAACGCTGGTATCGTGAAGCCCGAGTGCGACGGATCGGCGAAGGCCCATCCGAGGTGCAACGCATGGTCATCGCACGCTCGCTGTTTCGATGAGCGACGAGGCAAGGGAGGCGCCCTGATGGACTATCGGATGATCTCCGCGGATTGCCACATCGATCTCTGCTGGCTCCCCCCGGATCTCTTCACCGCGAACGCGTCGGCGGTGATGAAGGACCGGATGCCGTACGTCGCTGACGGGCCCAAGGGCCCGATGTGGATCACCAAGAAGGGCGCGAACCTCGGACGTCCGTGCGGCATGGGGTCGGCGGGCCGGGAATACGTTCCCGGGCGGATCCATCGCGCGGACCGCATGGCCGCCACCGGGCTGTACGAGGACGGCAAGCGCGGAATCCGACGCCTCACCGAGCCGGAGCTGCGGATCAAGGATCAGGACCGCGACGGCGTCCAGGCCGAGGTGATGTACGGTGTCCTCGGCGCCACCGGGCGGCTGAACGACGCGGAGGCCGCCGTCGAGGTCATGCGCGTCTACAACGAGTGGCTCGCCGGTTTCTGTGCGACGCATCCCGAGCGCTATGCCGGTCTGGCCTCCATCCCGAACAACCCGCTCGAGGCCGCCATCGCCGAAGTGGAGCGCGTGGCCAAGCGCGGGGTGCTGCGCGGCTTCGACATCGCGAACTCATCGGACCTGACGCCGCTCTGGAGTCCCTACTGGAATCCGCTGTGGGAAGTCATCAATGCCTCCGGTCTGCCGCTCCATTTCCACACGGTCGGCGGGTATCTGCCCGACCACATCAGGAAGATCGTCTTGATCGGATCCGATCCCACGCGCGCGAACGCGCCCGACGCGCCGCAGGTGGACCTTCCCGTCGCCCGCGCGGCGTTCGCCACGAACATCACCCAGTTCCAGATCAACATGGCGAACGTGCTCGCCTCGCTCATCTTCGCGGGCGTGCTCGAGCGGTATCCGCGCATCCGGCTCGTGCTCGGCGAGAGCGGGATCGGCTGGATCCCGTACATCCTGTGGCGCATGGACGCCGAGTGGGAAGATCAGTTCAAGGACCTCTCGCTCACGATGCCGCCAAGCGCCTACTGGCGCCGGCAGTGCTGGGCGACGTACCAGACCGATCCGATCGGCATCAAGTTGCTCGACGAGCTCGGCGCCGACAAGATCATGTGGGGCTCGGACTTCCCGCATCCCGACGGCGTGTGGCCGGACTCACAGGAGTACGTGCAGAAGGAGCTCGGGCACTTGCCGGCCGACGTGCGGCATCGGATCGTCTGCAAGAACGCCGGCGAGCTGTACGGCTTCCTGGGCAAGAAGTAGCGGTCGGGAAGGAAGCGCGATGACGGACCACGGCGACCACCACGATCACGAAGACCATTCGCACGCCCCGAGCGCGCACGGCACGCCGCTGTCGGGACCCGCGCTCCGCGTCAAGGCGCTGGAATCGCTCCTCACCGAGAAGGGGCTCGTGGATCCTCGGGCGCTCGACGAGCTGATCGACACGTACGAGACCAAGGTCGGGCCTCGCAACGGTGCGCAGGTCGTCGCCAAGGCGTGGGTCGACCCCGCGTTCAGAACGCGGCTGCTCGAGGACGCGACTGCCGCCATCGCAGAACTCGGATACGTCGGCCAGCAAGGCGAAGACATGGTGGTGCTCGAGAACACGCCTGCGGTGCACAACCTCGTCGTGTGCACGCTCTGCTCCTGCTATCCGTGGCCGGTGCTTGGTCTTCCTCCGGTGTGGTACAAGTCGGCGCCCTACCGTTCGCGCGCGGTGATCGACCCCCGCGGAGTCCTGAAGGAGTTCGGTCTCGTGCTGCCCGAAGACGTGGAGATCAGGATCTGGGATTCGACGGCGGAGCTACGTTACCTGGTGCTGCCCGAGCGGCCGGGCGGAACCGAAGGCATGAGCGAGGACGAGCTGGCGGCGTTGGTGACCCGGGACGCGATGATCGGCGTCGCCAAGGTCACCGTCCCCGGGAAGGGAGTCGCGGCGTGAACGGCATCCACGACATGGGCGGCATGCACGGGATGGGCGCCGTCGAGTACGAGACGAACGAGCCGGTGTTCCACACCGAGTGGGAGCGGCGCGCGTTCGCGGTGACCGTCGCGATGGGCGCGTGGCGCAAGTGGAACATCGACATGAGCCGCTACGCCCGCGAATTGATGCCGCCGGCCGAGTACCTCGCGACCACGTACTACGAGCACTGGCTGTTCGGGCTCGAGAAGCTGCTCGCGGACAGCGCGTTCGTGGGCCCCGAAGAGACCGACGCTCGAGAGCGTGTGGCGGCGGCGGGCGGGTCGCTGGCAACGAGCGCGCGGCCCGCGGAGGGCGCCTTGCGGCCGGCCGACGTGCAACGGTTCTTGCAGAATCGGAAGGCTGCGCGGACGTCTGACCCGGTTCCTCCCAAGTTCAAGCGTGGCGACCGTGTCGTCGCGCGTAGGGCCAATCCGGTAGGCCACACGCGACTGCCACGGTACGTCCGCGGCCGACAGGGTGTCATCGATCGGGATCACGGCGTATTCATCTTTCCGGATACGCATGCCGCCGGTCTCGGACGGAAGCCCCAGCACGTGTACAGCGTGCGCTTCTCCGCGCAGGAGTTGTGGGGGCCGGAGGCGTCGCCCCGCGAGGCGGTATACGCCGACCTCTGGGACGACTATCTCGACCATGCCTGACACCCACCGGCGCGCCGCAACAGCGCTCAGCGAGCTCACCGCCATCCCTCGTGACGCGGAGGGGCCCGTGTTCCGCGCACCGTGGGAGGCCCAGGCCTTCGCGATGGCGGTGAAGCTCCACGAGGCCGGCCACTTCACGTGGACGGAATGGGCAGAGCGTCTGGCCAGAGAGATCGCCGGCGCTCGGGACAGGGGAGAGCCGGACGACGGGTCGCGGTATTACGAATTCTGGCTCAGCGCTCTCGAGCAGCTCGTGACCGACAAGGGCCTCATCCTGACGGCCGAGCTCGCCACACGGACCGATGAGTGGGCGACCGCGGCGGCGGAGACGCCGCACGGCAAGCCCATCCAGCTCCGCCGGTGATAGAGAATCGAGGAGTGCCACGGCTTTGCCGGGGCGCTCCGAGCGTAGGGGGTGTGGGGGCCATTTCGGGGCCCCCACGTTTACTTGATCTCGGTCTCGATGAAGACGAACTCGAAGTCGTTCGCGTTGATCACGTCGTGCTCGACGCCGGCGGGACGGAAGTATGGCTGGCCGATATGGAGCTCGGCCGCAGTGGTACCGTCCCGGCTGCTGATCGTCAGGCGTCCCGTGGTGATCGGAACGACCACGTAGGGGTACTCGTGGCGGTGAAATCCGGTCGCGGTGCCCGGCGGGAACCGCCATTCGGTGACACGGACCTCGGTGTTATCGATCTTGACGGTGGGAATCGCGGGCTTGGCGTTGGCGTCGGGCATGCCGCATGATAACGCAGCCATGAAAATCCGCGATGTCGACCTGACGCTGTTCGCGTGGTCGGACATCCCGCCGACTCGATACGGCCGGCACACGGGAAAGTTCGGTGGCCAAAGCCAGCTCGGTCTGCTGACCATCAGAACCGACGCAGGCGTGGAGGGGCACGCGTTCCTCGGCTCGGCGATGCGTGGGGCGCACCTGGACGGAGAGTCACTGATCCAGATGCTGAAGCCGCTCGTGGTCGGCGAAGATCCGCTGCAGCGCGAGCGACTGTACCAGGCGATGTGGCAGCGGAACCGGAACACGACGTTTCGCGCGATCGGCGCCATGGATATTGCGCTCTGGGACATCGCGGGCAAGGTGACGGGCCTGCCGATTCACCGCTTGCTCGGCTCGTATCGCGACAGCGTGCCGGCCTATGCCAGCTCCGCCGTGCTCGCCTCGAAGGAGGCGTATGCGGAGGAAGCCGCCCGCTTCAAGGCGGACGGCTGGATGGCGTACAAGATCCATCCCCCTACCGACCCCGTCGTGGACATCGAGATCTGCCGCGCGGTGCGCCGCGCCGTTGGCGACGGCTACACGCTCATGCTCGACCCGACGTGGGCGTACCAGTATCCGGAGGCGCTACGGGTTGGCAAAGCGATCGAGGATCTCGGCTATCACTGGTACGAAGATCCGCTGGCCGATGACGACCTGTACAGCTACGTGAAGCTGAAGCAGCAGCTCCACATCCCGATCCTGGCCACCGAGTATTCGCCCGGGGGCTTCACTGCCTTCGCCCCGTGGATTCTTGCGCGAGCCACCGATTTCCTGCGCGGCGACGTGGCGGTCAAGGGCGGCATCACGTCGCTCGTGAAGACGGCGCACCTGGCCGAGGCGTTCCACATGAACTTCGAGGTTCACCACGGCGGTAACTCGCTCAACAACGTGGCGAACCTGCACGTGATCATGGCGATCCGCAATTGCGAGTTCTTCGAGGTCCTGCTGCCGGCGGCGGCGCAGAAATACGGGCTCGTGGAGGACATCGAAGTGGACGCTCGCGGGCTCGTCCACGCGCCCACCGGCCCCGGGCTCGGCGCGAAGATCGATTTCGACTTGATCAACCGGAACAAGACAGCCGTGCTACGGTAACCACCAAGCGAGGGCACATCCAATGACGACCAAGAGCTTCGACCGCGCAGCCGAGGACGTGGGCAACATCGTGCAGCTCGAGCACGTCAACCTGTGGGTCACCGACCAGCGGCTCGCCACGGCGTTCTACATCTTCGGGCTCGGCTTCACCCGCGATCCCTACCTGATGGTCAACATCGACAACATGTGGGTGAACGCGGGCAAGCAGCAGTTCCACCTGATCACGAAGCCGGCTCAGGTGCTGCGCGGGACGCCGGGCCTCATCGTCCCGAGCCTCGAGCGCCTCGCCACGCGCCTCAACCGCGTGCGCGAGATGAAGCTGCTCGACGGCACGAAGTTCGACTACGTCATGGAAGACAAGACCGTTCTCGTGACGTGCCCGTGGGGCAACACGTTCCGCCTTCACCAGCCGGGCCCCGAGTTCCCGAACATGAGCCTCGGCATGCCCTACGTCGAGTTCACCGTCGCGCCGGGACAGGCCGCTGGCATCGCGCGGTTCTACGAGAAGGTCTTCGAGGCCGCGAGCACCGTCGTCCCGAATGGCGGCGGAGCGACCGCGCGTGTCAAGGTCGGACCGAGCCAGGAGCTACGCTTCAAGGAAACGAGGGAGCCGATTCCGGCGTACGATGGCCATCACATCGCGATCTACGTCTCGAACTTCTCGCGCAACCACGACTGGCTCGCGGATCACGGGCTGGTGACCGAGGAGTCGAATCCGTACCAGTACCGGTTCAACTGGATCACGGATCCGGAGTCAGGCACCAGGTTGTTCGAGGTCGAGCACGAGGTGCGGAGCCTGACGCACCCGATGTACATGCGGTTCATGGTCAACCGGAATCCCAGCCAGACCCAGCGCGAGTTCGTGCCCTGGGCTGATCCGTACTTCGCGGGAGCTGAATAGGAGCGGAGAGTAGAGGAGCGCCCCGGCGAACCCGGGGCGCTCCGAACGTGTGGGGGTCTGGGGGCCATCTCGGGGCCCCCAGTTTTATTTACTCAGCTTCTCGCGGAGCGCTTCGACCTGCTTCGGGAATGGCGTGCCACCAGGCGAGGTCATCGGCGTCTGCTCGGCCAGTCCGGTGTGCAGCTCGATCAGCACCGGCCCCTCGGCGGTGAGGATCTTGGGTAGCCGGCGCTTGAACTCCTCGATGTCGTCGATCGCGTAGGCATCCCGATAGCCCGCGCCCTTCGCCATCGCGACAAAGTCCACCGTGAGCGCGCCCGGAATCTCCTGCGCGCCCGAGGTGTGGTACACGCCGTTCTTGAAGAGCAGATGGACCAGGTTCCTGGGCGCCGCGCCGGCGATCGTGGCGAGCGAGCCGAGCTGCATCAGCAGCGAGCCGTCGCCGTCGAAGACGATGACGCGACGTTCGGGACGCGCCAGCGCCAGTCCGAGGCCCAGCGACGAGGCGCCGCCCATGAACCCGACGCAGCCGATGGAGAGATCGTTCGGCGCGATGGTGCGCCATGCCGGCGAGGTGGTCATGGTCGGGACGCAAATGGCGTCGCCGCGCGCCGCCGCGATCGCCTCGAGCACCGCCTCCGGTTTCATCAGCATCTAGATCGTCTCCAGGCCCACGAGCACGGCCGCTGGGCCCCGGCGCTCTCGGCTCAGGCGGTAGTACTCGGGAATGAAGTGCACGTCGTCGGGGCCTTCCATCGTCCCGTGCGGGACGCCGAACGTGTCGAGCAACGGCTCGGCGTAGCGGACCATCGAGTGCCGCGACTCCCGGGGCACCTTGTCCTTTTCGCGGGACAGCAAGCCGATCATGTAGAACATCGGCACCCGCCCATCCATCGCGACGCCGCGAAGCGTGTTGACCGAGGCGTACAGGCCGGCGTGCTGGATCATCAGCGCGCAGGGCTCGCCGCCGATCCAGAGACCGGCCGCGATGGTCGTGGCTTCGTCCTCGGTGGCGCACGTGAGGACGCGGAGCGACCGCTCCTTGTCGAGCGCCGCCAGGACACTCTTCTGATGCGTGTCGGGGACGCTCAGCACCCAGCCGAGGACGTCGTGGCGGCGAGACCCGCCGGCGTCGCGAAACGTGTCCTTCAGCGTGTCGATGATGAGTGGCGCGGGAATTGACTCTGGCATGGGGGGTATCCTACGACAAATACCCACCGGAAAGGATCCCTCATGCGGAACCCTCTGATCTGGTCGCTTGCCGTTCTCTTGGCCACAGCGTCGGTGGCCGGCGCCGCAGGTCCCGAGCTCAAGAGCGACGAGCAGAAGACGCTCTACGCGCTCGGTCTCGTCATCAGCCAGAACCTGAGCTCGTTCAATCTCAGCGCCGCGGAGCTGGATGCGGTGAAGGCCGGCTTGACCGACGGTGTCCTCGGCACGGAGCGAAAAGTCGACCTCCAAACGTATGGTCCGAAGATCCAGGAGTTCCAGAAGGGCCGACTGACGGCGGCAGCGGCTGTCGAGAAAAGATTAGGCCAGGCGTTCATCGACAAGGCGGCGGCAGAAAAGGGTGCGCAGAAGACGCCCTCCGGGATGATCGTCTTCACCATCAAGCCCGGCACGGGCGCTTCCCCCAAGCCCACTGACCAGGTGAAGGTCCACTACCACGGCACGCTGACGGACGGCACCGTCTTCGACAGCTCCGTGCAGCGGGGTGAGCCCGTCACGTTTCCGCTGAACGGCGTCATCCCGTGCTGGGTCGAAGGGCTTCAGCTGATGAAGGTCGGCGGCAAGAGCCGCCTCGTCTGCCCGTCGGTTCTCGCGTACGGCGATCGCGGTGCACCGCCGAAGATCAGGCCGGGCGCGACGCTGGTCTTCGAGGTCGAGCTGCTGGACATCGTCAGCAAGTAGCGACGCTTGATCCTTGGGTAGAACTGTTTGTGCTCGCCGGTCGCGTCATGCGCATAACGCCGGGATCAGCGGCCGCGGCCAGAGCGAGGCCTGACTTCCTACACCGAACGCCTTCGTGGCCGCGGTCGGGTGGAGCGCGCATGTTAGGCGATGTCGAGAGAAACGCCCCTAGAGGCGAGCCGCTCTCGGCTGATCGCCTGCAGTGCAGTACTCTGGGGCCTGGCCTCGGCCAGACATCGGTGTTGCGCGAACACCCTTGGTAAAGAGGGTGTCTCTATACACGGACCAGACGGCGTCGCCGGGCATCTCCAGGTACGCGGCGGGAATGATTCGCGGCTTGCCAAGCTTCCGCTCTTCAGCGCTGGCCAACCATGCCGTATGGCCGGCGAGACGTACCGCCGCATAGATTGCTTCTCGCGTCACGCGATCAACGCCACTTTCAGTCATGCCCAAGAGGAGGATCCGATCTGCCTGCTCCCGTGTACAAGTCTGCTCCCAGTAGAGGTAATCATGCACAATTGCCGCACGCCCATACCGACCGGTGGGAACGAGAACCGACCAGAATGCACGAGGAATACTGGCGAAGTCGGTCACGAATCCCGTCGGTACGGTGATGACGACGCCTGAATCCCTAATAGAGTACCGGAGCGGCTCGACGAGCACCCAGTCCTTGCCGTCGGCGAATGGCCTTACAGTCGGAGGTGGAATTACCAAGCACCCGGCGAGGAAGGCGAACATAACCAGAATCGGATTGCGCTTCATTGTGCGCTCGAGGCCTCTCCTGGCATCGCCTAACGCCAGCACTGACCGGTGCGCGAAGCGCGAGCGGTCCAGCGTTCAGTTAGATGCCTGAGCATTGCTGTTCAGCCTCGAGATGTCGATCGAGAGGCGATACTTGATCGGCATCTTTGGATTCACCTGCGCGGCGTCAAGTTTCTGGATGACAAACGGGACGCGCCGATCAACGGTGTGCATGACGAGGTAAATCAACAAAGTCTCAGCCATCTGTACCAGGAACTCAGCAGCAGCCTGCATCTCCTCGCGGACCGGCTGCGGTGTCTCGCCCGAGACGTTCCACGTCGGAACCGAGATCGCACCATCAGGCAGCACGGAAAAGTTTCGGATGACCGTGCGCTTCGCCCCGGGGTGCTCTTGGTGGTTGCGGAGATCGATGAGATGGCGTCCGCTCGACGCCTTTGCGACGACGAATTTCGTGAGAGGAGTGTCGGCCCCGATCCACTTGGTGAGCCTCTTGGCTAGAGCGTCGAAGTTGCTGTCCTTCGGCGGAATCTGCAGAAAGAGTGACGGCAAGCGCAGATGGACTGAATTGCACGCTTCGCGTGAATCAGGAAGCTGGTCGCCTCCGAGTCAAGATCGGATACCTGAGGAAATGGGTTGAGCGCGTGCCCATGCCTGTCGCGCGGGATCCCGCGGGCATCGATCTCTTGAATGATTGCACCAACTTGCGTAGCAACGCGTTTAGCGGCTTTTTCGCATACGACCAGGGCTTCCTTGGAATCATGGAGCGCCTGCACGACGCCAGGTTTGTCCAGACTTTTGCCGAAAATAGCCGCCTCAAGGATATCGCGACCTTGGAGTAGGACCCTCGCTACGGCAGGGCTCGCTGAGCCCACGCTGTCCGAGACAGCGGCGACGAATGGGGCGTCTGGATTAGTCCGCTCAGGGTCAATGGACTCGGGAGTCCTCACACGAAATGTCACGTCTTCCTTGAAGACCTCAAGAAAGGAACCACATGAGCACATCGCGTTGATACCGCCTGTGCCAGCCTGGAAGTCTAGGCTGCCTGCTGAGTCTCGCGGCAATCTGCTCTTCATCAGGCCTCTGTGGTGTGGCGTCTAACGATCACCTCCAGCGGCGCGCCGCTTACGGCGCCGCCGCTGGAAGGCGTGGTTGGGCCATTTCTACTCACGCATTAAGCCAGTGACTATCTCTTCCAGTTCTGCTCGTGAGAGGAGAGCTGCATCCTCGCCGATCTCCTCCTTGAGGGAATCGTTTACGTCAGACCGCTCTGCAGCTATGAAGTACTCCAGCGACGAGCGGGCCAAGCCGTGATGAAGATCGGGTGGAAGAACGCGGACGGCGGCGTGAGCGCCGACGACGGCTCTTGTGGAGCTTAGCGGCAGAAACACGCCCGTCAAGACGTCGTCCTTATCCAGAAACGCCTTGTAGCGTCTCGGCCCGTCGACTCCGAACAGAACCGCCGAGTCTCCTAGTATCAGAGACGCGTCGGGGACTTCGACGAGAGAGTAGATCAGAGTCTCGTATCGCTGGACCCTAGCTTCGGGTGAAATCGTCTCTTTCAGACCCCGTATGTGGCCAGACTTGACTCCGTCCTTCAAGGCCCTTGGCAGGGTCGTACGCAATTCGTCTGCGAGTCTAGGTAAGCTCGGCCCGAGCTGTGCCAAGAACACAGGCAGAAACGGAGCGCTTAGGGTGATGAGGGGCTGAAGTAGCGCCTCCGGAAGGCCCTGTTTCGCCAGTTCTTTGGACCAGGACTCCCGAATCATCGATGGATCGCTCTGGAGCCTTCTTTCCAAATACGCAATGAACGCGCGATGGTTGGCCAGGAAGTCAAGAAGCTTCGAGACTAGGAAGTCGCCAGCCAAGAGGAAACTCTGCCTCAAGTGCCTCGTGCGCACTTCAAGATGCGCAAGCAGCCGTGGAAGCCGATGGTCTGCTGTCGCGGCGGACGTGCCCGCCCGAAGATGGCGCACGAGGGCACTGAACTGGGTCTCCGCATCGGTGATGAGGTCATCCGCCTGCGTATCATCGCCCTCAGTGTAAAAGAGCCCCTCCACTCCGACATTGATGATGTTCGAGTTGAACGACTGCGCGCCTTTCCGGTAAACCCATGTGAATGCTGCGTCGCCGCTCGTATGGCTCGCGAATCCTTCCTGCAGGAATCGCGGGATGAAGTGCTGGCGCTTACCGGCCATCAGGAGGCCCAAGGCCAAATTTCAGCCGTGGCGGCGCATGATCGCTTTCGCCGCCGTCGGCTGCAAATCTTTGTTATGCACCTCATCGCGAGCTCACTTCATTTGCCGGGAGCCGTCGGTCTCGGCGCGGGTGCCAGTGAAGGTGCCGCTGCATCTCGCAATAGACGGTGGCGATCTTCTTCAAGAAGCTTCAGCTGGTGCTCCAAGATCGGCTTCAGCGCGTCGTACTGGGCAGTCCGGATGTCACTGAGTATCTTCATGCCTTGGTACATGACGAATAGGGCCAGCAGTACGGGTATGAGCAAGGAACCGTTCGCTAGTCGCCAGAGCCACTCCGCACGCGCGGTGCCTGGACTTCCGGCCACCGGCCGCGGCGCAGGCGATGTGACTTGGAGGCCCGGAATGTCGGTAGCGACTGCGCGGAACTCGCGCTCCGCTGATGCCGGGATGGTGACGGCAAAGTCGAGTCTGTTGGCTTCGTCGGCGGTAAAGACGCCAGCGAAGGCAACTGGAACAAATGCTTCGAGAAACACTCGGAAGCTATCGAAGTCGCTTTCAAAGGCTTTGGCGAGCTGCTTGAAAGACCCGACTGAGAGATCGAGGTCCAGACTGGAATATCCGGCGATCCGAGTTGAGAAGGTGATTCCTGCCGCTGCTGCCAGACGCTCCTGAACACTTCGAAGAGCTGGGCTCTCGCGCAACACCTGTTGGCGCTGCTCAAGCAGGCGGGAGAATGCCTCGACGAATTGATATCCGTACCTTTCCCGCTCCGATGACGAACGGTCCATGAAGCGGAATATCCAGTGCTCGAAGTCCATGAGCGAACCCGGGAACAGGTTCGAGTCGAGAGTGCGAAGAGGTTCCGCAAGCTCCTGGAGCAGGGCACGCCGGAGTTCACCGCCGAATTCTCGGCAGAGCTTGGCCTCTGCGCTGGCGATCGTCTGGTTAGAGTCCGATTCTCGCCCGGCTGCGGTCCAGAAGGCATCACGGGGGTCACGCTGGGCGGGGCCGGGCTCGCGCGGGGTGATTCGAATGCGAATGGCATCAGGTGGCATCGTGACTCCTTCTCCGCGCTAGCTCACTCAAGGCGCATAACGCCGCGGTGAGCAGCCGCGGGCGAGCGCATGCGAGCCCGCGGTCTGCTCGACTGCGAAGTTAGATTGCGTCGCCGCCCAGCCAGGTCCTGAACCGTCTGATGAGGCGTGTTTCTGTCGATGATCGCCATTCCGACACGTGGCGGAGAATCCCGGCAAGCTCCAAAAGGACGAAAACGACTACAGCAGCACCGACGCCCGCGCCTAACCAGCCCGCTTGGAGCGGGTGACCAACGATCAGCGCACCGGCTCCAGCGATCACGAGTGCTGTAACAACCCAGGCGACTGCTCGCGTTAGCCAGCGCGCAATTGCCCGAGCCCGACCCTCGATGGCCATTTCACGCCTCCGGGCCTTTTCGGACGCAGTCCGCTCAACTGCGTCAGCACGCTCGGTCTCCGCGCGGAGCTTAGCGTCAAGATCCGCAAGCCTCGCTTCGTATTCCCCGGAAACGTTCCGCACTCGCTCCTCGCTTCTAGCACCGTAGGAGTCCTTGACACGTTCGACGACTTCGTCAAGCGTCGCGGCGTCGACGTCCTCGGGATCATGGTCCTCAACTTCACGCAGCAGACGATCCGACATCGCAGACACCAGGATCGCGGTCACCTCGTTCGAGGTTATCTTCTTCGACTGCTCCAGCACCTCGAGATGCTTCAGGAACCTCCGCCATGTCTCCTGCGTAGGCCGCAATGCGGCGGTGCAGAGTGCGATGAGTTCGCGCTCTTTGAACTGCGCGCTCAGCTTTGGCTTTTTCAACCAGGCGAGATTTGCCAGTGCGCGTACGTCAACGATCGGCGGAAGTCCAGTCTCGTGTTCGTCGTCATACCACCAGAGAGTTGTATTCCGGATCACAAGCGTCGATGTCGTGGCGAATACTGCGCGCGCGTCTTCTATCGTCGATGAGCGGTGACCACGTCTATAGGTTAGCACAGCCGCTACGCAGTCCACATCATGAACGACCCGCGGCTCGAGCTCATCTCTCCTGACCGGATCTGCAAGTCGGGCGGCGAGGGCGCTTTCGGAGCCAGTGAGCTCAGGCACGCGACGTGGCGCTGGAACGATGCGGAAGCCGGCGGCTGCGATCTCACGTTCGAGAAGCGCGGCCATCTCCCGAATGTCACCGGGGGAATAGTGTTGCGTCAGAAAATGTCGTGCCATAGGTACGGGCCGAAGCGAGCGGCGTCCGTCGTCAGTTGCCATGCGAGACTCGTACATCAAGAGGATTCGCTTGATCTCATGGACGCTCTTGTCCAGAACGAGACAATGCGCACCAGCAGCCTTGAGAATGTCGCCCGTCTCGCGGAGGAGAGTCTGCGCGGCGCTACCTTCGTAACCGAGTGCTTGCCGGACCAGGACGCTGTCGAAGAACACGTTCAAATCCTTAAAGCTACGGCTATGTGCATCGAGATCCGGCAGGAAGGCAGCGCGATATAGAACGAGACCTTGGAGCATGTCGTTGAGAACCGCCCTGAAGGCCACATCATCCCTGATTGCGTCCTGGACGAACTCGGCAACGACGGCCCGCTCGCGGAGCGTGGGATCAGCTCCCTCGGCGATCTTCGTCGGTGCGCCAAGCAGGAGCGAGACTTGTTCGTCCTCAAGGAAGCGGAATAGCAGTTGCAGCGCAGCGTCGGCAGACTGGAGAGTCAAGTTTCGTCGGCCCGCGTGGGTCAGGAGGGCTTCCGCGAGACGCCTTTGCCCTGCCTCGATGCGGGCCTTTTCTGTGGCGACGTTCGGTACTGAGGGGAAAGAAGGGCCCCGCTGGTATCGCCCGGAGTCGCGTCGCAGAAAGTTCTTCCGAGCGGCACGTCTCAGGAGCGTGGCGACGGTCTGTTCCGGCATTACGACTTGGTGCCTGGCGGCCATGGCTTCCTGGAGGTCAGCGGCCGTGAAGCTGCTGGCGGGAAGATAGGCGACCGTGTCGAGAAGGAGCGGCATGAAGATGCCGAGATGGTCGCTGCCTTCATCGAGCTGGGCCTTCAGGAATGCGACAGTGACGAGGCCTCCGGAATGTACCCTCGGTGCTTTGGCTGGCTGCGTCAAGCTCGAGCCCTCCGCTAGTCCGGCAATCTAACTACACTTCGGCCCACGAATAGGCCGACCTGTGTATTGCGGTCAACGCAGCCGCGTGCTGCAGCCTTTCAGGTTCGTGCGAGTCCCTCGGATCGAGCGGTGGTGTGTTCGCTGTCATCGGCGTCAGCGGTTTCGCGAACAGCGCGTAGGAGCGTATCTTGGTGGACGATGTTTTCGTACAGACCGACGGACACCCAGAGTCTGGGCGTGCCGGGGCCGAGGTTTTCCTGCAAACGTCGTCCATGCGCTGTGGACAAGTAGAGTAACCGATAGCTCCGTGTCGGCGCAAGCCCGCAGTTCGGTGCCCTTCACCCCGAGCGATATTTCTTCACCGCATCTGGAGCGAGTGCGATGCCGTGGCCCGGAGCGTCCGGGATCGTGAAATGGCCGCCCTCGCAGCGCGGCATGCCAGTGAAGAGATCCGGCGGCGTCCAGTCGATGAACTCGACGAGAAACCCGTTGCTGAGCGCGCCGACGACGTGGAGCGAGAGCTCGTGGACGACGTGCGGCGAGACCTGGATCTGATGCGCGGCAGCGAGATGGCCGATCCGGAGCGTCTCGCTGAAGCCGTTGGCCCGGCACACGTCCGGCATCAGATATCGAGCGGCGCGCCGCTCGATCAGCTCGCGGAACTCGAAACGGCTGTAGTTGTTCTCGCCGGTGGCCACCGGGATGCGGATCGCATGCGCCACCTCGGCGCACGCGGCGACATCGTCCGCGATGACGGGCTCTTCGTACCACACCAGGTCGAGATCCTCGAGCAGTGTGGCCTGGCGGATGTTGCCGAGCACGTCGAGCTTCTGATTGACGTCGACCATCACGCCGATGTCGTCGCCGAGCGCCTTGCGCACGGCCTCGACCCGCTGCCGATTCACGCGCGGATCGGGATGATGGATCTTCATCTTGTAGTAGCGGCACCCCATCGCGACGTAGCGCTGCGCCTCGGCGATGACGTCGTCCAGCGAGTACTTCGGCCAGCCACCGCTCCCGTAGACGGGCACACGGTCGGTCATGGCGCCCCAGAGCTTGTAGAGCGGAAGGCCCGCGACCTTTCCCGCAAGATCCCAGAGTCCGATGTCGAGCGCGCTGATCCCGTACGCGGCGATACCTTGACGCCTGATCCCACGATCGGCGCGATACATCCGCTCCCAGAGCCGTTCGACGAAGAGGGGATCCTGACCGAGGAGCAACGGCTTCAGGCGCGTTTCGAGATAGACCTGGATCGCCTCGGCGCCGCCGCCGCCAAACGCGAGGCTATAGCCGAGACCGCTTGGACCGTCGTCGGTGTGGATGAGGGCAACGACGAGACAGTGCTCCGGATACTCGAGCGCGATGGGCTTCGGCGTCGGCACGCGAAGAACGAAGCTGTCGATGGCGGTGATCTTCATGTCGGCTCCTCGAGTTCGAATGACGAATCAGCGACCGATCCACGCCGCCCATCCGAGCGCCAGCCATCCGGCAAGAAACGCGAGCCCGCCGAATGGCGTGATGGCACCGAGCCAGCGATGTCCGGTGACGCTCAGGAGGTAGAGGCTCCCGGAAAAGATGACGGTGCCGGCGCAGAACAGCCAGCCGGCGGCGACGGCAGCTCCGCCAGGCCAACGCGTGATCGCCCACGCAACCGCTAGCAGCGCTAGCGCGTGATACATCTGGTAGCGGGCGCCGGTCTCGAACACGGTCAGCATCTCCGGGTCGAGGCGTCCTTTCAGGCCGTGAGCGGCGAACGCGCCAAGCCCGACGGCGATGAACGCCGAGCCGGCGCCGAGCGCGAAGAACACCCGATCCATCAGCGCGGTCCCTCCGGCGTGATAATGTGCCGAGGATGACCGATTGTCACGCCGAGGTCCAGGCGCCGTTCGATCGCTATCGCGACGTCGTGCGGCCCGAGTGGATCGACCACAACCGGCACATGAACATGGGCTACTACCTCGTCGTGTTCGACTTCGCCACTGATGAGTTCTTCCGGTTCGTCGGCCTGGACGAGGCGTACCGGCGGGCGGCCAGCGTCACGACGTTCTGTGTGGAAGCCCACATCACCTATGAGCGCGAGGTGCAGGAACGGGCGCCGCTCCGCTTCACCACGCTCCTCCTCGGGTACGACACCAAGCGGATTCACTACGTCCACGCCATGTACCACGCGATCGACGGGTACCTGGCATCGACGAACGAGCTCATATCCCTGCACGTGAGCCAGACGACGCGGCGCAGCGCGCCGATGGCACCCCACGTCCTCGAGCGGCTCGCGAGCATCAAATCCGCGCATGACCACCTGCCACGGCCACCCCAGATCGGGCGCGTGATGGGACTCGGCGCCCGTCCCACGGCGCGGCCCCGCTGACGGCGATCTTTCGGGGCCGCGGTAGAATGGCTCGGAACGACGGAAAGGAGTCGCGATGACGGTTGTGATTGGTCTGCTGCATCCAGGTGACATGGGAAGCACAGTCGGCGCCGCCGCGAAAGCCGGTGGAACGCGAGTGTTGTGGATGTCCGAAGGGCGGAGCCCGGCGACTCGCAAACGGGCCGAGTCGGGCGGACTCGAAGACGCCGGCACGCTGGGGCAGCTCGTCAAGGCGTCCGATGTGATCCTGTCCGTCTGCCCGCCGCACGCGGCACTCGACGTGGCGCGCGCGGTCGCGGCGCAACGCTTCGCCGGCCTGTACGTCGACGGGAACGCTGTCTCACCCGCGACGGCTCGTGAGATCGGCTCAGTCGTGGAGGCGGGGGGCGCGGCGTTCGTCGACGGCGGCATCGTCGGGCCGCCGGCGCAAAACCGCGGAACCACGCGGCTCTATCTCTCCGGCAAGGACGCGGTGCGACTCGTGCCGCTCTTTGCGGCCGGACCGCTTCAAGCCATCGTCGTCGACGGTCCCGCCGGCGCGGCATCGGCGCTCAAGATGGCGTATGCCTCGTACACGAAAGGCAGCGCCGCCTTGCTCATGGCGATTCGCGCGCTGGCGGCGGCCGAAGGAATCGATGACGCGTTGCTCGCGGAGTGGCAGCGCTCTCAACCGGATCTCGCCGCCAGATCGGAGAGCGCCGCCGGCCGAAATGCCAAGAAGGCGTGGCGCTTCGTCGGCGAGATGGAGGAGATTGCCGCGACGTTCGCCGACGCCGGGCTGCCCGACGGATTTCACCAGGCCGCCGCGGAAATCTATCGCCGCATGTCGGGCTACAAGGACGCTCCGCCACCGTCCATGGCGGACGTCGCGCAAGCGCTGCTCGCGAAGCGCGGGACAGCGTAGTGGTTACGGCGTTAAAGCATAGCTCTCGAGGAAGTCAAGAACCCCGAACACTGCGGGACTTGCGTTTGTGATGTGAACGGGCGAACGCCGCGCGTACGCCTCACGAAGAACAGAGAACAACAGAGCATGAACGAAACTTTGTGTACAGACGTGAACGCCTGCGAAATCAAGTTCGATTGCCTCGGCGCGCGCGACACGTGGTAGCAGATGCTCTTCCACGAGCTGCTCGGCGTGAGCGGTATCTTCCGCTCCTATTCGGACAAGGATGCTGAGTGATCCCTTAGGCGCCGGCTCGAGTCGGAGCCAACGAATGCGTCGCCGAGCCGGGATCCGATCCTGCGCAAGATCTTGGATAACCGAGAGCAGACCCCGATAATCCTCGATCTCGCCAAGCGGAAGCTCGAACACGACCAGCGTCCCAGGGAAACCGTGCTGCTCACCGTCTATATAGTGGTGCTGAGTGTACTGTGGATCGCCCTCTAACAGGACGGTGCCGCCGCGGGACGAAAGTAGAAACCTGCCCGCAGCCTTCTTGGCCATTTCCGAGATGAAGAATAACCCCAGGCCTGCATTCGTGGGTCCTCCAAGCGTCCCAGGGTGAAAGACAGAGGACACCCACGGTTGTTGAGCCATCACAAGAGCCTGATATGGATCCGGAATCTCGGGATATGTCTGCCGCAGCGACTCCATGACGCCGATCCCTGCGTCGCCAACGGCGACCTGAATGACTGGCCTAGCTTCGTACTCTGCCGTCTTGTCCATCAACTGCGCGCCGACGACTGCGCCACCAGGGTCGCGGCTGTGTTGGACTGCGTTCCGCAGAAATTCGACGAGGATGTAATACAGCGTTTGTCGCGTATCTTCGTTCTCCTCACTCTGTAGCAACAGGCGCGAAATCTGAGCGGCGGCACGCTCGATCTCATCAAAGCGGCGAATGTGCCTCAGTCGAACCGTACGACTGCTTTCCACCGGCATGGCGGGGGCGCTGCCGCCAATCAATTGCTGGAAGCCGACCGCGTAGGCAAATCTTGATGGAGCATTCCCGGAGCCGAATCGAACCGTAATCTCACGTTGACTCAACGTGTCGCGGCGAGCAAGGGCTCCCAGTGCCACGAGCGCCCAGATGTGAACATTCTGGACCTTTTCAAGGTCCACCCGGATTGCCGGCGCTGTGTCAAGCCATTCCAATACCTCGGAGTGGTGTGCGAATGTCAGCCGGGAGGGTGGCGTATCCGTCATCGGGCAGGATGCTCTTCTCGGAAATGTAGCAAGACGTCCCTAGGGCTCGTTGCTATCTACAAAGGCGGAGCAATTGATTGGCTCGCGCTTCAATCTAGAGTAGCGCGATCGAGTTCGCCAATTTCATTTAGGGCTTCGCGTATCCGTAGGGTGATGTCCGCCAGCCGACCCCCGTTGTTCGCAAGGTCGGCCAATTCGTCTTCTGCAATAGTTCTGCTCGTCGAGCGTCGGCCCACAAAAAGCACGTTATAGTACCCTTGTACTGGCGGCTTGAACAAGACCTGAACGGCGCGAGTATCACGCCGTACGATTTCGACTACCTTTCTTTTGCCAGATTCGATTTCAGCGGTGCTCACTCATTACCTCCCACTCGAACGAGCCGGCACCCGACGAGCTACCTCTGTACGGAATCATACCCCGGCTTCGTGTCGAAGGCGTCCTTTTGCCCGTTCTTCACCGACTGAAGGCAATCGCGACGAGGCCCAAGAAGATCAGCACTGCGCCGGCGATGCGCGCCGGCGAGTGCCGCTCGTTCAAGACCAACGCGCCAAGCAGTGCCGCCACCACGATGCTCACCTCGCGCGCGGCCACGACGTAGCTCACCGGCGCCATCGACATGGCTGACAGGACGGCGAGGTACGTCGCCATCATGAGGATCGCGACCACGAGCGTGCGGACCCACGGCGTGTCGCGACGGAATGGCCGGTGCCACCTGCCGCGCAAGGCGAACACCACCTGGATCATCGCGACGTTCAGCGCGAACACCAGGAATGCGTAGAGCGGAATCGGCATGATGCGCACCCCGACCCGGTTCACGAGCGAATAACCGGCCGTCATCACGCCGGTCAGCACCGCGAGCGTCAGCGCTTCGCGCGATGCCGAGGGCGCCGACCGGCGGCGAAGGAATCCGGCATGGCTTCCGTAGATGCCGGCCACGACGAGCGCGATGCCGACCAGACCCGATGCGGACAAGCTTTCGCCGAAGAGCGCCATCGCGACGGGCGTCACGACCAGTGGCGCAGTGCCGCGAGCGATCGGGTAGACCAGGGAGAGGTCGCTGATCTCGTAGGCTGTCGAGAGCCCGAAGACATAGCCGGTCTCGAAGAGGGCCGAGAGGAACACGAGGAGCCACGCCGTCGACGAGAGATCCCGGAGCGAATAGATGAACAGCACCGGCGAGGCGATGACAACGCCAATCGCCAGCGCGCCGGACTGCATCAGGATCGGGCGGCGATCCGACTTGACGATCAGGTTCCAGGTGCTGTGGCAGAATGCCGCGCCCAGGACGAGAAGAAGCGCGGTGAGCGGCATCGGCCGGTCGTTACGCCCGGGTGCTCAGGCTACGGCGGCGGTCCTCCATCTCGTCGAGTGTGCGGGGCCAGTCCTGGTGTACCCGCTCGAGCCGCGCGCCGCGGATCCGCGCGTCGAGCGCTTCGATGTAGACCGCAACGTCCGGAAGCTCAGGCATCCCGCTGCGTCGCTCGATGGTGATCGGCGAGCACCTGCGCGACGCACGCGGTGAGCCTCACGCCGGTCGACACGTGCAGGAACTCGTTCGGTCCGTGCGCGTTCGAGCCAGGGCCGAGCACGCCCGTGATCAGGAACTGTGCGCGCGGGAACTTGTCGCCGAGCATCGCCATGAACGGGATCGAGCCACCTTCGCCGGTGAACATCGGCGGCTTTCCGAAATAGCTGGAGGACGCGCGTTCCACCGACGCGCGGAGCCACTCGCTCGTCGCGGGCGCGTTCCAGCCGGAGCCGGGCGACTCCGCCGTGAACGTGACACGCGCACCGTACGGGGGATCGGCCTCGAGAAGCTTCTTCACGATATCGGCGGCCCGCGTCGCATCGATGGTCGGCGGCAACCGGAGCGACAGCTTCAGGGTGGTCGTCGGCCTGAGCACGTTGCCGCCGTCACCCGGCAGGGGAAGGCCTGCAGCCCCGGTGATCGACAGCGCCGGGCGCCAGGTGCGATTCAGCAAGAGCTCGACGGCATCCGAATGAGCTGGTCGCATGCCGGAGACCATCGGGAACCGGCGATACACGTCGTCACCGAGCACGGTGGCCACCTCTCGCGCTTGCTCCAGGCGCTCGGCGGGAATCTCGGCGTGCAGCTCGCGCGGAAGGATCTGGCCCGTCCGCTCGTCCTCCAGGCGGGACAGGAGCCCCCGGGCAATGCGAAAGCTCGACGGGATGATGCCGCTCGCGCCCGAGTGGACTCCCTCGGTGAGTACCTCGACCGTCAGCTCCCCGTTCACGATCCCTCGAAGTGACGTGGTTCCCCAGAGCTGCTCGTAGTTGCTGCAGCCGGAATCGAGACACACGATCAGGCTCGGCGTGCCGATCCGGGTGGCGAGCTCGTCGACGTACGCAGGCAAGTCGAAGCTGCCGCTCTCCTCGCAGGCCTCGATCAAGATGATGCAGCGCGCGTGCGGGACGCCGTGCGCCTGCAGCGCTTCGATCGCGGTCAGCGCGGCGAACGCGGCATAGCCGTCGTCCGCGGCGCCGCGGCCGTAGAGGCGACCCTCCTTGATCACGGGTGTCCACGGTCCGAGGCCGTCGGCCCAGCCGATCATCTCGGGCTGCTTGTCGACGTGGCCGTAGAGGAGCACGGTCTCGTCCGACTCACCCGGGATCTCCATGAGGATGACGGGCGTTCGTCCCTCGAGCCGAACGACGTCGACCTGCAAGCCTTCGACGGCGCGAGCGCGGCACCACGCTTCGACGAGCGCGACCGCGCGCGCGATATGCCCGTGCTCCTGCCAGGCCGGATCGAACATCGGCGACTTCGCAGGAATGCGAACGTATTCGACCAGGGTGGGGACGATGCTGTCGTCCCAGGCGCGCTGAGCGAACGCGAGCAAGGCGGCTGGGTCGAGGGTCGCGGTCGTCGGGCGCGTTGTCGTGCTCATCGCGCTGGATGGTACCAGCAATGCGCGCCGGGGTGGTACCGTGAAGGGTCATGACCCGCTGGACGTTCGAGCCCGGGCATACGGCCGCGGAGTTCTGCGCGCGACACATGATGGTCACCTACGTGCGCGGACACTTCAAGGACGTCCATGGAACACTGGACTTCGATCCGGCGAATCCGCGCGCCTCGTCCGTGTCAGCCCGAATCGACGCGCGGGGGCTCTGGACCGGCGAGCCCGCCCGTGACGCTCATCTCCGGAGCGCCGACTTCCTCGACGTCGACCATCATCCGGAAATCACGTTCGAGGGAGGGGACGTCAGGCTCGTCGGCGACCACGACTACACGGTCCGCGGCGCGCTGCGGGTGCGTGGCGTCGAGCGACCGGTCGTCCTCGCCGTGCGCTATCTGGGGCAATGGCGGACACCATGGTGGGAGAACGGCGTGGACAGAGGGCCGAAGACCCGGGCCGGCTTCGTCGCCAGAACACAGATCAACCGCCACGATTTCGGGGTGAGCTGGAACGCCGCGCTGGATCGGGGTGGCATCGTGGTCGGTGACCTTGTCGAAATCACGATCGACGCTGAGGCCATCCTCGACGCGGCGTGAGCCCTGCGCGTCGCGTAGAATCGCTCCCCGTGGACGCCTACCAGGCCATCGTCGCCAAGCGCGACCAGCGCACGTTTCTGCCGCGGCCAATTCCCGGCGAGGCGCTGCAGAGGATCCTGCAGGCCGGGCGCATGACCGGCAGCTCCAAGAACCGCGAGCCGAATCGCTTCATCGTGATCCGGGACCGGCCGCGCCTGGGCGCGCTCGGCGCGCTCGGTCGCTTCGCCGCCTGGATGGCTGATGCCGCCGTGGCGATCGTGATCGTCCAGACCGAGGAGCATCAGTTCGATGCCGGGCGGTGCGCGCAGAACATGATGATTACGGCCTGGAACGACGGTGTCGGCTCGTGCCCGGCACATCTGCCCGAAACCGAGCTGGCGAAGCTGCTCGGCATCCCCGACACGATCAGGATCAACCGGGTCATCGGGTTCGGCTACATCGACCCGCTCCGCGCCGGCCCGCCGAAGCGCGTGGGACGTCAACGTCTGCCGCTCACGGAACTGGCGCACTGGGAGACGTGGTGAGCGGGGACGCGTTCGAGGCCAGCGTGCGCGACTCTGACGCCGGCGTGCGGCCGCCCGTCGCCAAGCAAGTCACTCACGTGGAGTTTCTCCATGGTGAGCGCCGTGAAGATCCCTACGCCTGGTTGAGACAGAAAAGTGATCCGGACGTCATCGCGTATCTCGGTGCGGAGAACGCGTACGCCGACTTCGTGATGAAGCCGACGGAGGCATTTCAGGAGACCCTGTACCAGGAGATGCTCGGGCGCATCAAGGAAGACGACCGCTCGGTCCCGTACCGGAAGGGCGGCCACTTTTACTACTCGCGCACCGAGAAAGGAAAGCAGTACCCGATCTACTGCCGCACGGTGGGGAGCTCGGAAGCTCCTGTACAGATTACCCTGGACCTGAATCGTCTCGCAGAGGGGCACAGCTTTCTGTCAGTCGGCGCTTACGCGGTCAGTGACGACGGCCGGTGGCTCGCATACTCCGCGGACGTCACGGGCTTCCGGGAGTACACGCTGTACGTGAAGGATCTCGACACGGGCGAGCTGATGACCGACCGTATCGAGCGGGTCAGCGCCGTCGCGTGGGCCGCGGATTCAGCGACGTTCTTCTACGTGGTGGAAGACCACGCGAAGCGGCCGTACCGGCTCTATCGTCATCGCCTCGGCGCGACCGCTGATGAGCTGCTCTACGAGGAGATCGACGAGCTGTTCCGGCTTCGCGTCAGCCGTTCCCGCAGCCTCGCCTACGTGTTCGCGACGTCCGGCAGCTTCACGGCCACGGAAGTGCGGTTCTTGCCGGCGGCGGAGCCGGGGGCCGCGTGGCGTCTCGTCTCGGCGCGGGAGAAGGACCACGAGTACGAGGTCGACCACGGCGGCGGCCTCTTCTACATCCGCACCAACGGCGAGGGCCAGCGCAACTTCCGGCTCGTCACGGCGCCCGTCGACGACCCTGGGCGCCAGCGCTGGACGGAGCTGGTCCCGCATCGCGACGACGTCATGCTCGAAGACGTCGACGTCTTCGCCGGACACTACATCGTCCACGAGCGGGCCGACGGGTTGACCCGGCTCCACGTGACGTTACTCGGGGTCGGCGAGACGCACCACGTCGACTTTCCGGAGCCGGCCTACGACGTGGCCCCGGAAGCGAATCTCGAATTCGTCACCGATCGCTATCGCTTCCGGTACCAGTCGATGGTGACGCCGGGCTCCGTGTTCGACTACGACGTTCACGAGCGCCGTCTGATCTTGCTGAAGCGGACCGAAGTGCTGGGCGGCTACGATCCCGCGCGCTATCGCACCGAGCGGCTTCATGTGACCGCGCCCGACGGTGCGCGCGTGCCGATCTCGCTGGTCTCGCTGAAGGACGCGCCGCGTGATGGTAGCCGGCCGATCCTGCTGGCCGGCTATGGCGCGTATGGGATTCCGTACCCGGCGACCTTCTCCTCCAGCCGATTGAGCCTGCTGGATCGTGGCGTCTCGGTGGCCATCGCGCACGTGCGGGGCGGGGGAGAGCTGGGGAAGCGATGGCACGACGACGGCCGCATGATGGCCAAGCGGAACACGTTCGCCGACTTCATCGCCGCGGCGGAGTTCCTCGTCGCGAAAGGCTATACGGCGTCGGATCGGCTCGTCATCGAGGGCGGCAGCGCCGGCGGCCTCCTCATGGCAGCGGTCGTGAACGAGCGCCCGGAGCTCTTCTCGGCTGCGGTGCTCCGGGTCCCCTTCGTGGACGTGATCAACACGATGCTCGACGAATCACTCCCGCTCACGGTCGGCGAATTCGAAGAGTGGGGCAATCCGAAGCTCCCCGAGCACTACGCGTACATGAAGACCTACTGTCCGTACACGAATCTCGGTGCGCGCCGGTACCCGGGCATCTTCGTGAGGACGTCGCTGAACGACAGCCAGGTGATGTACTGGGAAGCGGCGAAGTACGTGGCGCGGCTGCGGGCCGTGAAGCGGGATGGCAAGCCGCCCATCTTGAAAACCGACATGGGCGCCGGGCACGGTGGGCCATCGGGGCGCTACGACGCCCTGCGCGAGCTCGCGTTCGACTACGCTTTCATCCTGCAACAGCTCGGCCGCGCTGTCTGACGCTCACGCGGTCGGCTCGTCGCCGGTGTCCAGGCGCGCGAGCTGGTGTTCGAGCCAGGCGGTGCCACCGTCCGAGGTGGTGAGGCCCGCGAGGACGTCAGCCAGGCTCTCGACGAGCTGACGGAGTCGCTCCGGTAACGCCTCGTCGAAACCGCAGAGCGTCGCCACGTGTGCCGCCCGCTCGACCTCGGTCAGCTCACCGAGGGACGGCATCAAGAGCTGAAGTCCGTCGTCGAGGCCGTCGAGATCGGCTAGCAGGTCCGTGGCGTGCTGGATCGTCTGCGCGATGTGTGCCCGAAGACGCTCGAGTCTGTCCGGGTGCGACATGCTACAGGCCCTCGGCAAGCGCGATGCCATGACGGTGATGGGGCAACGAAGGCGACCGCATGGGGCAGGCCCGATGGCTCGAACTACTCACTCGCCCCTGGGCCTGCCCCACGCGGTCGCCTTCGTTCCATCATCGCGGTCACCCGACGTGCGTGCGGAGAAACTCCAGCGTTCGCTCCCGGGCCAGCCGAGCGCTCGGCTCGTGATAGCTTCCGCGCTCGTCGCAGTTGAACCCGTGGCCCGCCGGGTAGATGTGGATCGGGATCTTCGGGTGGATGCGCGCGACTTTCTCGTAATGGTCTTTCGGGATCGACGCGTCCGTCTCTCCGAAGTGCAGCATGACCGGGCAGCGAGGCGTCTCCTCGGCGGTCTCCGCGATCCCGCCGCCGTAGTACCCAACCGCCGCGGCGCCGCCGTCGATCCGCGTGGCGCTGAGCCACGCCACCGTGCCGCCGAAGCAGTAGCCGACGACGCCGACCTTCAGGCCCGATCGGGCCAGCTCCTGGACAGTCGCGCGAACGTCCATGACGACCTGATCCAGCGTGAGCTTGCCACGGACGGCGCGGCCCCGCTCGATGTCCGGAGGCGCATAGCCGGTGGCGAAATCGCGTTCGACGCGATCGAAGATCGCGGGCGCGATGGCGACATAGCCGTCGCCGGCAAAGCCGTCCGTCACGCGCTTGATGTGCGAGTTCACTCCGAAGATCTCCTGCACGACGACGAGGCCGCCCCGGGGCTTGCCGGGAGGCGTGGCGCGGTACGCGGAGAAGCGGTGTCCGTCTTCGGCGTTCAACGTCAGCGTGTCACCCATGTCGATCTCCCTTGTAACGAGTGCCGCCAGCCCGCAACCACCGAGGGTGGGCCGTATCCAGAGCGGCGCGTCGCCTTCCGCCCGGTCAGCCGGCGGCACGTGCGGTCCACCGGTGCGGGCAGTCATCACGGCAGGAAGGTAGAGGCAAGCGCGGGGCGCGTCAAGCGACGGTCGGCCGTGCCTCCCGGGGGTCGTCGAATCCCCAGAAGACTGGCTCGGGAATCAGCGTGACGCCGAACCGCGTCTTCACCGCGCCTTGAAGGCGGCGCGCGAAGCGGAGCACGTCGCTCGCCCGCGCGCCGTCGTGCGCGACGATCGCCAGCGTATGCCGGGACGACAGCCCCACGGCGCCGTCCCGCGTTCCGCGAACGAAGCCCGCCCGCTCGATGAGCCAGGCGGCGGAAAGCTTGACGCTCCCGTCCGGCTGCATCCACCGAGGCATCGAGGCGTCGCCGACAATCTCATCGATCCGGCGGGCTTCGTCTGGTGACAGGACCGGGTTCGTGAAGAACGAGCCGCAGCTCCGGCAGTTTGGGTCTCCGGGCTCGACGACCATGGACTTGGAGCGGCGGATCGCGAGCACGCTCTCCCGGACATCGCTCACAGTCGGGGCGCCGGTCCCTCGCGCCGCGACGTGCCGGGCGACTTCCGCATACCTGAGGGTCGCCGGTCCGCCCGGCACGAGTCGGTACCGCACCGCCAGGACGACATACCGTCCTGGCTCGCCGCTCTTGAACCCGCTGTCGCGATAGCCGAACCCGCAATCGGCGCTGGGCAGGTCAGCAACCTCGGCAGTGCGGGTGTCGAAGACGCGGACGGACACCACCGTGTCGCTCACGTCCTGACCGTAGGCGCCCACGTTCTGGATCGGCGTCGCGCCGACCAGTCCCGGGATTCCGCTCAGGCACTCGAGTCCCGCCCAGCCACGAGCCACCGTGAGCCGAACGATGTCGTCCCATGGCTCGCCGGCAGCCGCCGTCACTTCAACCGTTTTCTGAGCTTCGATAATCGAGATGCCCCGCAGGGCGGTCTTGACGACGAGCGCATCGACGCCCGCGTCGGCCACGAGAAGGTTTGAGCCACCACCAAGCACCAGGAAGCGCAGGCCGCGACGTTTGGCCCAGTCGAAGGCGGCCAGCAGAGTCTGCTCGTCGTCGGCCTCGACGAAGAACCGGGCCGGGCCGCCAATCCCCAGCGTGCAGTAGGGTGCGAGAGGAACGTGTTCGGCGGGCGCGAAGAGCATGCAGGGAGAAAGTATACGTCGGCTCCTTACCACAACTGGCGCGCCACGCTCGGCGCCGGTATCATCACCGGCACGCCGATGGCCTATCACCCTTTGCGCCACGACTGGCAGATCGCCCCGCAGCTCGGCATGAGCCGCGCGGCACTCGACGCCGCTATCGCGTTCCACCGAGGTCACGAGAGCGCGTGGCCGCGCGATTTCAATCTCGTCGTGGTCGTGCGATGGATCGAGAAGGCGAGTCTCGACGGCTTCGTCGACCTCGTCTTGCGGAGCATCGAGCGCTGATGGCCAAGGCTGACGTGCTCGACACCGTCGAGGTCGAGACCGCGCCGTCGCCGGCGGCGAGCGTGATCTGGCTGCATGGCCTCGGCGCCGACGGCCACGACTTCGAAGGCATCGTCCCGGAGCTCGACCTTCCCGGTGACTTCGGCATCCGATTCGTCTTTCCGCACGCGCCGACCCGGCCGGTGACCATCAACAACGGCTACGTCATGCGCGCCTGGTACGATGTCTTCAACGACGCCGGTGTGCGCCGCGAGGACGAGGCTGGCGTGCGAGCGTCGCAGGCCATGATCGAGGCGCTGATCGCACGAGAAAAGGCACGCGGCGTCGCGCCCAGGAATCTGGTGCTCGCGGGGTTCTCGCAAGGTGGAGCCATGGCGCTCCACACGGGACTCCGGTATCCCGATCGGCTGGCGGGGATCATGGCGCTGTCGTGCTTTTTGCCGCTCGCACACGCGGTTGCTGCCGAGGGAAGCACGGCGAACCGCGACGTGCCGATTTTCATGGCCCACGGTCGCCAGGATCCGCTCATCCCGCTGGCCCGAGCCCAGCAAGCGCGCGACGCGCTGCTCGCGCTGCGCTACCAGGTGGAGTGGCGTGACTACGCAATGGCGCACGCGGTCTGCGCCGACGAGCTCGACGACATTTCGGGCTGGCTGGGGCAGGTGCTCAAGCGCGCGTGATGGCCGACACCATCGACGTCAGCGTGACGCTCTTCGCGGATCTGAGACGTTTCCTGCCGCGCGGAGTCGATGGACCGCTACACTACAGCCTGCCCGTCGGGGCCACGATGGGCGATCTTCTGGCCGCGATCGGAATCCCGCACGATGCCGACGTCACGCTGGCCCTCGACGGGGAGCTCGCCGAGCGCGAAAGTGAGCTGCACGAGGGTGCCGAGGTGATGCTGCTGAGCCCGATGGAAGGTGGATAGGGAGGCTTCATGGAGCGCTTTGGCTACTGGAACAAGATCCTGCACGTCGATCTCGCCGACCGCACGACGTCGATCGAAGAGCTGGGTGACGTATTCTTCCGCCGCTATGCCGGCGGACGAGGACTCATCGCCCACTACCTGCTCAAGCACGTGCCGAAGGGCGCTGACCCGCTCGGGCCCGACAACGTGCTCGTCATCGCGCCCGGCGTCCTGACGGGCACGCCAGTGCCGGGTGCGGGCCGTCACAGTGTCGGCGCCAAGTCGCCGCTCACCGGCGGCTTCGGCGAGTCCGAATCGGGCGGCTTCTGGGGCTCCGAGCTGAAGCGCGCTGGCTGGGACGGCATCGTCATCCACGGCGTCTCGGCGACACCCGTGTATCTCTGGATCAACGAGGGCCACGTCGAGTTTCGCGACGCCTCGCACCTGTGGGGCAAGATCACGGGCGAAGTGCAGGACGCGATTCTCGCCGAGGTCGGCGACGCGCGCGCGCGCGTGGCCACCATCGGGCCGGCCGGCGAGAACCTCGTACGGTTCGCGTGCATCGCCAACGAGCTGAACGAGGTGGCCGGCCGCACCGGCATGGGCGCCGTCATGGGATCGAAGAAGCTCAAGGCCATCGCGGTACGTGGCAAGACAGCGGTGAAGATCGCGGACCCCAAGGGTCTGAACGCCATCGCGAAGTGGGTCTCTTCCACGATGGACCAGAACCACCGCGCCTTCCATGAATTCGGCACCGGCGCGGCCATGCAGGGCAAGAGCCTCGAAGGCGGGATGCCGACGCTGAACTATCGCCTCGGCGCGTTCGACAAGGTGGCCCAGGTGGACGCCATAGCGGTCCGCGACCACATGCGCGTGAAGATGGAAGCCTGCTTCGCGTGCTCGGTGCGCTGCAAGAAGGTCATCCATATCGAGAAGAAGGAAGAGGCTGCGCGCGAGGCGCAGGAGAAGCGCTATGGCGGCAAGGGGAAGGTCGGCTTCGATCCCCTCGGCCGCTACTCGGTCGATCCTCGCTACGGCGGTCCGGAATACGAATCGCTCGCCGCGATGGGCGTGAATCTCGGGCTCGACGACCTCGTCGCGCTCTGCAAGTCCAACGAGATGTGCAACTACCTCGGCATGGACACCGTCTCGCTCGGCGCCACGCTGGCGTGGGCGATGGAAGCGTTCGAGAAGGGCCTGCTGACGCTCGACGACACCGGCGGGGTGCCCATCCGGTTCCACGATGCCGATGCCGTCGTCAAGCTCATCGAGATGATCGCTTATCGGCGCGGGGTGGGCGACCTCCTGGCCGAAGGCTCACTGCGCGCGGCCAAGCGCATCGGCCGCGGCAGCGAGGATTTCCTGACCACGGTGAAGGGTATGGAAATGGCGATGCACGACCCGCGACACATGCCGGTCATGCGCGCGTCGTACCTGATGGCCCCGACCGGCGGCGATCACATGCGGCAGAGCGGCAACCGGAACGGCCTGCGCAACCAGACCGGCATGTGCCACTTCCTCGCCTACGACGACACGCAGTCGCTCGAGATCATGAAAGCGGTCACGGGCTGGGACCTCACGGCGGAAGAGCTGCTGACGCAAGCGCATCGCGGCCTGACCCTCGCGCGGGTGTTCAACCTCCGCGAAGGCTTCACGCGCGCCGACGATCATCTACCGAAGCGCTTCTCCGACCCGCTCCCGAAGCACGCCGGCCTGACGGACGAGCAGCAGGCGAAGATCGTGACGGACTACTACGTGGAGTACGGCTGGGATCCGGCGAGCGGCGTGCCGACGCCGGAGACGATCCGGGCGCTGGAGCTGGAGGCCGACGCGGCAGGTTATTGAGCTGGGGGCCTCGAAGGCCCCCAGACCCCCAGACGCTCGCCGGGCGCCGGGACACCCGCCGCCCGCCTCGATAATCCGAAGACGTGCCTCGCGGCGCGGCGGCGCGTCGCAACAAGTCCTCAGCCGCGCGGCTTTACCCACGTCTCGCTCCACGCCAGACATGCGCTCGACGATTGGCGGTCGCCCCGCATTTCCGCCCACGTGGCACCGGTCGCGAACTTGCCATTCATTTCCACCTGCGCCGACTTCGCCGGGAAGAACGTGCTGAACACGCCGATCGGCCGGTTGTTCATGCCCGGCGCCATCGTCAGCACGAACGGGGCGATGCAGTCGTACCACGTGAGACGAATGTGGTCAGCGGCCGAATCGACCGATTCCACCGCGGTGGAGTGTGGATCACCCGTGCGCCGAAACTTCGCGGCGATCACCGGCGTGGTGGTGTCGGCGAACGCGGGAAACAGCAGGGTCTCGATGGTCCGCTGGAGCCACCGCGCGACCGCGATGTTGTCGCTGTAGATCTGCACGCGGTTGTCGACCAGCGGGCTCTGCATGAAGAGCACGTGGCCCGCGCCGGCAGAGCACCATAGCACGCGCCAGTGGCTGACCCGCGTCGACAGCGTCGTGCCACCGTCGAGGCTGAGCCGGATGAACGAGTTTTCGCCAGTCATGAGGACGTCGTTGGGATCGACAGGTTGCGCCATCGTCATCTCCTCTTTTCGAGAGCTCGCGTTCAGGGCTCGCGCTCGAGCGCCTCGCGGATGCGGGCCTCGGGCACCTTGATCTCGACGCCCGCGCGTTCTTCTTGCAGCAGCATCGCGACGCGCGAGTCGCGTTGCGCCCAGCCGCGATTCATCGCTTCGGTCATCTCTTCGAGTGTGAGATTCGCCACCCGCATCGGCACGCCGAGCTCGCGCCCGAGCGCGGTTGCCAGCGTGACGTCCTTGTGCGCGAGCCTCAATGCAAAAGCCGGGGGGTCGTACGTTCCCGGAAGAAATTGGTCGATCAGCCCGTCGAAGGTCCGCCGCCGGCCGCCGGCGCCCTGGCGCACCGCTTTCCATAGCGCCAGCGGCTCCACCCCTGCCTTCACGCCCAGGGTGAAGACTTCCGCGAGCGCGGTCTGGATGGCGTAGCCTGCGCAGTTGTGGACGAGCTTTGCCACGGATCCGGCGCCGATCGGGCCGATGTACCGGGCCTGGTCGCCGATGGCGTCCAGCACGGGCTTGAAGCGCTTGAACACGGCCTCGTCGCCGCCCACCCACAGCGCGAGCTTCCCCGTCTTCGCACCACGCGGGCCACCGCTGACTGGCGAATCCAGCAGGTGCACGCCCTTCGCCGCGAAGATGCCGTGAAGCTTGCGCACCAGCGTCGGCGAGTTGGTGCTGAGATCGAAATAGGCCTTGCCTGTCGACAGGCCGCTCAGCAGGCCGTTGTCGCCGGTCGCGACCTCCTCGACCTCCTTGGGGCCCGGCAAGGACGTGAAGACCACCTCGGACGCTTCGGCGACCTGCCTGGGCGTGTCGACCCATTTGGCGCCGGCAGAGATGTGTGGGCCGGCAGCCTCACGCCGGATGTCGTTCACGATCAGGTCATGGCCTCCTTTCTGGAGATTGGACGCCATGTGGGTGCCCATGGTCCCGAGCCCGATGAATCCGACCTTCATTTGCGGCCTCCGTCGAACACGCCTTTCGCGACGCGTGCTGCGGTCATGGCCGTCGGCCAGCCGGAGTAGAAGGCCATGTGCGTGATGACCTCGCTGATCTCCTCGCGGGTGACGCCGTTCGCGAGCGCGCGCTCGATGTGCCCTTTGAGCTGATCGCCGCGATACATCGCGGTCAAGGCCGCCACGGTGATCAGGCTCCGGTCACGCTTGCTGAGGCCGGGACGTTCCCAGACGTCGCCGTACAGCACCTTCTCGCTGATCTCGATGAGCTTCGGAACGGTGGCTCGGACTTCTTCGCGCGCCGATGAGGGGACTACCGGTGTTGTCATCGCTTCTCCTTTCGCAGACTCGCCTCGCGCGTCGAACGCGCTGCGGCTCGCACTGCCACTTGGGGTTGGAAATCCGTAGAATCCTCGCACGGGAAGGGAGACGTTGCCATGACATCCTCGGCCAGCGGCTCAAGAAGGTCGGGGACGGGATCGTCGAGCTGCGAGAGACGCACTGGTCGAAAGGGAGGCCGTGAATGGCTGAGCGAGCGCTACCGACACGTCAGGAAGTCGACTCCTACATTCGTGAGCGTAGTAACTGGGGACGCTGGGGCAAGGACGATCAGATCGGCGCGATCAACCTCATCACGCCGCAGAAACGTGTGGCCGCCGCGCGACTCGTGAAGACCGGGCGCAGCGTCTCGCTGAGCCGCGAGTTTCCGAAAGAGCCGGGGCCAGGCAACGCCTTTCCGGCGCAGCACTGGATGCGAACGCTGCCGCGCGGCCGCGGTGGGTTCGCGGCGGATTACTACGGGATCTTCTACCACGGTGTGCAGTCGACGCACATCGACGCGCTCTGCCACACGTGGGACGAGAACGGCATGTGGAATGGCCGCGAGCCGAAGGGCGAGATCGGCTTCGACGGCGCCACGTGGGGCGGCATCGAGGCCTGGAGCGAGGGCATCATCACGCGCGGCGTCATGCTCGACGTCCCGCGTCACCGTGGCGTGCCGTGCGTCACCCAGGACGCCCCGGTGCATGGCTGGGAGCTCGAGGAGATCCGCCGGAAGCGGGGGATCACGCTCGAGCCCGGCGACGCCATCTGCGTCTACAGCGGCCGCGAAGCGTGGCAGGCCGCCAATCCCGATAACCCGTACGGCCGCCCGTTCGGTCGGGGCCCGGTCGACCGGCCTGGCCTCCACGCCTCGTGTCTGCCGTTCATCCGGGATCACGATGTCGCCGTGCTGGTGTGGGACATGCTCGACCACATGCCGAATGGTTATGACATTCCCTGGGCCGTGCATGCCGCGATCTTCGCCTATGGCATCGCGCTGCTCGACAACGCGCTGCTCGAGCCGCTGGCGAAGGTCTGCGCCGAGTCGGGCCGTGACGACTTCATGCTCGTGATCGCGCCACTGAAAGTCCGCGGCGGCACCGGGTCGCCCACGAACCCGCTGGCCGTGTTCTGAGGTTCGCGCCATGTCGCTGGAGAAGAACAAGGAAGTGGTGCGGCAGCTCCACGATCTCTGGAACACCGGCGACCTGTCGCAGGTGCCGCAAATCTTCGACGCCAGCTTCGCCGGTCACTGGCCGCGCAGCTCACGCTTGCCTGAGCGGCGTGGCCTCGACGCGGTCCGTGCCGGCATCATGAACACGCGCACGGCGTTTCCCGACTGGCACGAGCACGTCGAAGACATGATTGCCGAAGGCGACCGCGTCGTGACGCGCTACACGTCGACCGGCACGCATCGCGGCGACTTCTGGGGAATCCCGCCGACCGGCCGGCGCATCACCGTGCACGAAGTTTCGATCTACCGGATCGCCGGCGGCAAGGTCGCCGAGCAGTGGTGCTGGATCGACGAGCTCGACCGCTTGCACCAGCTCGGTGCGCAGCCCCGACGATCCGAGGAGTGAAAGAAAGTCAGTCGAGAACGTCGAAGCCGAGCACGCCGCTCAGCTCGCGCAGCGCCTGGTCCGGATCGTCCACCTTGATCGTCGCCATGCCGAGCTCCCGCGCCGCCTTGAGATTCCGTCCGATGTCATCCAGGAAGGCGGTGCGCTCGGTCGGGACCGCGAGCTCCCGGCACGCCAGCTCGTAGATCCTTGGATCGGGCTTGCGAAGCCGAACGACCCGGGATTCGATGAACACGTCGAAGTGCGCGCGCAGCGGATGGTCGCTGGGGCGCTCGGCCGTCACCCAGTTGTTGGTCAGCGCACCGACGCGCAGCCCGCGGCGGCGGATGCGGCGGATGGCGTCCAGCATCCGGGGTCGCGGGATGCCGGCTTCTGCGATGTACGCCATCAACCGCGCGGCGTCGACGGCGATCCCGCACGTGCGGCAATCCGCCTCGAACGGTGCACAGAACGCCTCGACCGTCAGCTCGCCCCGCTCCAGGCGCGACCACGCTCCGGCTTCGCCCGCGGTGACCACGGCACGGTTGATGGCGTTCGGCTCGATCGCATGGTCGCGCTCGTAGCGCGCGATGGCGTGGAGCGGCGATCCGGTGACCACGCCGCCGAGGTCGAAGAGAACCCCCTCGATCCGGCGCGTCACGCCTGGCGAAAACGATGCACGGCATCCTCGCCGGTCAGCCGGACCACCGCACGGTCGGACTCGAGCATGTGGACGTGGGCGAGCACCTCGCCGATCGCGAAGCTGAGCTGATGCACGTCCATCTGCCGCTTGAACAGGACGGGAATCAGCTCGACGCCGGTCCGCGGCTCGATGAGCGCGTCCAGGGTCTGGGCCAGGCGATCATCGTGGTGCTCGCGCAGCTGCTGGATTCGGGGATGCAGCCCATGAAACGGCAACCCGTGTGAGGGCAGCACGAGCGTGTCGTCAGCGATCGGGCGGAAGCGGTCGAGCGAATCGAGATAGAGGCGCAGCGGATTGCCGCGCGGCTGATCTGCCCAGACGCTGACGTTCGGGGTGATCTTCGGCAACACCTGGTCGCCCGAGATCAGGACTCCCGCCTCGGGGCACCACAGGCACGCGTGCTCCGGCGCGTGGCCATGCACCGTGAAGACTTCCCAGCGGCGGCCCGCGATCTCGAGCACGTCACGGTCACGCAGGCAGCGGTACTGTGGCGCCAACGTCGGGACGACGTGCGGGTAGTGGTTGCCGCGCTGCCGGAACCGCTCGATGGCGTCATGGTCGAACCCGTGGCTCCGGTAGTGAGCCAGGCGCCGTTCGAGATCGGTGCCGTTGCGTTCGCGCCAGGCGAGATTCGCGCTCAGCCATTCGGCCTGCGTGCACCAGAGGTCGACGCCCCAGCGCTCGACGAGCCAGCCCGCGTTGCCCATGTGATCGGGATGAAAGTGCGTGACGATCACACGCGTGATTCGGCGACCCTCGAGCACGGCGGCGAACACACGTTCCCAGAGGTCGCGCGTCGGCGGGAGGCCGATGCCGGTGTCCACTGCGACCCAGCCGTCGCCGTCGTCGAGCAGCCAGAGGTTGATGTGATCGAGCGCGAACGGCAACGGCATCCGGAGCCACTTGATGCCGGGCGCCACGTCGATCGCCGAACCAGGTGCCGGCGGAGAAGGCCACGGATGGCGGAGGGCGTCGGACACGATCATTTCGTCGAGTCACTGTAGCATCCTCCTCCTCGTCGCCGGCATCCTAACCACAAGGCGTCGCCTCGGTTGGGCACGAAGGCCGGCGGCTGATAGAATTCGCACGGGGGATGACGATGGGAACATCGAGCCAGATCGCGCCATCCGGTACCACCGATCTGCGGGCCGCCGTGGACGCGGGGCTCAACGCCTTCCGGTTCAAGGTGGAGCTCAGCCTGGCGCCAGTGATTCGCTTCTGGACCGAGAGCTTTGGAGACGACGGCTCGGCGCCGTCGGCCGTGGCCGCCATCATCCGCAAGGAGCTGGAACGCACCCCCGAGCTGCTCGGCGTCATCGACGACCCCGCCGTCATCGCGCGGCATCGGAAAATGGTCGACGTGCTGATGGCGGCTGCCTTCCCGCCCGCGTTCTGGCATCAGGAGTACAGCGCTGCGCTCGTGCCGTTCCAGCTCCACAGCGTCTATGCGACCCCGCCGTTCGAGCGTCTCCTGATGGGGGAGGACGGACGCCTCAAGGTGAGGATGGGCTACGCCGGGCGGGAGGTCTCACTCTTCCGCCTGCGCTTTGCCTACGCGCTCGTCCTCGAGCGCGTGTACGGTCTCAGCCTGCCGCTCGACTACGCGCTGATCTTCACGGTCACCGACCCGGAAACCGGTCTCGACCGACATTTTCAGGTCGAGTTCGATGGTCGCTTCATCGACGTCGAGACACCGGACGGCGCGCCGCCGCTGCCGGACTTGGTTCGCCAACAGCTCCTGGCGCGGACGCTGGAGCTGGAGACCCTCGAGTCGATCCTCCCACCGGAGCGGTTCGTGTTCCGCGGAGTCACGATCTTCCGCGCGATCGACGTGACCGATCACGAAGTCCTGTCATCACTGAAACGGGATCTCATCGAGAAGGAGTCGATCGTCTCGGCCACACGATTCATGGGGCTCCAGGAAAAGCTCCGCACACTGTTCCGGCGGCCCGAGCTTCGTTTCGGTCTCGCCGCCCTCGATGGCGACCGTGTCCTGAAGCTCAACTCCGGTGCGCGGATCGAGAAGGCTTGCATCTTCGCGGAGTCGGTGCACCACAAGACGTCGGACTTCACCGGATCGATCTACGAGCGCGCCGTGCTGAGCGAACAGCCGGTGATCGTCGACGACCTGAACGCCATGCCGGATCGGACCGCCGTCGAGAACATGGTGCTCGACGCCGGCGTCCGCAGCATGCTCGTGGCCCCGCTCCGGTATCAGGAACGGATCATCGGGACGCTGGATCTCGTGTCGCCACGGCCCGGAGATTTCAACCTGTCGCACCTTCCCAAGCTCGACGACGTGCTCCCGCTGTTCTCGATGGCCGTGCAGCGCAGCATGGAAGAGCTGAACACGCGCGTCCAGGCCTTCATCAAGGAGAAGTGCACCGCGATCCATCCCACCGTGGAGTGGCGCTTCCGCGATGCCGTGCTCGAGATGATCGAAGGTCAGCGGACCTGCGGGCCCACCGGCTCGAGCGAGATGGCCACGATCGTCTTCGCCGACGTCCAGCCCCTCTATGCGCTGTCCGACATCCGCGGATCCTCGACGCAGCGGGCGATCGCGATCCAGGCTGATCTCCTGGCCCAGCTCCGCCTGGGCCGCACCGTGGTCGAGACGGCCCGCCAGGCGAGACCGCAGCCCGCCCTGGACGAGCTGCTATATCGGATCGAGGCTCGCGCGACCGAGGTCGCGCAGGGCTTGAAGTCGGGCGACGAGATCGGGGTCATCGGATTCCTGCGCACGGAGGTCGAGCCGCTGTTCGGGCACCTGCAGCAATTTGCTCCGGCCGTCGCAGCGGCCGTGGAGACCTACCAGCACGCGCTCGATCCTCGGCTGTCGACCGTCTACGACCAGCGGCGCCGATTCGAAGAGAGCGTGACCGGCATCGCGGAGACCATCTCGTCGTACCTCGATCTCGAGGAGCAGGCCGCGCAAGGGCTGGCGCCGCACTACTTCGAGAAGCAAAAGACCGACGGCGTCGACTACCAGATGTACGTGGGCGCCTCTCTCCTCGAAGACGGCAAGCTCGATCCGCTGGCGCTGAAGAATCTGCGCCTGTGGCAGCTCATGGTGACGTGCGGCGTCGCCTTGCGCGCCGACCAGTTACGGGCGCGACTGCCGATCCCGCTCGAAACCACGCACCTCATCCTGGTGCAGCACGCGCCGCTGTCCATCCGCTTCCGCTTCGATGAGAAGCGGTTCGACGTGGACGGAGCCTACGACATCCGTTACGAGATCGTGAAGAAGCGAATCGACAAGGCCCTGGTGCAGGGAACCGGCGAGCGCGCGACGCAGCCCGGCAAGATCGCGATCATCTACAGCCAGCCCTCCGAGGCCGCGGAGTACCGGGGGTACATCCAGTATCTCCAGGGGCTTGGATACCTGACGGGCGAGATCGAGGATCTCCACCTGGAAGAGCTCCAGGGAGTGCACGGGCTTCGCGCGCTGCGCGTGACGGTGGATCTGCGGAACCCGCACATCGTCCGACCGGTGCCTCTCGCTGAGCTGGCCGCCGCGCTGAATTAGTAAACGAGGGAGCCCCGAAATGGCCCCCACACCCCCACACCCCCAGACACTTGGAGCACCCCAGCAAAGCTGTGGCGCTCCTCGATACTTCGACACACTCCTAGCCCGGAGTATTCATGAACGCTCACCGTCAATCGAGCGCGTGGCGTCGCGGGCCGGCCGCGTCGGTGAGGGGCCTCTGACCACGAGGCTCTTTGACCGCCGACCGGCGAGCCGTTTCCACTCCTGGCCTGATT
>JBGPTW010000002.1:0-150684 GCA_041490825.1 Methylomirabilia bacterium | reverse complement strand
CGTCGGTCGCCGGGCCACCCGGCGCCCGCCTCGATCCCCCAGACGCTCGTCGGTCGCCGGGCCACCCGGCGCCCGCCTCGATCCCCCAGACGCTCGTCGGTCGCCGGGCCACCCGGCGCCCGCCTCGATCCCCCGACACGCTGCTACAGGTCGGTGCCGGAGTACGAGAGGTTGAAGGACTTGTTGCAGAGCGGGAAGTCGGGAACGATGTTCTTCAGCACCGCGTACTCGAGCGCCGGCCAGTTCCTGAACGACGGGTCAACGATCTTCACCCGCCCCACTGACGCCTGACCGCTGGCCCGGACCGAGTACCACACAGGACCGCGCCAGGCCTCCACCACCGAGAGGGCATGCGCGCCCTCGCTGAACGGACCGAGCGGCGCGCGGCACGACCCCGGCGCGAGCCGCTCGGCAACCACGCGGATCAACCTGGCGGACTCGCGCGCCTCGTCGAGGCGGACCATCGTCCGCGCCCACACGTCGCCCGTCGAGTACACGGGCACCGCGACGTCGAGCTCCGTGTAGGCGCCGAACGGCGCATCGCGCCTGACGTCGGCGTCGATCCCGCTCGCGCGTCCTGCCAGACCGACCACCTGCATCTCACGGGCGGGCCTGTGGTCAGGCGGCCGGTGCCCTGCAGGTGCTCGAGCACGAGCGTGTTGTCGAGGCAGAGCCGAGCGATTTCCAGGAAGCGATCACGCGCTCGACGTGCTCGGCCGCCTCGACGACCGGGGCCATCTCGACCGGCCCGACGCCGCCGCCGGGAACGACGACGCCACGTAAGAGGCGGTGGCCGGTGAGCGCCTCGTTGAATCGCAGCAGCGTCTCGCGCAGCCGGAAGCAGTGGGCGTGCCCGAACGCGAAGCCCGTGTCGTTCACGATCATGCCGACGTCGCCGACGTGGTTGTAGAGGCGCTCGAGCTCGAGCAGGATCACGCGCAGACCGGCGGCGCGACGCGGGATCGCCGCGCGACCGAGGGTTTCCAGCGCCTGGCAATACGCGATTGCGTGCGCGACGGTCTCGTCACCCGAGACGGATTCGGCGAGGGCCGGCGTCCGCTCCAGCGGCAACGTCTCGAAGAGCTTCTCGATCCCCTTGTGCACGAACCCGAGCCGCGGCTCGAGGTTCACGATCGTCTCGCCTTCCACGCTGAAGCGGAAATGACCCGGCTCGATCATGCCCGCGTGGACAGCTGGGGCAGACGAGCCCGACTTGGGGAGCGGGCGCCCCAGGGCCTGTTGATCGATCAGGCTTGGTGCGAGGCGCCTTCGGCGGGCACGTTCAGCGCTGCGGCGATCCCCGTGAGCTCTGCCTCCGCCCAGGCCAGTGAGGCGTCCCGGCCGAGCTCGTCGGCCATCGCGCTGAAGTCCCGCGTCAACGCGAGCCGGGTCGTGTCGTCGATGACCGAGTCGGCGATCGGGAAGAGCACGTCGTTCTCCTTGTCGATGTGCGCGCGGAGCAGCCGGACATATCGCCGGACATTGCCCACGCGATCGGCGCCTGCCGTCGTCTCCATGGCCACGATCAGCGCGCGGCCTTCGGCGTGCTCCTCCAGCATCACGCCGATCGGGCCGCCGGCCGCCGGCACTCCGGCGCGCTCCATCGCCGGAAACAGCAGACGTTCCTCCTTGTGGTGGTGGTTCCGGTCCGCGAAGCCCCGGAGCCACGCGACGAGCCGCGCCCACCAGTCGTCATCGACGTGGCTGCCGCCCGTGGCGCGGGCGGCGGCCGTTTCGAGCAGGTCGAGCGCGCGCAGGATCAGCACGTGCTCGTCCCGCAGGACAGTTGTCGGTTCATCCATCTGCCAGTCTCCCGTCGTGGATGTCGAAGCTCAGGCCGCCGCCCGGTCGCCGTAGGGCACGAGCAGCAGCGGAATGGTCGTCGCGCGCCGAAGGCGTCCCGCCAGGCTCCGGTTCACGAGCCGGCCGATGCCGCTGCGTCGATGAGTCGCCATGGCGATGAGGTCTGCGCCCGTCGACTCGGCCTCCTCCACGATCGAGGTCAATGCGTCGCCGAAGCGGACCGTGCCTTCGAACGTCACGCCGGGCAGACGAGCCTCGAGCGCCTTGAAGTACGTCTGAGTCTCACGCTCGACGCGCTCGCTTTCCTGATCCGTGAAGGCGACGATCCGCGTGTCGTCCTCCGTCCGAACGGTTTCGACGGGCTTCACCACGTGGACGAAACGCACCTTGGCGCGGTGCGTGCGCGCCAGCTCTCCGACCGCGCCGAGCACTGATTCACTCCCGGGCGAGCCATCCAGGGGAACGAGGATGGTGTAGAGTCCGGACGCGCTCTCGGCCCGCGGCGGTGGCTCGCCTCGCCGCACCGGCCGCAACACTCCCGCGGGAAGCGCGAGGCACTCCTCACGGCAGCGCCGGACCGTCGGCCAGAGCGAACACCGTTCGATGCCGAGTTTGCCGCGCCCGAGCACGTCGGCGACCGCCGCGCGCGTCGCGGCGACCTTGATCTGTGCCTCGGTCCCGACGCGCGGACACGTGAGGCGCCAGGGGCGGCGCCAGTGGATGAAGGTCGCGACGCCGACGGGCGCCACGACGAAGACGATGGCGAGGCCAACGAGCGCGAGCAGGACGCTCCAGAAATTCATCATGTTCTCCTTTGTAGCGGAGGCCACGAGCCCGGGACCGCCGTGGGTGGGCTGTGTCCAGATGGTCGTGGCTCCGCTTCGTAGCGACGAATCACGTTTAACCAATTACAGCTTGAACATCTCGCGCGCGTTGTCCCGGATGAGCTTCCTGCGCGCATCGTCCCGGAGGCCGAGGCCGTCGACCTGGTCGAGGCTCTCCTTCCACGGCAGGCCGTTGGTACCCCAGACCGCGCGGTCCTGCCCCATGCGGCTCCCGATGAAGTTGATGATCTCGGGCTTGAGGTACTTCGGCATCCAGGCGTCGATGCCGAACCAGACGTTCTCCCACTTGTAGCAAACGCTCATCAGCTCCTCGACCCACGGCCAGCCGGTGTGAGCGCCCAGGATGCGCAGGGTCGGAAAATCGGCCGCGACGTAGTCCAGGTAGATCGGCCGCCCGTGCTCGCTCGGCATCGCCTCGAGCACATGCCCGGCCTGCACCGACACCGCCACGTCGAGCTCCACGCACTTCGCGTAGAGCGGGTACATCTTCTTGTCGTGCAGCGGGATGTCGAAGCCGAAGATGTGGACGTAGACGCCCTTGAATCCGTGCTTCGTCACCGCGAGCTCGATCTCGGCGAGGCTCTCCTTGATGCGGAACGGGTTGTAGCCGGCGAGCCCGACGAACCGATCCGGATACTTCTCCGTGTACTGCAGCACCTCCTCGAGCTGGGTGTCCATGTACATCCACTTGTTCCAGTACGACCACATCTTCGTCTGCGTGATGAAGACCTTCTCGACGCGGGCCTCGTCCATCTTCGCGATCATGGCCGGGATCGACTCGAACTGCGGCAGGCTGCCGATCGCCCGCTCCATGCGGCAGATCAGCTCGCCCTTCTTCGCGTCCGTCCATTTCGCGATGAACTCGGGTGTCGCGACGTAGTACATGATGTCGAGGGCGCTTGGGCGTTCACTCATTACGCGAGCCTCCTCCTCCGCTTCGCGAAGCTTTTGTCGTTGGCGGCTTTATTGTTCGAAGTTGAGGGGCGACCCCCTCAAACTCCCCTTGTCTTCTCGACGGACCTTCTTCCTCCCTCGAACTCCCCCTGGTTTCATCGACGGACCTTCTTCCCCCTCGACTCCCCCCTTGTTTTCTCGACGGAGTCTGTTCGTCAGCACATCGTCAATCCCCCGCTCACGCTGAGCGTCTGGCCCGTCACGTACGCAGCGGCCGGCGACGCGAAGTAGAGGACGGCCTCCGCGACGTCGTCCGGTGCGCCCACGCGCCCGAGCGGGATGGCGCGCGTCACGGCGTCGATCACCTTTTCGGTCTTCGGGGACTGCGCCCGGATGCCTGCGAGCAGCGGGGTTTCAGTCAAGCCGGGGCAGACGACGTTCACCGTGATCCGATGACGCGCCATCTCCCGGGCCAGCGTCTTCGAGAAGGCGATGATCGCGCCCTTGGTGCCCGCGTAGACGGCTTCCCCGCTCGACCCCACGCGCCCGGCGTCGGAGGCGATGTTGACGACCCGGCCGCTGCCCCGGGCGACCATCGAGGGCAGCGCCGCCTTGCAGACGTAGAGCACGCTCTTGAAATTGACGGCGAGGATCCGCTCCCACGTCTCCTCGTCGCTGTCGAGGAACATCTCGAGCTTGTCCCAGCCCGCATTGTTCACGACGATGTCGAGTTGACCCCACTGCGCGAGGGTCTCGCTCACGGCGCGCTCGACGTCGGCACGTCGGGTGAGATCGGCCGTGAGCGCGAGCGCCTTCACGCCGAGCGCGTCCACTTCTGCGGCCACGCCGCGGGCGGCATCGCCAAGCAGATCCAGCACCGCCACCTGCGCGCCCTCGCGGGCGAGCCGGAGCGCGATCGCGCGGCCGATGCCGCGCGCGCCGCCGGTCACCAGCGCCGTGTGTCCACTGAGGTTCATGGCAGCGTCTCCTTTGGCCGGCTCAACGGTCCTTCCAGATCGGTTGGCGCTTCTCGACGAATGCGCGCAGCCCTTCTTCGGCGTCAGCGGTCGACATGAGCTCGTGGTGATACACCTCTTCCAGCAAGCTCAATCCCTCGTCGAACGGCAGCCCGAGCGGCTCCCGCACGGCGCGCTTCGCCAGCCGGAGGACGGCTGCGCTCAGCGAGCGATAGCGGGCGATCTCCGCATCCACGGCCTCGGTGAAGACGTCGGGTCGGGCAACGTGGTCCACCAGACCGATGCGCTCGGCTTCGGCCGCCGTCAGGATGTCGCCCGACAGGACGAGCCTGAGCGCGCGGGAGGGTCCGATGCGGAGCGGATAGTGAAGGGCTGCGATCGGCGGGAACACGCCGACCTTGATCTCGGGTTGCCCGAAGGTCGCCGCTTCACTCGCGACCACCACGTCGCAGAACGTCGCGAGCTCCGCCCCGCCGCCGAGGGCGGCGCCCTGCACGGCGGCGATGGTGATGCACTCGACGTCGTGCAGGCGACGGAAAATGCCGTGGAACGTCTCGAGCGTCGGGCGCAGACGATCACCCAGGTGATCCTCGATCGCGACGCCGGCGGAGAAGGCCCGGCCCGTGGCGGCTAGAACGAGCACCTTCAGGACGTCCTGGCCTGCCGCGCTCGCGATCGCGGCGTCGAGCTGCTCGAGCACCTCGAGCGTCATGATGTTCAGCGGTGGACGATCGAGCGTGATCCGAGCGACCTGCCCGTCGTCGACGTAACGAACGAAGCTCGCGCTGGTCATGGCGCTAGCCCTCGTTCCGGAGATCCTGCACGCGCTTGGCCTTGCCGACGCTTCGCTCGATCGTCTTCGGTGGCACGACCGTCGCGTCCACGGTGAGGCCGATCAGCTCGTGGATTCGCCGCCGGAGCTGCGCCGCGAGGCCGCGCATCGCCTCGCCCCCCGACTCCGCCACATCGGCGCGCGCTTCAACCTTCACTTCGAGGCTGTCGAGCGTGCCGTCGCGCCGGACGACCAGCAGGTAATGCGGCTCGAGCCCGGCCACTTGCGTGAGCACGTGCTCGATCTGCGACGGATAAACGTTCACGCCGCGGATGATCAACATGTCGTCCGAGCGGCCCATGATGCGATCGATACGGACCAGCGTCCGGCCGCAGCGGCACGGCTCCGGCAGGATCGCGGTCAGATCGCGCGTCCGGTAGCGAAGCACCGGCAGCGCCTCCTTGGTGAGCGTCGTCAAGACGAGCTCGCCCGTGGTGCCGGGTGAAACGGGCTCCAGCGTGACCGGATCGACGATCTCCGGGAGAAAGTGGTCTTCCGCAAGATGCATCCCGCGACGCTCCGGACACTCCACCGAGACCCCGGGGCCGATCACCTCGCTCAACCCGTAGATGTTGAGCGCCACGAGGTTCAGCCGTTTCTCGATCGCTTCACGCATGCCCTCGGTCCAGGGCTCGGCGCCGAAGAACCCGACCCGCAGACGCAGATCCTTGCGCCTGATGCCGGCGTCCTCGATCGCCTCGGCGAGATGCAGCGCGTACGACGGCGTGGAGCAGAGGACCGTGGCCCCGAAGTCGGTGAGGGCGGTGAGCTGCCGGTCGGTGAAGCCGCCCGAGATCGGGATGACGGCGGCGCCGAGCCGCTCGGCCCCGTAGTGAAATCCGAGCCCGCCGGTGAAGAGGCCGTAACCGTAGGCGTTCTGCACGACGTCGTGGCGGCCGACGTCGCCCATCATCAAGGTGCGCGCCATGACTTCCGTCCACGTGTCGAGATCGCCCCGCGTGTAGGCGACGACGGTCGGCTTGCCGGTCGTTCCCGAGGAGGCGTGGATCCGGATCAGCGCCTCGGGTGGAACGGCGAGAAGGCCGAACGGGTACGTGTCGCGGAAATCGTTCTTCACCGTGAACGGCAATCGACGCAGGTCGTCGAAGGACCGGATGTCTGCGGCTTTCACGCCGGCCGCCGCGAGCCGCTCCTGATAGAACGGCACCCGGTCGCCGACCCAGGCGACGAGGCGGCGCAGTCGGTCGAGCTGAAGCCGGGACAGATCGGCGCGCGGGGTGCGCTCGACGGTGGTCAGGTCGTTCATGGGGCAGTCTCCACGGGCGTCTCTGACGCCCTCACGGGTGTCTCTGACACCCCCACGGGCATCTCTGATGCCCTCACGGGCGCTGGCTTGGACACCTTCATCGACGGCTTCGTGGCGATGAGCTCGAGTCCGTACGCCCCCCGTGTGCCGGCCGCGTCGTCGCCGTCGAGAGCGCCGATGACGCCGCCGGGCTGGAGCGCATAGCCGCGATCCGCGATGCGGAACGCAGCGCGAGCGTTTTGCTCCACGAGCAAGATCGTGAGGCCGCGTGATTTCAGCCCCGCGAGCGCGCGGAAGATCTCGCGGACGACGAGCGGGGCGAGGCCGACCGACGGCTCGTCGAGCAGCAAGAGGCGAGGCTGAGCCATGAGCGCCCGGCCGATGGCCACCATCTGCTGCTCGCCGCCGGACAGCGTGGCGGCGGCCCGACCGAGGCGCGCGCGGAGTGCGGGGAACAGCGCGAGCACCCGTTCCACCTTGGCGGCGCGCTCCGCGCGTCCGAGCCCACATCGGGCGTACGCGCCGAGAATCAGGTTCTCGCGGACCGTGAGCGCGCCGAAGAGCTCGCGGCCTTCCGGAACCATGACGATGCCGCGCCCGACGATGTCCTCGGTCCGGAGCTTCTCGATGCGGCGGCCGTCGAATGTGATCGAGCCGGCACGCGCCGGGACGAGGCCGGTGATCGTCCGGAGCAGCGTCGTCTTGCCGCTGCCGTTCGGTCCGACGATCGTCACGAGCTCGCCGGCGTCGACACGCAGGCTCACGCCGATCAGCGTGCGGGTGCGGCCATAGCCGGCTTCCACGTCACGCACGACCAGCATCAATCCGTCTCCTCGCCGAGATAGGCTTCGATGACGGCCGGGTGCGAGCGCACGTAATGGGGTGGCCCCTCGGCGAGCTTCTCGCCGTACGAGAGCACCAGCACCTCGTCGGAGACGTCCATGACGAAGTCCATGTGATGGTCGACGAGGACAACCGTCGTTCCCGCATCGCGGATGGCGCGGACGACGCCGGCCAGCGCGGCCTGCTCGGGGCCGTTCAAGCCCGCGGCCGGCTCGTCGAGCAGCAGGAGGCGCGGGCTCATCGCCAGCGCGCGCGCGATCTCGACGAGCCGCTGAGCGCCGTAGGGCAGCGCCGCCGCGGAACCATCGGCGCGCGATGCGAGACCGACGCGCTCGATCGCGGTGAGCGCCCGCCGGCGCAGGCTCGCTTCGTCAGTGCGCATCGCGCGCGTGCGCAGCGCGCACCCGAGCCAGCCGACCCGCCCCTGGCGATGGCAGCCGACCAGCACGTTCTCGATCACCGTCATCTCGCCGAACAGGCGGACGAGCTGGAACGTTCGGGCCACGCCGCGAGCCGCCACCTCGTACGGCCGCGCCGGTAATCGGCGCCCCTCGAAGAAGATCGACCCGCGCGTGGGCGCGAGCGAGCCGCAGATGAGATTGAACGTGGTCGTCTTGCCCGCGCCGTTCGGCCCGATGAGCGCCTTGATCTGGCCCGGCGCCACCTCGAAATCCAGATCACGCACGGCGGCCACTCCACCGAAATGCTTGGCAAGGCCGTGGACTTCGAGGAGCGCGGTCATGCGCTCCTCCGCGACAACCCCGTGAGCCCCTGGGGTAGCGCGATCATGAGCGCCATCAGCACGAGGCCGAAGACGACGATCTCGTACTCGGCGGCCCCGTGCGAGGTGGTCAGGTGCGGCAGCAGCGCTCGCAACCCCTCGACGAGCCCGACGACCGCCGCCGCGCCGAGGGGCGCCCCCCACAAGCTGCCCACGCCGCCGACCGCGACGATGAGCACGAGCTCGATCGAGTACGCGAAGCTGAACGGTGAAGGGTTCACGAATGCGAGGTAGTAGGCGTAGAGGCCGCCGGCCAGCGCGGTCATTGCCCCGGCGAGCGTGAAGATCCCGAGCTTCAAGCGCCCGGTGTCGATGCCGGCGGCCTGCGCGGCCGCCTCGCTGCCATGGATCGCCCTGAGGGCGCGGCCCACGCGCGAGTCCATCAGATTTCCGGTCAGCCCGAGCAGGAGGAGCAGGCAGATCCAGACGAGCCGGACGACTCGCGCATCGGTGTCGAGGCGGATCGGTCCGATCCGGAGCGGCGGGATTCCGGTCAGTCCCGATGGTCCGCCGGTGACCGCGCTCCAGTTCACCAGCACGTAGTAGACGATGATGCCGAAGCCGAGCGTCGCCATGGCCAGCAACAGTCCCGAGAGACGGAAGATCGGCAATCCCACGAGCAGCGCGATCAGCGCGCCGGCGAGGACGGAAGCGGCGAGCGCGGCCCACGTGTTCCACCCGTATGAGACGCTCAGCACGCCCGACACGTACGCGCCGATCGCGTAGAAGGCCGCCTGCCCGAGCGAGACCTGGCCGGCGAAGCCCATCACCAGTGTGAGACCGAGCGCGGCGATCGCGTTCAGCCCCACGAAGATCAGCGCGCTCAGGACGTAGCTCGAGCCGATGAGCGAAGGCAGTAGCATCGCGGCCGCTCCGATGACGCTGAGCGTCGTCCAGCGCGCGCGCGCCGTCATCCGGCTTCTTCCTCGCTGATGCGCCAGGGCAACCAGCCACCCACCTGGGCCAGGCACAGCGCGATCAGCACGACGAACGCGACGGCGTCCTTGTAGCCGGACGAGATGAGTCCGGCGGCGAAGGATTCGACGATGCCGAGGAAGAATCCGCCAGCGATCGCCGCCGGCGGGCTCACGAGCCCGCCCAGCACGGCCGCGACGAAGCCCTTGAGACCGAGCATCAACCCCATGTCGTACGTCGCGTACGTGATCGGCGCGATCACCGCGCCGGCGATGGCGCCGAGCGCGCCGGACAGCGCGAAGGCCAGGAGGAACGCGCGATCGACCCGGATGCCCATCAGCCGCGCGGCCCGGGCATTGATGGCGCACGCGCGGACGGCGATTCCGGTGTACGTGCGCGTGAAGAAGAACCAGAGCGCCGCGAAGACCAGCGCGCCGGCCGCGATCACCCACAGGCCCTGGCGGATCACCACGGCGCCCAGCACGCGGAGCGGCGGACCGGCCGTGAAGGCCGGCACCGGGTAGGGGTCAGTGCCCCAGACCAGCAGCGCGCCGCCCCGGAGCGCGATCGAAGCACCGATCGTGAGAATCAGCAGCGCCAGCGGCGAGGCGTGGCGAAGCGGGTGAATGGCGGCGCGCTCGAGCAGGGCGCCGAGCGCGGCCACCATCAGCACCGTCAGCACGAAGGCGACCGGCGCGGACCAGCCTCGGGCGGTGAGCGCCGCCATGCCGAACGCTCCCAGCATCACCCATTCGCCCTGCGCGAAGTTGATGATGCGCGTGACCGAGTACACGATCACGAAGCCGAGGGCGATCAGCGCGTAGACGCCGCCCACGACGACGCCCGAGGCCAGATACTGCGCGAGCTCCGCGCCGGAGGTCACTACCTGGCCAGCTTCCACTGGCCGTCGACGATCTGGATCATCGTGACGGCGCGGCGGTCGAGCCCGTTGTGATCGGACGGCGAGAAGTCGAAGATGCCGGTGATCCCGACGAAGTTGCGGGTCGTCTCGATGGCGTCACGCACCTTCGCCCGGTCAGGCCCGGCCTTCGCCATGGCCCGCACCGCGAGCTGGACCGCGTCCCACGCGTGACCGCCGAAGGTGTTGCGCGGGCCGAAGCGCGCTTCGAAGTCGCGCGCGTAGGTGAGCAGCACCGACTTCTGCGCGTCGTTGTCGGCGAGCTGCTCGGCCACCAGCAGCTTGCCGGCCGGGAACGTCACCCCGTTGGCGCCCGGCCCGGCCAGCTCGATGAACTTCATGTTGCCGATGCCGTGGCTCTGGAAGAGCGGCGCGCGGAGTCCGAGATCGGCATAGTTCTTCGTGGCGATCGAGGCCGAGGGCGGAATGGACCAGATGACGACCGCCTGCGGGTTCGCCGCTTTTACTCTCGTGAGCTGTGCGGTCATGTCGACGTCCTTCTGCCCGAACTTCTCGTTGGCGGCGACGGTGAGGCCGAGCTCTCGCGCCGCCTTCTCGAACTCGATCCACCCGAGCTGGCCGAAGGCGTAGTCGACGTTGAGCCACCCGATCCGCGTCAAGCCCTTCGCCTTGAGGTAATCCGTGAGCACGGCGACGATCAGGTGATCGCTCTGCGGCGTCTTGAAGATCCAGCGCCGCTCGGCGACCGGCTCCACGATCTTGATGGCCGCCGCGCACGAGACCATCGGGATCTGGGCTTTCTGCACGGCGTCCGTGATGGCCAGCGACGTGCCGGAGAGCGTCGTGCCGACGATGGCGGTCACGCGATCCTCGTCGATCAGCTTCTTGGCGGCGAGGACGGCCTTGGTCTCGTCGCTGCCGTCGTCGTAGATGACGAGCTTCACGGGATGGAGCTTGCCGTCAGGCCCCTTGATCCCGCCGCGAGCGTTCACGTCGGTCTCGATCATCACGGCCGTGTCGCGCTCCGGGATTCCGAGCGACGACCCCGGGCCGGTGATGGAGAAGATCGCGCCGATCTTGTACGGCTCCTCGGCAGCGGACGCAGGCGTGGCCCGGCCGAACGGGGACGGTGCTGACAGCGCTGTCAGGACCGCAAGGGCGAGGACGATGACGAAGCGCATGGTGTCCTCCTCAGGCTCAGGCGTGAGCCTTCTCAGGCGTGAGCCTTCTCGGGCGTGAGCCCTCTCGGGCGTAAGCCCTCTCGGGCGTAAGCCCTCTCGGGCGTGAGTCAGCTTCATCTAGGGCGTGTGGAGCGGCATCGGTTCGGTTTCGATCCGGCGAGCGTGCGAGGCTCGGGTCCGATCGACCAGCGCCTGCCATCGCTCGTCCACGTCGGCCTGGATCGTCCTGACCTGCGCGGCGTCGAGGTGCGCGTAGCGGCCCTGCGCAGCGACGTACGCCTCGACGCCGATCTCGACTGGCCACCGTGTGATCCGGTAGTGTTCGCCGCCTTCGACCTCGTACAGCGGCATCATGCGGCTGTCCGCGGCAAGCCGGAGCACATGCAGCGACGCATCGTCCGCAATGCCCCAGCCGGGGATGCACGGGCACGTCACGAGCAGGAATCGGGTCCCGCGGCACGCGAGCGCGCGTCGCAGCTTCGCGACGAGGTCGTCGCGATGAGCCGGCGAGACCGTCGCCGCGTACGGGATACGATGCGCGGCGAGGATCCCGACGATGTCCTTCTTCCGCGTGGCCTTGCCGCGGGGCGTGGACGTGGTCCGCACGCCGAGGGGCGTCGCTCCCGACTTCTGGTTACCCGTGTTCTGGTACGCCTCGTTGTCGAAGCAGATATAAAGGATGTCCTCGTTCCGCTCGGCCGCGCCGGACAGCGCCTGCAGGCCGATGTCGTAGGTGCCGCCGTCGCCGGCCAGGCACACCACCGTCACGTCCTCTCCACGCGCGCGGAACGCCCGTGAGAGCCCCGCGGCGGCGGCGGCAGTCGTCTCGAACGCGGTCTGAAAGACGGGGAGCGTCGTCGACGCGAGCGGGAGTGGCCCCATCATCACGGCGATGCAGGACGGTGGGACGACGAGGACGCTATCAACGGGCAGCTCCTGGAGCACCAGGCGGACCGCGAGCGCGACCGCGCAGCCGGGACACGAGGCGTGACCGGGACACAGTCGATCCGTCACAGCGCTTCCTCGAGGATCGGCGCCGGGCTGACGCGACGTCGCCGGAGCGCGTCGTGACCGACCGTGACGAGTCGCTCCACGGAGACGTCCACTCCGCCCAGGCCAATGACGTACGAGTGCAGCAACGGATCGATCTCACCCGTGGCATGGAGCGCCGCGCGCAGCTCGCCGGCGACGATGCCGCCGCTGCCGATCGAGTAGTTCCGATCGATCACCGCGATCCGATCGACGCCGCTCAGCACGTCGGTCAGCGCGCGAGTGGGAAACGGCCGGAAGAGACGTATGCGAGCCAGACCGGCGGCCACGCCAGCCTCGCGGAGCCGGTCCACCGCCTCGCGCGCCGTTCCCGCCACGCCCCCGAGCGCGACGAGCACCAGCTCGGCGTCGCGGGTGCGATAGGCATCGACGGCGCCGTACGTGCGACCTGTCAGCTCGCCCCACAACCGATCGGCGTCGGCGAGCGCGTCGCCGACGAGGTCCATTGCGGCCTGCATCGCCAGACGGTTGGCACGCCACTGCGCGGGCGTCGCTGTACCGCCGAAGCTACGCGGCCGCTTCGGATCGAGTCGCAGCTCGGGATCGAAGCGCGGGAGGAAGCGGCCGACGACGTCGGGATCCGGCACGTCGACCGGTTCGAGCGCGTGCGAGACGTAGAGCGCCTCGATCACGACCATCGCGGGTAACAGCACGGACTCGGCCACGCGGTAGGCGGCGAGGATCGTGTCGAGCGCCTCCTGCGGTGACTCGCAATAGAGCTGGATCCAGCCGGTGTCGCGCTGCGCCAGACTGTCGGTGTGATCGGCCCAGAAGCCCCAGGGCGCAGCGAGGGTGCGGTTGACGTTTGCCATGACGACCGGCGCGCGGGCGCCGGCGGCGTAGTGCAGCATCTCGTGCATCAGCGCGAGGCCCTGGGACGCGGTCGCCGTGAAGACGCGGACGCCGGCCAGCGACGCGGCGATGCAGGCCGCCATCGCCGAGTGCTCGCTCTCGACCGTCATGAGATCGCCGCTGAGCTCGCGACGCTCGTGAAGCTCCACGAGCTTCTCGAGGACGGGCGTCTGAGGCGTGATCGGGTAGACGGGCAAGAGCTGGGGCTGAGCAAGGCACGCGCCGTACGCGATCGCGTGGTCACCAGTGAGTAAGCGTCGACGGCCGGGAGCGACGGTCGGCGTCATACCTCGGCGCTCATCGACAGCGCGCCGCGTGGACACTCGCGGACGCACAGGCCACAGCCCTTGCAATGCTCGTCCGAGACGCGATATCCGCCGTCGACACGGGTGATGGCCATGTCCGGGCAGACGCTGAAGCAGACGTCGCAGAGGGTGCAGCGACCGCAGCTGAAGCATCGCGCGGCCTCGCTCTTCGCGGCGCGCTCGCTCACGCCGTCCATCACTTCGACGAATGAACGGATCCGCGCGCCCGGCAAACGCTGCCAGCGGCTGACGCGGCGCGCGCGGGGAAACGTATGGGTATTGATCCGCTCGAACGGCACGGGAACCGCAAGCGGTGACGCAGCGGCTTGTCTGCCGGACAGCAGGGCGTCGATCGCCCGCGCCGCGCGTGTGCCGCTCCCGATCGCCCCGCTCACGGTGCGCTCACGCGATGCCATGTCGCCGCCGGCGAAGATCACCGGTCTGCCCGAAACCCTTCCGGTCAGCTCGGCCACGCCGGCGTGTACGCCAAGTCCTCTGGGCACTGCCGCGATGTCGAGCTGCTGGCCCACGGCGAGGATCACGCTGTCGGCATTGATCGCGCGCGACGGACCTTCCGTGAAGACGGGTCTGATCGCGCCACCTGGCTCACGCTCGAGATGCGCGGGGGCGGCGATCACACCGGTCACGGCGCCAGCCTGGACACGATAGTTGCGGACACCGACCTCGTTCACGATCGCCACACCTTCGGCTTCCGCCTGCGTCACTTCCTCGGAGATCGCGGGCATCGCGCCGCGCCCCTCGAGCGCGAGCACCGTGATCGAGGTCGCGCCGAGCCTGCGCGCTGTCCGCGCCACGTCCATTGCCGTGCTGCCACCGCCGACGACCACGACGCGCGCGCCCGGGTGTGGCGTCTCCCCCGCATTCACCCGGTGCAGGAAATCGAGGCCATGGATGATGCCGCGTGCGCCGCGGCCTGGAACGTCGAGATCGAGCGGCACGGCGGCGCCGACGGCGATGAAGAGGGCGTCCCACGCGACGAGACCTTCCCGGACGCTCAGTCGGTGTCCGGTCTGAACGTCGATGCCGAGCGCCAGGATGAGCTCGATCTCCCGGTCGATGACGGCGCGGGGCAGCCGGTAGGCGGGAATGCCATAGCGGAGCAGCCCACCGAGTGCGGACTGGGCCTCGAATACGGTCACGCGGTAGCCTCGACGCGCGAGCTGCCATGCACAGGTGAGTCCGGCAGGGCCGCCTCCGATGACGGCAACGCGCTCGGCGTGATACGCCGCCGGCGGGGACACCGTTCCGTATCGCAGACCCCAGTCACCGACGAACCGCTCGAGCGCATTGATGGCGACGGCCCCGTCCCATTGCGCGCGGTTGCAGGCGGCCTCGCAGGGATGGGCGCAGACGCGTCCGGTGACCGCGGGAAACGGATTCTCCTCGCGGATCAGCGACCACGCGGCCGCATAGTCTCCGGCTTGCGCCCGATCGATCCACCGGGCGATCGGCTCACCCGCGGGACATGCGGCCGCGCATGGACCGATCGCCTCCTGCCAGCGCGGTCGGCTCGCGCGCCAGCGACCGGTCTCGATCTCGAGCGTCGTGCGCCCGGGCTCGGACCACGCGCGCGGAGCGGCGATACCCAGATCAACCATGAAGCGCCGCTTCCGACAGGTCAGCGACCTCCACGTACGCCTCGCGACAGGCGGCGACGTTCGCATGCGGTTTGCTCGGACTCCCGGCCTCGATTGCCGCCAGCAACGCATCGAGCGCGATGAGACCGGTGGCACGGGCAAACGCGCCGAGCGCCGCAGTGGCGACGATGGGTCCAAGGCCGGCGCGGCGCGCGATGTCCGCGGCATTGATCGTGACGACGCGCCCGGCCATCGGCATGAAGCTGCACGGGGCTGTCGCGCTGTTCACGATCAGAAGTCCTTTGGGACGTACCAGGTCAGCGGGCTCGGGCGGCAGCAGCGTTGGATCGAGCACGATCGCGTGATCCGGACGCTCGACGTCGCAGCGCAACCGGATCGGTTCGGTCTGCACCCGGAGCGAAGCGCGAACCGGTGCGCCGCGCCGCTCTCCGCCGTACGAGGCGAACGCCTGCACCCAGCGACCGGATCGGAAGAACGCTTCGGCGAGGATCTGGCAGGCGACCTGCGCGCCCTGCCCTCCGCGACCGTGGATCGTGATCTCGAGCGTCATGCCGGTTTCTCGAGCTGGACCATCGGTCCGTGGGCGAAGCCGAGGCGCACGAAGAACTCGCGCACGTCGGCCTGTCCGAGGTCGATCAGCGTCGCCAGCTTGCTGATATCGCGGAGCTCGCGTCCGCTCGTGGCGAAGCGCTCGACCAGGGCGTGGCCGACGCCACGTCCGCGATACGCAGGATCGACGCCGATCAGGTCGATCCATGCCGTCCGGTTGGCGATCCCGAATTCGGACTCGCCGACCCACCCGAAGAGGAATCCGGCGACGCGGCCGTCGGTCTCGGCCACCAGTGACATCCACGGCGGGCGGAGCGCGGCGATGTCGAATCGGGTGCGCCAGTACGCCTTCCGGGTGGTGCCCGTCAGCGTCTCGTCGATCCGGACGATGTCGTCGAGGTCCGAAAGTTCCAGCGGACGCGTCGCGATCGCGGTGCGTGACATGACGTGAGCCTCCTCGGGCATCGGCGCGCTTCAGGCCGCAAGCGACAGCTTGCGGAAACGTTGGAGGCCGAGCAGCGCCGCGCCGAGCGCCGTGGTGAACTGGGGCGCGTCCGACACGTTGACCGGCACGCCGAGCTTCTCGCGAAGCACGGCCACCATGCCGGCCTGGCGGGCGACGCCTCCGATGAACGTGACCTCGCCGTCGAGACCGACGCGCTTCAGCAAGCCCAGGGCGCGGTCCGCCAGCGAGTTGTGGATGCCGCGCAGGATGTTCTCGACGGCCGCGCCCTCGGAGACGTGATTGATGATCTCGGACTCCGCGAGGACCGCGCACACGCTCGAGATCGGCTGGGGCTTCTCGGCGCCGAGCGAGAGCTGCCCGATGTCCGCGATGTCGACCTCCAGGTACTTCGCCGCTCGCTCGAGAAATCCGCCGGAGCCGGCCGCGCACTTCTCGTTCATGTGGAACGCTTTCACCTTGCCGCCGTCCCGGAGCTTGATCGCCCGCGAGCACTGCGCCCCGATGTCCAGCACGTACCGCGTGCCCGGAAACACGCTGGCGGCGCCCCGAGCGCCACACGTGAGATCCGTGATCTGGATGTCGCGCGAGGGGACCGCGTATCGGCCGAGGCCCGTCGTGGCGACGTAGGCGATCTCGTCGGCGCCGCCATCGAGGCTCTGGCACGCCGCTTCGAGCGCGGTGCGCGCGACGAGCTCGAAGTCCGCCTTCGTTCTCACCTCGCCCTGGCCTCGGATCGCTCCGTCGCCGTCGACGAGCACGCATTTCGTCGTTCCCGATCCGATGTCGATGCCGGCGATGAGCATGGTCAAATCTCCTGAGGCGCGGGCACCCGGGCTGTCGCCACGCCCGCGCCGCTCGGTTCGGCGTGCAGTCCAACGATCGCCACGCCCGCCGCGCTCAGTTTGGCGTCGAGTCCACCGGTTGCCACGCCCGCCGCGCTCAGTTTGGCGTCGAGTCCACCGATCGCCACGCCCGCCGCGCTCAGTTTGGCGTCGAGTCGACCGGTTGCCACGCCCGCCGCGCTCGGTTTGGCGTCGAGTCGACCGGTTGCCACGCCCGCCGCGCTCAGTTTGGCGTCGAGTCGACCGGTTGCCACGCCCGCCGCGCTCAGTTTGGCGTCGAGTCCACCGATCGCCACGCCCGCCGCGCTCGGTTTGGCGTCGAGTCCACCGATCGCCACGCCCGCGCCGCTCGGTTGGGCGTGCGCTCCGAGCGGTGCTGCGCCCGCGTCCGCCGCCGCCTCGGCGCGCTCGAGCGCGAAGAGCGCGGCGCCGAGAGCGCCCATGAAATGGCCGTCGGCGCCCACGTTGAGCGGTCGGCCGAGCACCGCCTCGAGCCCGCGGACCATGCCGATGTTCCGGGAGACGCCGCCGGTGAACGTGATCTCGTCCTCGATCCCCACGCGGCGAACGAGCGCCATCGTGCGCGTCGCGATCGCCTTGTGGACGCCGCCGAGAATGTCCTCGATCGTCTTCCGCTGTGCGAGGTAGGACATGATGTCCGACTCGACGAACACCGTGCAGACCGACGTGAGCCGGACCGGCGTCTTGGCTTGGAGCGCGAGCGGCCCGATCTCGTCCAGGCTCACGCCCGTGACGTCGGCGGCCGCGGACAGGAAGCGGCCCGTGCCCGCGGCGCACTTGTCGTTCATCGAGAAGTCCATCACCGAACCGTCCGGCCCGACCTTGATGGCCTTCGTGTCTTGCCCGCCCATGTCGATGACGGTGCGCGTCGCCGGGAACAGCGATTGCGCGCCGCGCGCGTGGCACGTGATCTCGGTGATCTGCGCGTCGCCGAAGGTGACCTTGTAACGACCGTAGCCGGTGCCGACGACGTAGCCGATCGCCTCGCGTGGCAGCCCGGCGCTCTCGCAGGCGCGGACGAACGCGTTCTCACCGGCGCGCGTGACGTTGGCGCCGGTCGGGATGAGAGTTCGCGCGAGGATGCGCCGGGATCCGTCGAGGATCACGGCCTTGGTCTGCGTGGAGCCGACGTCGACTCCGGCGCCGTAGATCATGATGATCTCCTCGGGTGCGTCAGCGCACCCCTCGGGCGCGTCAACGCGCCCCTCGGGTGCGTCAGCGCACCCTGCGAAAGACGTAGCGACGTGAGCGTCACCGCCCGGAAATGGCCGGCTTTCAGGATGATCACGGCCTTGGCGTGGAGCTGGCCGGCGAGCATGCACGCGGCGGCAAGGACCACGAGCGGCTGGCGCCACTCGAGGAGCGCGAGCCCCAGGCCCACCAGCAGGAACGGGACGACGTACCCGCAACCCGCGAGCTGAATGGCCGTCGCGCCCTCGCGCAGCAGCCCGGTGGCGCGGACGAACGCCTCGCCCGCCGACCAGGTCACGAACGTGAGCCACGCGATGAAGCCGAAAACGAGCAGCGCCATCGTGGATCCCAGGAGCCAGTTACCCGGCTGGCGCCCGGCCGCCATCTCCAGAAGAAGGTAGAGGCCCATGCCCGAGACGACCGCGGACACCAGGAACAGAGCCGGCATCGCCGTCACGTTCCAGGCGGCGACTCCGCGCGCGCGGCACAGGATGAAGCCTTGCGCGACCACGAGCATCGTGGCGGCGCCGGCGGCCAGCACCCGCCATCCGGCTCGCGGCGCCACGAGCTCCGCGCCCGCCAGCGCCACGAACGCGCCGCCGAGCCAGAGCTCGCGGGACATCCACGAGCTGCGGATGCGCATCAGGACACGCGGCCCGCGCAGGGGCCGACCGGCTTCGATCGCCACGGCAATGAACCCAATGAGGACGAGCGCAGGGGCGAGCCACGACGCCAGCGTGAGCGCAGGTGAGGCAGTAAAGCCTGCGCCCAGCGAGGCGACGAGATAGAGGCCCGCTCCTGCGCCGCCCGCTGCGAAATTCATGACGGCCGGCGTGCCCCAGAGCGTCTGTTGCGCAGCCGGGATCAGGTCGACGGGCATGGGAGCGCGAGGGTTGGTCATGTCAGTCCGCCTGGTAGTACACGGACGGCCGCGTGCCGCACTCGGGCATGAGCGGCACAGCGCGACCATCCGCGACGAGTTGAGCGACGGTGCTCCCGGCGTCGTCGAGATCGCCGAAGAGAATTGCGCCGGCGATGCACGAGACGGCGCACATCGGTGTCGCCTCTGGGTCCACGCCGGGCGTGAGCCCTCGCGCGCGGCCGGCGTCCACGCGTTCCTTGCAGAACGTGCACTTGGTCATCACGCCACGTCGCTCGGGGCGCTCGACCGCGCGCTCGGCCGGCGTCGGAGCGTCGAAGTAACCGGCGGTGTCGTGCACGAGATGGCGCGCGCGATAGGGACAGGCGACGGCGCAGTAGCCGCACCCGACGCACGCGTCGTAGTGGACCCAGACGATCCCGTCCTCGCGCTGCCGTGAGGCGCCGGTCGGGCAGACCGGGACACACGGCGGTTCCGCACAGTGCATGCACTGCATCGGCAGGAAGACGCGGCGGACGTCGGGGTACTGGCCGACCTCACAGTCCGCGACGAAGCGCCACTGTGTGGCCGCGGGCAGCCCGTGCTCCTGCTTGCAGGCGATCGTGCAGGTCTGGCAGCCGACGCAGCGACGCAGATCGATCACCATCCCCCAGCGTGGTGACCTTGACGTGGGGGCCCCGACATGGCCCCCACACCCCCAGACGCTCGCAGCGCCCCGGCCAAGCCGTGGCGCTTCTCGACTATCCGTCATCCGAAACCCTCCGTAGGCCACCGGAACCAGGTCGGCGCCGCTGACACCCCCAGACGCTCGCAGCGCCCCGGCCAAGCCGTGGCGCTTCTCGACTATCCGTCATCCGACTCTCCGTACGGCCACCGGAACCAGGTCGGCGCCGCTGCCCGTCGCGTCCGTGAGCGCCAGACTCATGCTTGCGACTTCGTTCAGGCTCGGCATCCCGAGATCGCGGGCGAACGGCGTCGCCCAGTGACCGAACTGCTGGAGCATGACCGCCACGTCGGGCCGCACCCCTTCGCGGAGAATGGCGCGTCCGCGCGTGCGTCCCGTCGGGGACTGCACCTCGATCAGATCGCCGTCGGCGATCCCGAGCGCTCGGGCGGCGCCCCGGTTCAGCATCACGCCGAAGTGGCCCATGACGTTCCGGGCGACGTCCGCCAGCACCGGCAGCGACACGTTCGAGCCCCACGAGTACTGCATGCTCCGACTGGTGAGCAGCCAGAACGGAAAGTCGTCGGCCGTGAAGCCGTGGGCGAGCGCGGTTTGGCGCCAGATCCCCGGGAAGTCCTTCCACTTGGGTAACGCCTGATATTCCTCGAGCTGGACGTTCCACCAGTTGATGTCGCGCTCATGGAGCCGCGCTGCCAGCTCGGCGCCCATGCGCTTGATCCGCTCCTGGTAGGGCAGCTCGTAGCGCAGGCCCTTCGCGGCCATCGCGGAGTGCAGGTAGTACTGCGTCGTCGCGAACGGCACGAACATCGCGCCGTGGCTCTTGAACCACTCGAGGTCGTGCTCGACGGCGCCACTGGTCAGTGATCGACTGGCCGCGCGACAGACGCGATCCCAGATCTCGGCCGCCGCCGGCCGTTCGCCGGCGGCGAACGTGTAGTCGTAGCCGGGCCCCGCGAGCGGGACCGTGGTGCCTACACCGCGATTGAGCGCGGCGAGATAGCCGTCGAGGATGCCGATGCGGTCGGCGAGCTCGGTCGCCACGTCGGTGAGGTCACGCGTGTCGAACGGCGGCGGCACGACCGGCTGGCGGATGGCCCAGCCCGTGTACTGCCAGTACTGCTCGATGTACTTGGTGCCGCCGATGCGATAGAGCTGCAGCGACTCGAGATCCGTCGCCTCGGGCAGCAGCAGATCGGCGTACCAGTTGGTCTCGTCCTGCGTGTACGCGAAGGCGGCGATGAACGGGAATCGCTCGAGGTCGCGCTCGATGCGGCCCGTCTCCCAGTTCGAGATCGCAGGGTTGGTGCGGTAGATGATCCAGACGTCCGGCACCGTCGGCGCCGGCCACGGCTTCGGCGGATCGTCGAAGAAGAGCCACGGCAGGTGAGCGGGCCCTAGCGCCGCCGACCACGGCGAGTTGTTCGCGAGCGGCACCAGCGTCCGGAACGCGTTCCGGATGTGCGGCGCGGCCTGCCACTTCTCCTTCGTGGTCGCGTTCAGCGGCTGCTCCATGAAGCCGTCCGGACCGGGCTTCACCGAGTCGAGCCGGTTCTGCGCCGGCCGGTTGAGCCGGACGGTGGTGCCGAGAATCCCGCCCGGCACTTCGAGCGCGCCGACGATCGTCGCGAGCACCGTGCGCGCCCAGCACGATTCGTAACCGCCCCAGCCGTTGGTCACCGTCTTTCCGAGCAGGACGGCCACGGGCCGGTGCGGATAGGTCACGCCCTCGACGTCGATCGTCGCGCCGACTCGTGCGTGCTGCAGGTAGGCCTCGGCGAGCCGGCGGATCGTGTCCGCCGGAACGTCGGCGATCGTCGCCGCCCACTCGGGCGTGTACGGACCCACGTGCTCGAGCAGATGCGCGAACGCGGGACGGACGCGCTCGCTCACGGTGCGGCTCGCGCCGTCCGCGCCGACCTCGACGCCCGAGGCGAGGTAATCGCCCTCGAGCGCTGGGCGCGCGCACTGCGGATCGTCGAACGCCACCGCACGACCGCGATCGAGATCCCACACGAGCGGCTTCTTCGATTCGGGATCGCGCAGATAGTAGCCGCCGGGTCCGATCAGGTACGGCGAGTTCGTCATCCCGGAGAGGAAGGGCACGTCGCACACGTCGTGCCAGTCGTGCTCGACCAGGATCGTGTGAAGGAGGGCGAAGAGCACGGCGGCGTCGGTTTTCGGACGGATCGGCACCCACTCGGTGGCGCCCGCTCCGGTGATCGAGAGATGCGGCTCGAACTGCACCCACTCGATGCCTCGCGCCCGCGCTTCGGCGTGACGGAACACGCCGGTGACGCCGCCGGAAGCGTCACCGTTGTAGCCGAACGACAGCACGAAATCACAGCGTGGCACGTCGGCCGCCACGGTGAACGCGCGATGCCAGAACTCGCCGTAGAGATGCTCGGAGTGATAGCACTTGACGCCCTGCCCGCTGCCAATGCCCTGGTCGAGCGGGCCCCAGGCCGCGAGCAGCGCCGCGAAGCTGCCGAGATACGCCGGCGCGATGCCGCCGGATCCGAGCGTGACGGCGAGCCGAGGGTAGCCGGCGTCGTCAATGAGACCGTTCGCGCGCAGCTCGCGCAGCCGCTCCGCGAGGAGCGAGAGCGCGCTGTCCCACGAGATCGGGTGCCACCCGGGATCCTCCCCGCGAGCCTTGCGCGGGTTCGTGCGCACCAGTGGCGTCTTCACGCGCGCCGGGTTGTAGAGCTTCTGGATGAGGGCGTACGCGCGGACGCAGACCTTGCCACAGGCCGGGTGCTGATCGGCGACATCCGCATTCGGTTCGACGCCGATGGCCACGCCGTCGCGGACGATCACCTTGAGAAGATCCGGACCGGCGACGCACTGGTAGCAGTAGACCGGGATCTTCTCGATCACGGGCTCGGTGTGATCCGTCGTCGTCGTCGCGATCACGCGTGGACTCCTGCAACCAGCTTCTTGTGCTCGAGCGACTCGAAGAACGCGTCGATGCGGTTCCGGAGCTGGGCCTCCGCGTAGTAGCGCGGATCCTCGAGGTCGGACTCCACGAGCAGCGTCGGCACGCCGAGATCCCGCGTGAAGTACTCCCGCATGTCGCCCTGGCCGGCGGAGAAGAGCCGGCACGACTTGACGGAGTGGATGACGAGCGCATCGGCGTGCCACTCCTCGACGTAACGCTTGATCTGCTGATAGCGCGCCACGATCGAGCGATTGGTGAGGTTCTCACGCAGCATCTGCTCGGCGATGGACTCGAGCGGGCGCGCGGGATCGTGGCGGAAGCCCCATTCCCAGATCCCGCCGACGGTCGAGTACGTCGATTGCACCGCCACGGCCCCCCAGCGCGTGAAGAGGTTGCGGAAGTTCTTGTAGAAGGGATACGGGGGTGGTCCCTCGACGACGGTGCGGAAGCGCTCCTCCGAGAGCGGCCCCACCTGCTGCGCGGCGAGCAGCTCGAACTCCTCGACCGCCTCGTCGAAGAAGTCGGCCGCTTCGGGCGTGCCTCGCAGCACGTTGATCGGGCCCATCATGTTGATCGAGTCGAAGTAGGCGTCGAACGGCGCGGGATGATGCTTCGTCAGATGCTTGCAGCGGGAGTAGCCGTCCTCGGCGCGCGCGGCGTGCGCGAGGATCTCGCGGAGCTCGTCGATGTCGAACGTGTGTCCGGAGACGCTCTCGCAGAGGGCGATCAGCTCGCGGAGCTGGCCGACGACGTACCGCACGTCCGACTCGCTGGGCTCGCCCGTGCGCGCGAACGGCACGTCGAGCATGAAGAGCTTCGAACCGCTGATGTCGGCGAGGTGCTCGAACCACTTCACGTAGACGTTGCAGCCGACGTAGTTGCAGACCGTGATGGTCGGGAACGGGATCGGCGTGCCGGGTCCCATGCCCCCCGAGAGATAGAGGCCGATGTCGGCCTTGACGTAGGCGCAGTTGTCGCTCGAGTACCCGGCTTGCTCGGCTTTCAGGATGAGCGGAAGCGACTTGTGGCGGATCGCGTTCTGGAGCGCCGTCACCTCGGGGAACATCGGCAACACGTGGCAGGCCCGTAGCAGCTCGACGCAGTTGCCGGAGATCATGATGGCTCCGGTCGCCACCCCTTCGGCCTCGGCACGCCCGAGCTCACCCATCCAGGCCGACATGAGCTGGCGTGAGCGCGCGTGCACTCGGCCCTGGTACTGCCGCTCGGTGACTTGGGTTGCCGCCGCCATCAGCTCCTCCTCACGCTTGGAGAACACGTCCCTCGTCGCGCCGTGCCTCGCTTCGACCGACCTCGGTTCGATCCGATCTCGCCGTCCCCGCTACAACTTGATTCGCTGCCGGGGCGCCTTCGCAGGGCTCCGGCGCCCGACGTTCCAGCTGTTCACCCGCGCGTCCTAGTCAAAGAGCATCGACTCCGCAAATGTCTCGATCTCGTTTCGCGTCCGCTCGAACGTCCACATCTTTTCCTCGAACTCGACGATCATGTGCGGGATGCCCGCGCGTTCGAGTCCCTGCTTCATCAGCACGTAATCGAACAGCGCTGGCTCGCAGAACTTGGCCGGCATGAAGATCACCGCGTCGGCGCGGGCCCGGCGGACTTTCTCGATCAGGCCTTGCGAGCGGGGCAGGCGACTCTCGTGTCGCGTCGACGACGGCTGGGCCTGGTCGACGTACGCGGTGGCGAGGCGCTCGAACGGCCGGCCATCTGCGACGACGTCGGTGGTGAACCATCGCCAGCCGAGCAGGAGATCGTCCTCGACGACGTAGCAGCCGGCTTCCTCCAGGACTTCGAGGAGCCCGAGCGGCGGCTGTTCGCAGAAGGCACCCTCGATGACGACACGCATGCGGTCCTGGCGGCGGGCGGTGCGTGCCGGCAATGTCTCCAGCAGAGCTTCGAGCCACATGAGGCTCTGCTCCGGTGGGACGAGCGTCATCGCTCGGAGGGCGACGTAGAGCTCGGCGGTCGAGAGCTTCTCGGGCGACTCGATGCGCATCGCGTAGAGCGCGCGCACGCGCTGGCGGAGCAGATTGTAGAGCTCGATCGACTTCGTCAGCCCGGTCTCGGTCACACGAAGACCGAACGCGTCGTCGAAGCCCGCGGCCAGCCGCCGGAGCTCGTCGGCGGCGTACGCCGCCACGCCGGGCGAGGTGGAATTCTGCGGCAGGTGCAGGTACGCGACGAACACGTCGGCGAAGTTTCGCTCGTAGATCGAGCTGAGATTGCGGGCGACGTCGCAGATGTTCGAGAACACGAACCCGTCGACGCCCTTGACGAGATGCTGGAACCCGAGCTCGAGCGTGGACTTCGCGATCGAGCAAACGAACGACTGAAACCGCGCATCGGCGTGGCTCAGCTCGACGGACGTGCCGCCGCCGAACAGCCCCAGCGGCAGCATCCCGGCGGCGTGGATGATCTCCACCGGCGCCCAGACCGGATAGACCGCCACCGCTCGGCCTCCCGGATGACTGGCCTTCCAGCGCTCGGCCACCTCTCCGAGCGGCTCGGCACAGAGGCCGCGACAGTGCTCCAGGATCTCGTCAGCCGTCATGTGAGCTCTCCTGAAATGGTCGGAACGCTGCTCGCGTCCGAGGACCGCTCGAGGAAGCCGTAGAGGAAGAGCGCGCCGACACTCGCCGCCAGCGTCCGGGTGTCGTCGCTCGAACGCACGAAGGGACGCGTCGCGATGCCGTTCAACATTCCGAGCAGCAAGTTCGTCGCCGACAAGAGCTCGTCGCCGGCGCGGCCGTGCGGATCGACCTCGCGCAGGATCCCGAGCCCGCGGTGAACGTACTGCCGGCGCTTCGCGACAATCTCCGAGCGGTGCGGCTCGCCCAGCAGCTCGTAGTCGCGGTTGATGACCTTGAGCGCTGCGGCACGGTGGAAACCGAAGTCCAGGTGCGTCTGGATGAGCGCGAGGAGCTTCATCTCCGGCGTCCGCGCGCTCGCGAGCGCGTGATCGAGGGCGGCAAGGAGATCGTCCAGCGCGCGATCGAGGACGAGGAAGAGCAGCTCCTGCTTGCCGCCGACGTAGTGATAGAGGCCGGCGAGCGACAGGTGCGCGGCCTTGGCGATCTCGCGGATCGAGGCCTGGTGGAAGCCGCGGCGCGCGAACACGTCGCCTGCCGCGCCGAGGATGTCCTGGTACCGGGTGCCGATCATCGCGCCGAACCCTCCACCGAACAGCGGTTCTACCTGCGCGTACGGTAGGCCGTTCGGTGAGCGACGAGAATCCGGCAGACGCCTCATTTTCATGAGGCGTTTGGAGGAGAGAGGGCATCGAGGGGGCCACGGCTGTGCCGGGCGCCCCGAGCGTGGGGATCGAGGGGCGCCACGGCTGTGCCGGGCGCCCCGAGCGTGGGGATCGAGGGGCGCCACGGCTGTGCCGGGCGCCCCGAGCGTGGGGGAGTGTGAGGGGCCATCTCGTGGCCCCTCACGTCAATGGTCAGCGACAGACGAGAACGGGAATGCGGCTGTGCGTCAGGACTTTCGTGGTCTCGCTGCCGAGCAGCACCGCGGACACGCCTTTCCGGCCGTGCGACGCCATGACGATGAGGTCGCATCCCTTTTCGCTCGCGGTGTCGATGATCGCCTCGTACGGATGAGCCCGCGTCGCCTGGACCGTCTCGCACGGGACACCGGCCGCCGCGGCCGCGCGTTCCACGACGCCCAGATACTTCTCGCCGTACGCCTGACAGTCCTTCCGGTACTGTTCGGCCGTGTCGGTGACCATCATCGGGGTGACGGCGAACGTGTGAAACGTGGGGAAGACGGTGATCCCGGTCACCCGCGCGTGGCTGGATTTCGCCAGCGTGACGCCCTGCTCGATCGCTCTCTCCGAGAGCTCGGACCCGTCTGTCGGAATCAGGATGTGCTTGTACATCGCTTTCTCCTTGTTGGATCGATGTCGGTCGCGCGCCGTCACGGCACCTCCGGCGTGAGCACCGTCACCTTGAGCGCGATCATCCGGCCGCCACGATGGACGCACTCGACGGTGACGTAGTCGAAATAGAACAGGTCCCAGGGCTCGAGAGGCTTCTCGACGAAGTCGCCCTTGAAGCCGCTGGGGGTCTCGTCCGCGCGCTCGACCAGCGCGAGCGGCGTCGCGTCGTCCAGGCTGATCGTCAACATCGTCATTGCCGTGGCGCCTTCACGGACCCGCCAGGGTCCAACCTCCGCCACGACGATTCTGCCGCCGTCGCGATCGAGGCCCACGATCGTCCCCGAATGCTTGAACACCTGCGCGTTCGCGTCGTACGGTGCCACGAGGAGGAGCGCGAGAGCGGCGATGCACACGACATACCTCGGCTGAGTCATTGTCCTCATCTCCTTCCCGGAGCCTTTAGGTTGCATCGTGAGTGCCAGACGAGAGTGTCTGAAATGTCGGGGGCTTACGACGTGACGACTTCGCGCGGTACGGACAGATCCGGCTCGGTGAGGCAGCGCTACCCCACCGCCGGCTCAGTCGATGTCGACGTGGGGATCGAGGTTCAGCGTGTCAGGCAGGGGAAGAGTGGCGCCACTTCCAGTCGCGAATCTCCGGCATGTCCTCTCCATAGCGCGCGATGTACTGCGTGTGCTCCAGGAGCCGGTCGCGGACACCCTGGGTGGCGTACGCCCTGAGGGGGCCGAGCTTCGGCACGCGATTCATCACGTCGGCGACGAGATGAAAGCGATCCATCTCGTTCCGGACGACCATGTCGAACGGCGTGGTGGTGGTGCCCTCCTCCTTGTAGCCGCGGACGTGGAGATTGCCGTGGTTGGTGCGCCGATACGTGAGGCGGTGAATCAGCCAGGGATACCCGTGGTACGCGAAGATGATCGGCCGATCGGTCGTGAAGAGCGTATCGAACTCTCGATTCGACAGACCGTGCGGGTGCTCCTCCGCCGGCTGCAGGCGCATGAGGTCGACGACGTTGACGACGCGGACTTTCAAATCGGGTACCTGCTCACGAAGCAGCGCGACCGCGGCGAGCGTCTCGAGTGTCGCCACGTCGCCCGCGCACGCCATCACGACGTCCGGGTCGGCGCCCCGGTCGTTGCTCGCCCACTCCCACATGCCGATTCCGGCCGTGCAGTGCTTCACGGCGGCGTCGATGTCGAGGTATTGAAGATCCGGCTGCTTGCCGGCCACGATGACGTTCACGTAGTTACGGCTCCGCAGACAGTGATCGGCCACGGACAGCAACGTGTTCGCGTCAGGCGGCAGGTAGACCCGGATCACGGTGGCCTTCTTGTTAACGACGTGATCGATGAAGCCCGGGTCCTGATGCGAGAACCCATTGTGGTCCTGACGCCAGACGTGCGACGTGAGCAGGTAGTTCAACGAGGCGATGGGCGCTCGCCACGGGATCTCCCGTGAGACCTTGAGCCACTTCGCGTGCTGGTTGAACATCGAGTCCACGATGTGGATGAAGGCCTCGTAGCTCGAGAAGAGTCCATGGCGGCCGGTGAGCAGATACCCTTCCAGCCACCCCTGACAGGTGTGCTCGCTCAGGATCTCCATCACACGCCCGTCGGGCCCCAGATGATCGTCGCCGGGGACGATGTCGGCCATCCACGTCCGGTCGGTCTCCTCGAAGAGCGCGCCGAGACGGTTCGACGCGGTCTCGTCCGGCCCCCACACGCGGAAGTTCCGGGCACTGTGGTTCAGCTTCATCACGTCGCGCAAGTACTGCCCGAGCACGCGCGTGGCCTCGGCGACCGTGGTGCCCGGGCTCGGCACATCGACTGCGTAGTCACGGAAATCCGGAAGCCGGAGGTCTCGCAGGAGCAGCCCGCCGTTGGCGTGAGGATTGGCGCCCATGCGGCGAGTCGTCGTTGGTGCCAGCGCCGTCAGCTCCGGACGCGGCGTGCCGTTCTCGTCGAAGAGCTCTTCGGGCTTGTAACTCTTCATCCACTGCTCGAGGAGGGCGAGGTGGTGTGGCTTCGTCATGTCGGCGAGCGGCACCTGATGCGAGCGCCACGTGCCTTCGGTCGCCAAGCCGTCGACTTCCTTGGGGCCCGTCCACCCCTTCGGAGTGCGAAGGATGATCATCGGCCACTGCGGCCGGGTGGGAGAATTCCGCGCGCGGACCGTCTGCTGGATGGCGTGGATCTCTTCGATCACGGCATCCAGGGTCGCGGCCATGGCCTGGTGCATCGATGCCGGCTCGGCGCCCTCGACGACGTACGGACGGTACCCGTAACCCCGGAACAGGCTCTCCAGTTCCTCGCGGCTGATGCGCGCCAGCACCGTCGGGTTGGCGATCTTGTAGCCGTTCAGATGCAGGATGGGGAGCACGGCGCCGTCGGTGACCGGGTTGAGGAATTTGTTCGAGTGCCACGCGGTTGCCAGCGGCCCCGTCTCCGCCTCGCCGTCGCCGACCACGCAGGCAATGATCAGGTCCGGATTGTCGAAGGCTGCGCCGTACGCGTGCGAGAGCGAATAGCCGAGCTCGCCGCCCTCGTGAATCGATCCCGGGGTTTCTGGCGCCGCGTGGCTCGGGATGCCGCCGGGAAACGAGAACTGCTTGAAGAGCTTCCTCATGCCGTCGGCGTCGCGCGAGATGTCCGGATAGAGCTCGGTGTAGGCGCCCTCGAGGTAGGTGTTCGCCACGAGGCCCGGCCCTCCGTGCCCGGGGCCGGCGACGTAGATCACGTCGAGGTCGTGCTTCTTGATGACCCGGTTCAGGTGGACATAGATGAAATTCAGCCCGGGCGTGGTACCCCAGTGGCCGAGGAGTCGCCGCTTGATGTGCGCGAGCGTGAGAGGCTCTCTGAGCAGCGGATTGTCGAGGAGGTAGATCTGACCGACCGAGAGATAGTTGGCGGCGCGCCAGTACGCGTCGATCTGCCGGACCTCTGTCGTGGAGAGCGGAGCAGTCGCCGACTCACTCATACGCTGATGATTCTCACATGTCGTACCAGTGAGCGGCCGACCGCGGCTAGAAGATGCTCCGTGCTGAGCGATCCGGACGGCCGCGAGAGTGCGGTCGGCGATGAGCTCAGAATCGCAACGGCGGCCTGTCGCTCGACGACGCTGGTCCGGACTCGATCCCGATCAGCACCTCGCGTCCGGCATCGAGGTCGCCCCTGGTGATCTCGGTCGACGTACCGTCGGTCACCCCGAGCGTGACGGCGACGGCGCGAGGCTGACCGTCGCGAGCGAGAACCCACACACGACCGACGGTGGGCTCGCCAGCTCCGGGACGCTTCTGAGACGGCGAGCGGTCCTGCGGAGCGGCCGCGGCCGGGGCGCCCTCCGCGGCTCCGAGCGGACGGAACCGTAACGCCATGTTCGACACCTTCAGAACGTTCACCCTCCGAGCCGTCACGAACTTGACGTTGGCCGTCATGCCCGGGAGCAGCTTGCCCGCGGGATTGGCGACGGCGACCACGACGGTATAGGTCACGACATTCTGCACGACCTGCGGCGCTTTGCGAATCTGCGCGACGATGCCGGTGAACGTCTCGCCCGGAAACGCGTCGACCGTGAACGTCACGGGGGTGTCGGCATTGATCCGTCCGATATCGGCCTCGTCGACGCTGGCCTCGACCTGCATCTTCGTGAGGTCCTGCGCGATCGTGAAGAGGGTCGGGGCCTGGAGTGCCGCAGCCACGGTCTGACCGACGTCGACCGCGCGGTTCACGACGACGCCGTCGACGGGGGACCGGATCGTGGTGTGATCGAGATTGATCTGCGTCTGGGCCAGCGCGGCCTGCTTCTGCTGGACCTGGTCGCGCGTCGTCGTCAGCGCCGCCTCCTGCACGCGGAGCTGCGCTTCGGCCGTCCGGATCGCCGCCGCGAGCGCGCGCTCGTGCGCCTGCGCCGACGTGTGCTGCGCGACCGCGGAGTTGTACGCCGTCTGCGCGGTATCTCGATCCGCGGCCGCGACGAGTTCTCGCTGGAACAGCTCCGACTGGCGGCCCAGTGTCCGCTGCGTGTCGACCACGGCGACGAGAGCCTTCGCGGTCTGCGCCTGGGCCTCGGCGTATCCGGCCAACGCGTTCTCGACGCTGGTCCGCGCCTGCTCGACCTGCGCTTCCTGGTTCAGCACGGTGGACCGGGACGACTCGAGGTCGGCGCGAGCCTGGTTGACCGCGGCCTCGAACAGCGCCGGATCGATGCGCGCGATGATCTGGCCGGTGCGAACGGCTGTGTTGAAGTCGGCGTCCAGCTCCTTGATCGTTCCGGAGACCTGACTGCCGACGAGCACCATGATGACGGCGTTCAGATTGCCGGTGGCGGACACCGTCGCCGTGAGCGCTCCGCGCTCGACGCGCGCGGTCCGGTACAGGGGCGCTGCGCCGTGGCCCACGACGTAGCGATACACGCCGACTCCGGCGGCGGCGACCGCGATGACGACCGCGAGAGACACCCAGTGCTTCCATCGTGTCTTCGCTCGCCGATGTTCCGGCGGGGACTCTGACGCGCGACCGAGACCACCGGGAGATGTCTCGTCGACAGGATGCTGCGAGGGCGGCGGCGCCAGTCCGGGCAGCCCATCCGCGTCCATCGCGCGTGAATCGCGCGCCGATCCGTTCGGAGTCGCGAGCGTCGTCTGTTCCATGCGAGCTCTCGACTCTGTGCAACGCAACTGCCGATCCTCGAATCCGAGAGAAAACAGCTGCTTGCAGCGAATCGTCGCGAGACACGCGTGCCCCTCTGGGGCGAGCGCGCCTCACTCGAGATAGGTCATCCGGCGGAATTCACACGCATTTTTGGCGGCATGCCTGTTGCTCTGTCACTTGTGACGACCCATGGCGGAACCAGTCATCGAAACGCAGGGCTTGACGAAGGACTACTGGCTCGGCGCGCACGTGGTGCACGCGCTTCGCGGAGTCTCCGTGACGATCGAGGCCGGCGAGCTCGTCGCGATCATGGGGCCATCGGGCTCGGGCAAGTCCACGTTCATGAGCATTCTCGGATGCCTCGACACGCCGAGCGCTGGCCGGTATCTGCTGGAAGGCGATGACGTGTCACAGCTCGACGACGATGCCCTGGCGCGCATCCGGAACGCGAAGATCGGGTTCGTGTTCCAGCAGTTCAACCTGCTGCCGCGGATGAGCGCGGTGGCCAACGTCGAGCTGCCACTGATCTACAGCGATCACGCGCCTGGCGAACAGCGCCGGAAGGCCCACGCCAAGCTCGACGCCGTCGGGCTCGGGGACCGCGCGGGCCACCGGCCCGCCCAGCTCTCCGGCGGACAGCAGCAGCGCGTGGCCATCGCGCGCGCCCTGGTGAACGATCCGGTGCTGTTCCTGGCGGACGAGCCGACGGGCAACCTCGACACCCGCACCAGCGTCGACATCATGGCGATCCTCCAGCAGCTCAACCGCAGCGGGATCACGATCGTGCTGGTCACGCACGAGGAGGACATCGCCCGGTACACGCGCCGCAACCTTCACTTTCGCGACGGCGAATTGATCGCCGACGAGCCCGTCTCGCGGCCGATCGACGCGCGCACGGTGCTGGCCACGGGCGCTCGAACTCTCGCGGGATCATGAGAGTCCGGGGCACCGCGCAGCTCGCGCTCATCGCGCTCGCGGCGAACAAGGCGCGCACCGCGCTGACGATGCTCGGTGTGATCATCGGCGTCGCCGCCGTCGTCACGATGATGGCCGTCGGCGCGGGCGCGCAGGCGCGCGTGGCGGCCCAGATCCAGAGTCTCGGCTCGAACCTGATCATCGTGATCTCCGGCTCGATCACGACCAGTGGGGTCCGGCTCGGCACCGGGAGTCAGCTCACCGTGACCGAGGACGACGCGAGAGCGATGGAGCACGAGATCGGGAGCATCCAGGTCGCCGCGCCGGTCGTCCGCGGCGGCGTTCAGGTTGTCGCCAGCAACGCCAACTGGTCCACCGCGGTCTTCGGAGTCACGCCCGGATTCTCCGACGCGCGCGACTGGCCGACCGTGATGGGCCGCCCGCTGGCGCAGGACGACGTCGATGGCGCGACGAAGGTGGTGCTGCTGGGCCAGACGGTCGCGCAGAATCTCTTTGGCCCAGGCGATCCCACCGGGCAGGTGGTCCGCATCAACAAGGTCCCGCTGACCGTGATCGGCGTGCTCGCCCGGAAGGGCCAGTCCACCCAGGGGCAGGACCAGGACGATGCCGTGCTCGTTCCGCTGTCGACCGCGAAGAAGAAGGTCCTCGGAACGAGCCAGGCGAATGCGCGCGCGGTCGGCGCCATCCTCGTCAAGGTGCGCCAGGCGACCGCCATGAAGCCGGCGGAGCAGGAGATCCACACGCTGCTCCGCCAGCGGCACCACCTCCAGCCCGGCCAGGACGATGACTTCACGCTGCGCAACCTCTCGGACATCGTGGCAAGCCAGGAGGCGTCATCGCGGGTCTTGAGTCTCCTGCTCGCCGCGATCGCCTCGGTCTCGCTCCTCGTGGGCGGCATCGGGATCATGAACATCATGCTCGTGTCCGTGACGGAGCGGACGCGCGAGATCGGCCTGCGCCGCGCGGTCGGAGCCCGGCGGCGCGACATCCTGGCGCAGTTCCTCATCGAGGCGGTGACGGTCTCGTTGACCGGCGGGCTGATCGGCATCGTCGTCGGCATCCTCGGCTCGTGGGGGATCGCGTACTTTGCCGGGTGGCCGGCGCCGGTCCAAGCCAGCGCGGTGCTTCCGGCATTCCTCTTCGCCGGCGCGGTCGGCGTCTTCTTCGGTTTCTATCCGGCGCGAAAAGCCTCTCGCCTCAACCCGATCGACGCGCTCCGGTACGAGTGATGGCGGCGCCCGTACCGATCCTCGCGACGACCGAGCTCACGCGCCGCTTCGGCACGTTCACCGCGGTCGATCGGCTCACGCTAGCCGTGAACGCTGGCGAGCTCTTCGGGCTGCTCGGTGCGAATGGCGCGGGCAGAGCCTGCGGCGGCGCGAGCCCCGTGGTCCTGCTCACGCGACCGAGAAGCGCCGGTAGCCCATGGCCTCCTTGACGCGAGACGTTGCCAGGGCGAGCGCGGCCTCGCGGGGCGGGACGCGTCTCGCCCCGACGGCTTCGAGCACCGCCTTGGTGTTCGCGCGAATCTTCTCGGCGATCGCGGCGAAGGCCGCCGACTGCGTCGCGCCGTGGTATTCCATCGCCGCGCAGATGACGCCACCCGCGTTCGCGATGAAATCCGGGATCACCAGCACGCCGCGCTCGTGGAGCATCCGCTCGGCGCCCTCTGTGAACGGGATGTTGGCGCCCTGCAGGACCAGCCTGGTCTTCAGGCGATGGACGTTGTCCTCGCGCACGACGTCGGGACGCGCCGCGGGGATCCAGATGTCGCACTCGACGTCGAGGATGGCGTCGCGATCGAGCTTCTCGCCGTCCCGGTAGTCGCGCACGGGTCTTCCGTCGGCCGTCAACGCCATCAGGTCCGCGACACGGAGGCCGGCCGGATTGGCGATCGTCCCTTGCGAGTCAGCGGCGGCCACGAGGATGGCGCCGCGCTCGGCGAGAAACCGGGCGCTGTGCTTTCCGACCGCGCCGAAGCCCTGGATCACGACACGCGCGCCGGCGAGATCGACGTTGCAGTACGGTGCGGCGACTTCCGCCGCCTGCCGGATGCCCCACCCGGTCGCGCCGATCTCGTCGAGCGGAATGCCGCCGAGCGCGGCCGGTAAGCCGACGGCGCGGCCGATCTCGTCCTTCACCCACGCCATGCACCGCTCGTCGGTGCCCATGTCCGGGCCGAAGATGTAGTCGGTCTCGTTGCCGAGCGCGTGCGCGAAGGCGCGGATCAGCCGCTCCTTCCGGTCGCGCGGCATGCGCGGGTCGCCGTAGAGCACCGACTTGCCGCCGCCGTGGGCGAGGCCGGCCGCCGCGTTCTTCAGTGTCATGGCCCGGGCCAGACGGACGCACTCCGCCGTGCTGACGTCCGGCGCCATGCGCAGCCCGCCGATGGACGGACCGCAGGCGACGTTGTCGATGACGAGCGTCGCTTTCAGAGCGAGCGCCGGGTCGTACACGTGAATGATCCTCGCCGGCCCGAGATCGTCGGCGAACTCGACGTCATCGTCCATCATGGGGCCTCGTCCCGACGGACGACGTCGAACGACTGGACCGACACGTGGTGAGTCGCGGCGTCGCTCGGGGCCATGATCCTGAACCAGGACCGGCTTCGGGCCGGGATATCGCCCTGCACCCAGCCGAATGTCGGCTGGAGCGCGTGACCGGCCGCGTCAGTTCCATCGACACGAAGATCCGCCCTTCCGCCGGCGCGACTTCGACGTGAATCGCCGCGGCGATCTCCGGTTCGTCCTGTGCTCGCACGTGATCGACACCGATCATGATGCTTGAAGAGCCCCGTGCCGGTCGCGGGAGCACCGCGACGGTCACCGCCGTCGCGACGGTCGCCGTGCGTACACCGTCACCGACCGGCGCGGACCCGCGCGTTCCGCTCGATGAGCTGACCGATCGCGACACCGGCGATATCGATTTCGGTCAGCACCCCGACGACGCGATCGCCCTCGACGACCGGCAGCGCGCTGAGCTTTCGATCGCGCATCAGGCGGATCGCCTCGGTGAGCTCCATGTCGGGGTGCACGGATTTCACGTTCCACGCCATGGCCGTTCCGACGATGAGATCGGATGGCGCATCGACCGGACCCAAGCCTGCGATGACCTCTCGCAGATTGGCCTCGGTCACCATCCCGACCGGACGACCGGAGACGTCGAGCACGGGAAGATGGCGGATGTTCCGGGTCTGCATCAGGCTCCAGGCGTTGGCCACCGGCTCATCCCATCTGATGGTGACGGCCGGACGAGTCATGTGGTCACGCACCCGGATCGTCTGCGGGCTCGCCGGAATGTCCGAGCCCTGGGCGGGATCGATCCGGTCATGTCTCATCATTGCTGCAACCTCCGTTCGGCATCGGCGACCGCCTCGATTCCTTTCGCGACAGCGTCCGGGTTCAGCGAGATGCTGCCGATCCCGCGCTCGACCAGGAATCGGGTGAACTCCGGGTAGTCGCTCGGCGCCTGCCCGCAGATTCCGACCTTCACCCCTGCGTTCCGGGCCGCGTGGATGATCCCGGCGATCATCGTGAGCACCGCGGGGTTTCGCTCGTCGAAGAGCGGCGCGACCAGCTCGGAGTCCCGATCGACGCCGAGCACGAGCTGGGTCAGATCGTTCGAGCCGATGGAGAAGCCATCGAACAGCTCGGCGAACTCCCGCGCCAGGAGGACGTTCGAGGGAATCTCGCACATCACGTAGACGTCGAGGCCGCCCACACCACGGCGGAGACCGTGCCGTGCCATTTCCTCGAGAACATGCCGGCCCTCGTCGGGTGTCCGGCAGAAGGGGATCATCAGCTTCACGTTGGTGAGCCCCATGTCCTGGCGTACGCGCCGCATCGCGCGGCACTCGAGCGCGAACGCTTCCCGATACCGGGGATGGCAGTACCGGAACGCTCCGCGAAACCCGAGCATCGGATTCTCTTCGACCGGCTCGAAGTCGCGTCCCCCGACCAGTCCGGCGTACTCGTTCGATTTGAAGTCGGACAGGCGAACGATCACGTCCTTCGGGTAGAAGGCCGCGGCGATGACGGCGACACCTTCCGTCAGGCGGTCGATGAAATACTCGGCGCCACTTGCGTGCCGGCGCGTGAGCTCTGCGATCGTCGCGCGTGCGACCGGGTCCCTGACGCGCTCCGGGTGGAGGAGCGCGAGCGGGTGCGCCTTGACGGTATTGGTGATGATGAACTCGATGCGGGCGAGGCCCACGCCACGATTCGGAAGCGCCGACAGCCGGAACGCCTCGTCGGGATTCCCGACGTTGAGCATCACCGCGGTCGACGTCGTCGGAAGCGTCGCCAGGTCCAGGTGACGACGCTCGAACGGCACGCTGCCCCGGTACACGAAACCGGTTTCCCCCTCGGCGCACGAGACCGTGACCTCGCCGCCGTCCGGGATCAGCTCGGTGCCGCGCTCGGTCCCGACGATGCAGGGCACGCCCATCTCCCGGCTGACGATGGCGGCATGACACGTGCGACCTCCGCGATCCGTGACGACCGCGGCCGCGCGCTTCATGATGGGCTCCCAGTCCGGATCGGTTTGCGACGCGACGAGCACTTCCCCGGGCTGAAACAGCTCGAGGTCGCGGGGGTCATCGAGACGTCGCGCCCGGCCGACGCCGATGGCCTGGCCGACCGCCTTGCCTGACACCAGGCACTGCACGCCGTGCCCCGGCGTCAACGCGAACACGTCGAGCCTCGACGACCGGGTCGCACGGTGCACGGTCTCTGGCCGTGCCTGGACGATGTAGAGACGCTGATCCTCGCCGTCGCGGGCCCACTCGATATCCATCGGCGTGCCGTAGTGCGCTTCGATCGCCATGCCGTACCGGGCGAGCTCGATCGCTTCGGCATCGTCGAGACTCAGACGTCCGCGAGCCTCGTCGGCGACCGGCGCGCGCTCGGGAACGCCGCCCGAGCCGATGACGAGCTTCCAGTCCTTCCGCCCGAGGACACGCTTGAGAATCGCGCCGCTCCCGAGGCCGAGCGTCGGCTTGAAGATCCAGAACTCGTCGGGATCGACCTGGCCCTGGACGACGGGCTCACCGAGACCATAGGCGGCATTGATGAGCACGATGCCGCGGAAGCCGCTGTCGGGATCGAGGGTGAACATGACGCCAGCCGCACCGAGATCCGACCGCACCATCCGCTGAATACCGATCGAGAGGCGGACAGCGAGATGGTCGAATCCGTGGTTGATGCGATAGACGATCGCGCGATCCGTGAACAGCGACGCGAAGCAGCGCCGGCAGGCCCGCAGCACGGCCTCCTCGCCGCAGACGGCGAGATACGTCTCCTGCTGGCCGGCAAAGCTGGCTTCCGGGAGATCCTCGGCGGTTCCGCTCGATCGAACGGCTACCGAAGGGAGCCCGCCATGCTGCCCGGCGAGCGCGCGGTACGCGGTCCTGACTTCGTCTTCGAGCTGCGCTGGAAGCGGTGCCGCCTCGATCTCGGCTCTGATCGCAGAGCCGGCGACGGCGAGGGCGTGGACGTCTTGGCCATCGATGTTCTTCAGATGTCCGGCGATGCGTTCGCGCAATCCGGCAGCATCGAGGAGCGCCGTGTAGCCGTCAGCGGTGACCGCGAAGCCGTCTGGAACCCGGACGCCGACCGCGGCCAGCTCGTTGTACAGCTCGCCGAGGTTGGCGTTTTTTCCTCCGACGAGCTTGATGTCGCCGAGACGGATCTCGCGGAACCAGCGGACGAAGAGCGGCAAGGCCATGATCGGGAAACCTGCAACCTGATTGCCAGTGGCGAATTTTGCGAATCCGGAGAGTTACGGAGCGCCGTGCCGTGCGCCCCAGGCCGTGGCGCTCCTCATCTGGGGTCGCGTCGCCCCGAACGTCGCGAGCACACGAGTCGTTGACCATCCCGCGCGAACTCTCCGAACGATGACCGCAGGCCGCGATCGAGGGTGATCCGGGGCACGGTACCCGGGCCACCCTCGCGCATGACGCGCACGCCGGCGTGCGTCACCAGCAAGCCCGGCGGGCGCATACCGCGGCGAGTTTTGAGCGCCGACGCCGAGTGTCGGGAGCCGCAGCTCACGCAGCCTTGATCTCGACCTTCGTCCCCTTGGCTTCCTTCGCCTTCGGCAGATGGACCTCGAGCACGCCCTTCTTGAACGTCGCCTTGACCTTGTCGGCGTCGACGCCGGTCGGAAGCGTCATGGTCCGGGTGAAGACCCCATAGGACCGCTCGTTGTAGTAATAGTCCTCCTTCTTCTCTTCTTTTTCCTCCTTGCGCTCGCCCCGGATGGTCACCGCGCCGTTCTGCACCGTCACCTCGATGTCCTTCTCCTCGAGTCCAGGCAGGTCGGCGCGCAGGACGATCTCGTCCTTGTGATCCACCATGTCGACTGCCGGAGTCCATCCGCGGTCCCAGTCGCCCCACGGCCACTCCGGAATCCGACCAAACATGTCCTCCATTTCGCGCTCGAGCCGCGCGAACTCGCGAAGCGGGCTCCGCATCATGAATCTCGGACGCCATTTCTCCAGTGCCATGACTCTGCTCCTTTCTGGTCCATCGGTGATGCGCGGGCGTCGATTCGGCGAGCAACGGAGATGCCCGCGCGATCCCGTTGCGTCGCGATCCTTCTCCACCAGCGTCGTGTTCACGACGTCAATGCCGGTCAGGCCATCGATTCTGGGCGTGCAACCGGATTGCCAGACATGAATCGCCGCGGATTCGCAGTGTTACCGAGGGTCGTGGCTCACCACCCGAGCCGTCGCATGCCTCACCTGGGGTGCAGCCGTCCCGACGCCTACTGTGCCCTCGGGAGAATCTTGATCCAGGGCTCAGGACATGTCGGTACGGTCGGGTAGTACGCTGTGGCGCTCGTACAGTAGTACCAGTACGATTGCGCTGCCTTCGCGAGCTGCGCGCCAGGACGATCATCGTCCAGGAGCGCCGCCAGCTTGGAACGCTGTTCGGTCGTCAGCAGGGCCTTGCTGGCTTCGACGGCGCGAAAGCCCGCGATCTGAAGATCGGTCCCGATGCGGCCGATCTCGAGGATCTTGGCTTCCGCTTTGGGCATGTCGATGGGCTTGCCAGGGTCTGCCGGGTCCGGGCGGAGCAGAGCGACTAATTCCAGCCCTGCGATCGTCAGGTCGGCTTGGCGGCGGATTGCCTCGCGCGTGAAATCGGCGAGGAGGCGCTCGAGGTTCTCCTTCTGCGCGGAGGACAGCGCGAGCTCCTTCTGGTGATCGAAGATGAGAGCGACGACCGGCCAGGCGAAGTCCGCGCGCTCGTCGGTGTTGGGCGGTGCCTGCGCGATCGCTGGCATGACGAGTAACAGCGCGCTTGCGATGCCTCCCAGAAGGCTCTTCAGTTTCATGCGATGTCCCTCCTGAACGTGAGCGCAGGCGTCAACAGCTTTGATGGCGAGTCTGCCGGAGGATCTTCACTCAGCCGCCCGATGCCCGCAGCAGAACCAGGGATCTCGCGGCCAGCTCGCACCGCTCTCCGAGCTCCAGCAAGCGCGACTTCCCGCGCGCGCTGTCGCCAGCGGTGTCCACCAAGATCTCCCAGTGGGTTCCGGGTTCGGGATCAGGAAGGGAGAAGACGACCGGCTCCGCGCGCGAGTTCATCAGGACCAGGAGCGTGTCGTCCGTGATGGGTTCGCCGCGCTCGTTTACGTCGTCCATCGCCCGGCCGCAGAGACGGAATCCGAAGGCGTGCGGCTGCGCATTGTCCCAGTCTTCCTGCGTCATCTCGCGCCCGTCCGGACGGAGCCAGGCCAGGTCCTTCGTCCGGGCGTCGCAAAGCGGTCGGCCCTGGAAGAACTTACGACGATGGAGCTCGGGATGTGATTTTCGGATCCGGATGAGGTTGGCAGTGAAGTCGAGCAGCTCGAGCGCACGCGCGTCCCGTGTCCAGTCGAACCAGGAGATCTCGTTGTCCTGGCAATACCCGTTGTTGTTGCCCTGCTGCGTCCGGCCGATCTCGTCTCCACCGCAGAGCATGGGCACGCCCTGCGAGAGAAAGAGCGTGGCGAGGAGGTTCCTGATCTGACGCCCGCGAAGGCCGAGGATGGCCGGGTCGTCGGTCGGCCCCTCGGCGCCGCAGTTCCACGAGAGATTCTCGTCGGCGCCGCCCTGGTTGCGTTCGCCGTTGGCCTCGTTGTGCTTCACGTCGTAGCTGACGAGATCGGCGAGCGTGAACCCGTCGTGGCACGTCACGAAATTGACGCTGGCGTACGGCCGACGGCCGTCGGCCTGGTACAGGTCGCTGGATCCGGTCAAGCGAGATCCGAGCTCTCGGACGGGCCCAGGATCGCCTCGCCAGTACCGCCGCACGGCATCACGATACCGTCCGTTCCACTCCGCCCAGCCGGCGGGAAAGTTGCCCACTTGATAGCCGCCGTCGCCGAGATCCCACGGCTCGGCGATGAGCTTGACCTGTGCGATGACCGGGTCCTGGTGGATGACGTCGAAGAACGTCGACAGCCGGTCCACCTCGTGGAATTCACGGGCCAGCGCCGGCGCGAGATCGAAGCGAAAGCCATCGACGTGCATCTCGAGGACCCAGTACCGGAGACTGTCCATGATGAGCTGCAACGTCCGCGGGTGCCGCATGTTCAGCGTGTTGCCGCAGCCGGTGTAGTCCACGTACCGAGCCAGATCGTCGGGGACGAGCCGGTAGTACGCGTCGTTGTCGATGCCGCGGAAGGACAGCGTCGGCCCGACATGGTTTCCCTCGGCCGTGTGGTTGTAGACGACGTCCAGGATGACCTCGATCCCGGCCTGGTGGAGTGTCTTCACCATCGTCTTGAATTCACGCACCTGGTCTCCCGGGACCTTCGAGCTTGTATAACGGGCATCCGGCGCGAAGAAGCCGATCGAGTTGTAGCCCCAGTAGTTGGTGAGGCCGCGCGCGGCCAGATCCCGCTCGGTGATCGCGGGATGGATCGGAAGAAGCTCCACCGCGGTGATGCCGAGCGCACGAAGGTGGTCGAGCGCCGCGGGGCAGGTGAATCCGGCGTAGGTGCCGCGGAGCGCCGCTGGGACTCCCGGATGACGGCGGGTGAAGCTCTTGACGTGCACTTCGTAGATGACCGTCTCGTTGAGCGGGATCCGGAGTAGAGTATCGGCTCCCCACGGGAAGCTCGGATCGATCACGACACATTTCGGGACCGATGCCGCGCTGTCCCGATCGTCGGGGCTCACGTCCCTGTCGTCGGCATACCGATAGCCGAACACGGCATCGTTCCAATCGACCGCGCCGGTGATCGCCTTCGCGTACGGGTCGAGGACCACCTTGGCCGGGTTGAACCGATGGCCGGCTCGTGGCGCGTAGGGACCGTGGACCCGATAGCCGTAGACCTGCCCGGGCGCGATCTCGGGAAGATACGCGTGCCAGACTTGATCGGTGTGTTCCGCGAGCGGGATGCGGGCCGTCTCTCGTCGTGGATCGCGAGCATCGAACAGGCAGAGCTCGACCCCGGTCGCGTGGTCACTGAAGAGCGAGAAATTGACGCCGGCGCCTTCCCAGGTCGCGCCCAGTGGATAAGGGCGGCCAGGCCAGACACGGATGCTCGACATCACATCTCAGGCTGTCGTCGCCACGTGGTCCGCCCACTCGGGCCGAATGCCGAGCTCTGCGAGCGTCGCCATGACGCGGCTCGGGCGGCCCCAGTCGCTCCACTTCACGCCTGTCACCGGGAGCACGGCGAGATTCGAGGGGCGCGACGCGAGCACGACGTCCGAAAAGCTCGAGGGAGTGAGGCGCGCGTAGACCTTCTGAACCGCGGCGCTTTCAGCCGGAGTGCCGAGCGTCGCGCCCACCGCTCCGAATGCCGCCTCGAGCGCGGGCGCGGCGTGCCGAATCATGGCGAGGAACGCGGGGATGCGGGCCACCATGACGAAGCTGTTCCAGAAATACCCGCGGGCGAACAGCGTCTCGGCGAGCTCTTCTGCCGGCTTTTCCCAGAATCGCCCGACGCGCAAGAGCGGAGTGCTGGCGACCGGCTCCGCGGGCTCGATCCACCCGTAGTCGGTCTCGGCACTGGCCGGCGCGATCCCCAGTAGCACGACCAGCTCTGGTCGCATCCGAACCGCCGTGAACGCCGCCGTCACGTGATTCATGAACACGCGGTCGTCGCCGACGTAGTGATCCGACGGAAAGATGGCCACGGCGCTCGTCGGCGCGAACGCGGCAATGCGCATCAAACCGTAGAGAATTGCCGGGGCGGTGCCCTTATCCAGTGGCTGGACGACCGTGCAATGCGCGGGCATCCCGCCGACCAACGGCCGGTAGAAGTGTTCGTGGTCACGGGTCAGCGCCACCAAGTTCCGAGCTGGGGGAATCGCGAGCGCTGCGCGGCGTCGGGTCCTCTCGAGCAGTGTCTCGGGACCTAGCAGTGGGCAGAATTGCTTGGGACGCTCGTCGCCGGCCACCGCGCGCGTGAGCGTTCGAAGTCTCCGGCCCTGCCCGCCCGCCAGGATCAGGCCCCAGCGCTCGTCGTCGTGGGTATTCAGAAGCGTGTGCATGCGTGATGGTGCTGCTCTCTACTGTCCGCCGCTCGGCACCGAAACCCAGGGCTCCGGACAGCTCGAGACGTATGGATAGTACGCTCGAAGGCTCGGGCAGTAGTACCAGTAGGTCTGCGCCGGCGGCTGTTCCATGTAGATCGGGGGCTCCTCATAGATCGGGGGCTGCACGATCGCCGGCGGCAGCGGATAGGCCCAGTAAGGGTCCCACCACAATGGCGGTCCAACGAAGACCCTCGCGTGCAGACCGCGGTCGACATGACGCGGAGGTTCGAAACGCGGTCTTATGGGAACGTGGGGAGTCGGCGGGTGGGGAGTCGGCAGGTGGGGAGTCGGCAGGTGGGGAGTCGGCAGGTGGGGAGCCGGGCCGTGGGGACGCGCTACTGCGCCGCCCGAAGGCGGATGTCCGGCTCCGCGTGCCCCGGTCACAGCATCGGTCTCGCCCGGAGGATCGTCCTGCGCTGCAGCGTTACCGGTGATCAGTGTGGCGAGTTTCGCGCGCTGATCCGTTGTCAGTGCCGCCTTCAGCGTTTCGACCGCGCGGATCAGTGCGAGCTGGACATCCGTCCTGATCCGCTCGACCTCACGGAGCTTGGCCTCCACCTTCGCGATGTCGATCACTTTGGCGGGATCGGGATCGAGCAGAGCGAGGAGGTCGACTTGCGCAATCATCAGGTCCGCCTGCCGCCGAATCGCCTCGCGGGTGACGTCGAGGCCCAGGCGCTCCAGAGTTTCGTCCTGAGAGGTCGACAAGCCGAGCTCCCGTCGATGGTCGAGTATCACGGCGACGAACGGCACCGGGAGGGTGCCGAAGTCGCCCATCCCGGGACGCGGCGGCTGAGAAACTGCGAGAGTGTTCGCTGGCGGCTGCGCTGCGGCCGTGACGGTCAACAGGAGAGCGGCTGCGACGCTTCCCAGAATGTTCTTCAGCCCATTGCGACGTGTGCTCGTGACGCTCGCGGCAGCGCTCGTCATGTCTGGGACGCCAGATACGTCGGCGTGCCGAGCACTCCGACCGTATGACAGTCGGTGCCGCCTTGATTGCGAAACACGAACCCCACCCGCGACGAAGCTCATCACTCGTCTCATCTTGAGGAATCTCTCGAGCACGGAGCCTACGGCGTCCCATCACGGTGCATAGGGGATGCCCGAATTCATCGCCGGGTAAACCCTCATTCCCGTGATCGACGCACTCCCCCGGGACAGCGAAGGTGAGGCGGACGTGGCGCCCCGACTGGGACGCTGATGTCGCATCCGATGCGGACCGCGCGTTGCTCTGAGACCTTCGCTCCATCGCTCGACGACCGTGAAAGGCGCAGGTTGATCGATTGGCGGCCCCGCCAGTCAGCGGCCGAGCGCGGCCAGAACACCGAGGCGGATCATCATGACCGCGATCGCGGCCAGGAGCAGGCTGGAGACTTTGCCCAGTGCCTGGGCCCCGGCTTCCCCGAGCACGCGTCCGATGAACGACGCCCACCGCAGCGCCGCCCAGACGAGCACGAGATTGATGGCGAACGCGAGCATCGTGATCGGATATCCGTGACTCCGGGCGAGCGCGAGCACGGTGGTGAGGACCGCGGGGCCGACGATCATCGGCACGCCGAGCGGCATCACGCCGAAGCGGGCGTTGGTGCGCCGCAGCGGGAGCTCGGGGTGCAGGAGGTTGTAGACCGCGATGACCAGCAGCAGGATCCCGCCAGCGGTCTGGAGATCGCCGACGGTGACGCCGAGGAAGCGAAGCAGGCCGTCGCCGACGAGCATGAACCCCAGGCCGACCGCGCCCCCCGTCAGGACCGCATCGAACACGATCGAGCGTCGATCGTCCTCAGTGAGGTCGGCGGCGACCCCGAGGTAGATCGGCAGCAGCCCCGCGATGTCGATCGCGACGAAGAGCGGGAAGAACGCGAGGAAGAGCTCATGCAGGGTCATGCGAGAGCAGCCTGCACCGACAGGTCGCGCGCAAGCCGCTCCGCTGACCGCGCTATCGGGTGAGCGAGCGGCGCGATGCGGGGACGCTCGGTCTGTTGCGAGCGTTCGTCATCTCGGCGTCGCGATCTCGGCGAGCCCGGCCTTCGTGGACGGTTCATCGACGGTCCGCACGACGAACTCGTGGTCGAGCGCCGCGAGCGCGTCCACGATCCCGGTGTACGCGAGCTCCGCGTGCGAGGCCATCGTCGGGCCGATGAATCCCTGGCGTCGCCACTCGTCCGCCTTCTGCTGAACCTTGAGTCGCGTGGCGTCCCAGGCGATGTTGCCGAAGACGTCCACCGTCTCGTCGGAGAAGCGCCCGTGCGCGTCCATCGAGATCGCCAGGCACGACATGAGCGGCAGGCAGTACGGGCCGCACACCGGCGTGGCGAGACCCACCGGCATGATCGGCATGACGTGCGAGCCACGAGCGTCGCCCGTCACGAAGTGGCCGAGCATGTAGGGCTCCACCACCTCTTCCGGCGCCGGGAAGATGCCCTGCGTCCGCACGATCGCGACCGGGTCGTCCTTGCCGGTGTACGTGCCCGCGATGTTGTGCAGACGCGTGGCCGACACGGCGACGATCTGCTCGCCCGGCTTGCAGCGGGAGTGAATGGCTTCGATTGCGAACCGGTCGGGATTCTGGAGCAGACAGGCCACGTCCCAGCCGCGCTCCGGCACGTCGAGCTCGATGATCCGATCGCCCTCGCGATGGTCCATGTCGATGATCGTCAGCGTGAAGCCCTTGCGGATCTTCGGGCTGAGCAGGAGCGCGCCGTTGTGCATCGGATCGCAGAACACCGTGTACAGCGGGAAGTTGAACGCGCCGGGGCTGCACTTGTCGCCCGCGAAAACGAGAATGGCTTCGGCCGGACGATCCTTGCTGGCAGGATCACGCTCGAACTCGATCTCTGCCACGCCGGGCCCCGCGCCGCGGATGTTCCCCGACGGCGCGTCGACGAGCAGATCCTGCCCCGCGGCGTAGAGTCCCGCGGCGCGGGCCAGGTCCGTCGCCTCGAGGAAACTCTCCCAGGCGAACCGATGGATGTGGCCGTCACCGACGCCGTGCCGGTGACTCATGACGATCGCGATGTCGTCTCCGGTGTGGGTCACGAGCCCGTCGACGAGAAATCCCTGCCGGATCGCGTCTCGCACTCGCGCGCCGACGGCTTCGAGCATCCGCTGCGAGGGCTTCGTGTGCCCGCCGATGGATCCGACGTCAGCCTTGATGACGGAGAATGTGATCTTCACGGTCGCGCCTCCTCGTGCCCGTCGATACGCGAACGAACCCCGCTGAAGAGATTGCATCGGCGGTGCCAGGCCGCGCCGTCGAAATATCGAAGGTTTGCTCGGCTCGGGACCTTGCGATGCGGCCCCGCACGCCCCATCTGGGGCGGTCGCGGGGCAGTCGGGACAGCACGCGACGAAGTGCGAGCGTCGTAAGTCCTGCGAAGTTCCAGTTGGCAGGAGCAGTGCAGGGATGAGATCCCCTCGGACGAGCGAGCCAAACGAGCTACGACGGTCTGGGAGGAAATCATCATGCAGCTACTCATGATCGCTGAGCAGACCCATCACATCGGGGATTCCCAGTGTCCCTCGTGCCTCGAGGAGTACCCGGAGCCCTGCGTCTGCGGGGGCCTGGTGCACGCCAGCGCGGGCGAGGAGCCGGACATGGACGGCAGCCCCGTGCCGACGACCCAGTGCGATCAGTGCGGGCGGTCGGAGGAAGAGCTGGCCGAGGCGCGGTGATCCGATGGCGCCTTGCACTCCCGGAAGGGTGATGGCGCGGTCGACGTCCGCGGCGGTCACCGTCGCTCTGCGCTCGGCGTCCGCCCACGCTGCCGACTCTCTCAGCAGGTCGAGCAACCGGCCTTCGATCAGCGGCGTGTCCCGGCGAGCAGCGTCTGGAACTCTGTCTCGCCCAGGGTGCGCACGCCGAGCCGCCGCGCGGTCTCGAGCGTTCGACCGGGCGCCTCGCCGACCACGACGTAGTCCGTTCGAGGCGATACCGCATTCGCTACTCGGCCGCCAAGCCGCCGGATCCGGTCGGCTGCCTCATCGCGAGCGAGCGTCGAGAGCGCGCCCGTCAGCACGAACGTACGACGGGCGAGGGGACCGGCGCGCGCGGCTCTCGGCTCGGTCGTGGCCACACCCGTCGTTCGCAACCGCCGCACGACGCCCCGATTTCCCGCGTCAGCGAAGAACTTCAGGACCGACTCCGCGATCTCGGGACCGATGCCCGGTATCCGGCGAAGCTCGTGGGCCGTCGCGGTGACGACGCGATCGAGATTTCGGAAATGGCCGGCGAGGAGACGGGCCACGTGCTCGCCGACGAGCCGGATGCCGAGCGCATTGAGGAGTCGCGCGAGGCCGCGATCCCGCGAGGCCGCGATCCCGTCGATGAGGTTCTGCGCGGATTTCGGTCCGAAGCCCGCGAGCGTCTCGACGTCCGCGCCTCGCAATCGGTAGAGATCGGCGAAGTCGTGGACGAGGCCGCGATCGACGAGCTCGCCGATGACCGCGTCGCCCAGATGATCGATGTCCATCGCGCGGCGCGATCCGAAGTGCCGCAGACGTTCCTTGAGCTGCGCCGGACAGGCGCTGTTCACGCAGCGCCAGTACGCCTCGCCCTCGGGGCGGAGCGTGAGACCTCCGCACGCGGGACAGCGCCGCGGGAAGTGGAAGACGCGGGCGTTCCGGGGCCGCCTGGCCCGCACGACGTGGACGACGTACGGGATCACGTCGCCGGCGCGCTCGAGCAACACGGTGTCCCCGATGCGGATGTCCTTGCGGCGGATCTCGTCCTCGTTGTGGAGGCTCACGTTGCGGATCACGACGCCGCCGACTTCCACCGGATCGAGCCGCGCGACGGGCGTCAGGATGCCGGTCTTGCCGACCTGGACGTCGACCGCTCGCACGCGCGTCGTCGCCTGGCGCGCGGGAAACTTCAGTGCGATCGCCCAGCGCGGGTGATGTCCGGTGGCGCCGAGCCGATCCTGCTGGGCCAGCGCGTCGACCTTGATCACGACGCCGTCGACGTCGTAGCCGAGACGGTCGCGCTCGCGGCCGAGGCGGGCGGCGTACTCGAGCACCTGCTCGACGCGGCGCACGCGCGCGTTCCGCGGATTGATGGGAAGCCCGGCGGCTCGGCAGGCGGCGAGCGCCTGCCAGTGGGAGTCGAAGCCGCGCCCGCTGACGTAGCTCACGTGGTACGCGACGAAATCGAGCGGACGGGACGCGGTGACCCGGGCATCCTTCTGCCTGAGCGAGCCGGCGGCAGCGTTGCGCGGGTTGGCGAAGGTGCGATCGCCGCGGCGCGCGAGGCCGCGATTCAGACGCGCGAAGGCCGCACGCGACATGAACACTTCGCCGCGTATTTCGATCTCATCGACATTGCCGAGCGGTGCGCGCAGCGATGCAGGGATGGCCGGAAGCGTGCGCAGGTTCGCCGTGACGTCCTCACCGGTGCGGCCATCGCCGCGCGTGGCGCCGCGCACGAGCCGACCGCGCCGGTAGAGGAGCGCCACGCCCAGGCCGTCCACCTTCGGCTCGCAGATCCAGGTGACGGGGGCGGTGCTCGAGGCCTGGCGTACGCGGCGCTCGAATTCGCGCACGGCCTCCGGATTACTCGAGCTGTCCAGTGACAGCATGGCCACACGGTGCGCGACCGGCCGGAATGCAGGCGCGCCCGCGACGCGGCGTGTGGGGCTGTCAGGCGTGACGAGATCGGGGAAGCGTCGCTCGAGGTCCTGGAGCTCGCTCCCGAGCGCGTCATACTCGGCGTCGGAGATCTCCGGCCGCGCCTCGACGTAGTAGAGCCGGTCGTGGCGCCTGATCTCGCGACGCAGGCGCTCGATCCGGCGCGCGGCTTCGCGGTGCGTCATGGCGCGTGGGCCCGTGCCCAGGCCTGGAGCTTCTTCACCGGCCACGTGTTGACGACCTCGGCCTTGCCGACCCATGCGCGCCGGGCGGTCATCACCCCGAGCTCCATCGCGGCGAGGTGATCGAGCACGTGGGCATCGGTATCGATCGCGAGGAGGACGCCGCGCTCGTGCGCCCGCCGCGCTTGCACGTCGTTCAGGTCCAGTCGTGTGGGATACGCGTTGATCTCGAGCGCCTTGTCATGACGCCGGGCGGTGTCGAGCACCCGGTCGAGGTCGAACGCGTAGGGGCCGCGCTCACCGAGCAGACGCCCGGAGGGATGCGCGAGGACGTCGACGTGCGGGTTGGCGAGCGCCGCGCAGAGCCGGCGGGTCATCTCGGTGCGCGACTGCTTGAACCGGCTGTGAACGGCCGCCACCACGAGATCGAGATCGGCGAGCGCCTCATCCGGGTAATCCATCGAGCCGTCCGGGAGGATGTCGCACTCCGTTGCGGCCAGCACCGTGATGTCGGGCGATGCACGCGCGACCGCCCGGATCTTCGCCACGTGGGCGCGCAGCTCGTCGATCGAGAGGCCTCCCGCGACGCGGGCCGAGCCGCTGTGGTCGGAGATCGCGACGTACTCGTAGCCCCGGTCACGGGCGGCGCCGACGAGCTTCTCGATCGTGTGATGGCCGTCGGAGGCCCTCGTGTGGCAGTGAAGATCACCGCGGATGTCGGCCAGGCCGACGAGGGTCGGCAGCCGCTTCGCGAGCGCCGCCTCCAGCTCGCCCGAATCCTCTCGCAGCTCGGGCGCGATCCACGGCAGGCCGACCGCGGCGTACACCTCTTCTTCGGTGGCCCCCGCCGTGCGCTTGCCACTCGACTCCCGGAACACGCCGTACTCGGAAATCTTCAGCCCCTTTCGAAGCGCCATCTCGCGGAGACGGATGTTGTGCTGCTTGGACCCGGTGAAGTAGACGAGCGCGGCGCCGAAGCACTCCGGCTCCACGACCCGCAGGTCCACTTGGATCCCGTCGCGATGGCGGATCGAGGCCTTCGTCTCGCCTTTTTCCAGGACGTTTGCGGCATCGGGCAGCGTGACGAACGCTTCGATCACCGCGCGCGGCTGGTCGGAGGTCACGAGCAGATCGATGTCGCCGACGGTCTCGCGGCCCCGGCGAATGGAGCCCGCGACCGCGATCTCCTTCACGCCGCGGCGGCGCCGGAGCCCGTCGGCGAGCGCGCGCGCGATCGGCAGCGCTCGGCCGAGGGGCATCCGCTCCTGTCCGGCGCGCACCAGCTCGATGCCGCGCAGGATGCTCTGCTCCGTCTTGGCCTGGATGCCAGGCAGGCCGCGCAGCCGACCGGCGCGAGCCGCCTTCTCGAGTCGGTCCACATCCGTGATGCCCTTCCGCGAGAGACGCATCGCCGTCTTGGGCCCGATGCCCGGCACGTTCATGAGCGCGACGACGCCTTCGGGGATCTTCTTCGCCGCGCGGTCGATCGCGCGGATGCGGCCTGTCCGGAGATACTCCGTGATCTTTCCGGCGAGGTCTTTGCCCACGCCCGGGATCGCGTCGAGGCGGTCCTCCCGCGCCAGCGTCTTGACGTCCTCCGAGAGCGATTCGAGGTTCTGCGCCGCGCGCCGGTAGGCGCGGATGCGGAAGACGTTGTCCTCCTTCAGCTCGAGCACGTCGGCCATCAGCTTGAAGAGACGCGCGATCTCGAGGTTCTTCATCGTGCTACTCCGCGTCGGGGATGCGGGCCAGGTCGGAGAGCCAGGGCGTCACCTCGCCGTCGCTCGGAGCCCGCCAGTCACCCCGCGGCGAGAGCGATCCGCCCGAGCCCACCTTCGGCGCGTTCGGGATGCAGCTGCGCTTGAACTGGCTCAGCTTGAAGAAGCGGACGAGGAACGTCTCGAGATGTCGCTTGATGTCGCCGATGCCGTACTCGTAGTGCCAGGCGCAGTAGGCCAGGAAGGCGACCTTCGACGGCGGATAGCCGAAGCGGAGCGTGTAGTAGAGGTTGAAGTCCTGCAGCTCGTACGGCCCGACGACGGCCTCCGTATCCGGCGACGGCGCCGTCCCTTCGCCCGGCACCAGCTCGGGACTGATCTTCGTCGCCAGGATCTCGCGCAGCGTGGCGCTCGTGTCGGCGCCGAGCCGTCCGGTGTCCGCGACCCAGCGGATGACGTGCTGGATGAGCGTCTTCGGCACGCTCGCGTTCACCGTGTAATGGGACATGTGATCGCCGACGCCGTACGTGCACCAGCCGAGCGCCAGCTCGCTCAGATCGCCGGTCCCGACGACCAGCGCGCCGTGCAGGTTGGCGAGGCGGAAGAGATGGCTCGTGCGCTCCCCGGCCTGCACGTTCTCGAACGTCACGTCCCACACGCGCTCGCCGCGCCCCGCCGGGTGCCCGATGTCCCGCAGCATCTGCTGACAGCTCGGCCGGATGTCGAGCTCCTCGGCGCGGCAGCCGATCGCGCGCATGAGATCCTGCGCCTGGCGGAGCGTGCGCGCGCTCGTGGCGAAGCCGGGCATCGTGTAGGCGAGGATGCTCTCGCGCGGTTCGCCGAGCCGGTCCATGGCTTGGGCGCAGACGAGCAGGGCGTGCGTGGAGTCGAGCCCGCCGGAGACGCCGATGACGACGCGGCGAATGCCGGTGGAGCGAAGGCGCTGGGCGAGACCCTGCACCTGGATCTGATAGACCTCGAAGCAGCGCTCGTCGCGCTGGCCGGGATCGGCGGGGACGTACGGAAAGCGTTCGTACCGCCGCTCGGGGAGCAGCCGGCCGCGCCGCGGCAGATCGAGTGGGATCGATACCGTACGGAACTTGCGCACGGCGTCGAGGTGAGCCTCGACCGTCTGACCGAAGCTTCCCTGCCGCATCCGGTCCTGAGCGAGCCGCTCGAGGTCGACGTCGCCGCACACGAGCTGCGGGTCGCGGCTGAACCGCTCGGACTCGGCGATCGCGTTGCCGTTCTCGTAGATCAGCGCCTGTCCGTCCCACGCGAGGTCCGTGGTGGACTCGCCCGCGCCCGCCGCCGAGTAGAGGTAGGCCGCGAGACAGCGCGCCGATTGTCCGGCCACCAGCGCCCGGCGGTAGTCCGCCTTGCCGACGGTGACGTTCGACGCCGACAGATTGACGAGAATGGTCGCGCCCGCGAGCGCGGCGAACGCCGACGGCGGCAGCGGCGTCCACAGGTCCTCGCAGATCTCGACGTGGAAGGTGGCGAGCGGCTGCTCGACGAGTCGGAAGAGCAGCGCGGGGCCGAATGGCACGTCGTCATCCCCGGCGATGTCGATGACGTCACGTGCGGCGGTCGCGGCAGGACTGAACTGACGGAGCTCGTAGAACTCGCGGTAATTCGGCAGGTACGTCTTGGGCACGACCCCCTGGACGTGGCCGCGGGCGACCACCACGCCGCAGTTGTAGAGCCGCTGGTTCACCTCGACCGGCATGCCGACGACGCTCACGATCGGCGCGGAGGCGGACGCTGCGACGACGCTCCCGAGCGCCTCCAGCGTCGCGTCGAGCAGCGCCCGCTGGTGGAAGAGGTCGTCGCACGTGTAAGCCGAGAGTCCGAGCTCGGGGAACAGCACGAGGACCGCCTGACGTGCCGCCGCCTGCCGTATCAGCGCGATCGTCTGCTCGGCGTTGTAGGCCGGGTCCGCGACTCGCACGGCGGGAGTGGCGACCGCCACACGGACGAGGTCGTGATTGTAGAGGTTGAAGAACCCGTCGGCCCCGGGAGCCTCGGTCATGGGGGCGGCGCGGCGGGGATCAATCCTTCACGCATCATCAGGCGCGTCGCCTCGCGCGCGCGCTCCATGATGGTGGCCGCCTCCACCCGGAGCTCGTCGGGGCTCTTGCTGTGCTTCGCGATTCCTTGTTGCTGAGCTGCCATGGCCGCAGCGACGGCGACCTGCGCGTGGACGTCCCATTCGTCCATCCGCGGAAGGATGTCCTGCTCGTGGATGCCGCGCTTGCGCGCGAAGCTCGCCAGCTTTCCCCGGTAGAACGGATGCAGGCGGAGGGCTTCTTCGACCGGCTTGAGGGCCTGGGCGAGGAGCACCTCGTGGCTCACGGTGGGCGCGCCCATGTCATTCGTCTCACGCCGCCGCGACGATGGTGGGCTCGAGACGAACCGGCGTCGACAGCGAGGCCGTGACGAGACACGCCTTCTCGCTCTTCTCCAGCGCGCGACGTGCCCGGTCGGCGTCGGCGCCCGGCGCGAGCACGAGCCGGGGCCGGAGCACGATCTCCGTGAACCGCGTCACGCTGTCCTGCCGGTCCACCACGCCCTCGGCGTTCACGTCGAGCGACGCGAACGGGAGCTTCGACGCCTGCGCGACCACGCGAAACGTGAAGAGAAAGCACGTCTCGACGGCGGCCAGGAGCAGGTGCTCAGGGCTCCAGGCATCTCCGGGACCGTCGAAATCGAGCGGAGGAGCCGAGCGAAGCTCAGGAACGCCGGCGACAGAGACGGTCGCGTAATTGGCGGGGCCGCCGGACAGCCGCACGTCGTAGCGATGTGGAAGTGGCTTCATCGATCTCTCCGCCGCGCCCTTACTCGGGCACCATCGTGAAGAGCACATAGAGCGATGCCGGGCCGCGCTGGAGCAGGATCGGGAGGTGCACTCCGACTCTCACGGTCTTGAGCGCGGCCTCGAAATCGTCGACGGAACGCACCGGCTGGTGATTCAGCTCACGGATGACGTCGCCCCGCCGGAGGCCGCTCTTGGCGCCAGGCCCGCCGGGCTCGACACGCCCGACGATGACGCCCATGTCAGCGGTGATCGACTGGACGTCCACGCCGAGGAGCTGGCGCGCTCGGACCCAGACGGAGCTTGCGGCCCGCTCGTCGGGTTCCTCGCCCAGCGTGACGACCACACGCGCTTCGCGCTCGCGCTGCCAGAGCTCGACGGTCACGCTTCGACCAGGCGTGAGATCGTCGAGCATGCGGTCGAGCTCGATGCGCCGCTCCAGCCGTTGGCCGTCCAGCTCGCGGACGACGTCGCCGGGTCGCATCCCCGCGAGCGCCGCGGGACCGTGTGGTGCGACGTCGGCGATCAGCAGTCCACGCGCGTCGCGTGTGCCGAACGCCAGAGCCAGATCGGGGGTGAGCGGTTGCACCGCGATTCCGAGCCAGCCGCGGCGGACGCGGCCGCGCTCGAGGAGCGCGATGTAGATCTTCTTCACCGTGTTCGCGGGGATCGCAAAGCCGATACCTTCGTTGCCACCGGTGGTGAGACCGACGACGTCACCGTCCATGTTCACGAGCGGACCGCCCGCATAGCCGCCGCTGATCTCCGCGTCGGTCTGAAGCAAGGCGCCGAGACCACTCGGGTCCCCGGAACGGGCGGTTGCGCTGATGATGCCCGCGGTCACGCTTCCCTCGAGCCCATACGGGGCTCCCACCGCGATCACCCAATCGCCGACCCGCACGTGATCGGAGTCGGCCAGCGGGAGATACGGAAACCTGGCAGTGCCGTCGCCGAGCCTCAGCACCGCGATATCGCTCCGGTCGTCGAGCCCGACGACCGTCGTCTGCAACCGGCGCCCGTCGAGCGTGACGGCTTCCACCGCCGGGGCGAGGCGGACGACGCGTGCCGTGGTGAGCGCGATGCCCGACGGATGCACGATGATCGCGGTACCCAGCGTGCGCTGCTCGAGGACGAAGATCTTGCCGAAGTCCGGTGAGTCGGCACCAAGCTCCTCATCGTTCTCATTGACCCAGTCATCGACGGGAAGCTCGGTGACATCCGACGATCCCGGAACTCTCAGCGTGACGACCGCGGACCGGGCGGCCGCCGCGACGGCGGCAAACGTCATCGGGGCCAAAGCGCGCTCGACGGCCGATCGCCGCTCCGCTCCGCCGGCTGGCAGCGGGCAGCCGATGGTGAATGGACCGATCCCGATCAGGATTCCCAGGACGAGCGACGCGGCAACCCGTGATGTCATGGTTGCGGCCGCCTCAATCGACGATGACGACTTCGCCCGCCACGACCTCGTGCCGCTCGCCGCCGGCGTCCTCCACGACCATTCGGCCGGCGTCGTTCACGCCGCACGCGCGGCCACGATACGCTCGTCCGGCCTCCCTCACCTCCACGGTGCGACCAGCCATCGCATCCCGTTCACGCCACGCTGCCAGCACGCCGTCGGGGCCATGCGTCCGGTACTCGTCGTCCCACGCCCCGAGCGCGTTGAGGAACGTCGCGGTGAACCGGCTACGGTCGATCGGACGACCAGTGACTTCCGCGAGCGACGTCGCGCCCGGCGCCGCGGGACCCAGCCCGGTATTCAAGGTCACCCGGCCCACGTTGACGTTGACCCCCACGCCGAGAATGACGGAATCGACCAGGTTCCCGGTGGTTGCGTAGGTCGCCAGCGTGCCCGCGATTTTGCGGCCCCCGACCAAGACATCGTTCGGCCACTTGATCGCCACGGCGATTCCTTCCGCCCGGACCGCGTCAGCCGTTGCGAGCGACGCAATGAACGCGAAGACCGGGACGGCCCGCGGTGAGATCGTTGGACGGCAGAGCACCGACACGTAGAGGTTCACGCCAGCCGGAGAGAACCACGGCTTGCCGAGCCGCCCTCGCCCCATCGTCTGCGCATCCGCGAGCACGACCGTGCCGTCGGCGGCGCCGTTCCCGGCAACGTGGCGCAGCACCTCATTCGTCGACCCGACCTCGCCGAAGAGGTACATCTGGCATCCGACGCGGTCCGTCACCAGCTTGCGTCGAATCTGCTCGATCGAGAACCCGTCCGCGATCGGACCGCACTCCTTCACGTCGAGCGCCCAGTACGTCTCCATGGCTTTCATACCCTCGCCGTCGTCACAGTCCGAGCTCGGCTCGGGCCCGCACGTAGCGGAGGATCTCTTCCCTGCCGATCACGCCGACGAGAACGTCACCCTCGACGACCGGAAGCTGCCCCACGCCGGCATCGTCGATCATCTCGAGCGCGGCGAGCAGATCATCCTGGGGACCGACTCGTCGCAACGTCGCGGCGGCCCTGGCTACGTCTTCCACCCGGACGGCGCGCCACTGGTCGCGCGGCACGCTCTTGATCTCGTGCAGGGTGAGCAGGCCGCGGAAGCGGCCGTCGCCGACGACGAAGAAGCACCGCTGCCCGGCGCCGAGGATCTCCTCCTGCACGACGCGCTCGAGCGTCCACCCAGGATCGACCTGGGCCCATGCGCGCGTCATCGCATGGGCCACCTTCACGCCGCGCAGGAGATCCCGGAGGCTCGCCTGCGCCTGGGTCCCTGTCGCGGCGGACTGGAGGAACCACCCGATGAACACCATCCAGATACCGCCGAGCGCGTTGCCTCTCAGCGCGACCAGGAGACCGAGCGCGATGAACCCGGAGGCCACGAGCTGACCGGCGGCGGACGCTGCCCTGGTTGCCCGCTGGAAATTTCCGGTCCAGCGCCAGACCAGTGCGCGGAAGACGCGGCCCCCATCCAGCGGGAAGCCCGGGATGAGGTTGAACGCCGCCACCATCGCATTCACGCGGGCCAGCCAGATCGCCGGCGCTGCGATGACGTCGAGCTCGCGCGTGAGCAGCCAGACGCCGGCGGCGACGGCGGCGAGCCCAAAGCTCGTGATGGGGCCCGCGATGGCGATCCTGAGCTCGACTCCCGGCGAATCAGGCTCGCGGCCGATCTGGGCGACGCCGCCGAACACGAAGAGCGTGATGCGGCGGATCGGAAGCCCGTTCCTCAGCGCGACCCACGAGTGGCCGAGCTCGTGGATGAGGATCGAGGCGAAGAAGAGGCCGCAGGTGAACAGGCCCACGATCCAATACGTCGCGGCCTGCCATCCCGGATACTCGAGCGGAAAATATCCGGTCGCCAACGACCACGTGAACAGCCCGAGGGCCAGGTACCAGCTGAAGTGCAGGCCGATGGGAATGCCCCAGACCTCGACGATCTTGAAGAAGCCCGGACCGGAGGTCGCGGTCCTTTCCGCGCCGGCCGCGAGAACGCGCCGACGACTCGTGGACGCGGCATGCCGGTCCGGGAGCGCGTCGACAGGCGGCATGGTCAGCCTCGAACGCCCAGCGGATACCTGAGCCGCGCAGCGACGCCGCCTCGGTCGGCGAGCCCGCCATGCCCGGTGATCGTTTCGACGCTGCCGCCAGACTGGAGGACGCGCTCGACCATCGCCTCGCCGAGCTCGACCGCGGTGGTCGCCTGGCCGCACAGGACGCACGCGACCGCGAAGTCGGTTCGCAACGCTCCACAGTGACGGCACGCCATACCGACCTCACGGAAGCGCTTGAGCAGGTAGAGGCGATGGATGGCTCCGCGGCTGACCGCATCCAGCGTTGGCGCGAGCCCGCTGACGGCGCGGCCGCCCTTCGCCGCTTCGGTCAGTACTTCGTCGACTTCCGCGGTGTGCTCTTCGCGCTCGACGCTGCCGAGGAGCTCGAGCGCTCGATCGACGATCACGCTGGCGTCTTCGTAGCTCGTGCCGTGTACGACACCGAGGACGCGCGCGCCGACCGCCGCGGGCAGGCGCTTGCGGAATGCGCCGATGAGCTCGGCCTCACCGGCCATCACGATCCGCTGCACGCCTTCGTCCTGCACCAGCCGGACGAGCGCCTGGACAACCGCGTCCAGGTGACGCGACTTGTGCTCCTCGATGTGCCGCTGGTACCGTGACTGGGCGAGCAAGGCCCAGCCGCCACGGGAATGGTGGCCAGGGATCTCACTCTCGAGCGTCAGCTCCGGGCCTGGGCCTTCAATGCTCACCGGGATCAAGCGGGCACGTCCGGTGTCGACCCACACCACCAGCGTCTCCGGGCAGGCGTCGAGCACATCCGCGAGTGGCCGCAGATACGGACGGTCCGCGACGACGAAGGTGTCCTCGCTGGAAACGCGGAGCGGCAACACCTCTCGGAGGCCGAGCCTCCCGCAGGCGAAGAGCACCGCCCCATGCGCCTCCGGAAACCGCATCTGATCGACCAGTGACATCGCCTCGGTCTCGATCCAGTCGAGGTCGTCCCTCATCTCGGCGGCGCGCGCGTCCTTGTGCGCCTGCCCCACACCGTTCTTGATGAACACGCGAGCACGCTCACGCTGGCGCTCGTCACTCCATTGCGTGTTGAGGTAGAGGCTCACCACGGGACTCGGTGCGGTACGGATCCTACTGAGCTCGAGCAGACGCGTCGCCAAGTTCATGTCGTTCATCCGGCAGCAAGGATGGTGCCGAGCCGTAAATCCACGTCGGAGCACGCCGAGCAGAGAGTGCATCCGCGCATCGGTGTCCCACGTGTGGTGGCGTTGTCCTTTCGATGATGCAATCGCCTTACGGCGCGGCGGGGCGGTAGAGCGCCTCGATGACGGTCCGGTATTTCTCGGCGATCACCTTGCGCTTCACCTTTTGCGTCGGCGTCAGCTCGCCGGTCTCCTCGGTGAAGTCGGCCGGTAGTACCGCGAAGCGCTTGATCCGGGCGTAAGACTGGAGCTCGGCGTTCTTGACCTCGACCGTTTGCCCCACTCGCGCGACGACATGCGGATGCTCCGCGAGCCGCGCGGCATCGGTGACGAGGATGCCGTGCTCACGGGCGAACTTCGTCAGCTCCCGGGGATTCAGCGTGACCAGCGCGGTGGGATAGGGACGACGGTCGCCGTAGACCATCGCGTGGCTGATGAGCGGGTCGGTTCGCAGGAGCCGCTCGAGGTATTGCGGCGCGATGTTCGCCCCGCCGGAGGTCACGATGATCTCCTTCTTCCGATCCGTGATGTACACGAACCCGTCCTCGTCGATGCGCCCGATGTCGCCGGTGCGGAGCCAACCGTCCGTCCCGAATGTCTCGGCGGTCGCTTCCGGCTTCCTCCAGTACCCGCGGGTCGCGATGTTCGGCCCGCGCGCGAGGATCTCGCCGTCTGCCGCGAGCCGGATCTCGACACCGGGGATCGTTTGCCCCACCGAGCCGAACTTGAAGAAGTCGATACGGTTGAACGTCAGCGCCGGGCAGGCTTCGGTGAGACCGTAGCCTTCGACGATGAGAATGCCGGCGGCGTGGAAGAACTCCGCGGTCTCCTGCGAGAGTGGAGCGCCGCCGGACACGGCGAAGCGCAGCCGCCCGCCAAAGGCTTCGTGGAGCTTCGAGAACACGGCACGCCGGGCGACGCGGTGAGCAAGGGCGAGCCGAGCGGGGACAGGCTGCCTCTTCTGCTGGTACCGGGATACCGCGCGACCGACGCGCAGAGCCCAGGCAAAGAGGCGCCGAGCGACAGGCGGGCTCACCTCGACAGCAGCCTGGATTCTCGCCTGCGCCTTCTCGTACACGCGCGGAACGCCGAAGACGAAGTCAGGTCGTACCTCGCGGAGATTGTGGGGCAGCGCATCCACGCTCTCGGCAAACGCGGTGACCAGTCCCCGATGCACGCCCATGAAGGCCTCGAGGCGGGCGAAGGAGTGGGCGAGCGGAAGAAAGAGCAGGTGAACGTCCCCGGGCTGGACCCCGGGAATCTGGGCGACAGCCGCGAGCGTCGCCATGTGGTTCGCGTGGGTCTGCACGACGCCCTTCGGCTCGCCCGTCGTCCCTGATGTGTACACGATCGTCGCAACATCGGCCGAATCCAGCGCGGACACGCGCTCGGCGAGCGCTCGTTCCAGCGCACTGGCGTGATCGCGCCCGAGCCGGCGAAGGTCCTGTCCGGTCAGCGCCGCTCCGCACGTCTCGTCGTCGTCGATGACCACGATGTGCTGGAGTCGCGGCATCTTCTGACGCATGGCGAGCACGCGGGCGAGCTGGCTCGCGTTCTCCACGATCAGCATCCGGACCTCGGCATCGTTCACGATGTATGCGATCTGCTCGGGCGTGTACGTGGCGTAGATCGGTACGGTGACGCCGCCGGTCGAGAGGATCGCGAAATCCGTCTGGACCCATTCGGCTCGGCTCGTGGACAGGAGCCCGACTGCATCGCCGGGGTGGTGTTCCAGGGCGAGGAGGCCCACCGCGATCTCGCGAACGCCATTCCCCACCTCGGTCCAGGTGAGCCGCCGCCAGACGCCCGCGCGCTTCACCATTTGCGCGTCGGCGCCCCCGCTCTCCTGGACCCGTTGCCAGAACATCCGCGCAAGGTTGTCCACGCGGCTCATTCCTGTCGTCGAGATCAGCTCGCCCGGTCGAGTGTAGAACGCGCGGGGATGATACGAGCAGCAGGCCGTCTCGTATCTGGGGCAAGGCGATCCCCGGCGACGAGCTCGTTGAGGCGTCGCCGGCCCGCGGCCTCGGCGGCTTCCCGCGAGTCGTACGCCTCCCACGTGGAGATCCAGCCGCTCTCGACGAGCGCGTCGTCGACCTCACGGATCTCCCAGGACCACAGGCACGGATCGCTCATGAGGCGTACCACGAGAATCGGCGAGCGAATTGGATCGGCAACCATCATCGTCCGGCTTTCACCGTTCGTGATGACGCGTTCGCGGGGACGGTGAGAACCGGGCATCCGGCCTGCGTGACCACTCGCTCGGCGACGCTGCCCATGACGAAGCGTGAGAGCCCGGTGCGCCCGTGGGTGCCGATCACGACGAGCCCCGCGCGCTGTCGCTGCGCCGCGCGGACGATCTGCTCGAACGGCGCGCCGTGGAGGACCATGACCGAAGCGCGGATCCCCGCCTTTCTCGCTCGTGCGGCCAGCGCGCCGAGCTCGTGCTCGGCACGGCGGTCAGCCGCCGCCTCCACGTCCCGGTACATCGTGGCCGGGATGTAGCTGTCTTCGAGGACCGGCCTCACCGGGGGCAGGACGTGGACGAGCAGGAGCGCAGCGCGACCGCGCTTCGCCCACTCGAGCGCCCTGGCGAAAGCGGGGCGTGAGGCCTGGGAAAAGTCGGTCGCGTGGAGAATCCGGCGCACGGTGGTCATCGTCCTTCCCTCGAGTTCCGGTAGGCCGCCACTCACGTGAAGTGGACCTCCTGGAATTCTTGCGGGAAGGTGCATCGGAGGTGCCAGGAAAGGCCCCAGACATTTTGATGCCTTGATGGTGCTTACGCTCCGGGCTCTCTCCGGTGGTCGTCGCTTGGTTGTCCCTCGCTCACCCCAGGTGAGTCGGCCGCTCCCCACGACCTCTCCGGTGACCGCAAACGAGCGGCCACTGTCCGGTGAAGGCAGGCTCGCGATCGGTGGATACTTAGCGATGTTCCTCGGGCGCAAGTTGCCGTGGCAGCATCGTTGCAGCGCTCATCCACATCCTTGGCTACGCTCACGGCGCTCTGCCTGAGCCGAGATATCAGCACGTTTTACTCACATGAGACTCGAGCCACACGGTCTCGAGGGGAGAGAACGCGATGCTCAATAACAGCACGTATGACCTCATGGAGACGGCGGCAGTGCTGTCCAAGGGACTGCATCGATACGGAACGTTCCATCGTGACGCGAAGTCATGCCCGGACTGCCAGCAGATCTGGAGCTACATGCAACAGACCGATGAGCAGCAGCTCCAGCGCATCGTCGCGCACCTCAAGGAGCATCTCGGCACGGGTGCCGAGGTGCAGCTCGTGAGCGCATAGACGCGCGCGTCGAGAAGGGCGGACCCGGGGCCGGCCGCAGGAACGGGTCGCGATGCGATTCCTGGCCGGGAGCATACGAGCGGCTCACCTGACACGCTCGTAGCCGCGGGCGCGCATGCAGTCGGCGTAGACCGTCTCGGGTGACAGTCCGGCGGCCCGGTACCGGGCTGCTTGCCGCTCGCACTCGTACTGGTCGTGGAGCTGCTGCCCACTGGCGGTGGCCGCCCGGGTCCAGGTGCCGCGCGGCCACGCGGTGCCAAAGCAGCCGGGGAGAAACGTCAGCGGTAGCAACATGAGCAGGAGCGATTTCTTCATTCGACGCCTCCGTGGCGACGCCTCCGTGGCGCCTCGGCCCATGGACGTAACCGGCATGCCCTGCCGAAACGATTCGCCGGGCTCGAGCATCTAAATAGCAGGAATCAGGACACATGACATTCAAGAGCGCCGAGGTTCACGACGACATCGATCACGGCATCGAACGGGATCCAGCGGGGCTGCTCGACGACGGCGCCGCGCTGGCTTACGACCCGGAGGCCGGCGACACACTCCTCGCCGAGGAAGGGCGGCCGGCTGAGCTCGGCGAGGATCTCGTGGCCCTCTACTTCGGCAACATCGGGAAAGTTCCGCTCCTGACCGCCAAGCAGGAGGTCGAAATCGGGCGGCGTATCGAGGCCGGTCAGATCGGCCTCCGCCGTGCCCTCGCCCGCATCCCGATGGCCCTCCGAGGGCTCGTCGAGACCGGCGAGCGGCTCCGCCGCGGCGAAGTGGCCGCGGAGAATGTGATCGTCCTGCCGGAAGGCGGAGAGCTGGATGCCCGAGCGCTCGCCCCGATCCAGCGCTCGTTCGCTCAGATCCGGCGGCTCCGGACGGCTCAGACGAAGACGACCGCCGCGAATCGCGCTCGGCTCGAGAGGCTCGTCGCCGACCTGCCCCTTAAACCCGTCCTCGTCGACGCTTTCGTCGAGAGCGTCCGCCGGCTGTCGGATCGGATGGCCGGGCTCGACCGGACCCAGGCCGGCGCCCGGCGCGAGCTCCGGGCGCTCGAGCGAGAAGTCGGCGTGTCCCGCCCGCGCCTCCAGGCGCTGCTGGCCGAGATCGATGAAAACGCTGCCGCGGTGAACCAGGCCAAGCGCGAGATGATCGAAGCCAACCTTCGATTGGTGGTCTCCATCGCAAAGCGCTACGTCCGATCGAGCGGCGTGCCGCTTCTCGACCTGGTCCAGGACGGGAACTTCGGACTTTTGAAGGCGGTCGACCGGTTCCAGTACCGTCGCGGCTTCAAGTTCTCGACGTACGCCACATGGTGGATCCGGCAGTCGATCACGCGCGCCATCGCCGACCGCAGCCGGACGATCCGGATCCCGGTCCACATGGTCGAGACGTTGAATCGCGTTTCGCGAGCGAGCCGGCAGATGGCCAGCGAGCTTGGCAAGGAGCCCACGCTGGAAGAGATCGCGCGGCGCACCCGGCTGCCGGCCAAGAAGGTCCGGCTGGTCCTCAACGCCGCGCCGAAGCCGCTGTCGCTCGAGACCCCGATCGGTGAGAACCTGCTGCTCAGCGACGTGCTCGAGGACCGCTCTACCGGTGCGCCGACCGACCCAGTTCTGGCAGAAGACCTCTCGCTCCACGTCGCGCGCGCGCTGACCAACCTCACGGAGAGGGAGCAGCGGGTGCTGCGGCTCCGCTTCGGCTTCGGTGACACCGAGCCCCAGACACTCGAAGAGATCGGAACGCGTTTCGCGCTCACTCGCGAACGGATCCGCCAGATCGAGACCCGGGCACTGAGCAAGCTGCGCCAGCCGGTCAGCGCCAAGGCGCTCCGGAGCTTCATCGAAAACTAGTCCGGCGGCTCGGAATCGTCGCCGACTCCACGTCCGCCTGCAAGGTCAGCTCGCCTGAGCCCATCGCGTTCCGCGTCGACGTGCATGGGCTCCACGTGCACGTGCACACCGGTGGGTCCCGCGAGCGTCGCGCGGAACGCCTCGGCCGCGACCAATCGCCGGCGGCGAGATGCCTCGAGTAGTGCCAGGATCGAAGGACGCTTCCCGCGATTCAAGCTCTGGCAGGAAGGTTGCTGGCGTAACTGGCCGCGAGGCGCACGACGCGGAAGGAGGCAACATGCACTGCATCTGCGGTCATCTCGAGAGGGAGCACGTGCTCGGCGGGAGGTGCCGCGTCCCTGATTGTCCGTGCGAACACTTCCAGCCGGGCCAAGGCGGGTCGCGGTCAGACGCCGACGGCAGAACCGCGAAGTCGACCTCTCTGACCTCCTCTTGTTCCCTGTCACTTGGAAGGTCCTCCGCGGTGCCCACGTCGTGGCAGCGAGGTTGCACCCCCTGTCCATACCGATCTTTCGGTGAGGGATAAACACGTGCTGCTGTTCAGCCTGCCTCGACACGCGCACCTCGGCGCGACGCTCGAGAGACTCGCCGGTGTGAAGCCGGGCCGCTTCACGATCGACCGATTCTCGAACGGAGAGCTGCACGCCACGGTCGACTCACCGGTCACCGGCGATGAGGCCATGCTTCTTGGCGCGGTTGCGCCGCCTGATGAGGACTTACTGGCGACGTTGTTACTCGCGCACACGCTCGACCGGGCAGGCGCGAGCCGTGTGGTGGCCCTGTTGCCCTACCTCGGCTACGCGCGCCATGACCGGGACGAGCCCGGCAAGAGTCTCGGCGCCGCGTGGCTCGGCGAGCTTCTGCGTGCTTCCGGGGTCGACGAGATCGTCACCGTGGACGTCCACAGCTCGAGGATCCATCAGCTCGTCCCCGTTCCGCTGACGTCGCTGTCACCGGCCCAGCTCTTCGCCGACACGCTGCGCGCACTGGGATTACGGGACCCGACGGTGGTGGCGCCAGACGAGGGCGCGCGCGCGCGATGCGAAGCCGTGCGTCACGCCGCCGGCATCGACCGACCGCTCGCCTGGTTCACCAAGACTCGAACGGGAACGGGTGTCAGCCACTCGGCGTTCCACGGCGCCGCCGGCGCCGTGGCTGTCATCGTCGACGACATCCTCGACACGGGAGGCACGCTGATCTCGGCGTCGGAGGCACTTCGAAACGCGGGCGTGCGCGAGATCGTCATCATAGCGACGCACGGCCTCTTCACCGGAACCCGGTGGGAGCGCCTTTGGTCGCTCGGCGTGAGCCAGATCTACTGCACCGACACCACGCCGCTTCCGGCTCGGGCGGCGTCGCCTCGCATCGTCATCGTCTCCGCGGTACCGCTGCTCGCCGCATGGCTCGACACACGATTCACGGCCGGCGCCGCCAGGACAGGGAGCGCGGCGGCATCTTGAAGGAGCTCCATGAGCATTCCGGCGGGTCGGGTGACGCTCGAAGAAACCTGAGCGTTCCGGACGCCAGCCGGGGCGTCGTCCTCTTCGCCCACGGGAGCGGGAGCGGGCCGTTCCATCCGCGCCGGTACCTCGTGAACGGCGGTGCCATGTTCGCCGCGTAGGCCGGCGCCATGAAGTAGAGCAGCTCCAGCGCGCGGATCATCGTGGGAGTGCGCGGGCGCGTGATCGCTCTATTTGAGGTGGTCTTTGAACCAGGCGACGGTCGCCGCTGTTGCGCATGCCAGCGCCGCGGGATCCTCGAACAAATGGTCGCCGCCCGGAACGACTTCGAGCGCGCGCGGACCGCCGAAGTGGCCGACCACGGGCGCGAGCGCAGCGCGAATCGGCGCGTCGTGCTCGCCGACCACGAGGAGCGCCGGCACGCGCACGCGCGACACCGCCCCTTCAACACCCGTCAGGTTGGGAGATCGCAATACCAGCGCGCGAATCCGCGTGTCACGTCCCGCGGCGAGGACCGCCACGGCAGCCCCGGAGCTCGCGCCGACGACGCCGAGCCGGCGGCCATCGATTTCGTCAAGGCCTTCGAGCGCGCCGAGCGCGGCGGCGAGATCGTCCACCTGTTGCTCTTGCGTCGAATCCTCCGGTTTCCCTTCACTCTCGCCGTGGCCGGTGAAGTCGAGCAGGAACGCGGCGAAACCGAGACGCCGCAGCGCCTCGGCGACCGCCGTGTTACGCGGACTGTCCTTGCCGCTGCCCCAGCCGTGCGCGAAGACGACCACCGGGTGAGGCCCGGAGGACGACGGCACGAGGAGCCGACCCGCCAGCGTGAAACCACGCGAATTCTTGAAGACAATGCGCGCGTCGCTCCGGTCGACCGCGCGGGGAGCGCTGGCGCCTGGTTCCAACGCGCCGCTCAGCATCGCGATGACCTCGTCGTCCGACACGGGCGCGAAATCTGTGTAGTACTGGCCGACGGCCATGAAGTCGGGGTCCACCAGCAGGCTGACGAAGTGGTCCGCGGCGCGCTCGAATTCCCGCGCTGCGGGCTCGGAAGCGCACGGGACTGCGACGATGATCTCGCGGGCCCCGTGACGGCGCGCGTACTCGAGCGCCACCCGCATCGTCAGCCCCGTCGCGAGGCCATCGTCCACCAGGACCACAGCCGCGTCGGGGAGGTAGTGTCCGAGCGCGGGCACGCCGTAGGTCGTCATGCGACGTCGAATCTCCTTCGACACCCGCCCCTTCGCCTCGTCCACGTCGGCCGACGAGAGTCCGAGCATTGCAACGGAGCGCGAGTCGACGATCGTGTGACCGTCCTCGTCGATCGCGCCAAATGCGAACTCCGGGGCCACCGGAGCGGTCAGCTTGCGCGCATAGACGACCGTGAGCGGCAGAGCGAATCGCTCGACGATGGGCAACGCAATGGCGACCCCGCCGCGCGGGATGCCGGCGACGACGCAGGGCGGCCTGATGACCGGGACGAGCGCGTCCGCCAGCTTCTTGCCGGCGTCGGTACGGTCGTGGAATCTCATGGCGTATTGGGGCAGCAAGAGTCGCGCCGGAGCCGAAGTCGTGAACAATGCGTGTGAGCGTTCCGAGTGAGGCGCGCCGTCCGGCCCCACATGGGGCGCCCGGGCCACGGCATTCCGATCCACTCGTGAGGCAAATGCGCCAAAGCGTAGAGCAGCCGCTGTCGTACGGAATGTATTTCCGACTCACGCGGGGCTCGACGTCACGGGTCAGTTCTGCATCATCCAGTCCGAGCCACCGGTCGACTCACATGGCAGGCCGGACCAGCATCACCGTCGGGCGCGCCTGCTTGACGAGCTGCTCGGCAACGCTCCCGAGCAGGGCTCGCTTCACGGCGCTCCGGCAGGTCGTGGTGACCGCGATGACGTCGGCTCCGAACGCCTCCGCCTCTTGCAGGATTTCCTCGGCCGGCTTGCCGAACCTCACCACCGCCTCCACGGCGACGCCGCTGAGCTCGGCCTCCAGACCGCGAAGGTAGCTCGTGTATTCCGCCTCGAGCCGAGTCATCTCCTGGTCGGCATACGCCACGGTCCGTCCCTCGGGACTCACGACGTTGCCGGGCACCGGAGCGACATGGAGCAGCCGCACGGTCGCACCGGTCGCGCGCGCCGCGTCGGCGACGAGCGGGATCAGGTGTTCGGCTTCCGGACTGGTGTCGAGTGGAACGAGGAATCGTTTCGCCATCACTGATCTCCTGGGTCCTTGGACGTTCCGCTCCGGCTGAATCTGGATCTCATGCACACGTGCATCCGGGGTGCCACGAGGCGCATCAAGGATCTCGGACGGTTATGCTGCCGCAGCGTTGCGACGCTGCCCCATCGGTGTCCCGGCGTTACCCCAGGACGTTGGAATCAGGCACAGCGTAGACTCTCGGAGAGGGACATTGGCGTGGCACGCAAGCCCGCGGTACTCGTGACCGGCGCTGGCGGCGAGGTGGGGCACGGTTTGATCCGTCGCCTCGCCGAGCTCGGCTCGTTCGATGTCCTGGCGTGCGACGTCCGGCCTCTCGACCCTGAACTCGCTCGGCAGTGCGCGGCAACACGCGTTGGCGATGTGCTCGATCGCCGTCTGCTCGATGCGCTGATGAGCGAGTTCGAGATCTCCGCCATCTTCCATCTGGCCGCGATCCTTTCGACGCGAGCCGAGTTCGTCCCCGAGGCGGCGCACGAGATCAACGTGCAAGGCACGCTGAACCTCCTCCACCTGGCAGTCGAGGAAGCCCGCTCGCATGGCGGCCCGGTGAAATTCCTCTTCCCCAGCTCGATCGCGGTCTACGGTCTTCCCGACCTCGCTACGAAGCGCGGCGCGGGCCGGCTCAGCGAGGAGCAGTGGCTCCAGCCGATCACGATGTACGGCTGCAACAAGCTCTACTGCGAGCACCTCGGCCGCTATGTCGCGCGCCACTACCGTCAGCTCGCCGCGCAGGGAGCGAGCGGCGTGGACTTTCGCGCAATCCGGTTCCCCGGACTGATCTCCGCCTTCACGGTCCCAAGCGGTGGGACGAGCGACTACGCGCCGGAGATGATTCACGCCGCAGCACAGGGTCGTCCCTATGCCTGTTTCGTTCGCGACGACACGCGCATTCCGTTCATGGCGATGCCCGACGCGATCGCGGCGCTGCTCGGCTTGCTCGAGGCACCCGCGGAGTCGCTGACGAGCGTGGTCTACAACGTGACCGCCTTCAATGTGAGCGCGGCCGAGATCGCCGCGATGGTGCGCAAGGCCTTCCCGGCGGAGCAGCTCACGTTCAATCCCGACGCTCGGCGTCAAGTTATCGTGGACTCGTGGCCGGAGGACGTCGACGACACGCGCGCCCGTCGCGATTGGAACTTCCGGCCAGGGTATGACCTCGACCGCACGTTCAACGAATACCTCGTCCCGAACGTCACACGCCGCTATGCGGGACACCGAGCGCGCTGACTCGCGCGTGCACCGCCAAGAGGGTACGGGCCATGTACGGTGAAGCAAAGCAGCGGCTCCAGGCCGAGCTCGACGAGATCCGCGACGCGGGCCTCTGGAAGGGCGAGCGCGTGCTCGAAGGTCCGCAGGGCGCACGCGTCGCCGTCGGCGGTCGCGAGGTCCTGAACTTTTGCGCCAACAACTACCTCGGCCTCGCCAATGACCCGGAGCTGATTCATGCCGCTCAGCGGGGGCTCGAGCGCTGGGGCTTCGGTCTTGCGAGCGTCAGGTTCATCTGCGGCACGCAGACGATCCACAAAGACCTCGAGGCCGCCATCGCGCGCTTCCTCGGTACCGAGGATGCGATCCTCTACACCTCGTGCTTCGACGCCAACGGCGGCCTCTTCGAGACGCTCCTCGGTGAGGCGGACGCCGTGATCTCGGACGAGCTGAACCACGCCTCGATCATCGACGGCATCCGGCTGTGCCGGGCGCAACGCCACCGCTACGCGCACACGAACATGTCCGATCTCGAGCGCATCCTCCGAGAAACACGTCGCGCGCGGACGCGCCTGATCGCCACCGATGGCGTGTTCTCGATGGACGGCGGTGTGGCGCCACTCGGAGAGATCTGCGACCTCGCCGAGCGGTACGACGCGCTGGTCATGGTGGACGACAGCCACGCCACGGGCTTCTTCGGCGTCACCGGCCGTGGCTCTCCCGAGTACTGCGGCGTCCCCGGACGCGTGGACGTCATCACATCCACGCTCGGCAAGGCGCTGGGCGGAGCCAGTGGCGGCTTCACGACCGGCAGGCGCGAGGTCGTCGCGCTCCTCCGTCAGCGCTCGCGCCCCTACCTCTTCTCGAACACGCTGCCCCCGGCGCTCGTCTGCGCTTCTCTTGCCTGCCTCGATCTGCTCTCGCGGACGACGGCGCGCCGCGACCGGCTCCACGCCAACATCCAGTGGTTCCGCCACGCGATGACCGAGGCCGGCTTCCACATCCCTCCCGGCGATCACCCGATCGTCCCCCTCATGCTCGGCGACGCGCGGATTGCCCATCGGATGGCGGCCGATCTGCTCGAGGAAGGTATCTACGTCATCGGCTTCTCCTACCCGGTCGTACCGAAAGACCAGGCGCGTATCCGTGTCCAACTGAGCGCCGCGCACGAGCAGGAACACCTCGAGCGCGCCGTCGCAGCGTTTGCGAAGGTCGGCCGTGCGCACGGGGTCATCTGAGGCCAACCTCAGCTGGGCAGCACGATCTCGAAGCGCTCCCACGGCATCGCCGTCCATGTTTCGGTCTGTCCGTGGCCGTACGATCGGATGATCATCACGACCTTCGCCGCGATCATCTCGTCGGGCGCCTCGAAGATGTCCAGATAGTCGTACCGCCCCAGGATGGCGTAGTTCGCGACCCACTTCACCTGGGGGCAATCTTTGCGGACATGATCGGCGACGGCTTGCTCGAGTTGCTTCAGATGGCCAGGAGTCTTCACAGCTTCCGGTGTGAGGCGCGTGAGCATCACGTAAGTCGGCATACGTTCCTCCATCCTCTCGAAAGCGACACGCTCGTTCTCGGTCCGACAGGATCGCTCCACGTTCGGCGAGGCGCTGGCCCGTTGTCGTTGCTCATCGCGGCGTGACGAAGTCCAGGCCGAGCCGATCGATCGTTTCACACGCGTCGCCACGATCCTTGAGGTCCACAAGCATTGGCATCTGAAGCTGCGCTTCTCGGAGACGGTAGGCGCACGCGATGTTTTGCCAGTCCCTTGCTCGCTGCCGCTGCTCGTAACCCCACGTCATAGGCCACGCGACCAGAGCCAGCAGCATCAGGATGCCGAGAGTCTTCAGCGTAACTTCGACCTCAGGCTGAAAGAACCGCATCGCTGTTTGCTCCCTCCCGCGTACGACGGACGGCGAGGATGATTGCCGAAAACGCGAGATCTCTCGCCGACGTAGTCGATGACGCGGTCGATCTTCCTGGGACGATCTGCTCTCGAGAGTCGCGAGTGTAGCGGCGAATCTCCTGTCGTCGAGCTCATGCTGATCGTCCATTCGCACTCCCCCCCGGGTGCGGCGAGTGTTTTGCTTCGGCTGCTTTGGTGCATCGAGTGTGCCGAGGGCGCAACGCTGTGTTTACAGGGCGTTGCCTCAACGATGGTTCTCACTTCAGTGGTTCAGTGGGGCGTGCCAGTCCCCGGATGATCAAAAACTTGCGTGGCGATCGCGTCCTCGTTGGGCCGCCGGCCTGGGACTCGGTTACCCCGACTGTTGCGCTCCTGCCCCATCCCAGTCCGGCCTGATGAAGATCGATCCCAAGTGCCCCGGCAAGATCGTGTGCAACTTGTTCTCGCGCCCAGCGCATCCGCGCGACGAAGCGCTCGAGGTCCAGCAGCAAGATGAGGCTATGGTGCGTTTGAAATCGAACGGCTTTGGCCTGGCACCGGCGATGCACCTCCTTTCGGGCCCGGAGGAGGAGCACCATGACGACCCAGACGTTCTATCGAACAGTCATGGACACCAGCGGCGACCGCAACCGGGAGGCTGCCAAGCGAGCAACCGCCGCGGTCTTCCACGCACTACGTGACCGTCTGACACCCGAGGAGGCCGACCAGGTCATGGCTCAGCTGCCTACTGAGCTGAAGAACGTGTGGGAGGAGGGCGAGCGGACGGATCGAAAGCCCTCGAGGATGGACCGCGAGCGATTCTACGAGCGGGTGAAGGCGGATGCCGGGCTTGCGACGACACGAGAGGCGCGCTGGGCAACTGTCGCGGTGTTCGCAGCGCTCAAGGCGCAGATTTCTTCCGGCGAGGCGGACGACGTGCTCGCGCAGCTCCCGAAGGACCTCAAGGAAGTCTGGACTGAAGCGCAGGTGAAGGACTGACGACGACGATGTATCAGAAGCTCCGTACCCTCCTCGGCATCCCCACGTTCGTTGATCGCGCGGTTCTCCAGCTGCGGGATCTGACGATGCCCGCCGGGGATGCCGAGACCGCAGTGCGGATGCGCTCCGCCGAGTACCGCCGCCTGGCCGCGCCACGCCTCGGTGAATTCACCGTCGCCGGGTCCCTCGTGGCGGCAGGCGCGGTCGCCGGGACGTTGCGGACGCGGTGGCGCGCGGGCCCGAAGCGGCCGGGCCGCACCGCGGCGACCGCGCGTGGGGGACGGCGATGACTGTCGAAGACATCATGAGTCGCGACGTCATCACGGTGAGCCCTGAGACGCCGATCGCGAAGGCCGCTCGACTGATGGTCGACCACGGCGTCAGCGGCCTGCCCGTCATCGGCGCCGACGGGCGGCTCGTTGGCATCCTCAGCGACGGGGACCTGATCCTTCGTCAGAAGCCGCGGGGAAAGCGCCCGTGGTGGCGTTCGTTCTTCGAGAGCGGAGAGTGGCTCGCCCGCGAGTACCAAAAGGCCGCGGGCACGACTGCTGGCGAGGTGATGACACGCGCTGTGATCTCGATCAGCCCCGTGTTCGACATCGAGACGGCCGCCGCAATTCTAGAGGCCCGCGGCATCCGCCGCCTGCCAGTGATGCGCGATGGCCAGTTGGTCGGCATCGTGAGCCGGGGCGACCTCGTCAAGGCCCTGGCCGCGGCGGTGCCGTCGACGCTGTCCCGCTCCGACGTCGAGCTCGTGGCCGAGATGAAGTCTCGGATGGCGCGCGAGCCATGGACTTCAACGGTCCGCGTGTTGGTCGGCGCCAAGGATGGCGTCATCTCGCTCTGGGGCCTCGTGCTCAGCGAGCCGGAACGGTCCGCGCTCGAAACGATGGCGCGTGCGATCGAGAGCTCTCGGGGCGTCGAGAATCGGCTCGTCACGAGGGCAGAGACCCCCTATCACTACGGCGCCTGAAGTGCCGATCACATCTTCGTCGCGATGGAGGGCGGCAATGAGTCCACGGGGAAGCTCGAACAAGCGGCGGCGATCCACCAAGGCGCGGCGCCCTCGGAAGCGCCCGGCGCCGACCGGCGCCATCCCCGAACAGGGTGGCGCGGCGGTTGATCTCGTCGAGGAGCGATTGCGTCACCCCGAGACCAGCCCGGCCCTCAGCGGCGGCGACGTCGACGCCGACTGGCGGCGTGCGGAGGCTTCGGGCGAAGAGACGGTGGGCGGCAGCGTGGCGACGCCGGACCAGGACGTCGTCGACGAGCTCGGCCACGCGCTCGGTGTCGAGCAAGAATCCGACGCCGAGGTCCACACGTCCGACGAGATCCTCCGAGCGCGGGACCGGCATTACTGGCATCTCGAGCGACGCGCGGCTGATGAGGACGAAGGCAAGGGGTGATGGCGCGCCACGGCGCACCGTGAGCGCCGTGGAGACCGCGGCGCATCTGTCCGCGACCGCGCTTCGAGTGCTGGAGGCGCGCTACCTGCGGCGCGATGCGGAGAGACGGGTCATCGAGACGCCTCCGGAGCTCTTCCACCGCGTGGCCCGGGCGGTATCCCAGGCCGAGCTCGCGTTCGGGAAGGCGCGCGACGCCGATCTCTGGCAGGAGGTGTTCCAGAGGCTCCTCGAGTCCCTGGACTTCCTCCCGAACTCGCCGGCGCTGATGAACGCCGGCACTCGGCTCGGCGTCCTCGCCGCGTGCTTCGTGCTGCCGGTCGAGGACTCGATCGACGGGATCTTCGAGTCGCTCAAGGCGATGGCGCTCCTGCAGCGGGCAGGGGGCGGCACCGGATTCTCGTTCTCGCGCCTCCGCCCGCAGGGCGACGTGGTGGCTTCGACCGGCGGTGATGCTTCGGGCCCCGTCTCGTTCATGCGTGTCTTCGACTCGGCGACGGAGAGCATCAAGCAGGGCGGTCGCCGGCGCGGCGCGAACATGGGCGTGCTTCGCGTGGACCATCCCGACATCCTGGAATTCATCGACGCCAAGCTCTCGGGCGAGCGGTTTCGTAACTTCAATCTCTCGGTGAGTGTCACCGACGACTTCATGAGCGCCGCCCGAGAGGGCGGCAGCTACGAGCTCCTTCACCCCCGGGATCGGCACGTCGTCGGGCGGCTCGGGGCGCGGCGTGTCTTCGACCGGATCGTCGATCGGGCGTGGCGCGCGGGTGATCCCGGACTGCTCTACCTCGACGCGATCAATCGCGCCAATCCTCTCCGCGCCCTCGGCGACATCGATGCGACCAATCCTTGCGGCGAGGTCCCACTCCGGCCGTGGGAGAGCTGCGTCCTCGGTTCGGTCAACCTCGCCCACATGGTGCGAAACGCCAGTGGGGCGCCCGACGTCGACTGGCATCGTCTGCGCCACGCGGTGCGCACGGGCGTGCGATTCCTCGACGATGTGATCGAGGTCAACCGTGATCCGCTCCCTGTGGTCGGAGACGCCACGCGGGCCACCCGCAAGATCGGCCTCGGCGTGATGGGCTTCGCAGAGTGCCTGATCCGCCTCGGCGTTCCCTACGATTGCGAGAACGCCGCCGGCTGGGCTGATCGACTGATGGCGTTCATCGCGACCGAAGCGCGGAATGCTTCACGCGAGCTGGCGGCCGCGCGCGGGGTGTTCCCACGGTTCGCCGACAGCGTGCACATGGAGCGCGGCGAGCGCGTGCGGAACGCCACGCTGCTCTCCATCGCGCCCACGGGAACGATCAGCATCATCGCCGGGACGAGCAGCGGCATCGAGCCGCTCTTCGCGCTCGCGTACCGGCGCGAGCACGCGCTGGGCGGCCCGCCGATCGGCGAGGTGAACCCGATGTTGCTTCGCTGCCTCGCCGATCGGGGGCTCGAGAGCCCCGGCGTCGTCGAGCCCATCTTGGCGACCGGAAGCATTCGGAACGTGGCGAACGTTCCCGAGCCGGTGCAGCGGCTCTTCGTCACCGCCACCGAGATTCCCGTCGATGGTCACCTGGCCATCCAGCAGGCGTTCCAGCGTCACGTCGACAACGCGGTCGCCAAGACGATCAACCTCCCCGAGGACGCCGGACAGGAGGACGTCGCGCACGCCTTCCTCCGTGGCTGGGAGCTCGGGCTCAAGGGGCTCACGGTCTATCGCTGGGGGTCGAAGGCAGGCCAGGTCGTGACGCTCGGAGTCGACGAGGATCCGAACGCGCGGGAGTTCTTCGTCACGTGCGATCCCGGCGCCTGTCGTCTCTAGCGCAGCCGTCGTAGGCCCACCGAAGCTCGAGGCGGTGGTCTTCGCGGAGCTCCAGCCGGAAGTCGAACCGCTCGCTCTCGCGAGTAATCGTGTCGCTCAGCCATCCGGCTTCCTCGCGCGACGCGCGGTTGACCTTGAAATGCCGGATCCGCATCGGCGTCATGCGCAGGTCGGAGAGCCGACCGGTGAGAGGGTCCACGGTCGGGAAGTACATCAACGTGAGGTCGTCCCGGAATTCTTCGTGGCCGCCGATGCCCTCGTAGTCGTCGAGGAAGTCGCCGCACCCGTAGAGAATGAGCTTCCCCTCGAACACCTCGATCGGGCGAACGTTGTGCGAGGAGTGTCCGTGGACGATGTCCACTTCAGCGTGGATGAGACCATGCGCAAAGCGGACGTGGTCCTCTGGAACGGCGAATCCCCAGTTGTCACCCCAGTGGATGGACGCGACGACGACGTCGCGGGGTCGCTTGACGCTCCGCAGAGTCTCGGCGACCTGTTCCAGGGTTTGGTCCGACAGATCCTGCAGGAAGCTCACGCCGGGCCGGTCTTCCGTTGCCGCCCAGCCCGGGAGGATCCCGCTCGTCTCCGTTCCAAATGCGAAGACGATCACTCGTCCTTGCCCTGGAACGTCGATCACGGCCGGTGCTCGCGCCTCAGCGAGATTCCGGCCCGCGCCCGCGGTCGTCACGCCAAGCCTCTGTAGACTCTCGAGCGTCTCGATCAAGCCCGGGTAGCCGTAGTCGAGCACGTGGTTGTTCGCGAGGACGCAGCAGTCGATGCGCGCGGCCGTGAGGCAGGGAACATTGTGCGGGTGCATCCGGTAGTTGATCCCCTTGCCCCTCCAGTAGTCGTCGCTTCGCGTGATGCTGGTTTCTAAGTTCACGATTCGCGCGCTCGGCCGCACGCGCGCGAGCTCCTCGAGCGCGTCGCCCCAGATGTAGGAAAATTCGACGGGGCGCGGAATCGGGCCGTTCGCCCGCTCGGCGATCTCCACGTACCGCTCGGCGCTCTTCACGTGCGGCTCGTGGATGCGCGGATCGCCGGGATGCGGAAGCGCCTGGTCGACGCCGCGGCCCGTCATCACGTCGCCACAGAGGAAGAGCGTGAGTGGAGACGTCATATCGGCACGACCTCCACCCGGGCCGGGCGCTCGTCGTCGAGGACGATGTCGACCGCCAGGAATTGCTGCACGACCCACGCGACGGTACGCAGGTGGTCCGACAGCCGCGGACACGTGAATGACGACGGACCCTCGGCGAGCGCGAGGAACGGCACCAGCTGATCGGCCAGGTGCACGTCGATCGCGGCGCCGCTCGCCCGCCAGTCGAGCAGCGCGTCCACGGCCTCGTCGGCCACGCGCTCGGCGCGCAGGCCGCGCCGACCCAGCCCGGAGAAGCCGCCCCGGCCGTGGACTCCGAGGAACAGCACGGTGCCTGGGCCGTGCGCGGCGGCATCCTCTTCGATCGTGATGGCGGCGCTCAGGCCCGCGGCCTCGAGGCGCGCCTCGGCCTGCCGGCGCTGGCGCTCGGCGATGGAGCGCGGCAGGTGCGACACCGCGGAGACGCCGGCGATCGCGAGTGGACGTGGCGGGTTCGTCGCCGTCACCCCGGCCATGTGCCTCGCCGGGGTGACGGTGGCCTCGATCTGTCCACCACCCGCCGGATACCAGCCCCAGCGCCGCAGGCGCACGTCGGCGGCGAATCCGAGCGGCGCCAGCGCGGGCACGAAGACCGCGGTCAGGTAATGCACCGTCGGGCTCCACGGCACGTGCGTGCCGCCGACGAGCGTCAGCCGGGATGGTGCGCTACCGAATGCCAGCGCGAGTAGCAATGACTGGAAGAGCAGCGACACCGAGCCCGCGCTGCCCTTGACGGCGCCGATGTCGAAGTGCCAGTCGCCCGCGTGGAGAGTGCGCGGCGCGAAAGACAGCGCCGTCGAGCCGAGCTGATCGCCGTCGACCTGCGCGTCGCTGATCGCCGCCAGGGCCCGGACCACCGTGAGGTGCTGCGGCTGGAGCCCGGGCTTCGGCCGCCGCAAGCGGATGCGCTCCAGCGCAACTGGCCGACGCAGGGCCACCGCGAGTGCGAGCGCGGTGCGCACGATCTGGCCGCCACCCTCACCGTGTGAGGCGTCGAGCGCTAGCACAGGCGCCTCAGTAGGGGCCGCGTCTCGCACTCCGGCTCGCGTCCCGCGTTTCGTCCCTGACTCAGGCGGCGGCGACCCGTTTCTCGAGGCAGAACTCGCCGGCGACGGGTTTCGCGATCCGCTCGTACGCTTCGTACGGCATGACGACCACCTCGTGATGATTCCCGCCCTGGAAGACGAAATCTTTCGCCCGCGGGAAGCAGGCGTCGACGTAGAGCGGCATGTTCCACAGGGTCCCGAACGGCGGCATCGCTCCGGTTTCGCAGTCCGGGAACAGCGGCTCGAATTCCGCCTCGGTGGCCAGCGAGAGCTTCCCCGTCCCGGCCGCTGCCTGAAGCGCGATCAGGTCGATGCGGCAGGCCGCTGGAAGCACGGCCATCAGCGAGCGTCCGGCATCGTCACGACAGATCAGCACCTTCGCGACTTGCCGGCCGGGGACGTCGCTCGCCGCCGCGACTCTCTGGGCCGTGAACTCCTCGTGGTGCGGCAGGACCTCGTAACGAACCCGCTCGGCATCCAGAACACGCTTGAGCCGTTCCGTAATCGCCATGGCAACCTCCACGTCTCGTCATGGACCGCGGTCTTTCGCCGCCAGGTACTCCACGCACCCCTCGAGCGTGGAGAGCCTTGGATAATCCGTCTCGGGAATGTCGATGCCGACCGCCGCATGAAGCCCGACCATGAAGTTGAGGACGTCCATCGAGTCCAGGTCGAGCTGCTCGCGCAACGCGACGCTCGGCTCGAGCGAGCCGGCGTCGATCTCCGGCGCGATGTCGCCGAGCACGCGTATCACCGTGGCCCGGAGCTCGTCTCTCGTCACAGCCGTGCGGGCTCCTGGAGGAGACGGTCGACGGCGGCGAGGAACAATCCACCGCGATGGCCGTCGGTGACCCGGTGATCGCCGGAGAGCGTGGCCGTCATCAGCGGGCGCGAGACGATGGCGCCGTCCACGCACCACGGACGCTCCACGACCTTGCCGAACCCCACGATCGCGACCTGCGGCGGATAGATGATGCCGAAGACGGTCTCGACGCCTTGCTCGCCGAGGCTCGTGACCGTGATCGTCGAGTCCGAGAGCTCGGAGCTCCTGAGCCCGCCCGAGCGCGCCCGCTGGACGAGCCCGCGGAAGCCTCGCATCAGATCGTCGAGGCTCCGGCGATCGGCGTCATGGAGCGCCGGCGCCACCAGACCACCCTGGCGCAAGGAAATAGCGACGCCCACGTGTACCGCTTCGCTCAGGACCGCGCGGTCCCCCACCCACAGCGCGTTGAGCTCCGGCACCTCGCGCACGGCCCACGCCGTCGCCTTGATCAAGAGAACGCCGTACAGCAGGCGCTCGGCGACAGGCCGCTTCGCGTTCTGTTCGCCGAGCCACGCCATCGCCCGCTGCATGTCGATGGTGGTGGCGAGGTAGTAGTGGGGGATCTCGCGCTTGGAACGCGCCATCGCCGCGCCAATCGTCCGCCGCATGCGCGCGACGTCGAGCGCGGCGGTCGCCGCCGCCGCGGCCGGAGGCTGTGCGGCGACCAGAGGTTTCACGGCCGCGGCGTGCTCGATGTCCTCGCGCGTGATCGCGCCGTCAGCTCCGGTGCCCTGTACGTTGGCGGCATCGACGCCGAGCTCGACAGCGAGCTTGCGCGCCGCCGGAGAGATCCGCAGCCGGTCGGTCTGGAGTGGAGGCGCGGACTTCGGCGCTGCGGCGCCGTCTTCCTTGATGAGCGCGAGCACGGCGCCCGTGGGGACAGTCGCGCCAGGCCGAACCAGGATTTTCTCGACCACGCCGCTCACGAAGACCTCGACGTCGATGAGGCCCTTGTCCGTCTCCACCTCGGCGATGACATCGCCGCGCTTCACCGCATCGCCCGGCTGCTTTCGCCAGGCGATCAGCGTGCCTGCGGTCATGTCCGCACTGAGGATCGGCATCACGAACTCAGCCATGCGGTTTCAGGATCGCGCGCGCCGTGTCGACGATGGTGGCGACCTGTGGCAGTGCCGCATCCTCCATGTGTTTCGCGTAGGGCATCGGCACCTCCGCGCTGCACACGCGCGCGACCGGGGCGTCGAGGTCGTAGAAGCCACGCTCCATGATCTGCGCGCTGACCTCGGCCGCGAAGCTGCAGGTGCGCCAGCCTTCGTCGACGATCAGCGCTCGGTGCGTCTTCGCGACCGAGACGAGAATCGTCGGCGTGTCGAGCGGCCGGAGCGAGCGCAGATCGATCACCTCGGCGTCGATGCCCTCGGCCGCGAGACGGTCCGCCGCCTCGAGCGTCTTGCCGAGCGTGCCGCCGTAGGTGATCAGCGTGATGGCGTCGCCGGCGCGCCTCACCGCGGCCTTTCCGATATCGGCAGGGCCCGCGTCGAGATCGATCTCGCCCTCGAGCGGATAGAGCGTGGCGTGCTCGAAGACGAAGACCGGATCGGGTTCGTCGAGCGCTGCCACCAGCAGGCCTCTGGCGTCGGCGACCGTCGCCGGCACGAGGATCTTGATCCCCGGGATGTGCGCGTACCAGCCTTCCAGGCTGTGCGAGTGCTGGGCCGCCATCTGGCGTCCGCCGCCGGTCGCCATGCGCACGACGAGCGGCACGCTGAGCTGGCCCCCTGACATGTGCCGCAGCGTGGCCGCGTTGTTGACGATCTGGTCGAGCGCGAGGAGACCGAAGTTCACGGTCATGATCTCGACGATCGGCCGCATCCCTCCGAGCGCGGCGCCGATGCCGGCCCCGAGGAACGTCGACTCCGAGAGCGGCGTGTCCCGGACACGCTCGGGGCCAAACTCCTCGAGAAGACCATGCGTGACGGCGAAGGAGCCGCCGTAGCGGCCGACGTCCTCGCCCATCACGAAGACGCGCGGATCGCTCCGGAGCGCCTCGCGCAGCGCGCCGCGCACCGCCTCGCGGTAGGTCATCTTCTTCGTCGTCATCGACTCACCGGCGTGTAGACGTCCTTGGTGAGGTCCTCGACGGGCTCCCAGGGTCCCGCTTCCGCGACCGCGACCGCTCGATCGATCTCGGTCGCGATCTCCGCTTCGATGGCCGCCGAATCCGCCTCGGTGAAGAGTCCCCACGCGCGCAGCTGAGCGGTGAACGTCACGATGGGATCGCGCGTCTTCCACTCCTCCACTTCCTGCTTCGGTCGATACAGCTCGGGATCGGCCATCGAGTGAGCCCGGTACCGGTACGTGCGCGCCTCCAGCAGGAACGGTCCGGGGCCGCCGTGCACCACGTCTGCGGCTCGCTGGGTCGCTGCTTCAACGGCGAGAACGTCCATGCCGTCGACCCCTTCGGCGGGGACGCCATACCCTGTCGCCTTGAGCGTGATGTCGGGCTGCGCCTGATGACGCGACAGCGCCGTCCCCATCGCATAGAAGTTGTTCTCACAGAGAAAAAGCACCGGCAGATTCCACAGCGCTGCGAGATTGAGTGACTCGTGGAACTCGCCTTCGGCAACGGCGCCATCCCCGAAGAAGCACGCGGTGATGCGATTGCGCTCCTGAAGCTTGTCGGCGAGCGCGAGGCCTACCGCGATCGGGAGTCCGCCCCCGACGATGGCGTGGCCGCCATAGAACCGGCGCGAGACGTCGAAGAAGTGCATGGAGCCGCCGCGGCCCCGGCTGCACCCGTTCGCCTTGCCGTACATCTCCGCCATCAACGACCCGGGCGGGATCCCGCGCGCGAGCGCCTGGCCGTGCTCGCGATAGGTCGCGACGATCGCGTCGTCCGGCGTGAACGCCTGCATGGCGCCGACGGCGACGGCTTCTTCGCCGATGTAGAGGTGGAGGAATCCTCGGATCTTGCCGAGCGTGTAGACCTCGGCTGCCTTCTCCTCGAAGCGGCGGATGAGCAGCATCTGTCGAAGCAGCGCGAGCGCGTGCTCTCGCTCCACGGGCGGGTCTTCCATCATCCGGACTCCCCGGTGTCGTCCTCGAGGGTCGAGATGTCACCCTCGGGAAGACCGAGCTCCCGCGCCTTGAGCAAGCGACGCATGATCTTGCCGCTCCGGGTCTTCGGCAGGCTCGGGCGGAAATCGATCTCCTTGGGCGCCACGACAGCGCCAAGGCGCGTCCGCGCGAGTGCGAGCAGCTCACGCCGGAGCTCCGGCGTCGGCTCCCAGCCGTCCTTGAGCGAGACGAACGCCTTCACCGTCTCCATCGCCACCGGGTCGGGCTTGCCGATGACGCCGGCCTCCGCCACCGCCGGATGCTCCATCAGCACACTCTCCACCTCGAAGGGGCCGATCAGGTGGCCCGAGGTCTTGATGACGTCGTCCGAGCGTCCGACGAACCAGAAGTAGCCGTCCCGATCCCGCCGAACGAGATCCCCCGTGAGATAGAGACCGTCGACGAAGCACTTGCGGTAGCGCTCGGGCTCGCGCCAGTAGCCGCGGAACATCGACGGCCAGCCCGCGCGCAGCGCGAGCTCGCCTTGTCGATCCGGCTCCTCGATCACCTCGACACGGTCGCGATCGATCCGCCGGACGATGGTGGCCTCGACGCCGGGGAGCGGCCGGCCCATGGAACCCGGCCGGATCTCCATCGAGGCGAAGTTGGCGATCATAATTCCGCCAGTCTCCGTCTGCCACCAGTTGTCGTGGAACGGATGGCCGAAGGTCTCCTCACCCCAGACGACGGCCTCGGGATTGAGAGGCTCGCCGACGCTCGACAGGAATCTCAGGCGCGCGAGATCGAACTTCCGGGCCAGCGCTGTCCCGGTCTTCATCATCATCCGGATCGCGGTCGGCGCCGTGTACCAGACGGACACGTTCTGCGACTGCAAGATTCCGTACCATCGCTCGGCATCGAACTCCCGCTCGTCGACGATGCTCGTCACGCCGTTGGTCAGCGGCGCGATGATCCCGTACGAGGTCCCCGTGACCCAGCCAGGATCGGCGGTGCACCAGAAGACGTCGTCGGGGTGAAAGTCGAGCGCCAGTTTCCCCGTGACGTGATGAGCCACGACCGCGTCGTGGACGTGCACCGCTCCCTTCGGCGTGCCGGTGGTTCCGCTCGTGAAGTGCAGGAGCGCCATGTCCTCGGGGTCGGTCGGGCCGATGGTGAAGCGTGGAGATGCCTCGGCCATCAGCGCGTGGTAGTCGCGCGTGCCGGGCACCTCGACCGGACGCGGGCGATCGGCCACGAGCAGGACGTGCTCGAGATCGGGCAGCGCGGAGCGCAGGTCCGCGACCTTGCGGCGGTACAGCGATTCGGTGGTGACCAGCACGCGCGCCTGGCCGATCGTCATGCGCGCGCGAATTGGCTCCGGGCCGAACGCGGAGAACAGCGGGCAGGCGACGCTCCCGTTCTTCAACGTGCCGAGCACGGCGATGTAGAGCTCGGGAATGCGGCCGGCGAGGATGTACACGCGGTCGCCGCGGCCCACGCCGAGCGCGCGTACCACGTTCGCGAAGCGGCTGGTCACCTCGGCGAGGCGAGCGTACGTGTAGTCGCGGATCTCGCCGTCCTTCCCGAGGCAGCGCAGCGCGAGATGCTGCCCACGCGCACCCGCCGCGTGGCGGTCCACCGCCTCGTGCGCGATGTTGAGACCCTGGCCGCCCGGGAGCCCGTCCAGCTCGGCCCGCGCCTCGTCCCACGAGAATTCGGCGCGCCCGCGTTCGTAGTCTTCCAGGTTCGGGACGACGCCGCCGGGGCCCGGGTGCTTGACGATCGATGGCCAGCTCACGAACGGTCTCCCCGCTCGGCCGCCGACTCCCCGGCGCCCGTCCACAGGTACGCGAACCAGTACACGACACCGACCAGCACGGCGCCGCCGATCACGTTGCCCAGAGTGACCGGCAGCAGGTTGTCACGGAGAAAGGCGGCCCAACCGAGATGCTCGGCCTGGCCGCTCAATCCTCGCGTGGCAAGGAAGCCGGGATCGAACGTGGCAATGAGCCACGCGAGCGGGACGAAATACATGTTCGCGATCGAGTGCTCGAACCCGGCGGCACCGAACGCCGCGATCGGCGGGACGATGGCCAGAATGCGGTCCGTCGTGCTGCGGGCGCTGAACGTCAGCCACACGGCGAGGCAGACGAGCACATTGCAGAGCACGCCGAGCGCGACCGCTTGCGAGAACCTCAGACTGAGCTTGGCCGAGGCGATCACGAACGCGGCAACGCCGAAGGCGCCGCTCCCGAGCTCGTGCGTCCGCGCGACGAAGACAAGGCCGGCGACCGAGAGCGCCCCGACGAAGTTTCCCGCGAAGACGATCGCCCAGTTCCGCAACACGGCGCCGGTCCCGATCCGGTGAGCGGCCCATGCCATCACGATCAGATTGTTTCCGGTGAAGAGCTCGGCGCCTCCGACGATCACCAGAACCAGCCCGAGGCTGAAGACGACACCGGCCAGCACGCGAACGGGTCCCCACGGGGCGCCGCTGGTGCCGGCGATGGCCACCGTCGAGAACACTCCACCGAGCGCGATGAATGCGCCTGCGAGCACCGCGAGCGTCAGCAATCTGGCGGCGGGCATCGCCGCCTTCGCGATGCCGAGCTCTTCGGCACGCCGGGCCATGTCCGGAGGGAGAAGCGCGTCGATGGTGCGGGGGAACGCGCGATCGCTCGCCGGCGCTGCCGTGACCGGCATCTGTCCGTCCCGCTGCTCGGCGAGCTCGTGCTGCACCATCAGCGACCCCGGCGTGGCCCCGCGCGAACGGTCACGACTGGGCACGGCGCGAGGGTAATGACACGAGCGGCGACGCTTCCCAGCACGATCCGCGGCCACCCGGTGCGACCGTGGGTGCCGATGATCACCACGCCAGCCCGGCTCCCGCGAGCTGCGCGGACGATCTGCTCGACGGGCACGCCGCTCTGCACGATCGTCGAGGCCCTCACGCCGGCCCTCCTGGCCGTGGTGACCAGCCGGTCGAGCCTCGAGTGCGCGTCGCGCAGCGTGGAGAGCGCCAAACTCTCCGCCAACGCGCCATCGTGCTCGAGCAACACCAGTGGCGGCGCGGTGACATGCATCAGCAGCAGCGGCGCCCGGGTCCGCTTCGCCCACTTGACGGCCAGTGCGAACGCCGGGCGCGACGCCGCGGAGAAGTCCGCCGCATGGAGGATCGGACGAGATCGGGTCATCGCATCACACCGCGGCTAGTCGGAGAGGTTCTCCGCCTCCTCCCTCTTCGACTTCTCGCGGATATCGGTCAGCGTCGCCTCCGTCAGGAGGAGCAGGCTGGCCGCCGACACCGCGTTCTCGAGGGCGACGCGGACCACCTTCGTGGGATCGATGATGCCGGCCTCGACGAGATCGGTCCATTCCTTGCGGGCAGCGTCGAAGCCGTAGCTGCCGGTGCCCTTGCGCATCCGGTCCACGACGACGCCGCCGTCGACGGCAGAATTCTCGGCGATCTGGCGCGTCGGGGCCTCGAGCGCCCGGCGAAGGATCTGGAGACCCGTGCGCTCGTCGCCCTCGGACTTCGCCTCCTCTTTCTCGACCGCGTCGATGGCTCTGAGCAGGGCGAGCCCGCCGCCCGGTACGATGCCCTCGGCCACCGCGGCCTTGGTGGCGGCGATCGCATCGTCCAGCGCTTCCTTCTTGCTCTTCATCTCCGCCTCTGACGGCGCGCCGACGCGGATCACCGCGACGCCGCCCGACAGCTTCGCCAGACGCTCCTCCAGCTTCTCGCGGTCGTAGTCGCTGGTCGATGTTTCGATCTGCTGGCGGAGCTGCTGCTTCCTGCCCTCGATCGCCTTCTTGTCTCCGGCGCCGCCGATGATCGTCGCGGTGTCGCGGTCGACCACGATCCGGCTGGCCCGTCCGAGCTCGGTGAGCTGCAGGTTCTCGAACTTGAGCCCCAGCGCCTCGGTGACCACCTGGCCTCCGGTCAGCACCGCGATGTCCTCCAGCATGTCGCGGCGGCGGTCGCCGAACCCCGGCGCCTTGACCGCCACGCACTGAAGGGTGCCGCGCAGCTTGTTGACCACGAGCGTGGCGAGCGCCTCGCCCTCGATGTCGTCGGCGATGAAGAGCATCGGCTGCGCGGCCCGCGCGGCCTGCTCGAGCAGGGGAAGCAGATCCTTCATCACGCTGATCTTCCGGTCGCTCAGGACGATGCGCACGTCGGTGAGCACCGCCTGCATCTTCTCGGCGTCCGTCACGAAGTACGGCGACACGTAGCCCCGATCGAACTGGAGACCTTCCACGACCTCGAGCTGGGTCTCGGTCGTCTTCGACTCCTCCACCGTGATGACGCCCTCGTCGCCGACCTTCTCCATCGCGTCGGCGACCAGATCGCCGATCGTCGTGTTGTTGTGGGCCGAGATCGCGGCGACCTGCGCCTTTTCGAGCCGGCTCTTCACCGGACGTGACTGCCCCCGGAGCGCGCCGACGACGACGCTGGCGCCCCGGTCGAGCCCTCGCTTGAGATCGATGGCGCTGGCGCCGGCGACCACGTTGCGGACACCGTCGGTGAAGATGGCCTGCGCGAGCACCGTCGCCGTCGAGGTGCCGTCGCCGACGGCCTCGCCGGTCCGCTCCGCCGCTTGACGGATCATCTTGGCGCCCATGTTCTCCGCCGGATCGGCGAGGCTCAGCTCCTTGGCGATGGTGACGCCATCGTTGCAGACGACCGGCGCGCCGAACTTCTTCTCGATCAGCACGCATTTCGACTTCGGACCGAGCGTGACGCGCACGACTTCCGCAAGGGCATTGACGCCGCGGAGAATCCTTTCGCGCGCCTCGGATCCAAACAACACTTGTTTGTGCGCCATCGCAGCTTCCTCCTATTCCGCTTCCTCGAGCTGGCAGGACAGACAGTAGCGGGCGATCGGCACCGCCCGGAGACGCCGGAGCGGGATCGGTCGATTGCACTTCTCACATGTGCCGAACGTGCCGGTCTCCAGTCGCGCCCGGGCAGCGTCGATCTCGTCGAGCTCGTGCCGCTCCTGGCCCTCCAGCCGGGACAGGATCGCCGTTGCGAGCTGCGTCGCAGCGTCCTCCGCGGCCGCGCCTGGCTGGTGCGCCTCGAGCGTGGCGAGCTCCTCGTCGGTCCGTGCGACCGTCCGCAGTAACCGTCCACGCTCGCGCTTCAGCTTCTTCCGGAATTCGCCGAGCACGTCCGGCTTCAGGCCGCCTCTGCTCCCCATATATTCATCCTCGTCGTTCTGAAGCGCGGCGGTCGCGACTCGCGCCATCGAGCGCTTCCCCGGGTTCCCAGTGAAAATGCACTGGTCTCAACGTGCACCGATCGCTCGTGCATCTGGGATGCCGAACTGCGAGTCTGAGAATTCAACGAGTTCGCGAGACTCGTCGTTGACGGCGCGCCTCACGTGGGGCGGGCACTCCACAGTCCTCCGCGGATTTGCCGGGCCGAACGATCGCGGATTCGCACAGTTACGTGTCGGCGTGTCGGCCCTCATCTTGCTTCTTCTCGGAAGAATTACCAGACACCCAAGGAGGTGTTCCCATGCTCGGAGAAGTCTGCATCAAGCCCGTGGTGACCATCGCCCCGACGGCGACCGTCCTCGACGCAGCGCGGTTGATGCGCCAGAAGAACGTCGGCGCCCTCGTCGTCGTCAACGGCGAGAAGCCGAAGGGCATCCTGACCGACCGCGACATCGCGATCGCCGTCGTCGCCGAGGGCCTCGATCCGGCGACGGTGCCAGTGGCCGACGTCATGCACGCGCGCCCGGCCGTGATCCGCGAGGATCAGGGGATCTTCGACGTCACGAAGATGCTCGGCACCAACGGCGTGAGACGGCTGCCCGTGGTCGACAAGAAGGGCAAGCTCACCGGGATCATCGCGCTCGACGACCTGCTGATGCTCTTCGGTCAGGAGATGGGGCTCGTGGCCTCGGCCCTGTCACGCGAGCTCGACCGTCCGGCGAGGATGGCCTGAGCGGGCGCTCGGCAGAGACGGCACCCGCTGCCTCCGCAGCGAGCGCGATGGACGCGCAGGCGGTCGAGCGAGAAGTCCTCGCGATCGTCACGGGGCTCGTGGCGGAGCTCAGAACCGCTCTGCCCGAGAGTCCCGTCAGCCTGGAGGACTCGCTCGACCGCGATCTGGCGATCGGCAGCCTCGAGCGGGTGGAGCTGCTCCTTCGTCTGGAGAAGGCGTTCGGGGTTCACGTCGGCGACGACGTCATGGTCGAGGCCGACACGGTTCGCGACCTCGTCACCGCCGTTCTCGCGAGCAAGCCCGGTATCGTGGAAGCGACGCTTCCCGTCGTTCCGGTGCTGCCAGGCGGCGCCGCTCCCCCCGCCTCGGCCCGGACGCTCACCGAGGTTCTCCGCTGGCACGCCGAGGCCGATCCCGAACGAACTCACATCGTCCTCAGAACGGAGACCGGGCTCGAGCGCCCGATCAGCTACGCGAGGCTCTGGAGCGAGGCCGAGCGGATCGGCGGTGCCTTGCGGGAGCGCGGCGTCGACGACGGCGAGTCCGTGGCCATCATGCTCAGGACCGAGGAGGCGTTCTTCTCGGTGTTTTTCGGAATCCTGGTCGCCGGTGGAATTCCGGTTCCCATCTATCCACCATTTCGCGCGGACCGGCTCGAAGAATACGCGGCGCGCCAGACCGGAATCCTGAGCAACGCGGCAACCCGGTGCCTCGTGACCTTTGGCGAGGCCGAGCGCATCGCGGGCCTGCTCCGGAGCCGGGTCCGCTCGCTCCGGGAAGTGATCGCCGTGGATCAGCTGACCGGCGGCGGGCGCTGGGTACCGTCACCTCGGCTTGTTCCCGACGCACCCGCGCTCATCCAGTACACGTCGGGAAGCACGGGAGAGCCGAAAGGCGTCGTGCTCACGCACGCGAACATCCTCGCCAACATCCGCGCGCTCGGGCAGGCGATCGAGCTGCGCCCGGACGACGTGTGCGTGAGCTGGTTGCCGCTCTATCACGACATGGGACTGATCGGCGCGTGGCTCGGGGCCCTCTACCACGGCGTGCCCACCGTCATCATGTCGCCGCTGGCCTTCCTCGCCCGACCCGCCCGCTGGCTCTGGGCGCTGCACACGCATCGCGGCACGCTGTCGCCCGCGCCGAACTTCGCGTTCGACCTGTGCGTCAAGCGCATCACCGACGACGAGCTCGAGGGCCTGGATCTCAGCGCCTGGCGTCTCGCGCTCAACGGCTCCGAGCCCGTCAGCGAGGAGACGATCGAGCGCTTCACGCGCCGCTTCGCGCGGTACGGATTCACGCTCGCGGCGATGTGTCCCGTGTACGGCCTCGCCGAGTCCTCGGTCGGTCTGACGATGACACCGCCCGGGCGCGGCCCGCGCGTCGACCGGATCGCGCGACAGGGCTTCGAGCGTACCCGCACGGCGGATCCGGCACGCGCCGATGATCCGAACGCGTTGCAGGTCGTCTCGTGCGGCCGTCCGCTCCCCGATCACGAAGTCCGCATCGTGGCCGGCGCGGGCCACACGGTGGGTGAGCGCGTCGAGGGCCATGTCCTGTTCCGCGGGCCATCGGTGACGCACGGGTACTTCCGCAATCCGGAGGCCACGCGCGCGGTTCAGCGAAACGGCTGGATGGACTCCGGAGATCTGGGGTACGCGGCCGACGGGGAGCTGTACGTGACCGGGCGCCAGAAGGACGTGATCATCAAGGGCGGCCGGAACATTCATCCTCAAGAGATCGAGGAGATCGTGGGCGACGTCCCCGGCATCCGGAAGGGGTGCGTGGCGGCCTTCGGGATCTCGGATCCCGCGATCGGAACCGAGCGGCTCGTCGTCGTGGCCGAAAGCCGGCAGACGAGGCCCGACGCCCGAGAGCGCCTTCGCGCGTCGGTCGTCGATCGGGTCGTCACAACCGTCGGGATTCCGCCCGACACGGTCGTCATCGCGCGGCCCGGCTCGGTGCTGAAGACGTCCAGCGGCAAGATCCGGCGATCGGCGACCCGCGACGCCTACGTAGAGGGTAGGCTGGCACGCCGTCGATCCATCCGGACGCAGCGGCTCCGGCTAGCGCTCGAAAACCTGGGCGCACGCGTTCGCGAAACCGTTCGCAGCGCCGGCCGGCTGGCATTCGCGGCTCGGGCCGGCATCGTGTTGATCACGACGGTGCCGCCCCTCTACGCTGCCGTCGCCCTGTTGCCCGGCGGTCGCGCGGTGGGCCGGGCCGTGAAGCTGTGGTGTCGGCTCGTGCTCAGACTGATCGGCTGCCGGCTCGACGTCCAAGGCCTGGAGAATATCCCGCGCGGGGGCGCAGTGGTCTATGCGGCCAACCATTCGAGCTATCTCGACGCCGTCGCGCTGCTCGCGGCGATCCCGGCCGACTTCCGGTTCGTCGCGAAGAAGGAGCTCCTGGCCACGCCGATCGTGGGCACCATGATCAGACGAATGGGCCACGTCACCGTCGATCGCGTCGACCTCTCGCGAAGCGTGGCCGACGCCGAGCGGGTGAGCGCGCTGCTGCGACGCGGTGGCTCGCTCTTCTTCTTTCCGGAGGGCACGTTCCTGCGAACGCCGCGGCTTCTGCCGTTCAAGCTCGGCGCGTTCAAGGCCGCCGTCGACACGCACTGCGCGGTGATCCCGGTCGCGATCCGCGGGACGCGCGACGTCCTGCCCGCGGACACCTGGCTGCCGCGCCGGGGCGCGATCCGGGTGACGATCGGCGGCCCGCTCGTTCCCGGGAACGACGGCTGGAGGGAGATGGTGAGGCTCCGGGATCACGTGCGCGACGTGATCGCCCGTCGCCTCGACCAGGCTATCCCTTCTTGACCTTCGGCTTCGTCACGCCCCACATGACGCGCGGTCCTTGGGACGCCTGGGAGATCATGGTGTCCTTCCGGAACGCCGTATGCGCCGTCTTCTGACGGCGCCGAACTCTCGGGGGTGCCACGCCTTCTTCGGGCGGACGTCCGGCTTTCGGTGATCGACTCTGTCGAGGCGGCCCGTTTCGTTCAGTCATCGGATCCTCCTGCCTGGTCAATTGCCGGGGCCCTCGTTGCTCCATGATCCGTCGCGAGCCGGGACGAGGAACCCGTGATCGTACGCTTCCGCGCTCATCTGGCTCGCCGGCAACGGCTGCACACGACTGACTTTCGTGCGAAGCAGCGCTTCGAGAGCTTTCAGAGCGTCACGCTCGGTCAGGATGCCCACCAGCTTGCCGCCGCTCACCACGGGCAGCGCTCCGAGCTTCTGCTCGCGCATCACCCGCACCGCCTCGCGCATATCGGTGTCGGGTCTCACGGTGACGACGCCCCACGTCATCACCTCGCGCACCGAAAGGGCGCTGAGAAGATAGGACGTCTGATCGAGCCGGGCCCGGATGGCCGGGTCGAACACGAGCTGCCTCAGGTCACGGTCGGTCACGATGCCGACGAGCCGACCGCCGTCGAGCACCGGCAGATGCCGAACCTGGTGTGCCTTCATCATCGCGACCGCGTTCGGGACGAGCGCATCGGCCTCGACCGTGACGACTGGCCGCCGCATCCACTGCCGCACCGGAGCTGGCTCGAACCATACCGCCAGCGGCTGGCGTGCCCGAGGCGACGTTCGTGGCTTCGTCGTCTGGCTCCGGCTCATCGATACGCCAGCGCCCAGCGATAGGGCTTTGCGAGGCTCGCCTCGTCGATGACTTCCTGGAACGTCTTCAGCACGTCGGCCTCGGTGAGAATTCCGACGACCTTGTCACCTTCGACGACCGGGAGCGCGCCGATCCGCTGCTCGCGCATGAGACGCGCGGCGTCGCGGATGCCCGTGCCAGGACGCACCGTGATCACGCCACGGGTCATGATGTCTGCCACCGTCACGGTCTTGAGCGCCTCGCTCAGGCTGCCGACCCGCTGCTGGATCGCGGGGTCGAAGATCACCTGACGCAGGTCGCGATCGGTCACGATCCCGACCAGGCGGCCGCCGTGATCGACCACGGGCAGGTGGCGGATCCTTCGCGTCCGCATCATCTCGGAGGCCCCTCTGGCGAGCGCGTCGGCGTGGATCGAGACCACCGACCGGTTCATCCGATCGCGAACCACCACCGACGCAGGCCAGGTCAACGCCTCGAGCTCATCGCGCTCGCGGCCGGGATGAAGCGGCCGGCGTGTTCTCATCTCGCGCGTGATGGATCGCTTCGGATGTCTCATTCGCGTGCCCTCCTGCGGGTTCACCAAAGGAACGTGTCTGGATCGAGACCGCGCACGGCGGGGAGCGTCGCGGCGAGCGCCTTGAGGACGTCGCGCTCGGTGACGATGCCGACCAGCACGTCGCGCTCGACGACGGGCAAGCTTCCGAACCTGCCCTCGAACATGATTGCGGCCGCCTGCGCCACCGGCGCGTCCGGGCCGATCGTGACCGCATCCCAGGTCATCACGTCCTTCACTCGAAGATTCTCGAGGGTCTCGCTCACGCTCCGAAGACGCCGACGGCCAGCGGCGGACAGGTACTCGGCCATCGCGGGAGCCACGACAGCGCTGCGGGCATCGCGGTCGCTGATCATTCCCATGAGTCGGCCCTGACTGTCGACGACGGGGAGATGGCGCACTCCCCGCTCCATCATCACTGCCGTCACCGTGCCGAGCGGAGCATCCGGATCGATCGTGATCGGATGCCGCGTCATCACCTCTTTGACCGTCATCGTCGTGTTCCCCATCGTCCCGGTTTCAGACGACCGTGATCTCGCAGGGCACGGACTCGTACGACTCTTCGTCCAGATCGGCCGTCCCGATCCGGACCGGCAGCTTCCCTCGGTGGAGCAGATCGCACATGACCCGGTTCGTCATGGCCCACCGCGCATCGGCGCCGAGTGCATGCCCCCCACACAGTCCGGCCTTCCCGGCGATGGGTCCTCCGCAGATCGCGCAGACGCTCATGGCCACAGCCCTCCTTGCCCCGATCAGCCCTTCACGTTACCGATCGGTGTGAGCGACACGACCCGGCGCGAGACGTCGAGGCGATGGACGACGTCGACGACGTCGGCGAGGCTCTTGTAGGCGAAGCCCGCCTCCTCGGCGACGCCGGATTTCGACGCCGCCCGGACGACGATGCCGCGCGCCGCCATCTCGGCGATGAGCGTCTCGCCCCGGACCTTGCGCCTGGCCTGAGCCCGCGACATCGTCCGTCCGGCCCCGTGTGCCGTGGAGCCGAACGTCTCTCTCATGGCGTGCGCCGTCCCCACCAGCAGCGCCGAGCCGGTCTCCATCGACCCGCCGATGATCACCGGCTGCCCGACGTCGCGGTACGCCGGCGGGACATCGGGCGCGCCGGGGCCGAACGACCGCGTGGCGCCCTTTCTGTGCACGACGAGCTGGAGCGCCTCACCGTCGACGACGTGGCGCTCGAGCTTCGCCGTGTTGTGGCAGACGTCGTACACCACCGAGAGTCCGAGCTCGCGAGCGCTGCGGCCGAAGACCCGCGCCATCACCTCGCGGATGCGGTGCGTGATCACCTGTCGGTTGGCGAATGCCACGTTCGCCGCCGCGTTCATCGCGCCGAAGTACGCCTGCCCTTCCGGCGAGCGGAATGGCGCGCACGCCAGCTCGCGGTCCCTGACCGTGATGCCGTACGCGCGCATGGCCTGGTCGAACTTCCGGAGATAGTCGGTTCCGACCTGGTGGCCGAACCCCCGGGATCCGCAGTGGAGCATCACCAGCACCTGTCCCGGTCCGGTGACGCCGAACACGCTCGCGACGTGCGGGTCGTGGATCCCGTCAGCCGGGACGACCTGGATCTCGAGATAGTGGTTGCCGGATCCGAGCGTGCCGAGCTGGTTCAGGCCGCGCCGGATCGCGCGATCGCTCACTCGATCGGGTCCGGCGCCGGGGAGGCAGCCCGCGCCCTCGGTGGTGGCAAGGTCGTCCGGCCAGCCGTATCCATGCTCGACGCACCAGCCGGCGCCGTGCACCATGACGTCCCGGAATTCGTCTTCGGACAGCCGGACGGATCCTTGGGCGCCCACGCCCGACGGAACGGCCGCAAAGAACGCGTCGACCAGTTCCCGCAGTCGCGGCCGGATCTCCGTCTCGGTGAGCGTGGTGGCGATCAACCGCATCCCGCAGTTGATGTCGAAGCCGATTCCCCCGGGAGAAATCACGCCCGTGTCCTCCCGGAACGCCGCCACGCCGCCGATCGGGAAGCCGTAGCCCCAGTGACCGTCGGGCATGCAGAGCGCGGCGCGAACGATGCCGGGCAAGCAGGCGACGTTGGTCACCTGCTCGAACACGCCCTGATCCATCTGCTCGAGGAGCGCCCTCGAGGCGTAGATCCGCGCGGGCACCTGCATCCCGGGCTTCTCGCTTTGCGGGATCTCCCAGATGCAGTCGCCGACCGGCACGGTTTTCATCGAACGGGACTCGACAGCCAGCGTCGTCATCGATCCGTCTCAGATGTCGAGGACGACGCGCGCGCGCCAGCCCCTCGTGGTCGGCTCGATCGCGAACTGGTGGAAGGTCACGGCCTTGACGTCGGCCCTCAGGCCCGTGCGCTCCCGGTCGATCGGGCCCCCGGTCACACGCGCGGTCAGCTGGTAGTCGCCGGCCTCCCGGACCTGGACGACGGCGTCGGTGAAGACGAGCTCCTCGCGATCCTTGAGGAAGATCAGCTCCGACAGCCAGTCGTAGAAGAGGAGATCGATCGACGGAGCCGTCAGACTCAGATTCCGCGCGACCGTGGCGGTCATCGTGGCGGGATCGACCATCACCTCCGCCAGCGCGCGCGCGGCCGTCTCGAACAGGTCATCGAGACTTCGGCCTTCGATCTCCAGCGCGCAGTCCGCCACCGCGATTGCGTCGAGGAACGCGTACTGTCCCACGATCAGTCAGGCCTCGCAACGGCGGCATCGTCGCGCCGTCGGCGATGCGCGCAGGCGCGCCAAGGCGATGGGCTGGCGACAGGCTTCGCACAGCCCGAACATCCCGGTGTCGAGGCGCGCTTCCGCTGCCGCGATCTCGCTGAGCTCACGGCGCTCGCGGCCGTTGAGCCGCGAGAGCCGCGCCATACCGGCCGCCCACGTCGGGCGATCCTTCACCTGCGTCGCCCTGCGCCGGCCGGGGTTCGTCGTTCCATCGACATCGAGGAGGCGCCGGCGGGCCGTGCGAAGCCTCCGTCGAAACTCTTTCGCGACACAGACCGAGCACGGAGCCGTTTTCACCATGATGCAAGACTCGCTCTGATGGTCGTGCATCAGCTTTGCCAAGCGAGCGCGCTGAAACTCTCGATACTTCTGGCCCACGCGGGGCGAGCCGACTCACCACCTGGGACATCGGCGCCCCGTGAGGTTGAGCGCCCCGGGCCTACGGTCGGAGATCCGGGGCGGCGTACGCTCCCGTGCAAAGCGCTTCGCGAAACGCGGGCAGCCGTGCGATCTCGGCCTCCACGACCTCGCGAATGGCGGGCTCGACGTCCGCCAGCGCCATGCCGTCGGGGAGGATGACTTGTACCGACGTCCACGGGCGATCGATGGGCTCGCCGATGCGCGCCATCAGATGCACGTAGACTTCACGGAGCTCGGGACATCGCGCGTGCACGACGCCGGCGACGTGGTGGCTGAAGAGGTTGTAAACCTTGCCTGCATGCGCGACCGCATTCTTACCCGCGGTGGCCTCGCCGCTCACCGGGCGCGCGATCGCGATCACCCCGTTCGCGCGATTGCCGCGGCCGACCTGCCCGGAATCGGCGTCTTCGGCCGACGTACCCGTGACGGTGAGATACGCGCCGTCCGCGCCGCGGCCTGGCGCGTCGAGATTGTTCAGTCGCCAGTCGAGGGCCAGCGGCGCGTCACGGAAGCGCGTCGCGAGCGCTCCGAGGATCTCCTCCTTGCGCGCGAAGTAGGACGCCTCCGAGGGCACGGCGAAGCAGACGAGCGGCATCGCGACAGTCACCGCCATGCGATCGTCCTCGCGCACGCCGAACACCTTCACGTCCTCCCCGGTGTCAGGGAAGCGCGTCTTGAAGTCGACGCCGTTCAGGAAGGTCTCGACCGCGAGGACGGTCTGCTCGGCGGGGCTGAGCGGCGCATACCCGGACCCGGCTGACGTGTCGTTCGAGGCGACGGCGCGGTCGAGGCCGCCGAAGATGCCGCGGAGCTCCGCGGATCCTGGCGCCAGGACACTCCGGAGTTGTAGATCGCGACCGGGACGTACGCGCGGCAGATGCCTGGCGAGCCAGCCGTCGACGGCCTCTCGCATCGTCTCCTCGACCGGTAGCTTGAGCCCGTCGACCTCGAACGTGGCCCGATCGCCGACGATCAGCTCCATCGGCCGTGTCAGCTCGCCCCAGCCGAACCGCTTCGCGCACTGGCCGGCGACGAGCAGCGCCTTGTCGACGTTGTAATGCAGGATCCCACCGGCTCGCTCGCGGTACATGCGGTTGAGCGCGACGGCGATCGCTTCCACGAGCGCGTCACAGATCGTGTCGGGATGCCCGAGGCCCTTGCGCTCGACCAGCTCCACGCGCCGCTCGGCGACCGGTGGCTGGCGCAGCGCCTCGACGATCAGCGTCATCGCGCGGGCTCCTTGTCGGGCCAGCCCTCCCGACCGATGAGCGGGACGAACGCGACCTCGCCAAGGTCCTCGCGCTCGTACGTCTCATCGCCGGTGCGCACGAGACGCAGGAGCTGCTGGAAGCGCGGCAACGAGCCGACTGGGATGACGAGCCGCCCACCGATCGTGAGCTGCTCGAGCAGCGCCTTCGGCACGTCGGGCCCGCCCGCCGTGACGACGATCGCGTCGTACGGCGCCTGCTCGGGCCAGCCGAGCGTGCCGTCGCCGTGAAGGATCTGCACGTTGGTATATCCGAGATCGGCGAGGCGACGGCGAGAGGCGTCTGCGAGGGAGGCGATGCGCTCGATCGAGTAGACCTCCAGCGCGATCTCCGCCAGCACGGCGGCCGCGTAGCCCGAGCCCGTCCCGATTTCGAGGACGCGGTCGCCCGGCTGGAGACGCAGCGCCTCCGTCATCACGGCCACGATGTACGGCTGGGAGATCGTCTGGCCGTCGCCGATCGGAAGCGGCCCGTCCTCGTACGCCTCGACCGCGAGGCGATCAGGCACGAACTCTTCGCGCGCGACCTTTCCCATCGCGGTGAGGACGGCAGGGTCGCGCACGCTGCGCGCGGCGATCTGCGACTCCACCATGCGACGTCGCTTCTTGGCGAACATCCCGTCGCTGCGCGCCACGGATCGGAGCACCATACGAATCCTCCGGCAAGCCCCATTCAGCGAGGTGGTTCATTCGGCTCACGTTGCCGCCCTGCCGTGACGATCGGCGCGAGTGAACCCACGCTTCCGACTGACGAAGTGCATCGCGGATGCCATACACGGACCCGGCTCACTGGACTGCCACGGGGTATAACACGTGGATTCGCCTTTGCTGCCCGAGCATCCGCCGTGTTTTGGCCCGCCCCAGTGGGGAGCCAGTGCCCCACGGCGCGCAATCGGCTCATCCGCCAGCGTCAAGGCGTATATGCACACGGCGGGGAGATCACCGGTCCGTCGCTCGGGGCAGAACATTTGCACCCCAGCACCGGGATGGTCCGCGCGCTGGCGATCTCCCCGTTTCTTGCCGGCGATCCGGGTCGCTTCGGGTCCGAGGTCACGTCCGTATCGGACGTCGTCGTGGCGTTCGGTCTTGATCCGCTCGCGAAGCACACGTATGTGCCGCTTGCGCCGCGGGTCGGGCTGATTCACGTGCTCGACCCGGCGGCAACGAGCGTCACGCTTCGGTGGGCCCGCGTGATGCATGCCTCGGCGCTGGATAAAGCCCACGAGCCGGTCGAGATCGTCCTCGTCGTGAGCGCGTCCATCGACGCCAGCAGCCGCGTTCTGCGCCTGGTCGCGCGTCTCAAGGCCTGCGTACGAGATGCTGCGATCATCACGCGGACTCTCTCGGCCACCACCCGCGAGGAGCTTGTTCGCATCCTCGCCGCGGCCGACGAAGGTGCGGGAGAATCCGTGCTCGGCACGGAAGAGCTCCTCGCGCTGCTTCACTCGAGCCCGGCGGGCCTCACGACGACCGAGGCTCGTGACCGACTTCGTCGGTGCGGCCCGAACCGGCTGGAGCGGATCGCGCGGCGATCACTGCTGGTTCGGTGTCTCTCGCAGTTTCTGAGCTTCTTCGCGGTGCTCCTGTGGGTCGCGGGCGGCCTCGCGTTACTCGCCGACCTGCCGGAGCTCGGCTGGGCGGTATTCGCGGTGATCGTCGTCAACGGCGTGTTCAGCTTCTTTCAGGAGTACCGCGCCGAGAGAGCCATCGAGGCTCTCCAGGAGCTTCTGCCGCACGAGATCACCGTGCTGCGCGATGGCGTCGAGACGAAGACAGCGACGACGGACATCGTGCCCGGCGACGTGGCCCGGCTGGACGAGGGAGATCAGATCCCGGCGGACGGACAGCTTCTGACGGCGACCGGGCTCAGGGTGGATCAGAGCGCCTTGACGGGAGAATCGCATCCCGTCTTCAAGCTCCCCGCAGTCGGGAACGCGCGCGAGAGCGTGCCCCGGCAGGAGCGTCACGAGCTCGTGTTCGCCGGCACCGGTGTGGTCGCTGGCAGCGCGAGCTTCGCCGTCATGGCGACGGGCATGGCGACCGAGATCGGCACCATCGCGCATCTCACGCAGTCGGTGCCGGAAGAGCCGAGTCCGCTCCAGCGCGAGATGGTGCGCGTGACCCGGATCGTGACGGGATTGGCCGTCTCACTGGGCGTCGGTTTCTTCGTCCTCGGGGTGTCGATGCGGCTCTTGACAGTGACACAAGGATTCGTCTTCGCGCTCGGCGTCATCGTCGCCAATGTCCCGGAAGGACTCCTGCCCACGCTCACACTGGCGCTCGCGTTCGGCGTGAAGCGCCTCGCTCGGGAGCGCTGCCTGGTGAAGCGGCTCTCGGCCATCGAGGCGCTCGGCGCTACGACCGTCATCTGCACCGACAAGACCGGCACGCTCACGCAGAACCGCATGAGGGCCTGCTTCGTGTGGGCATCAGGACAGACGGTCCCGGTCGACGACAGCCTTCCGGAGCCGGCGGGCGACCTGCGGGAGCTCCTCGAGGTGGCGGTGCTCGCGTCCCAGGCGACGGCTGACCGCGGGGATCCGACCGAGATGGCTCTCGTCGCGCTCGCCGCCGAGGCGGGGATCGCAGCGGAACACCTGCGGAACGCCCACTCGCTGCTCGCGCCGTACCCCTTCGACTCGTTCCGGAAGCGAATGACGCTCGTCCGCGCCATCGACGGCAGCGCCGTCGCATTCGTGAAGGGCGCGCCCAGGGAAACGCTCGCGCTCTGCGACCGAATCCGCTGGGGCACCGCGACCCGCCCTCTCACCGACGAGCTCCGGAGCGAGATCCTCCGCGCCCACGATCGGCTCGCGGTCGACGGGCTCCGTATCCTGGCGGTCGCCGTGCGTCCGGTCGAGAAAAGGCTCATCGGAGGGCCGGCTGCGGCGGTCGAGCGCGAACTGACATTCCTCGGCCTCGTGGCGCTCTCGGATCCGCCTCGACCGGAGGTGAAGGACGCCGTCGCGCTCTGCCGCCGTGCCGGAGTCCGCGTCGTCATGATGACGGGAGACTACGGCCTCACCGCGCAGGCGATCGCGCGCCAGCTCGGGCTGCCGGTCGACAAGGTCGTGACCGGCGAGGAGCTGGATCGGCTGCCGCCCCCGGCGCTTGCCGATCTCATCGCGCAGCCGAACGTCCTCTTCGCCCGGGTGTCGCCGGCCCACAAGCTCTCGATCGTCTCGACGCTCGAGGCGCTCCGCGAGGTTGTGGCCGTGACCGGAGACGGCGTCAACGACGCGCCCGCGCTCAAGGCGGCTGACATCGGTGTCGCGATGGGCCGGCGGGGCAGCGACGTGGCGAAGGAAGCCGCGGAGATGGTGATCACCGACGACAACTTCGCGTCGATCGTGGCCGCCATCCGGCAGGGACGCGCGACCTGGGACAACATGGGCAAGTTCGTCACCTACATCTTCGCGTCGAACGTGCCCGAGCTGGTTCCGTTTCTCGCGTTCGTTCTTCTCGGAATCCCGCTGCCGCTGACCGTGATGCAGATTCTCGCGGTGGATCTCGGCACCGATCTGCTTCCGGCGCTGGCGCTCGGCGCTGAAGAGCCGGAGCCCGGCGTGATGGACCGCTCGCCTCGCGCCCGAGACGAGCGGCTGCTGGGGCCGGCGCGGCTACTCCGCGCCTACGCCTTCCTCGGCGTGGCGGAAGCCGCGTTGTCCCTGCTCGCGTTCTTCTGGGTCTACTGGCTGGCGGGCTGGCGCCCGGGACTCCCGATGGCCGCTGACGGCGAGCTGTATCGCCGCGCCACCACGATGACGCTCGCGGGTATCGTGGCGGCCCAGATCGGCAACGTCTTCGCGTGTCGCACCGACCGCGACTCTCTGTTCCGGATCGGTGTCACGTCCAACCGGCTGGTGCTCGTCGGGATCGCCGCCGAAGTGGGAATCCTGCTCGGGCTGATGTTCGTTCCGCCGTTTCCCAGCGTCTTCGGTCTGGTGCCGCCATCGTTTCGGGAGTGGCAGCTCCTCCTGCTGTTTCCGCCCGCGATGCTCGCGCTGGAGGAGGCGAGGAAGTGGTGTGTCCGGTGGTGGTCGGGACCGGGATGACGTTGGCGTGCGGCCGGCCCGCGCCTCTTCGACTGGCGAGTCGCCCCGCCTGGCACGCACTCGACGTCCGCGAGGTCGCACGTGCGCTCGACGCAGATGCCGGGCGCGGACTCACCGATGACGAGGCGCGGCGGCGCCTCGCGGAGACCGGGCCCAATCGCGTCGGAGATCTTCACGAGCGCTCGTTGTGGCTGCTCGTTCTCGCGCAGGTTCGGAGTGTCGTGGTATTGCTCCTGCTCGGCGCGACGACCGCCGCCGCCGTGCTGGGGGAAACTGCCGAAGCCGTCGCCATCCTGGTCGCGGTCATGTTGAATGCGGCGATCGGGTTCGTGACCGGGTTGCGCGCGCGCACGTCTCTGGCCAAGCTCCGCGCGCTCGCCGTCCCCGAAGCCCTCGCGTGGCGCCAGGGCCGACTCGTGCGCGTGCCAGCGGCCGATATCGTGCCGGGCGACGTCATCGTGCTCGAGGCCGGAGCGCTCGTTCCTGCCGACGCCCGCGTCATCGCGTGCGCAGCGCTCGAGGTGAGCGAGGCGAGCCTCAGCGGAGAAAGCGCTCCAGTCGAGAAGCGCTGCGACGCGAGCCTGGCGGCCGACGCGCCGCTGGTCGATCGCGTCACGATGGTCTATCTCGGCACTGCGGTGCTGCGTGGTACCGGGCGCGGCATCGTCACCGCGACCGGAGCGGAGACGGAGCTTGGACGGATCGGTGAAGTCGTGGCGGGAGCCGGGGAGCGCGCGACGCCGCTCGAAGCGCAAATTGAGCGCCTGGGGCGGAGACTGATCGGGATCGCGCTGGCGATTTGCGCCCTCGTCGCGATCGTCGGCGTCCTTCACGGAGAACCCCTCGGACTGATGCTGGAGACCGCGATCAGTCTCGCCGTGGCGGCGATCCCGGAAGGCTTGCCCGCCGTCACCGCGATGGCGCTGGCGGCGGGCGTGTGGCGCCTGGCGCGCTGGCACGCGCTGGTCCGCCGCCTGCCCGCGGTCGAGACGCTCGGCTCCACCAGCGTCATCTGCGCGGACAAGACCGGCACGATGACGGAGAATCGTATGACGGTTGTCCGCGCGACCGTGCACGACCGTCTCGTCGATCTCACGCGAGACGCCCATGATCCGGACGTCGCGCACCTGCTGAGCGTCGCCGCGCTCGTGAACGATGCGGGGATCGACCGGCGCCCGGACGGTGTCCGCCTCATCGGCGATCCGACCGAGACCGCGCTCGTCCGGGCCGCGCACGAGGCGGGCATCGACGTGGAGCGTCTGAGACGCGACTGGCCCCGGCGGATGGAACGACCGTTCGATCCGGCGACACGGATCATGGCGACGTGGCACGACATGCCCGACGGGCGCCGAGCGTTGCTCGTGAAAGGTGCGCCGGACAGCGTGCTCGACCGGTGTCCGGCCGTGCCGACGGTGCGAGGCGCCGTGCCGCTCACCAGCGAGCAGCGCGACGCTGCGCTCGAGCTGAATCGGGCGCTCGCGCGGCAAGGCCTGCGCGTTCTCGCCGTCGCCTGGCATAGAGGCGCCGAGCGCGGTGAGGGGCTCGATGCGCTCACGTTCCTCGGGTTCCTCGCGTTGAAGGATCCGGTGCGGGCGGGAGTGAAGGACGCGCTGGTCCGGTGTCGTGACGCGGGTGTCCGCACGATCATGCTGACGGGCGATCAGCGCGCGACCGCCGAGGCGGTCGGGGCGGAGCTCGGCATCCCGGCTGACGCGATCCGCAGCCGGATGAGCCCCGAGGAGAAGCTCGCGCTCGTGGCCCGGCTGCAGGCGCAGGGAGAAATCGTCGCGATGACCGGCGACGGCGTCAACGACGCGCCGGCGCTGGCGCGCGCCGACATCGGCATCGCGATGGGACTGCGTGGCACGGACATGGCGCGAGAGGCCGCCGACGTCGTGCTGGCCGACGACGACTTCTCGACGATCGTGAACGCGATCGAGGAAGGCCGCGTGATCTACGCGAATCTGAGGAAGGTCATCCACTTTCTCTTCTCGTGCAACGTGTCGGAGATCATGACGATCTTCGCCGCGGTCATTCTGGGCTTTCCGCCGCCATTGCTGCCGCTGCAGATCCTCTGGGTCAACCTCGTCACCGACATCCTCCCGGCGGTCGCGCTGATTCGCGACCCGGCGGAGCCCGACGTCATGCGGCGCCCACCGCGCGACCCCCGCGAAGCGATCGTGACGTGGCGCTTCGGAGGCCGGATGGTGCTGGAGGGCATGCTGCTGGCGCTCGGCGTCCTGAGCGCGTACCTGCTCGTCGTGTTCACGGACCGCGCCGGCGTCCGGGCGAACACGGTCGCGTTCGTCTCGCTCGTCCTGATCCATCCGTTCCAGGCGATGAACTGCCGATCCGATCGGGTCAGGTGGTGGCGCCTGCCGCGCAATGGATTGATGTGGGCGGCTCTCGTCGCGCTGACCCTGGCGCAATGGTGGGCGATCTCGTGGGCGCCGGCGAGCCGGCTGCTCGGCTCGATTCCACTGTCCGCGTCGGACTGGCTCGTCTCGATCGTTGCCGTCCTGTGGCCCGTCCTCGTGCTCGAGTGGCTGAAGGGAGGGCGCCTGATGGGCTCGGTGTCCGGAACCACGGCGTGAATCCTTCGACGAGCCGCTCGTACACGAGCATCGTGCTCGCCAACGTCTTCTCCACATTCAACGTGGTGCTCGCGGTGTTCGGTGTCCTCACCTTCGCGTTCGGCGACGCCGAGGATGCGCTCTTCGTCGGCATCCTGATCACCAACGCCGGCCTCGGCATCCTGCAAGAGGCGCGCGCCAAGCGAGCCCTCGACCGCCTAGCGGCGCTGGTCGCGCCGAGCGCGACGGTCATCCGAGACGGAACGGCGAGACGTCTGCCGTTGAGCGAGGTCGTCGTCGGCGACCTCGTCCGGCTCGAGGCCGGCGATCGAATCAGCGCCGACGGCCGCCTGCGCGCCGCCGAGCGTTTGGTCATCGACGAGTCGGTGCTCACCGGCGAGTCGCAGCCGGTCGTGACATCGGCCGGACACGCTCTGCACTCCGGCGCCTTCGTTCTCGAAGGCGCCGGCATCCTGGAGGTCACGGCCGTCGGCCCGGACAGCTACGCCGAACGCGTGACCGGCGAGGCGCGCCGGTTCCGACATCCGCTCTCGCCGCTCGAACGGGACATGAACCGCCTGCTGCTCCTGCTCGTGTCCGTGATGCTGCCCCTCGGCGCGATCCTCGGCTACTCGCTCTGGCAGCGAAGGCCGAGTCTCTCTGATGCCGTGACGATCGCGGTGGCCGCCATCGTGCCGCTCGTCCCGGAAGGGCTCGTGCTCCTCACGCGGCTGACGTACGCGATCGGCGCGCTGCGCATGGCCCGTCGCGGCGTCCTGGCGCAGCAGCTCAGCGCCATCGAGTCCCTCGCCTCGACGGACGTCATCTGTGTCGACAAGACGGGGACGCTGACCGAGCGCGCGCTCCACGTCACGGAAACCATCCCGGCTCCCGGCGTCGCCCGGGAAGCGCTCGAGCGCGCGTGCGGTCGGTACGCCGCCAGCGCGCGGAGTCGGAACACGACGCTCGTCGCCGTCGCTACAGCCTGGCCCGCTGCCGCGGAGCCGCCGACCGCGGAGATTCCGTTCTCCTCGCATCGACGCTGGAGCGCTCTGCGGCTGGGCGCGGAAGGATTCGTGCTGGGCGCGCCCGAGCTCTTTCCGCTCGGCACGCTCGCCGAGATCGCGGATCAACGGATGCGAGCGGGCCGGCGCGTCCTGGCGATCGGCACGACGTCTCTGGGGGTCGATATGCTCGGCGATACGCTCCCATCATCCGGGCTGACGGTGCTCGGGCTGATCGTCCTCGCCGAGCGGTTGCGTCCCGACACGAGAGAGATGGTGCGACAGTTCAGCGATGCCGGAGTCACGCTGAAGGTGATCTCGGGCGACGCTCCCGAGACCGTCGCTGCGATTGCTGCCGACGCCGGGATCCCGTGCGAAGCTGGCGCGCTGGACGGCCGAACATTGCCTGCCGATCTCGGAGCGCTCCGCACGCTTGCCCTTGGAGCATCCGTGATCGGAAGAGCCTCGCCCGATGACAAGCGCCGTCTCGTCGAATCGCTCCGCGACGCGGGGTTGCACGTGACCATGGTCGGCGACGGCGTCAATGACGTGCCAGCCCTCAAGGCGGCCCATCTCGCCATCGCCCCCGGCACCGGCACCGAGATGGCGAAGGCCGTGGCGGACCTCGTGCTGATTCGCGGCGATTTCGCCGCGGTGCCCGCACTGCTGGCCGAGGGGCGGCAGGCGCTCCGGAACCTGCAACGCGTCAGCAAGCTCTTCGTCACGAAGTCGGTCTTCGCGGCGTTCGTGATCCTCACCGTCGGGATCACGCCCCACGCGTACCCGTTCCTCTCGCGACATCTGACCCTGGCCGCGGCGCTCACCATCGGCATTCCGGCGTTCTTCCTCGCCCTGGCACCGAGCGCCGGCGCCTGGCGGCATCCCGGATTCCTGCGCGACATCGCCCGGTTTTCGATCCCGGCCGGCACTGCTGCCGGTCTCGCGGTCGTCTCGAGCTTCCTGTTTGCGCGCGACGTCCTGCGTCTCCCGCTCCTCGAGGCGCGCAGCGTCTCCGTCACGACGCTCGTCCTGGTGGGCCTCTACCTCGTGCTGGTCCTGGAAGGCAACGGACGCCAGTGGAGACGTGCCTGGATCGTCCTGCTGTGTCTTGCTCTCTTCGGGATCTACGTCGTGGTCCTCGCGCTACCGTTCACGCGCGAGCTCTTCGACGTCGTCCCGCCCACGCCGATCATGGCACTGTCGGCGCTCGGCGCCGCGTCGCTGGCGCTGGCCGGTCTGTCGCTCTCCAGTGACCGGTTCATGCTGAGGGTCCAGCGACGCGGGCACTGCGCCGAGGGCGCGCCGTGCTCGAGCGAAGATCTCTACGGGCCTGACGCTTGACGTCGCCGCCCGCCACTCGCGCGCGCTTGCCCGCGTGTCGCGTTCCGGAGCACGTCGTCCCGCTTCACGGCAATGGCAGCCGCCGGTCGCTTCGATTTCTTGTTCCGCACGGTGCTACGTCTGATTCCCATGCTGCCCTCCTGCGATCTCGGTCGCGGACACTGTGATCATCACGCCATCGCTACTGGAGCGACGACAGATACGCCGCCAGCGCAGCGACCTCCGGTTCGGTGAGCTGGAGCTTCGGCATGTGAGCCGGCTCCTGGCTCGACGGGTCCTGGAGCCAGCGCGTGAGGTAGGCGTGGTCATGCTTCGCGCCGACGTGAAACAGATCCGGAGCGATCGGCGTCCCGGTCTTTCCAAGCGTGTGGCAGCCGTAACAGCCCTGATTGACGAACGCCGCCTTGCCCTGCTCGACCAGCGACGCGCTCTGCGCAGACGCCGTCGTGACTGCGCCGGTCAACGCTACACCGAGCACGATCGTCCACAGCTTCATGTGATTCACTTCCTTCTTCCTGGCCTCAGGTCAGGGTAGCCATGCTCATAGCAAACGCTTGGCCACGTAGTACTTCTTCGGATGCCGGCGGCCATCCTGCCACCGCTCCCGGGAACGCTCGAGCTGCCGGATGATCCGGTCGCAGCTCTCGTCGAACGCCACGCGCGGGGATGCGGCGACTCGCTCGACACGGATCGCCGGCTGGTGGGGCACCTCCACCAGCACGGCGCACCGGATATCCTCACCGCCTTTGGGACCGTTTACGTCCGAGAACGTGACGTGAGCTGTCACCGGAGCGAGTGGTCGACGGCCGAGCGCTCGGCTCAGCCGGGTCGTGATGTGACTTCGCGGGATCGGATGGCCCACGTTCCCTTCGATTCGGATCTGCGTCGTCGCGGTCATGGCCACGATCTCGGCTCACACCGGTTCCACGCGCAGATGATCCTCGACGGCCCGGACGCCGGGGGTGAAGCGCGCGGCCGCGAGCATCGATTTTCGCTCCGCCCACGAATGGACGGGTCCGGTCAGCGTCACCGTGCCGTCCCGGATATCGACGCGGATCCGCTTCGCCTCACGCTCGGCGCGCCGCTCCAGGACCTGCTCGATGGCCTTCCGGACGTCCTCGGTCACCGGCTTGGCGGGCGTGACCGCGATCTTGTTCACCACGCCTCTCACGCCCATGAGATTGCGGACCGCGCGCGCTGCGTCCTCGCGCTGACTCCAGCGCTCGACGGTCCCCTCGAGCGTGACCCAGCCGTCGGAGACGGTGGAGCTGATCTTCTCCTCTGGGACGAACACGTCCCACTCGAGAGCCCGGCGCACGGCCTGCGCGATTTCCGTATCGCTCTGGCTGTACCCGCCCGGCAGCTTCACCACGATGTCGTTCGCCACGTCGAGGACGCCGATCACGCGATGGGCCGCTTCCTCGGCGGCGCCGCGCTTGGCCCAGCTCGTCACTGTGCCGGTCAAGGTGACGACGCCGCGGTCGACTTCGACTCCGACCTCCGTCTCGTCGACGCGGGAGTCCCATTTGAGCTCTTCAAGCACGTCATGATGGATCTGCGTATCAGTCTTCTTCATCACCTGGGTCATTGCGGTCTCCTTGTTCTTGCCGCGGCGGCAGCGCTGATCGCGCCGGCGATCTACGGAGCGTTGAGTCGTCCCGGTTGATTGTCGGCCGGGCCGATGTGTCGCAAGCCCGGCGGTGGTCCGCCCCACGTCCACGTGAAGCCGAAACCGAGCCAGCCGTTGCTCTCGCGAAGGCCAGCGCCGGAGGGGCCGACGGGTGTGTTCGGCAACGTCCAGCCCGAGAGGCCCATGCGTCCCGTCGAGTCAGGCGTCTCCACGGCGATCGTGAATGGTCGGATGAAGGCGGGATCGTCGGGGACGACCGGACCACCGCCCGGGTAGTAGTTCTCGTCGGTCGGACGTCGCTCGTAGAGCAATCCTGGAGCGATGATGCGCGGCTCGCGCGTCGGCGGAGGCGCCTCGACCTTCACGTCTTCGGCCCATGCCGCCATCGCGCCGAGCACAGCCAGGATCCCGATCACGATCCCGATCGATTTCCGCATGCCGTCCGAGAGGTGCACGCGGTGTACCAATCGCCGCGGTTGGGAATGTCAATTGCGACGCGAGTTAACGAGGACCGTCACCACCGAGCGTAGGGGCAAGGCGGCCCCAGCTGGGGCGTCATTTCGTCCAGCCGACGAGGTGCACCGCGACTCCGATCACGGCACCGGCGACGATCAGCCAGACGGAATTGATTCTGAAACGGCCGAGGGCGAGCGTTGCAAGCAGCGCCAGGGCTGCGGTGACGCCGTCGATGACGGAGGCGCGCGCCAGTTGCCACGTGACGCCGGCCATCAAGCCGAGCGCCGCCACGTTCACGCCGTCCAGGATCGCGCTCGTCGCCGCCGCGCGCCGCAGTCGCGGCACGAGCGGAGAGATCGCGGCCACGAGCAGAAACGACGGGATGAAGATCGCCACCGTTGCCACGACCGCGCCGGGAACACCCCCGACGAGGTAACCAATGAACGTGGCGGTCGTGAACACCGGGCCTGGAGTGAACTGACCAACGGCGACGGCATCGATCAACTGATGGTCGGTGAGCCAGCCGAGGCGCTCGACGAAGTCGGCACGCAGGAACGCGAGCAGAACGTAGCCGCTGCCATACACGACGGCGCCGATCTTGAGGAAGTACAGTGCGAGCAGGCCAAGGCTATAAGGAGTCGACGCACTCGCCGGACCCGTCGCGACGCTTGACAAGGCGAGCGCCACGAGGCTGATTCCGCCGAGTCGTTTCACGCGCCGCGCCAGCAGCATCACCAGACCACCACCGAAGAGAACCACGATCGGGTTGACGCCGAGCAGGAACAAGGAGAGCGCGGCGACACCGACGACGCCGAAGAGCACGCCCTTCACCGCCGTCTGGAGGAGTCCCCACAAGGCGATGATCACGATCCCGATGACGACCGGCTTGATGCCGTACAGAAGCCACTCCGCTCCAGGCGTTGACCCATAGCGTGCGTATACCCACGCGATGGCAAGGACGCTCAGCGTCGCCGGTGCGATGAAGAGCGTGCCAGCGAGCACGAGCCCCCGCCATCCGGCGCGCACGTAGCCAAGATAGATCGCGAGCTCGGTCGACGTGGGTCCGGGGATGAGGTTGCTCGCGCCGAGCAGATCGAGGAATTCCTGATCGGTCACCCAGCGCCGGCGCTTGACGACCTCGTCGCGCATGAGCGCGATGTGCGCCGCCGGGCCACCGAACGCGATCAGGCCGAGCTTCGCGAACAGCTCCGCAACTTCGCGGACCGATCCGGAAGGCGGGGAGCTCGGCGAGTTCATCGAGAATGCGCAGCCCGGTGCGGCCGCGCATTGCGCCTGCTGATCCTCGTGGCGGCCGGTCTCCGGCCCCCGAGCAGTTCATCCATGAGCTCGACGATCTTCGCCCGCGCCGCGGTCAAGGCCCGGTGTCCCTCGGCGGTGATCGTGTAGTACTTCCGCACTTTCCCGCCGACCACGCGATCCTCGTGGCGCAGATACCCGGATGCTTCGAGGCTGTGGAGGATGGGATAGAGCGTGCCCGCGCTCAGCGCATACCCGTGCCGACGCAGCTCCTCGATGAGGGCCAGGCCATAGAGCGGCTCCTCGGCAGCATGGTAGAGGATGTGGATCTTGATGAAGCCGAGGAAGAAGTCACGCAGCATGACGTTGATATCGGTAGCCGATATCGTAGCACGATCGGAGCCGTTTGGTCTCCTTGCTTCACGGTCTCCTCACGGGTCCCGGGACACGAGGTTCTCGGCTGGGGTCTGGTTGCCCCGGTGTCGCGCCTCCGCCTCATCACGTCATGTGACTGGAGCGACTCCCGTGGTTCTCGGACACGCGTTTCGTTCGAGAGAACAGAGCGTCAGGGGTTCGCGGACGCCAGGAGCGCGGTGAGGTCGGCCCGGCTCACGACTTCTTTCTCGATGAGCAGCTTGGCGAGCGACGTGAGCACCTCACGCTTGGCGGTCAACGTCTCGCGAACGCGCCCGTGCGCCGTCTCGAGGAGCATCTGGATCTCGGCGTCGATGCGCCGCGCGGTCTCCTCGCTGTACTCCCGCTGGGCCGGGGATGGAACATTGAGGAAGAGCGCCTGGCGTGGGGCCTCGAACGTCGCGAGGCCGAGCGCCTCGCTCATCCCGTAGCGCGCGACCATGTGGCGCGCCATGTCGGTGGCGCGCTGGAGATCGTCCTGCGCGCCCGTCGAGATGTCGCCGAAGATCAGCTCTTCCGCGACCCGGCCACCGAGCAACACGTCGAGCCGCTCCAGGAGCTCGGTGCGAGTCATCAGGTACCGATCCTCGGTCGGCTGCTGCTGCGTGTACCCGAGCGCGGCCACGCCCCTGGGAATCACGGAGATCTTCGCGACGCGATCCGCGTGCTCGCGCGATTCTGCGACCAGCGCATGGCCCGCTTCGTGGTAGGCGACGATCTCCTTTTCCTTCGGGTTGATCACGCGCGACTTGCGCTCGAGCCCACCCACCACGCGATCGATGGCCTCGTCGAAGTCGGCCATGTCGACCGCGTCCTTCTCCTGCCGGGCGGCGTGGAGGGCTGCTTCGTTGACGAGGTTGGCGAGATCGGCGCCGACGAAGCCGGGGGTCCGGGCCGCCACCCGCCCTAGGTCGAGGCCCGGGGCCAGCTTGACGTCGCGGACATGCACGCGAAGAATTTTCTCCCGACCGTTGAGGTCGGGCCGGTCGAGCACGACCTGGCGATCGAAGCGGCCGGGCCGCAGCAGCGCGGGGTCGAGGATTTCCGGCCGGTTGGTCGCCGCCATGATCATGACGCCCTTCCGGGTGTCGAAGCCGTCCATCTCCGCGAGCAGTTGATTCAGCGTTTGCTCGCGCTCGTCGTGACCGCCCACGATCGGACTGATGCCGCGCGCCTTCCCCAAGGCATCCAGCTCGTCGATGAAGATGATGCTCGGAGCTCTTTCCTGGGCCTGGGCGAAGAGGTCGCGCACGCGCGCGGCGCCCACGCCGACGAACATCTCCACGAAGTCGGCGCCGCTCAAGCTGAAGAAGGGGACACCGGCCTCGCCGGCGACGGCCTTGGCCAGCAGCGTCTTGCCGGTGCCGGGCGCGCCCACGATGAGCACGCCCTTCGGGATCTTCCCGCCGAGGCGCCGGTAGCGATCGGGGTTCTTGAGAAAGTCCACGACCTCCATCAGCTCGCCGCGCGCCTCGTCGATGCCCGCGACGTCGTTGAACGTCACGCCCGTCTCGTGTTCGACGTAGACCTTCGCCTTGCTCTTGCCGATGGCCATGAGCCCTTGCTGCGGGCCGAACCTCCGCATGACGAGAAGCCAGACGCCAACGAACACCACGGCGGGAAGTACCCAGGAGAGCAGGGCCGAGAGCCACGTGTTCTCCACCCGTCCCGTGAACTTGACGCTCGCCTGCTCGAGTTCCGCCACCAGCCCGGGATCGTCGACGCGCGTCGTGACGAACGGGTGCGCTCCGGCCCCCAGGCGCTTCAGCTCATCGAGCTTCTCTTTCGGGAGGAGACCCTCGAGTCCCTCGCTGGCCAGCGAGCCGCTGATGGTCTGCTTGTCGAGCGTGAGGTTGCTGACCTTGCCCTTCCTCACGAGCGTCTTGAACTCGCTGTACGACAGCGTCTCCGCGTGAGGGGCGAACAGGACCGACTGCAGGACGACCATCGCGATCAGGGCGATCACGAGGTAGCCGATCGAGAACCTCCGCTGCTTGGGTTCCATCGTCACCGCGGCGTCGTCACCTGCCGCCTCGGCGGCGAGTCAGCCACTGGTCCGCCAGCAGCCAGATGGCGATCGCCAGCACCGCGACGATCGCGACCGCGATCACCCACTGATCACGGATCGCGTGGACCATGGCTCACCTCTCTCAGCCGCGCCAGGAATGGCGAACAGTGTACTTCACGGGATCCCTTCGCGCCCCTTCACGATCAGCACGGGGCAGTCGACGTGATGCAGCACTTTCTCGGACACGCTGCCGAGCAGGAGCTTGCCGATGGGCCCGAGCCCGCGCGCACCGACCACGACGAGATCCACGCCCGCGTCCGCCGCGGCCTGGATGATCTCGTCGGCCGCCGGACCCACGACCACGTCACGCCGAATCACCGCGGCCGGTCCGACGAAATCCGATCCGACCCGGGCGAGAATTTTCTCGGCGTCGGCCGCCTGCTCCCGCACCAGCTCGTCCAGCGCCGCGTGCAGCGTCTTGGCCAGGATCCCGGGGATCGCGCTCGGGTACTGCGGACCCTCGATGGCCGTCAGCAATCGCACCGTCAGTGTTCGCTCGAGTGGGAGCGCGGCCAGGAACCGGGCTGCCGCCATCGAGTCCGGCGAGCCGTCGATGGCGACGAGCGCGGTACGAAGCGACGCCGGCCGGCCCTTCACGACGAGAACGGGGCAATGCACGTGCCGTGCGATGGCGCTCGAAACACTGCCGAGGAGAAACCGCTTGAAGGTGCCGAGCCCTCGAGCGCCGACCACGACGATGTCGGCCGACCACGCGTTCGCCGTCGCGGCGATCGTCTCGCGAGGATCGCCTTCGAGAACGACCGCCTCGGCATCCCATCGGCGCGCGAGGACGACGCGCGCGCTCTCGGCCACGACGCGAGCGGCTTCGGCCATCTCGTGCTTGAACTCCCGGACGGTGGGAATGTCGAGCGCCGACGGAGGCGGTAGAGCCACCGTCACGACGAGCGCCTTCGTCGACGGCGCGAGGGGAAACGCGCTCAGCCATTCGGTCGCCGTCCGCGCATCGTCGGATCCATCGGTGGCCAGCAGCACGCGCATCGTTCTCTCCTTCGAGGCCATGAGCCTCATCTTCAGCGACACGTCGAACTACTGCATGGGTGATGCCGAGCTCGTCGCCGAAGAATTCGCGGGCTTGGCCAGACCCTGGGCGCCATCGGCTGCCCCTCATCCGCCTCAATCGTGGCGTGCCGGCCCCACCGAGAGCCGGAGCGCCCCGGATATCGCCTGTGCCGATGCGGAGCAGTGGTGGGGGCGCCTCATCATGGTGCCTCAGGAACAGGTGCTCGAGCGGTAGAGGCGGGACGCGGCGGCGCCGAGGCTCAGCGCACGAGGAACACCGGGATCGCGCAGCGATTCAACGCGCCTTCGGCGACGCTGCCAAGGACGAATCGCTGCAGCCCGGTAGAGCCACGAGCGCCAATCACCAGGACATCGGCCTGGGTCTGCCGGACCGCGGTCAGGAGCACGGCCAGTGGCGTGCCGGACGACAGGATCGTGCGAACTCGCCAGCCCGCGTCGCGCAGTCTCGCGGAAGCGTTGTCGAGCTCGCGCCTCGCGTTGCTGGCCATCTCGGCCTTCAGCGCCATCAGCTCCTGGCCAACTCTGTGGCGCACCTGAGCCGGGAGCAGTGCGCGCGACGGCAGCGAGATCGGCTCGAGCGCAGTCACGAGCGTGACCGACGCGCCGGCGGGCGGCGGAAACGCCGTGACAAGGTCAACGGCCCGACGCGCGTTGTCTGATCCGTCGATGCCGATCAACAGCCGCCGGACCTGCTTCGACCGTTGCCGCACCACGAGCACGGGACACGTCGCGTGCCGCACGATGCCTCGCGACACGCTGCCGAGCAGCAAGCGGCCGATGGGACCGTGACCGCGCCAGCCGACGACGATCGCTTTTGCCCCGACCCGGCGGGCCTCGGCAAGGAGTGCCTCGACAGGCCTTTTGTCGAGCACGGTGACGCCGACGTCGGGCCACCGCCGCGAGAGGAGCGCTCGCGCGTCGGACGCGGCCTTCGCAAACGCCCGGTCGAAGGCCATGACGACGTAGCGAGGCCGTCCCGCCGTCGCGCGCGTGCGCCGGGCCACGACAGCGTGGACCTTGGCGCCCTCCGGCCAGGGGAACATCCGCATGGTTGCGAGCGCAGCCCCGGCCGTCGAGGAGCCGTCCGTGCCTACGACGATGGGGAACTTGGCGATGGCCATTGGAACGATCGTCGTGATCTCAGGCGGCCGGCATCCTGACCGTCATCACCGGGCACGACGCCAACCGCACGACGCGATCGGCCACGCTGCCGAGCAGCCAGCGGTTGAGGCCGCCGAAGCCGTGGGTGCCTATGACGATCAGTTCGCACGCCTCTTTCTGCGCGACCTCGACGATCTCCTCGAACGGCACACCGGAGCGCACGAGGCTACGGGTGGCCACACCGCTTGCGGTCAGCTTCGCCGCCCGTTCGGCGAGCTCGGCTTCCGCCCACTTTCGCTGCGCTTCGTAGACGGCTTGCGGCTTGGCGAGGCCGAACATGGCTTCATTATAAAGCGGCGCTTCCACGGAGACGTGGAGCAGGATCAGCTCCCCGCCGCAGGCGCGGATCAACGCGGTCGCCTCCTCCAGCGCTTTCTGCGCGCACTCCGAGAAGTCAGTCGGGTGAAGGATTCTCTTCATCGCCTTGGCCTCCGGTCCATCGAGCAATGAGCAACCCCGGTGCCAGGCTTGCCGCGTCGCCATTTCAGGGACATGGGCAGGATGACCGGCCCGGGGCCGGGGACCTCCGCCCCAGGTGGGACGGTGACTCCCCGTTCATCCAGCGAAATTCCTGGAATCGAGCGTGGCATTCGAGTTGCTCTCGGCTGTCGCCATCATGACGAAGACACTTATCATCCGGGCGAAACGAATCTCCGGATGGCCGATGTCGCGGTGGTCGTCAAAGAAGACACGGCGCCAGCGGCCGCGATCGAAGCCACCCGCGTGGCAATCCGCGCGCTCAATCCGACCGCGCGCATCGTCGACACACGCTTGCCGGTCCAGCTCGAGAGTGACGTGCCGCTGGCGGGGCGCCGGGTGCTCGGGAAGCCTGCGCGACACGTTCGCCACCTTCCCGTCGCTCGGCCCCGTCCTTCCGGCCATGGGGTACAGCACGACCCAGATCGACGACCTCGCGAAGACGATCGACGCCGTGCCATGCGACGTCGTGTTGCTCGGCACGCCCATCGACCTTCGCCGGAGGCTTCGCGTGAAGCCTCCCATGCTTCGTGTCCGCTATGCGCTGGAAGAGGTCGAGGCCGGCGCGCTCGAGCGGGCGCTCGCTTTCTGACTGGCAGTGAGCCCGGCGACCCGCGCACTGACATGCACGGCGATGCAAGCGCGCGAGATTCCGAGGGGTGGTGAGGTGGCCTGCATCGTGCTGTGCCGACTGAATTTGGGTGAGTTGGAACCACGCTCGAACCAAATCGATCGAGTGGGGGTTCGTCTGCCGAAGACGACACACGCGGCTACCGCCATCGATCAGACCTCGAGCACCGTTTCCTGGATCGGCACGCCGATCTGCTGCGCAACCGGTGTCCAGATGTCGACCTCCTGAGCCTCGGTGCTGATGCCGACCACGAGCGCGTAACGCGCACCGAGCTGGCTTCTGTCTCGCTTGGGCTGGTCCTTCCACCACCCCGACACTGGGTAGACGCCGATCACGCCGCGCTCAGCGAGGTCCACCGCCGTGCCGCTCCACGTATCCGAGTGGATCGAGCCCTTGAAGCGGGTCTGCTCACCGAGAAACCACCCGCTGGAATCGCCACCGGTGGCCGGTTTGCCTTCCTCCTCCTCCAGCGCTCGCTTGTTCAAGCTCTTGCGGAAATCGTCGATGGTTTCGGTCGGGGACTTCACTTCGAACCGAAGGCCATGTGACGCGTACCTGTGTCTCCTGGTCCATCCCCGCCGGCCAGGGTTCGGCTCGATGAAGTAGGAGAGCGTCACGCGCAATCGAACAAACGTTTGCCCCAGTTCTTCGAGCACCTCCTTCGGCCACGGCAGTTGGTGAAGATGCATCTCGCGCATCTTCCCGTCGGCAAAGGGCCGGATCTCGGCTTGCACCACGAGCGTCAGCGCGTCGCTGGCACTCCGCAGGGCGTGGTCGAGGTTCGGAACACCGAAGCCGTAACGTCGCACCAGCTTCGCCCGGGCGCGCTTACCACCCGCGCCCCGAAGGCGCGCCTGCATCGCCTTCGTCCATTCGGCCGAATGAACAATGAGAGCGCGGACGGTCTCCGGCGACAACTCAGGATATTCCGCACGAATGACTCCGGCCATGTGGGCCACCTGAGCCGTCGCGGCGCTTGTGGCGCAGGACAGGACGAACGATCTCTCCGTCGGTTTGTAATACGTCGACAGCACGCAAAGCTCAGCGACCGGAAAGTCAATCGTGGTCCCGTCGTGGGCGGCGTTCCCGCCTTCGAACACCACGTCTGGCTTGATTGGCCACGCATCCTGGAATGCAACGGACGTCGTGCTCCACGGCGACAGGTCCCCGGGCGGAGTGATCGGAGACCATCCATCCCACGCGGGATCCGTGATGGCTGCCTTCTCGGTGTATGCGCCTACGGTCAGCGCGTTCCACGCCTGCGCTGGATCGTGTACGGGCTCCACATCGCTGCGGTCGAGGTGGGCGACGTCGAGCCGATCTGCTGACACGTTGCCGGCACTGACGACGAAGAGACGGTGCGCCTGCTCTTCGGCGGGATCGAGATACACCAATCCGTGGCTCGCCGGGTCGAACGTGCGGCCAGCCGCCAAGGCGTCGATGGCGGCCGACCAGGACGTCGGCTCACCGCGATCGCGTTTGTCGGTCGAGGTCACCGCAAGCGAAAACGCCCGCAGGCGTTGCGGCGTGTTCACCTCTGGACGGCTCACCGCTTGCGCTGTCACGGCGCCGTACAGCTCGGGCGGATTGGCCCCGGTAGGTGGGAGAATCTTCACCGACTCGACCCAGTGCCACAGGCGGGTGGGCGCGCCGGAGGCGAGCACGTCGGCGAGGTCACCGTACGCCGCGAGCCCGGCCATCTCGGTGCCGTGCCCCATGTTATCGGGGCCTCCGCCGTCGTCGTGAGCGCCCCATGTTGGGTCGACTGCCATTGCGTCGTTCGGCCCGATCACGTCTTCGAGCAACGGGTGGCCACGGTTCACTCCGCTATCCAGAATGCAAACTGCCGGGGCCTCCGGCGAGGGCAAGATCGTCCGTCGCTTCAGGTCATCGGTCCACGCTGCCTGCTCGTCAGGCGCAGCGTCGACGAAGAACGCAGCGCTCTCCTTGGCCTTGCGGACCTCGGCAACGTCATTCAAAACGTCGAGCGATCCCGAGAGCTGCTCCTCGGTTCCCCGCGCGAGAACGATGAGCCGGTCGTCGAAGGCCAGGCGGCGCTCGCCCACCGTGAGGTGAACGAGGTTGGCGAACTCCAGCATCCGCTCGAGCTCCCGACCGTCATGCCGGCGTAACCAGACCTCCCACCAGATTGACTCGCCGGCCGCAGGGTAGACCTCAGGGTCGTCCGTCCAAAGTGCGCGGAGGCTCGCTCGGCGCAGGGCAGCGATACGGTCCACCATGTCCTTGTGTCGCGGCTCACCTTTCGAGGTCCGCTCTTCCGAGTACTGCTCAAACCTCGTGACGAAGTGCTTCAGTGCACCATCGGGAACAAAAACCGTCGCGAACTGAATCGCGGGCTCGTCCGGCCGGCGTACCATCTGAACCGCAACGATCTCGATTCCTTTGCGGCGGTCCTCCAACGATTCAAGCTTCAGCTCCACGCCGGGCGGGCTCTCGAACTGAATGTACAAGCCGGGTTGGGCTCCGTGGACCGCGATTCCCACGGTCTGTCGGGATCTGGTCGCCTCTTGCTGAGCTCGCGTGAGGGCCGTCCGCAGAGCAATGGCGTGTCTCCGTCGGTTCGCCGGTTCCGGGAAAGACGGCCGCTTGATCTTCCGACCATGCGGGGTATACGCCTCCGTCGCCGGAGGGGTGGGAACGATAAGGTGCCGTCGGTTACGTCGAGCGGGCATTTGGTCACCGACCCCGGCAGTTATCCGCGCGCAGGCAGTCGCTCTTTGAGCGCTTCCGTGACCTCTTCGGTCTCGACCCTTGTACGGTGCGCGAGGATCGCCTTCTTCGCCGCGTGTTCGCAAGCACGGGTGATGTCGGCGTGGCTCAAGCCCTCGGCGGCCTCGACGGCCTGCGGCCATTCGATGCGTGACGTGCCCAGGAACGCGAGCCTCCCGCGGAGGATCTTCTCCGCGATTCCTGGCGATGGCAGCACGTACTCGATGACCGTATCGAAGCGCCGGAAGAGCGCTTGGTCCAGCAGCTTCGGGTGGTTCGTGGCCGCGACGATGATGCTGTCTGACTCGTCTTGCTCCAGAAACTGGAGGAAGGAGTTCAGCACGCGGCGAATCTCGCCAACCTCATTCCTCGCGGCGCGCTCCCCGCCGAGGGCGTCGAACTCGTCAAAGAGGAACACCGCCCGAGTCTGCTGTATCGCGTCGAAGATGAGTCGCAGCTTGGCGGCCGTCTCGCCGAGGTACTTCGTGATCAGCCCGTCGAGCTGGATGCTGAACAGCGGCAACCCAAGCTCGCCCGCCATCGCGGCTGCCGTCATCGTTTTCCCGGTCCCCGGTGGGCCGATGAGGAGAAGCTTCCGGAGAGGCGACAATCCGTGCTCGTGGATCCGCTCTCGTTGGCGCTGCTCGAGGAGTACGCGGTCAATTCGGGACCTCACCGCGTCATCCAGGGCCATGTCGCCGAGCCGAGTCTTCGGGTAGGTCGCTGTTAACAGGCCGGCGAGTTCACCTCGCGGCTGAACGACAGGCACCGGTCTGGTCCGTTGTCCTGGCGACGCGTTCTTCGTGCGACCCTTCGCCTGATCGACCAGGTCACGGAGTTCCTGGGCGAATCTCGTATGCCCCTGACGTGCCGCCTGAGCAGCGACCTGCATCGCGATCGCGTAGAACCGCTCGTCGTCGCCCTCGGCGTGACTCTGGACGAGCGCCCTGACGTGGTCCTTGGTCGCCATGGTGTCCTTCGAAGTCAGACTCTACACGAGCCCAGGGGGTTCCTCACTCTTCTTCCGGCCGCTCCGAAGGCCAGAGGCTTGGTTCCGCCGCCACCGCGCCAACTTCGGACCTCGCGGCGAACCTCCCCGACCAGGGCAAAACTCTCCGGCCCAGTCGGCGGCGCCGACACCTGGTACAGCGTCACAGGCGCCTTCCCCGTAACGGGCAGTCCGTGGTGGGGGTGGGCGCGTCATGGTGGCGAATACGTCGAGCCTCTTCCTGTTCCCGATCTTCTCAGGAGCCCTGCTCTTACGAGCGCCACCAAGTCCTCGGGCGCGGCCTCGCGCGAGATACCGAACCGCGACACGAGGTCTCGACGGCGAACCGCACCCCGGCCCGCCGCGATCCGCAGCACGTGGCGTTGGCGCGATGTGACCTGGCCGCGGCGCCGAGTGTGGAATCGCCGCGCGTGCGTTGCTCAGCCGCGCGCGTTCACGCGGACGGGCCGTGCGGCCTCATGCACGGCGAAGGCCGCGGCGGCGACGGTTAGCATCACCGTTCTCCGGTGGCGCACAGGCCTGCTAAAATCACAAGGCTGTGGCGCGCGCATGAAAATTGATCTCGGGCGACTGGCCGTCGAGCGCCTCATAGTTCATGAGGTGCCGCCCCGTCCTGCGCGCGGCGGCGGGCCGAAGCCAGTGTTCAGCGAGATCGATAGCCCACTTACGCAAGAACTGAAGAACTACTTCAAAGAGCGGATTGTAGGCAGCCTGACAACAGCTGCATACGACGTCGCGTTCGATGCAACCTCCGGCTCGCCCGTACCCGGCCTGGTTACCGGGTATCTCGGCGACGGTCGTTCCTTCGTTGAGAAGTCGGTCGCCATTGCGCAGCACCTATATGCGACTCAGACGGGCGTGAACCCCCCGGGCCTCGTCATTGTGGCACGCGTTGCGGTGGGGGGCCGGCGCGCCCTCGCAATTCTGAAGGTTGAGAAGGAGGAAGGCGTACGAGTCGAACAGGCCCGCGTCGAGGAGAAGCGGACCTTCAATATCGAACACCTGCGCGACTTGATGTTAAACGCAAAGACGAAGGTCTTCAAGATCGGCCTCTTCATCAAGCCCGATGGAGACGGTGACACCATCGCGGGGGCCGTTTCTGACAAACAGCGCGGCTACCTGCCAAAGACCGAGGTCGCTGACTTCTTTCTGAAGCGGTTCCTCGGGTGCACGCTCTTGGAGGCGCCCGACGTGAGTACCAAGCGCTTCTTCAATGCGACCGAGGACTTCATCAACGCGCAGGTGAATGATCCCATCCTCAAGGCCCGCTACAACATCGCCCTGCTCGCCGAGCTGAACGATACCGCCACCCTACTACGGCCTCGCGATTTTGCTCAGCGCCATCTCGAACTCGATGATCGCCAGCGTTACATCACGTTTCTCGAAACGAAGGATGTCTCAACGACGGTAGTTCAGAAGGACACGACGCTCATCGCGGGTCAGATTCAGCGCCTTCAGCTCGACTCCTCTAGCGGGCTGGCGGTCCTGGGCTCACCGGAGTCATTCCGCGATCATGTCCAGATGTCTGAGCTCGACGATGGACGGACACGAGTTCAGATTGAAGACCGATTGGATCGCGTTCACGGCAAGCGATGATCGACCTCGAACCGATCCGTGAACGCTGGATCGCTGACCGCCCCGTCTATGGAGCTCTCGGCGATCATATTCGCACGCTCCTGAAAACCGACCTCCAGCGGCGCGGGCTACCGTGCTCGGTTGATGCGAGACCGAAGGAGGTCGCCAGCCTTCTCAAGAAGGTGTTGAGGAAAATCATACGGCGCGCCGTACGAAGAGATTCACGACAAAGCCGGGATTCGCGTTGTCGTGACGTTCGTCGACGACGTTCCAGTCGTGGAGGAAGTCATTCGCGCAAGATTTGCTGTCGAACGATATGAGAACAAGACGCTCGGGCTTGATTACCACGAGCTGGGTTATCTCGGTGTCCACTTCGATGTATCGCTCCACGATGGTGATGTCGCGCGCGCTGAGTGGCGGGGTCTGATCGCGGAAGTACAGATACACACCCGAGCACAGAACTGCTGGGCCGATGTGTCGCATCGCCTTCTCTACAAGCCGGCGCGAGACACTCCGATTGAAATTAAGCGGCGGATCTACCGGTTGATGGCGTTGATCGAGTTGTTCGATGAGACCGTGCAGGACGCCCGAAAGGCAATTGAGATGCTGCCTGGAGCACCGGAAGCCGGAGTGTTGGCAGAGATAGAGCAACATTTCTACCAGTTTGTGGCTCGCCCCTATGACCGGGAGCTGTCGCTCGACATCATTCCAGTACTCGAAGGACTCTACGATGCTCGCGAGCGGAAGGAGTTCGGCGAGCTGATACGGAGTTTCGTTGCCAGGAACCGGCAGAAGCTCGATGAACTTTTCGAGGCCTATCGCGATGACGACCGATGCAATCCGCTCATATTCCAGCCGGAGGCGCTCATGGTGTTCGAGCGGCTTGAACGCGACGCCTTTCGACTGCGGGATGCCTGGGCCGCGTCGTTCCCTTTGCCGCTCCTAGAGAATTTGGCGATGATCTGGGGTCGCGCGCTGTAAGCTGTTACGTCTCCAAGAAGTCCCACTCACTCCTTCTCGAACCCCTGGCTCGTGAACTTCAAAGTCCGGCTGTTCTCGGTGACGGTGCGCACGACGTGATCTGGCGCACCGGAAGGGATCTCAGCCTCCACCTCTAACGTGACCTTGACCTTCGCGCCGACGAGGCCCGAGAGATGCGCGATTACCTCGTCGGCGATGCGGCTGGCGTCGCGGCCCACGCGGGCGGGATCCAGGGTGACGGTACCGTGGAAGCGCTTGGGCTGCGCCGCCACAGGCGCAGGTGCTCCAGTCGGGCCAGCGCCCGCTCCTGTCGGCGTCGTTCCTTCGCCTCCGACGCCAGGCCCGGCGGGCCCCACACCAGCGGACGGCTTAACGCTCTCGGCATCGAGCTGTCGCCGCGCGACGTCCGGCTTCACGAGCAGTCCGGGCGCATCGGCGTCCGCGAGGGTGATGTTTTGCCCACCGCGCAGACCGCGGTAGCGGCCCGCCCCTTCGTCAAAGCTGTCGGCGAAGGCGAAGGCGTCCTGCTCCCACGTGAGGAGCGAGACGCCATCGCAGACGGCGCCGAGTAACACCGACGAGTCCTTGAGTCGCGGCAGGTAGAGATAGCGGGCGAAGTCCTCGGCGAGCTGCTTGATCGGCACATGGTCGCCACGCCAGAGGGGCACGCGGTCAAGGGCCATCCGCAGCGGCGTGCCGGCCAAGCTGGTCACCAGCAGCTCGTCGCTCCGCAGCTTCTTGCTCGCGCGCACGGCGAGCGCATCCTGCCCCGAGAGCCGGAGTGCCTGCCACTCGACCGCCGACTGCGGCAAGCTCTGCACAGGCACGAGCAGCCACTGGTACGTCTCCGGCAGCCGCGCCGTCACCGCACTGTCGGCGGCGTTCCGCTGAGTCTCCGCCTGCTTCACCTGGTGCGGTGAGAGATCAAGCGTCTCTTTTTCGGCCAGGATCGACTCCCACGCGAGGTACCGCCGCACCGCCTCGTCGAGGTCCTGCAGCCGTGTCTTGTCGGCGGCGAGGAAGACCAGCGTGTTGCGGTAGAGGCGCGGTGTGTTGCCTCGCGACTGGAGGATCGCCTTGGCGGCGGTGTCAGCCGTGCTTCCTGGCTCCTTGCTGTAGGGATGGTCGATCCTGAGCACGACGAGCCGCGCGTCGAGATCGTCGGGCACGTCCTGACCGGTGTGCGGCAGCGGGTGGATGCGGCTGAAGTCGCCGGTCTTGCGCAGGTCGGCACGCAGGCGCGCGTCGATCTCCTGCACGATCTTGTCCGGATCGCGCCTGAGCTGCTCGCCGCGATCCTCGGCGAGCTTCGTCACCGTGGGCTGCGTCGAGTACCAGTAGCGCGGCCCGTCCTGATAGAGATACGTGGCCGCAGCCGCCAGCCGGCGCAGCGCATCGCCGAAGACCGCCGGCGACTCGCCCGGCATCACGCAGCCGAGCTTCACTTGCCGGTCCTCAAGGCCGCGGTGGGCTGCGGCGGCTGTCGGCGCCGAACCCAGGTAGATCGCGCGCGCCACGCGCCGGCACGCCGCGAACCTGCCGAGGGTCCCGGCCATCTCACCATCGATGCGCAGGGGAAGCGAGTTCGGGCCGTCCACGTCCTTCTCGATGACCGGCACCCAGTTGTCCGAAAGGTAGCGCGTCAGCTCGAACTGCACGCGCGGATCGTCGATCGAGATGTTCGCCGGCAGGATGAGGGGGTTCCTGTCCCCCTTCTCCCACAGGCTGTGGATCACCGCCGCCATCAGACGCAGCACGCCGCGCGTGCGCTGGAACTTCACCAGCGTCGACCAGTCGGTGTAGAGCCGGTCGAAGATCTCCGGGTGGATCGGGTACGCCGCCTTGATCCGCTTCTCGTAGTCGGCGGCGCGGCACTCGGGCGGAAACTCCTGGTGCTGCGTGCGGTAGAAGTCAGCGAAGGCCCGCGCCACCACATCGCGATCCTTGAACTGCGCCGGGTCGGCCAGCGGCTCGAAGAGGCGCCGCCGCACGATCTCGAACCCTTCCTCGGCGCTCGCCGGCCGCCACGAGGACTCGACGCGCCCGACGACGTTGCGCAGGCGGTCGAGCGCCTCGCGTCCACGCTGGCCGCCCACCTCGACGTCATTCGCCTGGGTGTGGGGTGAAGGCTCGGCGTCCGAGGCGGGAAGGCTGATCACCAGCAGGCAGTTCTTCGCAAGCTTCGCCGATTCGGTGAGCGCCTGCGCGAAGGTGAACTGCGTCTCGAAGCCGCCCGCCGGCAGGTCGCTCTGATCGTGGAGCTGGCGCGCGTAGGCCACCCACTCGTCGATCAGAACCACGCACGGGCCGTACTCCTTGAACAACTCGCGCAGCACGTCGCCCGGGCTGGTCGCCTTCTCGTCGTCGGCCTTGAGCCGCGCAAACGCCTTCTTGCCGCCGAGCTGCCAGGCCAGCTCACCCCACAGGGTGCGCACCACCGTGCCGTCGGGCTTGGTGACCGGGTTGCCGGGCGAGATCTTGTTACCCACCAGCACGACGCGGCGCGCGGTGGGCAGCGTCTTCGCCCCGGCCTCCTGCATCACGGCGTCGACGCCGGCAAGCTCGCCCAGTGCCGTACCTGAGAACAGGTGATACAGCGCCAGCATCGAGTGCGTTTTGCCCCCGCCGAAGTTGGTCTGGAGCTGCACCACCGGGTCGCCGCCCTGGCCGGCGAGACGCCGCACAGCGCCCACCAGCATGCGCTTCAGGCTCTCGGTGAGATAGGTGCGGCGGAAAAACTCGACCGGGTTCCGGTATTCGTCCGTGCCCTCACCGAGATGCACCTGCCACAAGTCCGCCGCGAACTCGGCCTGCTGGTAGCGGCCGCTCGCCACGTCCTTGTGCGGCGTCACCACTTCGCGCCACGGCTTGAGGTTGCTGGCTGCCGTGCTTTCGATGGCCGTGCCCGCGCTCTTGCGCTTCTCACCGCGCACCTGCTCATCAAAGCGCAGGCGCAGGAGTTCCATCTTCACCTTCTCGATCTCGTCGGACTGCGGCGCCGAGACGGCGGTGAGGAGTCGCCCCGCCGAGTCGAGCGCGCGGTAGGCATCGTCGCCGGAGAAGGCCTGCTGGTGCGCCCACTTGTTGCGGTGGTCGCGCAACTCGCTCAGGAGGCTACGCTCGGCAGGCCCGAGCGTCTTGCGGAAGACGTCGTTCCACGAGTCCCACATGAGCTTCAGGAGCGCGGCTACGTCCCAGTCTGCCACCGGCCGCTTCGCGTTCAGGCGATCCTCGCCCATGAACCTGCCCGCCTCGGCGGCGGCGCGATCCTGGTACGCGTTCTTAAACTCGCGTTCGACGAAGGGCCCGAGGCCGCTCTTCAAGAGCTCCAGCGCCTTGCCGACGCGTTCGTGGTTGGTCATTCCTCACTCCTCAGATGCGTGCTGGTCGCGTGCTGCGACCGCCCCGCTCCCGGACTCAGGTAAGGTGGATGATCTCCACGTCGCCCCAGTGCTCCCTCAGGTACTCGGCAACGAGACGCCTGTGGCAATGACGAGGTGTGTCTTCGCTGCAGAGGAGACATCCCTCCGACACGACCTCTTTCCGAACCGTTCGCTCGATCTCCCGGCGTCTCATGAGATCCAGAAACTCGCGTTCGTAGACTGACCACTCACCTTTGTGCTTCTTGTAGCCGTCGAGCATCTCCTGCGTCGGTGCGAGAGCCGGCGCATGCACGTACTCCATGCCACAGATCTCCCGCAGGAAGTACTCGAGATCGTTCTTCTTGGCAAATCCCGCAAGCTGCGAGACGTTGTTGAGGCGCACGTCCACAAGTCGCTTGGCGCCCGACTTGCGGAGCCCGGAAAAGAAGGCCTCCGCCGACTTCTTGGTGAAGCCGATGGTGAAGATCCGCATTCCCTTCCTCAGTCCATTCCCACGCGCATCTTCTCGTCGACGTAGGCGATCCGCTGCTCCTGGGCAGCGCAGGCGTCCGCGATCAACTGTTCTTTGGAGCGGAACAGATCGGCATCGGGCATGCCGAGCAATCGAAGCAGCCGCGTCATGGCGTCTGAATGCGACTCCAGACCGCCGTCTGCGTGGATGTGGGCGACAGTTACGCCGGCGGCTTCGAGCGCACGGCTGACCAGGAGCGTGCGGTGGCAGGCCAGAGGCTCCTTCTCCGCACAGAGCAACGCTAGGCGGTGCGCTTTTGCACCCTCGATCACGCGCTGCAAGCCCGCTTTGAACAACGGGCTTCCCGCAAGCCTTCCATACTGAACGCGGCCATTCTCGTAGCACGTGGGATCCTCGGAGCGGGCCCCAAGCTCGCGTCCAAGGAAGACGTAGGCAATACTGTGATTCTTGAGTGCCTCCGCAAGGGACTCCCGGTTGAAGTCGGGATGGAGCCGACTGTATGGCTGCGAGCGGACATCAGCCACAGCCGTTACGGCCTGCGTGCGCAGTAGTTCTATAAACCGCACGAGCGAGTGGTTCGAGTGGCCGATCGTCAGCACGGCAGCATTCGTCATGCACTCGCCTCTAGGTTGCCGAATCTGGCGTGATGAGGGCCGCAACCAACTTGTAGCAGTATCCCTCGTGGGGCTCACCGAGGCTAATTGTCACGCAGCACTCACCGATCTGGTGGGAGCCATCACCAAGGGCCAGGTAGTTCCGCGCCACGAGGGGATCCGTGACCCACAGCAAGTAGCTCGCACCCCGATGCGCGAACATCGCTTGGACTCGACGCTTCAGGTTACCGAAGGCCGCGCCCGGCGCAAACACCCGCAACTTTAACGCTCCGATGTGCAGCAGGAATAGCGATCCGGTAAGTTGCTCGGCGTCTGCGAGGGCGACGCGATCGTTTCGACCAGCCGAGGTGCTGGACCTATTCAGCCACAGCGTGGGCGGATCCTCCGTCAGTTGCTCAAGGGCGTCCCAGGTGACGCGCCCTGCACGCTTCCAATAGTACTCAGGATCCAGCAGCCAGTTCTCCGACTGATACGACTTGGGACGGGGGTCCTTGAGAGGTACGTCGATAATGTCGAGCACTCGAGGATCACTACCATCCTCGTACTGACGTTCGTCCTCAGAAACCTCCTCTTTGGGTCTATCGCTAACCGGACGAACCCACTGTCCGCCGACTCCGTCGATCAGTTCCTTGCCGGCGACACAACGCCCCGACAGCTTTCGGGAGTTGGCGAGGCAAACAAGTCGCTTCACGATGGGCATCCTGGCCCCCTACCCCTCGCGGAAGAGGCCGCTTTGCTCGGCGCGTGGCTTGCCGCCCTCGCGCGCGAGGCGCGTGATCTCCGGCCAACTCTGGACGAGACCGTTGTACGACAGCGCCTCGGCGGCGCGCTTCTTCCGCTCGCAGATCGTGTAGAGCCGGTAGGCCAGTTGGCGGGCGACTTCAGCCTTGCTGCCGAGCTTGCCGACAAGCTCCGCCGACGCGCTCTCGCCGTCTGCCTCCAGCGCGCGAATCAGATGGTGGACTACCTCCCACGCCGTGAGGCGCGGGTCGGTAGCGGGGTCCCAGTTCGCAGGCAGCTCGTTCGGCTTGAGAAGGCGCACCTTACCGCCCTTCGAGACGACGACGTGCGCGTCCACCATGCCGCCGACGCTCGTGTTCTTCGCCTTGGAGAGCGTCTCGGCGACGCCGTACTCGCCCTCGGAGAAGCCTGACTGCTCGAACCACGCGAGCGCCCAGCGGCTGTCGGCGTCGAAGTCGCCCTCCTGTTCGGCCAGCACCTCGTCGAGTGTCTGGTTGATGAGCGCGAGCGCCTCTCGCACCGAGACCGGCTTGCCCTCGGCATCGAGCACCTTCGCGTAGCGAGTGTAGACCGCCATACCAGGCCCGATGGCCGCCTGCGCCAAGTCCACCGGCGCGATATTACCGCGCTGGAGGTGGAGAAGCGCCGCGGGCAGTTCAGCCTTGAGCGCCGTGAGGAACTCACGGCGCGTTGTGGTGGGCGCATTGCGAGATCGTGGGCGACAGACAATCACGACGCTGGAGGCGAGAGCATTGGAGTTCATGCCGCGCAGGCGATTGCTCAGCTCGGTCCTTATCGGCCATGTCCCGGTAGTTGCGAACCCGGCGCGAATCACTGCTTCAAGGAACGTCTCCCACCCAGTGCTCGCGGTGCCCTCGTCGCCATTGCTCTCGGACTGCTTGAAGGCGTAGTAGATCGTCACTGGGACTACCGGGTGCGCCTGTTCTGCGAGACGACGCATCGCCTGCGTCATGCCGTCGAGGAAGAACTTCTCGGCCGGCTCTTTACCTCCATGCCGGTACGGTGTGGCGACTAACTCCTCCGCCTTGGGCACCGTAACCGTAGCGAATAGTTCGGGGAATACCGACTTCAGTACGCGGCGCATCCAGACGTAGAAGAAGTCTGAGAGGTCAGCGTAGCCGACATTATCGTAGTAGGGCGGATCGGTAGAGACAATCCGACCATCGGAGTCGTTTTGGATCGACGCGTTTGCCTGAAACGCGACGCTTGGTGGCGCGGAGGGCAAGAATGCGAGCGCTTTGGCGACCCATTCGATACTGGGCGACCACGTGCCAGACGAAGTGCAGAATGGATTACCTTCAGCATAGTCCCAGGTCATTTGAACCGCTTGCCGCACGAAGGTATGCCCGAGCTGCAGCTTTGTCGGACTTGAATCCCAGGCGGTAAGGGATGAATGCCGCTCAATGACCCTGTCCACTGCACACGACAAGTACACCGCTACTGCATCCGCGTAGGCAGTCGCTTGGGTGCCACCAGCATCGAGGCCGAGGCGGTCGTTTGGCATGCCGGCCGCCAACGCGTCGCGCCTTACCTGCTCATGCGCCTCTTGTGCGAGATCTGAGAAAGCAGTCAGCACAACGAGCTGTCGGTCCGTGAAAAGGTCGCTCCACTTCGCCATGCCGTAGTTGCCGACGCGGAAGCCGAGTGCTTGCTGGAAGAACTCGACATCCGGCTTCCATCCCGGCTTCGCCTTGGACGCAACTTCCTCCATCTCCGGCGTCGGCGGCAGGTACATGCGCCCTCGTTCGCCCTCTGCAACAACCGCCATCATGCGGGCGCCCATGCGCGCGGCCTTTCCCTCGGCCTTGATGTAGTCGCCCGCAATCGGCGTCCCCGACATTACGCACTGGAAGTTCGCCCCGCGCGACAGCTTCGTGCCGTTCTTCGCCGCCTCGGCGTCCCTCGGCTTCCCCATCTTCACCGTGAAGCGGTAGCCGTCGCCCTCGATCACCGGCTCGACGTAGGCCTCCTTGCCCGGCTTCGTGGACAGCATAAAGGTGGAGGCGAGCGGCACATCCACCTGCGCGAAGGCCGGGTTCGGACTCTTCACCGTGCGCGCCCAGAGCCAGGCGATCACGGTGAACTTCTTGCCCACCCGCGGCTTCAGATCCGGCCGCACCTTCGCCATCTCCGCCGTGACCTCAACCTTCGGGTAGAGGTGGCCAATGCGCCTCTCGGCCTCGTCGCGCATCCACTTGCCGTAATAGCGAACGTCCTCGGCCAGCCCTTGCGCGGCGCGCCACTCCCGCTTGAACAGGTCCTTGTCCTTGCGCGACGACGGGTTCACCGGCGGCTTCCCCGCGAACTTGGGCGGGATCTCGATCATCGCCTTGTTGATGAGCACCGCCACCGGGTTTAGGTCACTAGCGTAGGCTTCGAGCCCGAGCCGCTGCGCCTCCAGCGGCAGCGCCCCGCCGCCGGCGAAGGGATCGTGGAAGGCAGGCAGCTTGTGCCGGTCGAACAGCTCGTGCGCGCGCGGGTGGTCAACGTTCTCGGCGCAGGCCGCGCGCCAGCTCTGCCAGATCTCGTCACGCGCTCGCTGAAGCACCGTCTCGTTCGTGGTGTTCTCCCACAGCACGAGGTCCTCGATGATGCGGAACAGCCGCTGGCGCTCCCTCTCCTGCGCCTTCTCGGTCCTGAAGATGTCCGGATGGCTCGATGGGTCGTCCACCATCTGCGCGAAGATCACCGCCCGCGCCGCCGCCAGCGGCCGCCGCGCCCACCATAGGTGCAGCGTGCTCGGGTGGCCGTGCCGGATGGACTTCTCCCGCGCCGACGCCTTGTTGATTGCCTCCAGTGGCAGTGCGACCTCGATCAGCTTCTTCTTTGCGGTAACAGTCATTCCGCAGATGTTCCTTTGACGGCCTCGGGCGATGCCTCTGCCGCAACCGCCGAAGTGGCACTCTCACCGGCGGAGTGGCTCCAACCTTTCTGATAGTCGGGACCACGTGAGTCAGGTTTCTGATCTGGAGGTGACACCTGAATCGTGAGGGGGATTGAGAAATCAACACCGATGATGACCGCCTGCCCGGGGGCAAGCGTCGGGAGGAAGGCCGCCGCTGACCGGTCGATATCCCCAGAGGCACGTTCTACTACCTCACGATCTTTGTCGTTAATCAGACGGTGGACAATCAGGGTGCCCATTTGACTCAGTACACCCTCGGGGATATCGCGCGGACGCTGTGTGGCGATGCAGATGTTCAGGGCGAACTTCCGACCCTCCTTAGCAATCAATTCGAAGGAGTCCAGTACATACCTAGTGTTTTCGTCCCCCAGCGCCTTATCTAGAAATTGGTGAGCCTCGTCCAGAAACACAAGCATGGGCTGCGCCCTAAATCGTCCACCTCTTGCGAGGGCCAACAGGTGTCTACCTATCGCATTCGCGACGATCTCGCGCGCGTTGTGAGCGAAAGGCAGGTACTTGAGAGAAACGCGAAGCACGGGTTTGTCCGCGTCAGCCAAGAACTCATCAAGCTTGGCCGCCAGCGATTCCTTGCCGGCGGGGCGGAAAACGCAGGATAACTCGGGCGCCTGCAGCATGTCTTCGACTCGTGTTATCAGGGTCACGCAGTAGCTCTTCTCCGCCTCATTTGTGTTCCCCCACACAGTAAAGTCTTGAGCAGACTGGGAGCCTCCGGAGAGGTACACACATTCCTCCATGATCTGCTCACTAAGCCTCATCACATCGAAGTCCGCGCGAGCACCTTCGATAGCCTGCGCGTGCTGTGCGTATGCCTGCTCGTATGGGGCCTTCTTCTTACGAGCCTTCGCGATAACACCATTTTGCGCAATGGGCGTTCCGACAAGCTTCGCCAGTTTCAAGCTCTTCATGGCAGCGCGAAGTTTCGGTGCCTGGGTCTGGCCACTGGGCTTGAACAAGGCGAACAGATCCATCTCGGTCAATTCCGTGTATGGAACGACTACTTCGGTGGACGATGCCGGTTGCGTTGGGCCCGTGCCGAGGTGGACATGCAGAACCCCGCGGTCGAGAGTATGAAATTCGCCAGTGGCGTCAAATAGAACGACTTTAGCCTTATAGCGCACGACCTGCTCGATCAAACGTCCTACGGTCCAGCTCTTACCCCCACCCGTCGCGCCCAAGATCGCACAATGACGGCCGAAGATTCGTTCGGGCGTGATGTTCACGAGGGTATCGGGTGCGGATGGAAGATAGGCGACAGCGAGAACAAGCGGTGACGGGTTTCGCTCGGTACGCTGCGTCGCCTCCGCCATCCATTTCACGAGAAGTGGATGGGCAGCGTACACCTTGCTCCCCAGGCGTGGGTATTGAGAGATGCCTCCGACAACTTCTCCCGTCTTCAACAGAACCGTCGTGAGGAGTTGAATCGTGCCTAATGGGTGCGCTTCTCGGCTAGAGCCAAGCTCTGGCTCTACGCTAAGGCGTTCTCGCTCGGGCAAACGCACATTGATGATTCTTCCGAAGATACCTACATCGCGGCACTCCACAATCACAAATTCGCCAACCTCTCCGGCACCCAGCCGATGACCATGAAGCCACTGCCCCTCCGGAGAAGCGGCCTTCGGCAGGTTGGCCTTCGTCGATGATGGCCCCACCTCAGATATCGACCCGATACACCTTTGCGGATCGAACGGGTAGACTGGTAGCGCCTCACTCATCTGGTTGCGCCTGGCGCACGAAGCCTCTCTCGGTGTCGTTCGTCTTCGGTCGCGGCAACCAGATCTGGAAGAATCGGCACTACATTTTCGAAGCCCGCTGCGAGCAGAACCAGCCGTGTGTCACCCGCTCGGATGAGTTTCTCCATCTGCTTCACGGGCTCCCTGGACGAGCGGTGAAGCACAGGATCAACTACAATCGCCTTCAAGCTCACGTTTGACCGGAGCGCAGACATAACTGGCTGCCAGATATGTGGGTCGTTGAACCCGACTCCAAGCAGCAGCAATCCAGAATTTGGCTGCCGCAGAGCAACCTGGAATCGCGACATCATCTCAATAAATGGCTGGTCGTACGACGCCTCGAACTTGCTGTGCCGAGGATAGATGATGAGAGGCTTCACCGGGAGTGGTGTCTTCACTATTTGCGAGTCACGGAGTTCCCAGTCAACCGAGCCGTGGATCTTGTATAGGTGAAAGACGTTCGGGATGTAGTCCGGTATCTCGCGGTCCTGCTCGCGGCGGACAAAGTCGTAGGCGAAGTAACTCCCGTCGAACTCCTGGGGCTGGGTGTGGGAGAACCCATCAACGACAATAAAGCGGGTATGGCTCGCTGCGGTCTCGACACAGAGATCGTAGTTCGTCGTGAAAAGCTTGGTGCGTGGCTGTCGCGTGGGTCGCCTCGCAACCTTGCGCAAGAATGTCTCGTGAATCTCGAGATCCGTCGTTTCCTTCACGAAGCGACACTTTTCGACTATGAGGGCCTCGCTATCAGCGATGAACTGCGCGATTTCCGGTGCTGGGTGGAGAGCTTGCGATAGTTGGCACTGCGACAGAAGCGTTTCAATGTTCTCGCCGGCTGTTGGAGTCGAATATCTGACTTTAGCCTTCAGCGCCTCAAACTGAGTCCCGGCCTTCTGCGCTGCCGCTCCCCAAAGATCGCTCATGTCCGGCGCGACTCTTGGGCCATCCGCCTTATTGAGGCATAGGGTAGTTCCGAGGCCAGCAAGAACGACGAGGTTCTCGGAGAGAAGCACTTCGGTAAGCAATTGATCAAGTCTTTGGCGATGGTTCTCCGCCTGCGCTCGCGCCTCATCATCGGGGCCCTCGGGCGCCACACAGGTTACCCATTCGTTACCGGTCATTGCCGACAGAAACTTCATGCCGGCATTTGTACCAGCTACTTCGCTCATCCCGGCTCCTCTGTGTGAACGAGTCGTCCACGTAGATCGTAGTTGAAGCTCGTCACCCCGAGTCCCGGCCCGCGCGAGCCTTCTTCGGCAGTTCGATGACGTTGCCGAAGGCGGAGGGTCGTCACCGAGGCGCCGCGCCGCGCGCGACCAGCTCCGCGAAGTCGTAGTTCACGCTCGTCACCCCGAAGTCCGGCTCGCGTTGGAACGGCGTGCGCACATAGTGCACACGGTGCAAGTCATCATCGAGGAACTCCACGATCCCCAGGATGAAGTCTTCCGGCTTGTTCAGCGAGTAGAGGATCTCGTTCTTGGTCACGGTGATCGTCGCCGCGCCCGACACTCGTCCCTTCACCTCGATGAACCGCAGCTTCCCCGTCCCGGGCACGCGGCTCTCGATGTCGTACCCGAGCTTCTCGGTCTCGCGGTCGGTCGGGTCGAAACCGAGGCCGCGCTCGATCTCCATCACGATCGCACGCGCCCGCGCCGCGGCGGCCTGCGTGTCGGGCGAAGCCACAAAAGCTGGCACCGGACAGCCGGTCATCCTAGCGATCAACCCCTGCGGTACCACCAGCACGCCGCCGAGGATCACCGGAGGCAGGGGCGAGATTTGCCGCTCCAGCTTCAGCTCCTCCATGCGTTTCTCGAGGCGCGCCTGGAGCGCGTCCGCGCGCTTGCGGGCTTCGCCGGAGTTGAGCCGGGCGTTCGGCTTGCCCGCCTGCTCCTGCAGTTTGAGCTGCTCGGCACGGTGGTCCCAGTAGCTGATCTCCTTGGTGAGCCGCTCCTTCACCGCCGCTTCCGTCCTGGCGATCAGATCAAGCTTGCGTGCGCGGACCTCCGCCAGGTGCTCGGGCACGACGTGCGCAACGGCGTAGCCCTGCGCCTTTTGCTCCAGATCGCGGCTGATCCACGCGCACTCGGGACGGGCGAGGATCGCGTCGATACCCGGCTCGTCGGCCGTGAGCGGCCGGTAGTCGAGATAGGGCGCGTACTGCAAGTGTCGCGCGGCGTCGGCCGCATCGAGCTCCACGTAGAGCATGCGCCTGGAGACGATGCGTCGCTCGCCCGAGCGGATCAGGTTCGCGTCCTGGATGCCGTGCTCCAGGTAGAAAAGCACGCGCGGCTCCGTACCGGGGTCGCGCTCGTCCACCAGCACCGCGCCCCGCCGCAGCAGGTCGCGGTCACGCTCCAGCGTGAGATCGATGGTGGCGTCGAGCAGCGGATGCCCGGGGCACACGAACGCGGCGAGCGACTGGCCCTGGGGCGCAACAAGCGACTTCTCGAACGCGATGCGTTCGTAGCGCGGCAGCACGGGCTCCCCGATGCCGATCAAGCGGTCGCGGTTGCGCACCTGCGCGGGCACATGCGTGACTTCGTAGCGGCGCGGCTCCCGTTGCTTGGTCGTGCCGCCCAATCGCTGAAACGCTTCCAAGAAGAAGGATTCGATGTAGTGGGGCTGGAGGCGCCGAGCCTCCGCCCGCTCCATCTCCTCGCGGACGCGGTAGACGCGGCTCGCGTCCATGGCGTCGTGCGCCAGCGCGCGCTCTTCGAGGAGATCCTGGAGCTGGCTCCGGTCGAAGGCGTTGGCCACGACCTGCGTCAGGCGAGCGCGCACTTCCGGCTGTTCGCCGTAGCGGATCGCCTGGATCAGCAGGTCACGCAGCGCCTTGCCCTCGAACTGCATCTTACCCAGCACGTCGAAGACCTGGCCGCCCAGCGCTCTGCGCGCCTCTTCCAACTTCTCCAGCAGCGTGCGGTAGACATCACCCTCGCGGGTTTCGTCGGCGACGAGGTTCCACAGATGACAGACCTCGGTCTGGCCGATGCGGTGGATACGCCCGAAGCGCTGCTCGATGCGGTTGGGGTTCCACGGCAGGTCGTAGTTCACCATGAGGTGCGCGCGCTGAAGGTTGATGCCTTCGCCCGCCGCGTCCGTCGCGAGCAGCACCTGCACCTCGGGGTCGTGCCTGAACGACTCCTGCGCCTTCGTCCGCTCCTCACGGCCCATGCCGCCGTGGATGATGACGACCGCCTCTTTGCGGCCGAGGAGCGTGGTGATGCGGCTCTCCAGGTAATTCAGCGTGTCGCGGTGCTCGGTGAAAAGGACGAGCTTCTGCCGCGGTGAGGGCATGGGTGGCGGAATCGCTCCCGCGCCGTACGGGGGAGGGGCGGCCTCGGCCACGCGGCCGGCGATGGCCGCCGACGTGAAGATTACGCCGAGCAGGCTTGCCAGCTCGCGCCACTTCCTGTCTTCGCCGCTGCGCCGCACCGCGAGTGCCAGAGACTCGAGACGATTGAGCGCCCCGATCTCCGCCTTCAACTCGGCGATCGTTCGTGCCGCGGTGGCCTGATCGAGGATTTCCTCCTCGGCGGCCGCGATCTCGTCGTCGGGCGCGTCCTCGAGGTCCTCGACGTCTTCGGGGTCGAGTGTCGGCACTGTCGCGGCGAGGACAGGCGCTATCTCGCCGCCGCGCTGGAGCAGTTCCAGCTCGCGCAGCCGGCTTTCCAGGCGCTCGCGGCGACGGCGCAGCGACTGGTAGATCGCCTCCGGCGACGACGCCAAGCGGCGCTGGAGGATCGTGAGCGCGAAGCCAACGGTGCCCGCCCGCTTGTCGTTCTGGAGGGATTCGGCTCGGTTGAACTCCTCACGCACGTAGTCGGTGACCGCCTTGTAGAGCTGGGCCTCGGCATCGGACAGTTTGTAGGGAACGGTATAGGCAATGCGCTCGGGGAAGAGCGGCGTCGCATCGAACTTGAGGAGGGTCTCCTTGACCATCCGCCGCATCAGGTCCGAGACATCCGCCACGTGGACCCCATCGCGGAAGCGGCCCTCGAAGCGGTCGCCGTCCAGCAGCGCCATGAAGAGCTGGAAGTCCTCTTCCTTGCCGTTGTGCGGCGTGGCGGTCATCAGGAGGAAGTGCCGAGTGAGCGTCGAGAGGAGCTGGCCGAGCCTGTAGCGCTTGGTGTACTTGATCTCGCCGCCGAAGAAGGTGGCCGACATCTTGTGCGCCTCGTCGCAGACGATGAGATCCCAGCGGCAGTCCGGCGCTTTCAGTTTTTCCTGCACGTCCTCATTGCGGGAGAGCTTGTCGAGGCGGGCAATGACCAGATTCGTTTCGAGGAACCAGTTGCCCGTCCGGGCGGCTTCCAGCTTGTCGTTGGTGAGGATCTCGAAGGGCAGATGGAAGCGGCGGTACAGTTCGTCCTGCCACTGCTCAGCCAGGGCCCCCGGGCACACCACGAGGCAGCGCTGCAGGTCGCCCCGCGCGATCAGCTCCTTCATCAGGAGTCCGGCCATGATCGTCTTTCCGGCGCCAGGGTCGTCGGCCAGCAGGAAGCGCAAGGGCTGACGCGGGAGCATGGCGTCGTAGACCGCGGTAATCTGGTGCGGCAGTGGCTCGACCAACGACGTGTGGACTGCAAGCACTGGATCGAAGAGATGAGCGAGCCGGATACGATGCGCTTCGGAGACGAGCCGGAACCGGGCCCCATCGCCGTCGAAGCTCCACGGACGACCAGCAGCAGCGACGTCGAGCGCCGGCTCTCGGTCCCGATACAGGAGCTCGGTGCCGAGCCGGCCGGCAGAGTCCTTATAGGTCAGTTCCACCACCGAGGAGCCGTGCCACTTGGCATCGATGACGATGACGAGCGCGTCAGGGAGCACGCCCTTGATCCAAGTACCCGGCGTGAGATCCTCAAGCTTCGCCATGGCGCCCGCCAATTATGACACCGCCGAGGCCGGATCTGGCGGTCAGCTATAGAGGGGCCCCGCCCCGAGCGCATCTCCTCAGAAGAGAAACCGGCGCTGACCGCTCGCCTCAATCCTCGTCACACCGCGCCATAGGGCTAAGCCTGCGGGGTGCTTCGAGAAGAACAAGAGGTGGTACATCTTCACGTTCTTCTCGTTCGTGAAGTAGGGCTCGCCCTGCCCGGAGTACTGAAACCCGAGATCCCCCATCCGACGCATGAACTCCATCACGAATGGCTGATCACGGCTGGCCATCTCCTCCGCTGTCATCTTCTGCCCGGCCGCCACTCGGGCCCGTTTGAGATTTCGCCACCCAGGGATCAAGTCGTCGAGCGGGGCCTTTGCTCGCTTCACGAACGCGCCCCAGTTCCGCGCGATACCGATGCCTCCGGGAAAGAGATAGAGCACGTCGATCCGCCGCGTGGCCAGCGTTTGGAAGAGACGAAACTTCACTTCGAAGCCTTCAGGATCTACGAACGCGAGCCCGAGTGTTCGATGCGACAGCTTGGCGACGACGTCACGAGCGACCTCGTGGCAATCTCCGGGCCGCACGTCGACGCGGGACCGATCAGCGGCGGGAATCCGTTGTTTCAGAGCCTCGACGTTCGTGGGCTGAACGTCGCCGAATACGAGCCGGTCGAAGGCAGGCGTGACGCGCAACGCGCGGAGCGGAGAGCCCTCGAACTCTGCTCCGGTCTTTCGATCGATTCCAAGGCCTGGCCCGGCGAGGAAATCCAAGTACACAAGGTCGGACCATTGATTTGGCTTTCGCTTCGGCGCCATCGCCGTCATGAATGCGGTCGCATACCGCTGGACGTAGGTGAGCTTCTCTTGACTCCACGGTCCACTTACTCGTGCCGGCAGACCATCCTGAGCTCGGCGGATCACGCCACGCCGATCCGCCCGATATCGATACTGGGAGTCTCGTCCCACGTGCGACCGTCCAGGAGCCGCCCGCCCGCCTTCGGTGTTCGCCCACCCCACTGCTTGAAGAAGAACGCCACACCAGCATCAGCGCACTGATCGCGGATGTCCCGCGCCCACGCGGCCTCCATCGGGCGGCGCCCACCCCCACTCTCTCCGCCGACAATGACCCAGTGAATGCCATCGAGCGGGAGATTCGGAATGGCGCCGAGGAGAGGTTCGACCGACAGGAACCGCACCGCGGCCGGCACGGTTTGCAGCTCTGCGACGCGCGAGGTGCATCGCTGGTTTTCAACCGACACGCCTTGCCAGACGTTCGGTGGCCACGGCAGGTCTGGAGCCAATGCCGCGAGACGGCGACTCCGCTTGGTCAGGATCTGGAAGGTATGCCAGTCAGCTTCCGCCATCACGTCGAAGACTCGGCGGATGTATTCGGCGGGGATGGCCTCATGAAAGAGGTCGCTCATGCTGTTCACGAAGATGCGCTTGCGGCGACGCCACCGCAGAGGGAGCGCGAGCTGATCCGGATGGAGCGTTACCGCGAAGCCGTTCCGGTATCGCGCATTGCCCATCGCGCGGAGCCGGAAGGCCAGTCGCTCCGCGTAACAGTTCTTGCAGCCCGGGCTGACCTTCGTGCACCCGGTCACAGGGTTCCACGTGGCGTCGGTCCACTCAATTCCGCTCTGATCGCTCATGATCAGCCTCGCCGACAAGCATAAACCACGGAGAGCGCCTGGCGTGCGTACTCAGACAGCGACAGCGCGCGGGTAGGCACGGACGCGGAAGTTGGCGCCTATGGCGTGACCGGCCTCGTCGGCTGACACGAGTTCGTTATGCCCATGTCGCGAATGAGCCGCAGGAAGTATGTGCGCTTCAGCCCGAGCGCCCGCGTGGCGTGCGTCCAATCCCCGCCTGCGCTCGCCAGAGCCTGCTCGAGCAGCTGGCGCTTGAGGGAGGCGATCGCCTCACGCCAGGGCATCGAGGTATGCATCACTTCGCCGCGCCGAGGTAGGCGTCGAGGAACTCCGCCCACCGCGTCCGACGGGCAAATTCGAGATCCCGGTAGAACGCCGACGGATCGCGGAACGGCGGGAAGTAGATCGAGACAGACCGGTCGCCGCCCGGAGGCGAGGACCGCCGTACGACGCGGCGATGATCGCGCTCTTGGCGCCCTTTCCCTCGATCGCGTGCTGTACGTCGGTGCACGCGCTCCTCACGTCGCGCGCGCCCGTCGCCGCCGCGAGGTTCCCCGCGAAGTCGTGAACGTCGACGTAGAAGCTCTCGTAGAACCGCAGCGTCCGCCGCCACGCGTCGTGCACCGCGGCCTGAAGCTCGCGGCTCCGCAGCCCCGCGAGCAGCCGCCCCGCGAGCGCGTCCACGGTCGCCACGACATCGTCGAGCCGCGAGAGATCGATCGCCGACTGCGTCGCCTCCGCTCCCGTGCCCTGGTACGACTCCACGTACCGGCGAACGACCGTGGACGCCAGGTCGACTGCGCCCATCCCTGGCCGCCCCGTCAGATCGCGCAAGATCGCGTCGTTCGCGGCCGCCCCTTGCGCCCCCCGCCCCGGTCAGCGCACGGTCATCGCGGCGGTCGACCTGGCCGCTGCCGGTGACGGCGGGATAGAACAGGCCGAGGGCGCGGTCGTGGGTCGAGCGGAGGACGACGATCGGCCCCCTCACTTAACAGTCATCGACGCCGCTTGCCGACCATGTCGGCGAGGATCGGGATCGCGCCGACGAGAACGCTGGCCGTGACGGCCACCGCCCAGTCGTCGGCGTGCAATGGCTCGAGGTGAAGCACGAACGCGAGAAACGGCGTCTGCACGAGCAAGACGGACAGGGCTGCCGTCCCGACCGCGATCACCCAGGCGGTGCGCGTGGAGAGTCTCGTGAGCGCCGCCGTGAGGCTCGCGCTTGCCAGCGTCAGCACCGCCAGCGCCAGCGCTCGCCCGTGCTCCGTGCCCGTGTCGCCGAGCCCGCGCAGATACCCGCCGGTCACCAGGAGCGTCAGAAGTCCTCCGACGATCGCGATCACCGACCAGTCCCACGGTGAAAAGAAGCGCACCGGTCTGCGTGCTGATCGGCCCGGGCTTCGCGAGAGTCGCGTCGAGTCGCGCGGACCCAGCCGCGGTGACTCGACGGCGGGCAGACCCTGGAACACCAGCAGCGCCGTGGGGTGGATGATCAGCTCGAGCCAGACGATGTGGATCGGGAAGTAGAGCAGCGGGTAGCCGAGGAGCGGCACGAACGCGGCAGTCACCACGAGCGGGATGTGGATCATCAACAGATACTGAAAGCTCAGCTGGAGATTCTGAAAGAGCTGGCGGCCCTCCGCGACCGCGTCGACGATCGTGCGGAAGTTGTCGTCGAGTAACACGATGGAAGCGACGTCGCGCGCGGACTGCGTCCCTCGCTCTCCCATCGCGATGCCCACGTCGGCGGCCTGCAGCGCCGGGACGTCATTGACACCGTCGCCGGTGACCGCCACGATCTCGCCTCGCTCCTGAAGCCCGCGGACCAGCCCGAGCTTCTGCGCCGGCGTGGCGCGCGCAATGACGTCCACCCGCGTGAGGGCTTCGCCGCCGTCGCCCGCGCAAGCTTCGAGCTCTTCGGCAGTCATCACCACCGGCGCGCCCGCCCCGAGACCGATCTCATACGCCACGGCGCGCGCGGTGACGGGATGGTCACCGGTGACCATGATGGTGTGAATGCCGCGCTCGCGGCAGCGCGTCACCGCCTGGGCCACGCCTTCGCGCACGGGGTCCTCGAAGGCGAGAAGGCCGGCGAGCCGGTACTCGCTCATGAGCTCGTCGCCAGTCCATGTTTCAGCGTCGAGCGGCCGTGACGCGCACGCGACGACCTTGTGGCCGCCCTCGGCGAGCACCGTCACTTCACGAGTCCACCGTTCCCGTTCCGCCGGCGTCAGCGTGCACATGTCGAGGACGGTCTCGGCGGCCCCTTTCGTGGCGGCGAACATCGCGCCGCGACCGTCGCGAACGATCGCGGTCTCGCGCTTGCGCCCCTCGGTGAACGGAAACAGGGCCAGCACGTGAGCCTGGGCGCCGCCGCCCGGGTTGCGGCGAGCCTCCTGAAGGATCGCGCCATCCAGCGGGTCGCCGCTGTCGGCGCGCGAGGCCTGCCCGGCGAGGGCCAGAAGTGTCTCGGCCGTCTCGTCGGCGCCGGGCACGACATGGGTGAGATCGAGCCGGCCTTCCGTGATCGTGCCGGTCTTGTCGGAGCAGATGCAGGAGACCCGGCCGATGTTCTCGACGGAGACGGCACGACGCACCAGGGCCTGTCGCCTGGCCAGCCGGTAGACCCCGACGCCGAGAAAGAACGTGAAGACCATCGGGAACTCTTCCGGCAGCGCAGCGGACGCGAGCGTGACGGCACTGACGAGCGCATCGACCCAGCCGTGGCCCTGCTGGAGGCGCGCGATCGCAATGATCACGCAGAGGACGACGGCTGCGCCGACGAGCACGGAGACCAGCCCCTGGATCGCGGTCTGCAGCGGCGTTCGTGTCCGCGGCCCACTCGTCGCCGAGCGCGCGATCTCGCCGTACACCGTCTCGCCCCCGGTGAACACGACGCGGACCGAGGCGCGGCCGGTCAGGAGTCTGGTGCCCGCGAACGCCCAGTGGTCGTGCTCGATCGGCACGGTGCGCTCCGCGGTGTCGGAGCCGATGGAGCGGCCGTTTGACGGCACGATGAGCGGGCGCTTGACGACGGGGTACGACTCGCCGCTGAGTGACGACTCGTCCGCCTGGAGCTCGCTGCCGGCGATGACGACGCCGTCGGCGGGAAACGGTTCACCTGATGCGACGACGGTCAGGTCTCCCGGGACGACGTCCAGCGCGGGGATCACGATCTCGGCCTGGTCGCGCACCACACGTGCCGTGGAGGCCAGTCGGGTGTTCAGGCCTTCGGTCGATGCCTGCGTTCGGCCGACGAGGAAGACGTCCATTCCGACCAGCGGCACGATGGCCAGGACGAGCGTGAGCGCTTCGACGCGCTGGCCGGTGAGCGCGTAGAGCGCGCTCGTGCCGGCGAGGAACCAGATCATCGGATCGCGCGCGGTTTCCAGAACGACGTCGCGCCAGCCGTGCCGCCGGCGCTCGACGATCGCATTGTCGCCGTAGCGCACGCGACGAGCGCGCGCCTCGGCGGTCGTGAGCCCCTCCAAGTTCCGTGGACCGTGGAGTCGCTCGAGAGGGAGCGGCTTGCGCATGGAGTGCTACACCGGGCGCGCCCGGCCGCCCGGGGCGCGGGCCGCCCGGGGCATCAGAGCAGGCGGTGCTGCGTCGCGTGCGCGACGGCTTGCAGCCGGCTGTGCACGCCGAGCTTTCCGAAGATGTTCTGCACGTGGTTCCGGACCGTGGCCGGGCTCACGTGAAGCTCGTCGGCGGCGCTCTTCGTGTTCAGCCCTCGGCCGAGCAGGCGCAGCACTTCCAGCTCGCGTCGCGTCAGCCCGGTCTCCGGCGGATCCGGCTTCTCGCGGCCGACCGCCGCGCCGGCGCGATCGTTGACCATGGAGAGCAGCTCCTTCGCCGACGTCACGTCGCGGAAGAAATGCGCGGTGAGAAGGCCATGGCCGTTGCCATTGCCGCCATTCCCGTGGCCGGTCCCATGGCCGTTGTCATTGAAGGTGACGATCGTGACGTTGAGCCAGATCGGATTCCCGGCTTTCGTTCGCGAGGCCATGTCGAAGCTCTGGATCGGCTCACCCAGCTTCACCAGCGACATGACGTGACACCCTTGATAGCAGAGGCGGTTGCCGTCGGCATCGCGGCCGGCGAAGACTTCGCAGCACGGTCGGCCGATCGCTTCCCGCCGCGGGACGCCCAGCATCCGCTCGGCGGCGGCGTTCCACAAGACGATCCGGCCGTCCCCGGCGACGACGCAGACTCCGTCACCCGCGCGCCCGAGGGCCTGATCCAGGTCGATCCGTTCGATGGCATTCATCGTTTCCCCCTCGTCATGCGGCCTGTCAGTCGAGCTCCGACATCATCCCGGCCAGGCGCGCGCGTTGATACTGCAGGCACTCGTGGTAGCGGTTTCCGATGCAGAGGCGCACCCGTTCGTCCGGCGTCGGGATCCGGACGCGCCCGTGGGGCAGTCGACAGTAGGCGGCGACGCGCTGCAAGCTCGAGCAGGTCGCCACCTCCGTCGGACGCAGACACGGGCAGCCATGCTCTTCGCGCATCGTCATCATCATGACGCTTCCTCCAGACATCGCCCCTCGATCGCGCCCACAGTCATCGTCGCGGGCATCGCCCCCGCGGGCATCGCCACGTCCGGCTCCCAGGAGCAGAGCGGGTCGGCTTCGAGGACATCGCCGGTTGCTGCCCATGCTCGCGCCCGCGAACCGCCGCAGACCCGGCGGAAATCACACCTGCCGCACCGGCCTCGGAAGAGGTCGGGAGCCCGGAGCGCGCGGAACAGCGCGTGCTCCCGGTAGATCTCGACGGGGCCGTCCTCCCGCACGTTGCCGCAGGGGAGCGGCAGGAAGCCGGATGGTGTCACGTCGCCATTGGCCGAGATGAACATCACGCCGTTGCCGTCGCGGATCCCGAACCCTCGAGCGGCAGGGCTCGCGTGGATCTCGGCAGCAGTACGACCCGCGGCCCGCATGCCCTGGATCATCACGCGGCGGTAATGCGGGGCTTCCGTGGTCGTCACGGTGAAGGGCCAGCGCCTGGAGTTTGCGATGAGCCACCGGAACGCCCGGTCGCAATCGTCCGGGGTCAGCGCGCGCAGATCTCGGCCGCGGCCCACGTGGACGAGCGCGAACAAGCTCCAGCGCGAGGCACCGAGCGAAGAGACCACCCTGGCGATGTCCTCGAGGTGCGGCTCGGTCTCGGCCGACAGGAGCGTGTTGATCTGCAGCGGGATGCCGGCGCTGACGATTCGTTGCGCCGCCGCCAACGTCCAGCCGAAGCAGCCGAACACGCCGCGCAGTCCGTCGTGCCAGGCGGCATGCGGGCCGTCGATGCTCAGCGACATCGCGCTCACGCCGGCGGCCTTCAGCGCCTGCACGACGCCGGCGGTGAGATGCATCGTGGCGCTGGGCGCGACGGCGACGTCGAGTCCCAGATCCGTCGCGCGCTGGACCAGTCCCACCAGATCGGGACGCTTCAGCGGATCGCCGCCGGTCAAGATCACGTGCGGTCGTGGTGAACCGGCGGCGGCGAGCTGCTCCAGCACGCGCTCGCATTCAGCCGTGGTCAGCTCATCGTCGGCCCGGCGGGACATCGCCTCGGCGCGACAATGGCGGCAGGCAAGATCACAGGCCCGCGTCAACTCCCAGTACACCCGTGCGGGGGCCTTGTCGAAGACGAGCGCGCTCATGCGATGCCTCCCTCCCGGTTCCGGTCAGTTCGCGGCGCAGCCAGGCGATCCACGAGCGTGGTGAACGTGGACACCGAGAACGGTTTCGCGAGATAGGCGCTCGCGCCGGCCTCGAGCGCTTGCTGCTGGTTCGCGTCCGACGCGAAGCCGGTCACGACGATGATCGGCGGGGGGACTGGTGCCGCCCGCGCCTCCCGCACGATGTCCAGCCCGTCGCCGTCGGGCAGCTTGACGTCGGCGATGACGAGCCCGAGCGGCGTCGACCGGACGACGTCGAGCGCCTCGCTACGCGTCGCGACCGCGATCACCATGTAGCCTCGCCGCCTCAGCAAGCGCTCGTACGTCTTGAGGAAATCGGTCTCGTCGTCGACGACGAGCACGGAGTCCACCATGGCCGGCCTTCTCAGACCGGCACGCCCACGGGGGCAGCCTCTCGGGCGGCAAACGCCCGGACCAGATCGGTCTCCGTGAGGATGCCGACGAGCCGGTCGCCCTCGAGCACCGGCAGCGCCCCGATCTTGTGCTCGAGCATGATGCGCGCCGCATCCCGAATGTCGCGATCCGGCTCGACGACGATCACCGACTTCGTCATCACCTCGGTCACGGTGACGCGGGCGATGAGGTAGTTCAGCTCCCAGACCGATAGACTGGTGGCCGGCGACGGCAGGTTCAGGCGGATGTCGCGATCGGTGATGACCCCGACGAGCTTCTTGTCGTCGACGACGAGCAGATGGCGGATCCGCGCGCGCGTCATCAGCGCGCGGGCTTCGACCACCGACGTCGGGGACGGCACGGTCACGAGTGTCTTCGACATCAGGTCGCGGACGTACATGCTGGTCTCCTTCTTGGGCGGGCTCGCGGACGTCATGGACGCAGGCTCACGAGATCCGCCGGTTGGCGAACGGAGCGGCGTCGTGCAGGAGCCGCTCGGCCAGGCGAAGCACGTCCCGCGCAGCGCTGGACACGTGCTGGACATCAGTCCGGATGATGAGATCGGGGTTGATCGAGTGCTCGTAGTCGAGCACGATCTCGGGCCACGGGGCCGTGGTGCCGGGGCGGATCGCCGACGACCCGGCCGCGCCGAGCCGCCAGCGCGTCGCACGCTCGCGCTCGCCGCAAATCGGGAGGGGACAGAGAAGCTGCACCTCGGCGAACCGGTCAACGTGCTCGCGTGCCAGCTCTCGCCAGGCCCGTCGCGGCCCCGTCGCGTCGATGATGACGGAGATGCCATGCGCGGTCAGGAGATGCGCGGCGCACACGAGCGTCCGATACGCCATCTCGTCTCCGGCGTGAGTGCTGCCGCCTGGGAGGATGGCTTCGACGCTCGCCAGATCGAGCACCTTGACGGGGACGTTTTCCCGGGTGAGCGCGTCGGCGACGGCGCCGGCCAGCGTGGTCTTGCCGCTTCCAGGCAGACCCGTGATCCAGATCGCCCACGGGGGTTCCGGGCGCGCCACTCTCGCCGGTGATCGGCGGGCGAGGTCCCGTGCAAGGGCGACGACACGCGCGGTCGCTCCTTCGACGGCCGTCGTGGCGGTGTCGATGACCAATTCCGGTCGCAGCGCGGGCTCGTAGGGGACGTCGATACCCGGGACTGTCGATGCGGCTCGACCGGCACGCGCGTAGATGTCCCGGGGCGCGTGCCCCGGCTTGCGCAGGCGCTCGCGCTCGACGCAGACTTCCAGCGGGCACGAGAGCTGGACCTCGGCGAAGGTCGGGATGACGGCGCGCGCCAGGTCGCGCCACGCCCGGCGATGCGCCGTCGCGTCGATGACGACGGGTACGCCGGCCCCGGTGAGCACGGCCGCCAGGTACACGAGCGCGTGATAGACGATCTCGCGCTCCGCCGCCGAGTAGCTCGGCGCCGGCGTCAAGATTTTTCTGATCGCGTCGAGCTCGAGCCGGTAGACGGGCTCCCGCGTTGCTTGCAGATTCGCGACCACTGCCCGCGCGATCGTGGACTTGCCGCTGCCAGGGGGGCCGGTGATCCAGAGCGCCCAGCTCATCGCGCCTCTCCGAAGATGGCCGCGAGGTCCGTGGGATCGAACCGCGTGTCGGCCATCATCCGGCCGGCAAAACGAACCAGCGCCGCGCGGGTCTTCGGCGCCAGGGCCGGGTACCACCGCGGGTGGGCGAGCACGAGCGCGCGGAACGCGAAGAACGGCGGCAACACGTCGAGCACTTCCTGATCGCGCGACTCCCGCAGATACACCCCGAGGAACGTGCGAAAGAGGAAGTCGAACGGCGCGACGGATTTCGCGCGCAGACCGTAGAAGAGATAGTTGATACCCAGCGCGGCGACGTCGTCCGCGGGCTCGCCCCATTCACCGCGACTGCGATCGAGCACCGTGAAGTCCACGCCTTCGCGGAACAGCAGGTTCCAGGGATGAAAGTCACCGTGGACGCGGGACAGGCGGTGCGTGCGCCCGCGCAGCCGCCAGCGCCACGTGACCGCCGCCGTCTCGAGCGCCTCGCAGAGCGTCGCCGGCAGCGGCGGATACGGATGCGGATAGCTGTCGAGGATCCCCATCAGACACTCGCCGTGTCCGACGAGCTCCCGGATCCGGCGGTGATAGATCGCCGCATCGTCGTGCTTCACCGCATGCGCCTCGGCCAGGAATCGCGCGAGGGCCTCGGCACGCGCGACGTCGAGCTCGCGAAGCGGGGCTTCGAGCAGCCGCTCCAGATCGAGCCAGTAGAGCGCGCCGTCCGCCTTCTCGACGATCTGGAAGAACTCGACGGCGTCGGCCGCCGACACAAGCTCGCCCGACGATCGGAGCAGGCCGACGTCGACGCTGCGGGCGTGCCGCGGGAACGTGTTGTACGCGCCGTGACCATACAGCGCCTGCCACGCCCGATCGGCCGGATAGTCGTGACCGAAGCCATGGGCCGGGCGCGTGCGTGACAGCACGTACGCCCGGGGATGCCCGTCGACGAGGCACTCGACTTCGAGCGGCACGCCATAGCCGAAGCCCTTGGGATCGTCGGCGCGCGGCTCGGCGTCTTTCAGAGCGCGGATGGCCAGCACCTGCACGTCGGCCGCGAGGATCGTCGCGAGGTAGGTCGCAACCGTCTCTTCCCTCACGAGTGACTGCCCCATCGCGTCAGCGGCGGCCCGATGTCCCGCGCACCGTGAGCACCGGGCACGGCGCCGTTCCGACGACGCGCTCGGCGACGCTGCCGAGGAACAGCTTGCTGAGACCGCTGCGTCCGTGCGTGCCCACCACGATCAGGTCGGCGCGCTTGGCCTTGGCCGTCTTCGCGATGAGCGTGAACGGTGTGCCTTCGACCACGAGCGTCGCGACGCGCACCCCGGCCTTCTTCGCCCGCGCGGCGAGCGTGGTGAGGTGGCGCTCCGCATCCGAACGGGTTGCGCGCATCAGATCCTCGAGCACGCGCGGTGAGACGTACTCGACGCCCATCGCCGGCATCACGGAAGCCAGCACGTGGAGCAAGAGGAGCTCGGCTCTGTTGCTCCGCGCCAGCTCGATCGCCTTCGTGAACGCCGCCCGCGAGGCCGGCGAGAAATCCGACGGATGGAGGATGCGACGAATCCGCGTCACCGGGCCACCGCCTGCGCCGGCGGCATCGCCCGCGCCGCCCGCGCCTGCTTCTCTGTCTGACGCAGGAAGAACACCGGCACGTCCGCCTGGCGGAGCACGGCTTCGGCCACCGAACCGAAGAGGAGCCGCCCGAGCCCGCTGCGGCCATGGGTGGTCATCGCGACGAGGTCGGCGTCGCGTTCCCGTACGCACTCGACGATCTCGCGCACGGGCACGCCGATCCGCACGTCCGTGCGGACGCGGACGCCGCTCGTGCCGATCGACGTCGCGAGGTCGGCCAGATACGTCTGGGCTTCCGCCTGGCGCTGTCCGACGTCGTCGATCATCACGCGGCCGACGCCCTCGACCACCTCGGGCGGGACGGGTTGCAGCACGCGCACCAGCGTCACCTCGATGTCGAGAGGACCGGCGATCTGGATGATGAACGGCAGGATCGACTCGGCCAGCTCGGACCCGTCGAGCGGAATGATCACGCGCTTAAACATTGACTGGCTTCTTCTCAGGCGCCTGAGCCGCGCCCTCGGGCTTGACGACGGGAGCGCCGGCGACGTGGAGCAGGAGGATCGGTGTTTCGGTGCCTCGCAGGACCGACTCCGCCACGGACCCGAGGAAGAGGCGACCGAGCCCGCTGCGGCCGTGCGTGCTCATCACGATGAGATCGACCTTGCTGACATGGGCGGCTTCGACGATCGCCGGAGCGGCCGCGCCGTACCAGACGGCCGTCTCCACGTTCTGGAGCCCCTGCCGGCGGAGTCGTGCAGCGACGCCGTCGAGATAGTCTTCCGCTTCCTTGACGGCGACCACCTGCTTCTCGGCGACGTCGGTGCCAGGGACCGAGAACGCTTCGGCCGCCCTCAACAGCACGATCGTGGCGCGCGGATTTTCCTGCGCGACCTCCACGGCCCGCGGAAGTGCCGCCTCCGCGACCTGCGATCCATCGAGCGGGACCAGAATTTTCTCGGCCTTCATGCGTGCCTCCTCAAATCGGACTGGTCAGCGACGGTTCTCGTGATAGCAACGGGGCTGCCACTCTGAGGACCGAATGAAATCAGCGGCTTAGCGAGGGACGAACTCGACGGATGTGGGGTCCGCCCGCCACGATGGGTAGTTCAGCCGCCCCAGGCGTTGTGTCGAAGAGCATCGAGGAGCGCGCGCGCTTATCGAGGAGCACCCCCGGGTTCCCCGGGGCTCTCCGAACGGTGGGGGGGCCCTGTCGTGGCCCTATCGAGGAGCGCCAGGGGTTCCTCGGGGCGCTCCGAGCGGGTGGGGGGTTTGGGGGGCCATATCGTGGCCCCCCAAGTGACCAGGAACGCGTCGGGGGATCGAGGCGGGCGCCGGGTGGCCCGGCGACCGACGAGCGGATGGGGGTCTGGGGGCCTTCGAGGCCCCCAGCTTAACGGATCTGGTACTTCGTCACGAGCCGGTGGAACGTTTTACGATCGATGCCGGCGGCCTTGGCCGCGGCGGAGATGTTTCCATCATGCCGCTCCAGCAGATCCTTGAGATACGAGCTCTCCAGCGTCCGCATCCAGCGCTCACGCGCCTCGGCGAGCGGCATGCCGGCGGCCGCGCTGATCTCCGGCTGGCCGGAGCCGGCCGTTCGCGGATGGATCGGCTCGGCGTGGAGCACGTAGTCGGGCAGATCGCGCCGCTCGACCAGCGGGCCGTCCCCGAGCGCGCACGCGCGCTCGATGATGTTCTGCAGCTCCCGCACGTTGCCCGGCCACGGAGAGGCTTCGAAGACGGCCAGCACGTCGTCCGTGAAGCCCGTCAGCCGACCCTGACCGTATTTCTTGAGGAACGCGTACGCGAGCAGGCGCACGTCGCCGGCGCGCTCCCGAAGTGGAGGCAGCTCGATGGCGATGACATTGATGCGGTAGTAGAGCTCCTCGCGGAACTGTCCGTTGACCATCGCGTCCCGGAGATTTCGATTCGTGGCGGAGACGACGCGCACGTCGACGGCAATCTGCGTCGTGCCGCCGACGCGCCGGATCTCGCGCTCCTGCAGCGCGCGTAGCAGCTTGACTTGCAGGCCCACCGGCAGCTCCGCGATCTCGTCGAGGAAGAGCGTGCCCTGGTGCGCCAGCTCGATGAGGCCGGGCTTGCTTCTGACAGCGCCCGTGAACGCTCCTTTTTCGTGGCCGAACAGCTCGGACTCGAGCAGGTTTTCCGGGAGCGAGGCGCAGTCCACCGGGATGAAGGCGCGGCCAGCCCGCGGGCTGTTGGCATGGATTCCGCGCGCGATCAGCTCCTTGCCCGTTCCCGAATCTCCGAGCACGAGGATGTTGGCCTCGGATCGGGCCGCTTTGCGGACCAGCTCGAACACGCGGGCCATGGCCGGACTGGAGCCGATGATGTTGTCGAGGCCGAGGACATCTTTCAGCTGCGCGCGAAGATTGCGGTTCTCGACCTGCAGCTCGTGCTGGCGGAGGGCGCGGTCGACCGCCACGCGGAGCTGGTCGACCGTGAACGTCTTCGGCAGGTAGTCGAACGCGCCTTCCTTCACCGCGGCCACCGCGGACTCGACCGTCGCGAACGCGGTGATGACGATGACGGGCAGTGTCGGATCGCCCTCGTGCGCCCGCCGCAGCAGCTCGAGGCCGTCGATCCCGGGCATCTTCAGATCGGTCAGCAGCAGGTCGACCTGCTCGGATTCCAGCATCGTTGCCGCTTCGGTGGAGTCGGTCGTGGTGAGGCAGTGATGACCTGCGCGCGAAAGCACGCGGGCGCAGTTCTCCACCATGTCCCCTTCGTCGTCGACGATCAGGATGCGGGCCCGGCTCACACCGACACCTCCACGAGCGTCACGGGAAATGTGAGCGTGAAAGCCGTGCCATCGCCCGGGCTCGACTGCACGTCGATGGCGCCCTGGTGTTCGCGCACGATGCCGTACGAGATCGCCAGGCCGAGCCCGGTGCCGTTCGGCTTGGTGGTGAAGAAGGGGTCGAAGATCTTCGAGAGGATGTCGCGCCGGATGCCCGGGCCCGTGTCGCGGACGGACAGGCGCACGGCATGCGGATCGGTGGGAGCGAGGTCGGTCTGGACCACGATCTCGCCACCGGCCTCCACGGCATCGCGCGCATTGACGACGAGGTTCATCAGCACCTGCTGGAGCGCGTTGGCGTCACCCAGGATCGACGGCAGCCCCGGCGCCAGCATCCGCGTCAGCGTGATGCCTTCCTTCACGACTTGCTTCTCGATGAGCAGCAGCGTCTCGTCGACGATCTGGTTCAGGTCGACCTGCCCGCGGCTCGCCGGCGATTTTCGGGCGAAGGACAGCAGTCCCTGAACGATGCGCGCCACACGCTGCGCGTGGCGGTGCAGCACTCTCAGATCCTCGCGCATCTGCGGGCTCAGCGCCTGGCTCTCGGCATCGAGGAGCATCAGCTCGATGCGAGACGAGATGATGCCGATCGGGTTGTTCAGCTCGTGCGCCAGGCCGGCGGCCAGCGTCCCCACCGCGGCAAGCTTCTCCGACTGTCTGGCGCCCCGCTCCAGTCCGATCTGGTCGGTGATGTCCTCGATGAGCAGGACCGCGCCGGCTGGCTGGCCGTGCTGCCGAAGGAGGCTGCCCTTGAGATTCTGGATCACGCGGCCGGTCCGGAGTGTCTCGTGCTCCACCGCCTCGAGCGTGAACTGCTCGATCTCACCGCCGAGAAGCTGCCGCAGCGCCGTGCTCCACGACTCGCGCTCGATGCTCGGGAAGAACGTGAAGAAGTTGTGCCCGACCACCTCGGGCCCGCTGATGCCGTAGCGCTGTTCCATCGCCGCGTTCCACGCGAGCACCCGCCCGTCCCGGTCCAGGGCGACCACACCTTCGCGGAGGCTCTCCACGACGTTCCGGATGAACTGCTCACGCTCGTGGGCCTCGGCGGTGAGCGTGATGACGCGCCGGCGTTCGGTGTCCTCGATGTCGGCCAGGATGCCGCCGCCGGCCGCCGTGCCCAGCAGCACGACGAGGCGGATCGCGATGTTCGCCCAGTCGGAGGCCCCGATCGTTGGCCAGATGACGGCGACGTAGAGCGCCGAAGATCCGGCGCCGACGAGGATGCCGCGCATGATCCCGTAGTAGTAGGACTGGAGTCCGGCAATCAGCAGCAAGGCCAGGTACAGCGCGCTCTGAACCCCGCCGGTGAGGCGGATCAGCGCCACGGCGAATGCCAGGTCGGCGAGCAACACGAAGACGTTGAGCCTCAGGATCGCCGGCGGCCGCATCCACAGCACGGCCATGATGGTGGCGCTGTACACGAGGAAGCCGAGCATCACCGCGGCGACGGGTGTCCAACCCGGCGCTTGCGGAGCGAGCAGCACCCACGTAAAACCGGCGACGATCGCCAGCACGCGGATCAGCGGCAATGCGAGCACACGCGTGCCGCCCACGCGAGTTGCGATGTGGTGGAACAGGCGCGCGGTCCTCATCGAGCTTCAATTATACGCGCGCGACCCGCGAGCAGGGACGCCCCGGATGCGCTGACCAAGTGTCGTAGGTGCGCGGACGGTACGTTCCCCGCGAGGAGAACGGGACGCTCCCCGTGAGGAGAACGCGACGTTCCCCGTGTGGAGAACGCGACGTTCCCCGTGAGGAGAACGCGACGTTCCCCGTGTGGGGCGCGACAGCGACACGTGGGGAATCCGGCGCCCCGCCGCATCGTCCGGCTGTCAGCTAAGGTGTTGGTTTGTCTCAGTCCTCGCGTGGCATCCGCGTTGCTCTTTCAGCGGAGCAGTCAGTGAGGAGGCATTCCATGCGCGTCAGTGAAGTCATGAGCGGCAACGTGGCGACGATCGACAGCCAGGCCTCGTGTCACGAGGCGGTGATGCGAATGCACCAGAAGCGCGTCCGCCATCTTCCGGTCGTCGACGTGAACGGTGACCTGGTCGGCGTCGTGACCGATCGCGATCTCCGGCATCGTCTCTTCAGCCCTGCCGCGTGGCAGCGGATCGGAAGCGTGCCGGTCGCCGAGTTGCTGCGCGCCGTGCCGGTCCGCGATGTCATGTCGTCCCCCGTGGTGACCGTGGAGCCCGACGATGAGCTCGAGGCGGCGGCGCGCGTCATGCTCGAAGACAAGGTGGGTTCCCTGCCCGTCGTTCAGCGCGGTCGCGTCGTCGGGATGCTCACCGAGACCGACATGCTGCGCCGGATCGTGCACGCGGACTCGCGCTGCGAGGAGGTCGAATCGATCATCGTTTCGTATCCATGAAGAGGGCCATGAGGTAACGATGGTGGACACAGCCGTACTCCCGAGCCGTTGGTCCGAGAACGAGACCGGTCTCGCTCACGACCGCCTCTGCGTCGGGCTGATCCGGCGACGCTTGACGACGGAGCGCGTGGGATTCCAGACCTACGTCTTCGATGAGGTGACGTCGACCAACGAGGTCCTCCGCCGGCTCGCCGACGCCGGCGCGCTGGACGGCACCGTCGTCATCGCTGAATGCCAGCGCGCTGGACGTGGACGCCTCGGCAAACCGTGGTTCTCGCCGGGCGGGGTCAATCTCTACGCCTCGGTGCTGTTCCGCCCGTCGATCGCTCCGGCCGATGTGCCGGTCTTTGCTTTCATCGCCTCGCTGGCGTTGACCGACGCCATCCGGGGCGAGGGCGTGCCCGCGGCGATCAAGCGGCCGAACGACGTGCTGGTCGACCGGCGAAAGGTCGCGGGCAGCCTCGTCACCTGTTCCGTCGCGGGGGACGCCGTGGAATACGTCGTCCTCGGGGTCGGGGTGAATCTCAATGTCGATCGCCACGCGCTCGACGCCGGTCTGGGGGCCGCAGCGGCGAGCGCGACGTCGCTCGCCGAAGTCGCGGGGCATTCGATCGACCGCAACGTTTTCACCGCGGCGTTTCTGAACTCCATGGAGCGATGGGCCGACGTGTACCGGACGCGAGGGCCCGAGGCGATTCTGGGCGCCTGGCGCGCCCGCGACGTGCTCGCCGGGCGGCTCGTCGAGGTTCGCGAGCCACAGACGACGTACCGGGCCGAAGTTCTGGAAATCACACGCGACGGGCGACTGGTCGCCGAGGATGCGCGAGGCGTTCGACGTGAGCTGGTCGCGGGCGAGATCACGATCCTCTACTGAGTGTGTCGGAGTCTCGCGGCGGGCGCCGGGTATCCCGGCGACCGGCGAGCGGATGGGGGTCGCGGCGGGCGCCGGGGGTCCCGGGCGGCGGGCGAGCGGATGGGGGGTCGCGGCGGGCGCCGGGGGTCCCGGGCGGCGGGCGAGCGGATGGGGGGTCGCGGCGGGCGCCGGGGGTCCCGGGCGGCGGGCGAGCGG
>JBGPTW010000001.1:0-216498 GCA_041490825.1 Methylomirabilia bacterium | reverse complement strand
TCACCGGGAAACCCGGCGCCCGCCTCGATTCCCCCAGACCCCCATACCCTCGGCGGTCACCGGGAAACCCGGCGCCCGCCTCGATTCCCCCAGACCCCCATACCCTCGGCGGTCACCGGCCAAGCCGGCGCCCGCCTCGATCCCCAAACCCCATACGCTCCGCGCCCGCATCAGCCAAGCCGGCGCCCGCCTCGATCACCGCGTGGCGATCTCGCCGACGACGCGGACGTGGGTCCGTAGGGAATTTCCGGGAAGGTAGGCGATCGGTAGATCCTCCACCTCGACCACGCGGAGCGTGTTTCGGTCCGCGCCCGCGCTCACCGCTTTCTCTTCCGCCAGCCGTTGCGCCTCGGCGATCGCGGCGTCGCGCGAGAGGTTCTGAAAGATCTGGTCGACCTCGCCGCTGACCTGCGCGATGGCCGCGCCGACGGCGTTGGCCACGGCCTGATGCGGGACGTTGACGACGTCGGACACGCCCTCCAGCGACGCCGGGACGAGGAAACAGCCGCCCCCGACCGCGATGAGCGGCACCTCGCCGGCCTCGGTCTTCATACGGTCGACGGCCTCCTCGATCATCCCGTGCATCCGTGCCACCGCGCGCTTGATGAGGTCGGCCGAGAGCGACGCCACACGTTTGCGGTCGCCGAGATCGATGAGGCCCGCCGCCACCGCAACATCGGTTGCCGTCAGCTCTTCACCACCGAACACGCGGCTCCGGCGCGTCAGCTCGTATCCCACGCTGATCGGTCCGATCGAAAGCGGCTGATCGGTGACGAGCGTGCCGCCGCCGAGCCCGAGCGACAGGAGATCCGGCATGCGGAAGAGTGTGCGCACCCCGCCGACTTCGACGACGTTGTTGGCCTCGCGCGGGAACCCGTGCCGGAGACAGCCGACGTCCGTCGTGGTCCCGCCGACGTCGATCACCATGGCGTCGGCGAGCCGTGACAGGAACGCGGCGCCCCGCATGCTGTTGGTCGGCCCGGACGCGAAGCTGAAGACCGGAAACTTCTGGGCGACGGTCGCGACCATCACGGTGCCGTCGTTCTGCGTGAGATAGAGCGGTGCCGTCAGCCCGCTCGTCCGCAATGCGTCGATGAACGCCGCCGTCGTGCGGCGCGCCAGGTCCATCAGCCCGGCGTTGAGGAGCGCGACGTTCTCGCGCTCCAGCAGCCCAATGCGGCCGAGATCGTGCGACAGCGTGACCACGACGTCGGGACACTCCTCGAGGAGAATCGCGGCCGCCTCCTCTTCGCACGACGGGTTCAGTGGCGAGAAGACGGACGAGATCGCGACCGACCGCAGCTCCGATGCGCGGATGCGACGCGCCGCCGCGCGCATGCCGCGCGTGTCGAACGGCACGAGCGGGCGTCCATCGTACTCGTGGCCGCCCTCGAGCATGAAGACCTCGCCGCGCACGATCGCGGCCAGAGCCTCGGGCCAGTCGACGAACGGCGGGAGCGACGCGCCCGACGGCAACCCGATGCGGATCGCGGCCACCGGCGTGAGCCCGCGGCGCTGCACCACCGCGTTGGTGAAGTGCGTGGTGCCGATCATCACGGCATCGATGCGGGCGCGATCAGCGCGTGACTGCTCGAGCAAGAGGGCGAGCGCGGTGACGATCCCGGACGTGACGTCAGCCGTCGTCGGCGTCTTCACGGCGTGGATCACGCTCGCGCCATCGAGCAGCACGGCGTCGGTGTTCGTGCCTCCGACGTCGATGCCGATTCTCATCTGATTTGCCGTCGGAGCGCCTTCGCAGGGCAATTGATCGTAGACTCGCCTCGCGACGGGACGCCGCTCAGCTCGCGATGCGGCTCGACGGTCTGCCCCTCAGGGCGCATCGCGATTTCCAAACACCGAGCGGAACTCGAGATCGTAGCCGAAGGCGCGGGGCCCGACGTGCTGGAGGCCCTTGGGCGTCAAGAGCACCGGCGGCGCCGGCAGCGCGATGACCCGCACGCGCTGACCGTAGCGCAGCGTCTCGGTGCCGATCGCGTCGCCCGAGACGCTGTCGATGACACAGATGAGGTCGGGCGTCATCACGCGCGGCTCGCCGTCGAACCAGCCCACTGCGAACTCGTTCTGGAACACGAGGGAGAACGAATGCCCCTTGAAGTCGTCCAGCCCGTCCAGTGCGGCGGTGCCGCGCAAAAATCCCTCGGTCGCGCGACGCGCGACGTCACGGATCTTTCCGCTGAAGATCAGCAACCCGTGCTCGGCCTCGATCACGGCCTCGACGGGATCGCGATGCGCGCGACGGGCCGCCTGCACCGTCTCCCCGATGCGGATGGCCTTGCTGGTCGAATAGAGGATGCCGCACTCTTTCACTTCCTTGCCCGTGCGGGGCGCCTTGCACGTCGACGCGACGGAGCCGACCTCCACGCATACCTTGCGCGAGATCCGCTCCATCCACTTCCAGCTCGCGGCGCGCGCGACGATCACTTCGTTGTCGCGGACGTCGGCGAGCGTCAGCGGGAACATCGGCAGATCGTGAACGGCAAAGCTCGTCATCTGAGCCTCGGGAAACGCGCGGCCCATCGCGTCGCCGTCGATGACGGGAAGGTTCAACACGGCGGCGGCCATGAACGGCTGGATCGCGTTGCCGCCGCCGATCTCGACCGACATCACCGCGCGAAAGCGTCGGCCCAGGTACTCCTCCATCATGCGGACCGCGCGCGCGATGTGGCGGGGATCGGTGAGGCGCTCCTGGCCCACGAGCGGCGCGCCCATGTTGGAGACCACGGCGACGAGATCGTCGTCCTCGAGCGCGGCCGGATCCATGAGGGACACCACGACGCCTTCACGGTAGAGCTTCCGCATGTTGAGCAGCCCGTAGTAGGGACTGCCGCCGCCGCCGGTGCCGAGGATCCAGGCGCCGATCGCGAGCGATTCGATCTCCGCGGCCGAGACGGGTCTGAGGGATGCCACGGTTCGCGAGCGTAACGTAGCGGGCGGACCGTTTCAACGAGCCGAGCTCGCGGCCAGGGAGGACGCCGCGCGTGATACCTTGATCTGGTATTCGAGTGTGATACTCGAGAGGAGGCCTATGGGCGCGATCTCACTGAAGCTGCCGGACGAGCTCTTGACCGAGAGTGGTCAGTACGCGCAGGCCCTCCGCATGCCGCGGGCGGCATACATCCGTCGCGCCATCGAGCGGATGAACCGCGAGACCCGTGCGCAACTGCGCGCGAAGCGGCTGGCTGAGGCGTCCCGGCGCGTACGCAAGGAGAGCATGCGCGTCAATGCCGAGTTCGCGGCGATCGAGCGAAACCCCGATGCCTGATCGAGGAGAGATCTGGCTGGCGAATCTCGAGCCCGGGCACGGGACCGAGCCAGGAAAGACACGGCCGGTGCTCGTGATCCAGTCACAGGCTCTCCTCGACGCACAGCATCCCTCGACGCTGGTCATTCCTCTGACCACGAATCTCGTCGACGATGCAGAGCCGTTACGGGTACGGGTTGCGTCGTTCGGTCGAATCCGGAAAGCCTCCGACCTCCTGATCGACCAGCTTCGGGCAATCGACAACCGTCATCTCATCCGAGGGCCATTGGGTCGCCTTGCGGATCCCCTCATGGCGAAAACCGAGGATGCCATCCGAGAAGTGCTTGATCTCGCCGACGTCTAAGCCGTAATGTCGGCTGGTCGTTCAGGAGGGACTGCCATGCGAACCATACCGGGTCGCTTCGTCATGATGACCGCCATGATCGCGACGCTCGTCGCTCTCGTGGCGCCCAGCGCCGCGTTCGAGCGCGTCGGCGACAAGAAGATCCTCGTCTTCGCCGGGCGCCAGGAAGTCCCGACAATCGACCCGAGCATCAAGTACGACTGGTCGATCCGGATGATGCAGCAGTCGCTTTACGACGCGCTGGCGAAATACGTCGGCAACCCGGCGGAGATCGTCCCGTGGCTCGCCGAGCGCTGGGAGTCCAGCCCGGACGCGCGCACGTGGACGTTCCATCTCGTGAAGAACGCGCGGTTCCACAACGGCGATCCCGTCACGGCCGAAGCCGTGCGCTTCTCGTTCGCGCGGACGCTCAAGCTGAACCAGGGCCCGGCGTGGATGCTGTCCGACTTCCTGAAGGAAGACGGCATCAAGGTCGTCGACGATTACACCGTCCGGTTCACGCTGACGCAGCCCTACGCGCCGTTCTTGTCCTTCGTCCCCTGGTGGTACGTCATGAACCCCAAGCAGGTCTTGGCGAACGAGCAAAGCGGCGACCAGGGCCAGAAGTGGCTGACCAGCAACGAGGCCGGCAGCGGACCGTTCCGGATCAAGCGGTGGGAGCAGGGCGCCCTCTACGAGATCGAGGCGGTCGACAACTACTGGAAGGGCTGGCCGAGCCGCGATCACGTCGGTGGCGTGATCCTGAAGCTCGTCCGCGAAGCGGCGGCGCAGCGCGCAGGGCTGATGCGGGGTGAGTTCGACATCACGGAGGGCCTCACGCCGGACGACTACGACCAGGTCGTGAAGACGCCCGGCATCGTCGTGCCGAATTTCCCGGGCATGACGACGTTCGGATTGAAGATGAACACGCAGAACGGGCCGACCAAGGATGCGAATCTGCGCAAGGCCATCGCCTACGCTTTCGACTACGACGCGCTGCTGAAAATCTACAACGGGAACGCCGTGCTGGAGACGAGCCCGTTCCCCAAGGCCACGCGCGGACACATCGACGTGCCGGGCATCTATCATCAGGATTTCGCCAAGGCGAAGGAGTCCCTTTCCAGGTCGCAGTACCCGAACGGTGGCGTCGAGCTGGAGTACGTCTACGTCCAGGGACTGGAGGAGGAGCGGAAGATCGGGCTCGTCCTGCTCGACAATCTCCAGCGGCTCGGCCTCAAGCTCCGGATCGTGCCGCTCACGTGGCCGAACATGGTCGCCCGCGGCGCGAAGGTCGACACGTCACCCGATCTCATGGCGGTCTTCGCCACGCCGGTCTCGACCGATCCCGACGCGGTGGCGTACCAGTACCACAAGAGCTCGTGGGGCAAATATTACGGCTCGTCCTTCTACGCCAACGAGGAGGTCTGGAAGCTCGTCGAGAAAGCGCGCACGCTTTCGCGCTGGGAAGACCGCGCGCCGCTCTACGCCGAGATCCAGAAGAAGATCGTGGCCGATGCGCCGGAAGTCTTCGGGATGCTGGCCAATCGCCGCTGGGGCATGCGCGACCACGTGAAGGGGTTCGTGTTCAGCCCGGTGCGCTTCACCGGGGAGGTCGATCTCTACCCGCTGGCGATCACCGTGAAGTAGCGACGGTGGTCGATCACTCGGTCACACCCGGTTGCGTTCCAGTCGGGCCGATGCCGTCCGTCTGTTCACGCTGCACAACGCGAAGCTCTCGAATCGCCGGGAGATCCAGCAGCTGCTCATGCAGGGCAACTTCGAACAACTCCGTATACCACTGAAGCACGGGCGTCGCCGGACGGCAGTCCCCGTCACGCCCATATGCCAGACGGAATCGGTCGTGAATCCGTTCACGGTGCACTTCGGTATCGTCGGGAGTTAGGTCGCCGTCACCAGTGCCGGCCCACGTCGGAACTTCCAGCCCTTCGGGCCCTTGTCCAGCTCAACTCGCACCGGTGTCGTGGTCTCATCATCGGCTGCTACTTGCGCCAGCACGTCGACCGGGTACTCCATTACCGGCATCTCCTTCGCGACGAGCAGCCGCAAGAGGCGGTCGGCTTGAGGGCTCATCGACGCTTTGCCGTTTTCCCACCTCGAGACCGTCTCCGGCTTGGTTCCCGTGCGCTTGGCGAAATCCACGCCGGACCACCCCAGCCACTTCCGGAGAAATCGGATCTCTGCTGGCGCGAGACGCCCCTTCTTCCGGATCACGGCTGCCGCGATCTGCCGATGCAGCTCCTCGATGGCCGGAATGCTCGTGTACGTCTCCCCACAGCCCTCACACGTCGTCACCTTTACCGCGTCTTCGATGACCACGTTCGGCAGTCCGCACTCCGCGTAGCGGTAGTGTTTCTCCCGCCGCACCTTTGTTGGGCCTCCGCACGCGAGACACTGAGTCATCGTCGAATCCTCCAGGCCGTCACTACCACCGCCTCCCGCTCGGAGACGAGAACCACGACCACCCAAATTGTGTTCGTCTTCACGCGGTGCCGCCACGAGCCATTCTCAAACTCGGATGGCTCCACGACCCCGGCCCGCAGGACGTTCACCAGATCCTGAGTGGTGAGCTTGTCCTTCTCCATCTCCTTCTTGGCGTGGCCGGAGTACGTCAGCGTTCCAGACGCCAAGATCTCACGCAGCGACCTCCGAGCTTTCGCAGTGTCTACATGGAGGCTCCCGCGCACCCTTCGATAATAATCATCTCTTGACTATTTATCAATATACCATTTATGGGTTGTATTGTCGGGTAACCGCATCGCATCCGAATGCGGGCGTGGCGGGTAATCCGGATTGGCTTCACGTCTCGTTCAGCGGACGCTCACGCTGACCACGCGAGCGTTTCCTTCCACGCCCCTCCGCACGGAACGCTTCAAGCCGCGCCATGACGTCGCGCAAGCGCAAGCGCTTGCCGAACGGCAGCGTCGCCGTCGGCAGGGCGCCGGGGCGCAATCCCAGCCGGCGCGGAACGGCCACGAGAAGATTGAGCGGCTGCCGCCGCCGGCGCCCGACCGGGCGCGCGTCCGCGAGCTTCTGAAACTTGTCCACCAGGTACTCGGGCGTCCAGTAGCCCGCGATCTCCAGCACGACTTCGGTCCCGTCCTCGTGGCGGAAGACGAAGTCCGGCACGAAGACGCTTCCACCCGCTTCGAGCACAGCGCCTTCACGCACCAAGCGCCACCCGTCGCGCTCGCGCCCGAACTTTTGCGCGAGCGCTTCCTCCACGATCGAGTCGAACTCGGGCGGCGCGGCAGCGCCCGCGCCGAGTCCGTCGTCCGATGTGAGGGTGAACGTGAACGGCCGCCAGCCCCGGCGCAGCTCGATGTCCGCGGTCAAGCGCCAGTCGCGCAGCCGCACGAGCGCGGCCAGGAAGCGCGCGAAGTCGACGCCGTAGGCGCGCGTCCGGCGCAGCACGGAATTGGGACCATCGAAGACGAAGCGGTAGCCGTCATCGATCCGCTCGATCCGGTGAAGCAACCGCGCCAGGCGCGCGTACCGAAGGACGTGCTTGAAGCTTGCGCGGGCTTCCACGGTCGCGCGGGTGGCCGCATAGAGCAGCGCCTGGGCCTGGGCGAGATCGTAGTCTGCGCGCAGCGTCTCGGCGGCGTAGTCCTCGGGAAACGCGTGGAGCCGGTGAAACTCCGGATAATCGGCGTAGAGCGCCGGCACGGCCTCTTCGGCGCTGGCGCATGCGGTTCCGAACGCTTCGGCAACGAGCGTGCTGACCGCCTCACCGTCGAGCAGCGGATGGCGCGCTGCGGCGGCGGTGAACAGCGCGACGCGGCGCTCGGCACAGCGCGCCCGGGATGGCCAGTCGTAGGAGGCGACGTCGTCCAGCAGCTTGACGACGGGCTCCACGCGGTCGGGTCGCAACGCCTCGAGCGCGACGCGGGCGGCATTGCGCACCTGGCCTCGGTTCTGGCCGATGCGCGCTCGGTAGACCGCGAGCGCGCGGTCGAGGATGGGCACGGCGTCATCCTCGAGCCGGTCAGAAGAGATCGAGCTGGTTCGCCTGTCCCAGTGATAGACGCGGAGCGCGGCGGTAAGCATCCGTCCTCCCCCGACGGCGGGCGCGCGCCACGTCGGGCGTCTCCTGGACGATCACCTCGTAGAGTCGCGCGGTGCGGTCACCGGAGCGGCGCAAGAGCCGGCCCAGGCGCTGCACCGCTTCGCGCACACCCTTGTCGCCGCCGAGCACCACGCCGACCTTGACGGCCGGCGCGTCCCAGCCCTCGTTCAGGACCTCGCACGCCACGAGCACGCGGATGCGCCCCTGCGCGAAGCCGTCGAGGACGGCGTTGCGCTCGTGCTTGTCGGAATGCGCGGTGAGCGCCGGAACGAGGAAGCGCGCGGACACGTCGAGCGCCATGCGATTGGACGCGGTGAAGACGACCGCCTGGTCCCCCGGGTGCAGCCTGAAAATGTCCTCGAGCACGCGCAGCTTCTCGGCCGAGCGGTTGACGATCGCCTGCTTGCGCCGCCACTTCCTCACGATCTCGCGCGCCGCGGGATCGGTGCGCGAACGCCGCACCAGCTCCGTCCAGTCCAGCTCGGGGTCATCGCGCCGGCGCTCGGCGACATAGCGGCGAATGCTGCGCGACAGATCGTCGAACTGGGCCTGCTCGTCCTCGGACAGATAGATCGGCACGCGGACGATGGCGTAGTCGGCCACCGTCCGGCCGCGCGCGTCCGCCAGCGTCTCTTCGAACACCACCGGGCCGATCAGGTCGGTCAGGAGCCGGTCGCGTCCATCCGCCCGCCATGGCGTGGCTGTGAGCCCGAGCCGCATCGGCGCCAGACAATCGAGCGCGCTTTCGTGCTGGGCCGGCCCGGGAAGATGGTGCGCCTCGTCATAGACGATGAGCTGGTACCGGTTGCCGATCTCCTTCATGTGGATCCACGCGCTGTCGTACGTCGTCACCGTGATCGGCCACACTTCGCGGCGCGCGTCGCCGAGCACGCCGGCCTCGACGCCGAGGCCCTGCCGGATGCGACGCTGCCACTGGTACATGAGGTCTCGAAGCGGCGCGACCACGAGCGTCGCCGCCGCATGGCGCGCCACGATCGCCATCGCGATCTCGGTCTTCCCGGTCCCGGTGGGCTTCACGATCACACCACGACAGCCGGCACGCTCCCAGGCATCCACCGCGGCCTGTTGATCCTTTCGAAGCGGCGGAAGACTGGGCCGGAGTGTGGGAACCGGAAAGAAGCGTGGAGCCTCATCCGCGAGGTGCAGCCGGTACGTCGCCGCGTCCTCGCACAACCGCGCGTGGTTCATGGCCGCCGTGCGCCAGACACTGACCCGCTCGTCCCAGACCAGGTATGGAGGCATCCGCGCCGTCGCCGGCGCCTCGAGGCGCAGCGAGCCGCGGTCGAAGCTGAGTGCGTGCGACGGCGAACGCGGGGCTGGAGAAGTCACGCGGAAGCCCTACGCTTCGTCCTTCGCGAGAAGCGCACCGAGCTTTTCGAGAACCTCTTCCATCTGCGCCTCGGGGAGATGACCGGCAAATTCTGCACTCCGCGCTCGCCAGTCCAGACTCCTCACCTGGTCTGACAGCACGATGCCGCGCACATCAGAACCGGAGGGAATCGCGACCTCGAACGGGTACCCCTTCACCTGGCTCGTGACTGGACAGAAGAGAGCAAGGCCGACCTTGCCGTTGTACGCGGCCGGCGACAGCACCAGCGCCGGCCGGCGCCCGGCCTGCTCGTGGCCAGCCTGAGGAGTGAACGACAGCCAGACGAGGTCGCCGCGCCGAGGAACGTAGCGCCGGCGCGCCATCACCAGATCTCGAGGCCCACGGCACGCCCGGAATCGACCTCGGCGTGGATGTTGGCCTTGTTGATCTTGTTCAAGAGATCAGCCAGCCGCGGGCGTCGTGGGCGGCTCGGCGTTGCGACGAGCCGGCCCTTCGAGATCGACACGTCCACGACGGTACCCTCCCGCACGCCGACATCTTCGGCAAAGGGCCTCGGAATCCGGAGCGCGAGGCTGTTGCCCCACTTCCGTACCTGCACACGCATGCCCGCCTCCTGCGTCGGGGATCCGACCGTATCTACAAAGAAGATACAGCAGCGTTTGGCCGGCGCCAAGCGGTACGATGTTCGCCATCATGCGACGCTACGTCGTCGCGCGTCTCGTCTTCCTGGCCCTGATGCTCGTCGGGCTGCTGTGCGTCACCTTCCTGATCTCGCACGTGGCGCCCGGCGATCCGGCGCGACTCGCCGCCGGACCCGACGCCAGCCGGGACATGATCGAGACACTGCGCGCGAAGTACGGTCTCGACCAGTCGCTCCCCGTCCAGTTCGGCCGGTACGCGCGCGGTTTGATCACGGGCGACCTCGGCCAGTCGATCCGGAGCCGCAACGCCGTCCTCGACGATCTCGTCCGCTACTTCCCGAACAGCTTCGAGCTCGTGACTGCCGCGCTGCTGCTGGCCGTCGCGATCGGCATTCCCCTCGGCATGCTGTCGGCCGTCAACCAGAACACCTGGATCGACCACGTGGCGCGCGTGCTGTCCGTGTCGGGCGTGGCGCTGCCCGCGTTCTGGCTCGGGCTGATGCTCCAGCTCCTGCTGGCCCAGCACTTCGCGCTTCTGCCGCTCGGCGGACGACTGAATCTGACGACGCCGCCACCGGAGCCGATCACCCATCTGCTTTTCGTCGACGCGGTGCTGCGCGGCCAGTGGTCGACCTTCGCCGACGCCGCTCGCCACGCGGTGCTGCCCGTCGTCACGCTGTGCTTTCCGGCGCTGGCGTCGATCATGCGCGTCAACCGGGCCGAGATGATCGAGACGCTGCGCCAGGACTACATCGCCAGCGCGCGCGCGCACGGCTTCTCGACCTTCCGCATCGTCACGCGTTACGCGTTGAAGAACGCGATGATCCCGACGCTGACCATGATCGGTCTGCGTTACGGCTGGATGCTCGGCGGCACGGTGCTGGTCGAGACCGTGTTCGACTGGCCCGGGATCGGCCTCTACGCGGTGAGCGCCGCGGTGTCGTCGGATTTTCAGCCGATCATGGGCGTGACGCTGCTGATCGGACTCAACTTCATGCTGGCCAACCTCGTCGTCGACTTCGCCTACGGCTGGCTCGACCCGAGGATCCGCGTCCGCGGCACGACATGACGACCCGCGCGCTGACTTCGCGACCGCTGGCGGGCTGGCTCGACGACCACGAGAGCACGGCCCGCGAGGTGCGCCGTTACATCCGGATCTTCGCGCGAAGCGCCCCGTCCGTTCTCGGCCTGGCGCTCGTCCTGGTGTTCCTCGGGCTCGCGGCCGTCGGTCCGTGGATCGTGCCCTACCCCGACGACGCCCGCGGCGCGGTGCATCTCGACCGCAAGCTGCAGGCGCCGGGCGCCTCGCACTGGTTCGGGACCGACGAGGTCGGCGACGACGTGTACACGCGCGTGATCGTCGGCGCGCGCGTGTCACTCCAGATCGGGCTCGTCATCACCGTGATCGGCGCGCTGATCGGCATCCCGCTGGGCGTGGTCGCCGGCTACGCCGGCGGGCTCACGGGCGAAGTCATCATGCGCGTGACCGACATGTTCCTGTCCGTACCGTCGCTGGTGCTGGCGCTCGCCGTCGTCGGCGCGCTCGGGCCCGGCATCCTGAACGCAACGGTGGCGATCTCACTGGTCTGGTGGCCCGGCTACGTCCGTCTGGTGCAAGGCAAGACGCTCGCGCTCAAGCACGAGGTCTACGTCGAGGCCGCGCGCGCGGTCGGCACCGGACGGCCCCGCATCGTGTTCGCCCACATCCTGCCGAACTGCCTGTCGCCGATCATCGTGAAAGCCAGCATGGACATGGGCACGGCGATTCTGACCGCGGCGAGCCTCGGGTTCATCGGGCTCGGCGCCCAGCCGCCGTTTCCGGAATGGGGCGCGATGATCAGCTACGGGCGGAATTATCTGCCGACATGGTGGTGGTACTCCGTGTTTCCCGGTCTCTTCATCTATCTCACCGTGCTCGGCTTCAATCTACTTGGCGACGGCCTGCGCGACGTATTCGACCCGAAGAGCCGCCTCTGACCCGCGCGCGGAACTCGCGGAACGCTGTCGTGATAGATTCGGACCGCGCGAGCGGCCGCACGAGATCCAGCCGATACGGCGCGCTCCGAACGTCGCAACACTCACCGAGAGGAATGACCATGGTCGAGCGCGTGATGGGGAGCGCACTTGTCGCGGCGGTCCTGCTGTGCGGGTGCGCCACGACGACGCGGACCGCGGCGCCGGCGACGAAGGTCAGCGTGGCGGCGAACGACACCGCATGGGACGGCACACGCGTCCCCGACGGCATGCAATGCGGGCAACAGGCAGGTCGCGAGCCGGCGACTCCCCCGCTGCTCGTCTCCGGAATTCCGCCGAGCGCTGGACGGCTGGTCGTCGAGTTCAACGACGAGTCGTACAACGACACCGACGGCGCCGGTCACATCGGAACCGTGTTCCGCCTCGCCGAGGAATTCGGCGTCGACGCCGATTTTCACGTCGACTTCTTCGACGAGCCCGATCATCTCCACATCAACGAGATCGCCGAGCAAACCGTCAAGGCGTCATGGCAGGGACGGGTGACGGTCGGCCACCTCACCGAGCTGGCGGCCCTGAGGCCCGCTGACCAGGATGCGATCATCGCCCGCATCAAGAATGCCGGCATCGGCGTCATCTCGTTGCCCGCGACGGATCTCTACCTGATGGGCCGGCACGATGAATCGAACGTCCGCCGTGGCCTGACGCCGATCCGACGCCTGATGGACGTCGGCGTTCCGGTGGCGCTCGCGTCGAACAACATCCGCAATCCGTTCACGCCGGTCGGCACGGCCGACCTCACGCACATGGCATTTCTTGCCGCCGTCGCCGCGCACATGGGCACGCCGGATCAGATCCGGCAGCTCTTCGCCGGCATCACGGTCAATCCGGCGCGGATGCTGCGGCTCTCGAGCTACGGCGTCGACGTCGGCGCGCGCGCGGATCTGGTGCTCCGGGACTGCGACACGGTCGAGGACGTCGTCGCGACGCTTCCGTCGCCCGTGGTCGTCGTTCGACGCGGACAGATCACCGTCGAATGCGACCATCGGCGACGTGAGCGATGGCGGACAGCGTGATATCCTAAATAACCACAATGGTCCCACGGCAGAACGTCGCTCTGTCCACTTCGGCGCTGAACGCTCTGCTCGACGCGCTCACCGCGCCCGCCGTCGTCACCGACAGCCACGGCGTCATGACATTCGCCAACGCTGCGGCCATGGAATGGCTGGGCGCCGACAAACTGATCGGGCTCCCGCTCGCCGAGCACCTGGCGCGCGTGCCCGCATTCACTCCGGCGGGAAGCCTCTGCCTTCTGGCCGAGCATCCGATCGCGCGCGTCATCGCCGAACGCGCGCCGGTCGCCGGCGTGAGGCTCCGGATGCGCGGTCCGGACCGGATCGAACGGACCTGGACCGTCAGCGCTGTCCCGCTCTTCCGTGACGGCGCGCTGGAAGGCAGCGTCTCGGTCTTTCACGTGGCCGACTCGGTCGGCGCCGCGATGACCAGCGGCCGCGTCGAGGCAATCGTCGACGCCGTGAGCGAGGCGCTCTTCATCGTCGCGGCCGACGGTCGGCTCGTCTTCTCGAATGCGGCGGCCCGGCGGCAGTTCGCGTTGCCCGACCGCGCGAGCCTCGACGACGTCGCCCGCCGGCTCGATCCGCGGGACCTCGACCGCGCGCCGATCTCGAAGGAGGCGCTGCCCGTCCGTCGCGCCCTCGCCGGGGAAACGATCTCCGGCATGCAATGCATCGTCACGGATGCTGCCGGAGGCGAGCGAAGCGTCGTGATCAACGTGCAGCCCCTGCGCCGCTCCGACGGCTCGACCGAAGCGGCCCTCGTGACCTTCCAGGACGTGACGAACGAAACCCAGGCGCGCGCGGAACTCGAGGAGGCGCGCGAGACCGCGGAGGAAGCCAACCGCCTGAAGGACGACTTCATCGCGGCGCTGTCCCACGAGCTTCGCACGCCGCTCCAGCCGATTCTCGGGTGGACCGAGGTGCTTCGGCGTCACGGAAAGCTCGACGCCGTGACCGCGCAGGCGCTCGAGGCGATCCGAAGAAACATCCGACAGCAAGTGCGGCTCGTCGACGATCTGCTGGACCTGTCCCGCATCGTCCACGGCAAATTCGCGCTTCGCTATGAGACCTTCGACCTGCGCGAACACGTCCGGGCTGCCACCGAGCCCTTCGAGGAGACCGCGGTTCTCAAGCGCGCGCGGATGACCGTCAGCCTGCCTCCGGAACCGGCCTTGATGTGGGGCGACGGCGCCCGCGTTCAGCAGATCACCGCGAACCTGGTGTCGAACGCGGTGAAATTCACGCGGGCTGGCGGACATATCAACGTGCAGCTCGTCGTCGGCGAAGACGAGGCGATGATCGAGGTGGAGGACGACGGCGAAGGCATCGCGTCGGAAGACGTCAGCGCGATCTTCGACGCGTTCCGCCAGGGCGCCGCCGGCCGCCGCCGGGGCGGTCTCGGTATCGGTCTCGACCTCGTCAGGCGTCTCGCCCACCTCCATGGCGGTTCCGTCGAGGCCTTCTCCGAAGGCGTGGGCTACGGCGCTCGCTTCGTGGTGCGGCTGCCGCTCGGCCGACACAAAGGAGCGCTGACGGAGCGGTCCGACGTTGCCGGCCGGCGTCTCGATCGGCGTGAAATCCTCGTCGTGGAAGACAACGTCGACACGCGCGAGGTGATGAAATACATGCTCGAAGCCGAAGGCGCGCACGTCGTCACCGCGGAGACCGGACAGGAAGCGGTGCGCGTGGCCCAGATGTTCCGGCCCGACATCGTGCTCTGCGACATCGGGCTGCCCGACGTGGATGGCCTGGAGGTCGCCCGCCGGATTCGCCGCCAGAGCAGCCTCGAGCGGACGCGACTGATCGCGCTGACCGGATACGGGCGGCCCGAAGACGTACAGCTCGCCCTCGACGCCGGTTTCGAGGCGCACGTGACCAAACCGATCAATCTCGACCAGCTCCTCGGCTTGCTGGCCGAGGACTGAGCCGCGCGCGAGACCGGAGGGCCACATGGGCCGCCACGTGAAGGTCAAAGTCGGAGGCGAATGGATCGACGGCGAAGAGCTGGACTTCGAGCCGCTCAAGGAGAGCTGGAACGAATACCGCTGCTCCGACGGCGCGTACGTGAAGCTGAAGACGGTGGTCTCGAAGATCACGCGTCTCGATCGAACGGATGACCAGGGCGTGCCGGTCTACCTGCTCGCGTCATCGAACGTCGTCGCCGCCACGCCTCCGTCGTCGAGCTGATCGCTCTCGCCCGTATCCGGCTGTTCCCGTGTTGTGTCCGATGAGGCGGTGGGCTATGTTCGCCATTGGAAGAGAAGGGCGTCACGCTGAACTTCGACAGTACCAATCGTGACGGCCGGATGGTTGAGGCCGACCTGAGCAAGGTATACGAAGTCGTCGCGAACCTGGTCGACAACGCTATCCATTACTCCGAGCCAGGCGGCCCGGTAACAATCGCACTCCGGCCGGGCGGCATCGCGGGCAGGCCGGGACTCATCCTCTCGGTCACCGATCACGGGATCGGCATTGCGGCCGAGGAGCTTTCGCACCTCTTCACGAGGTTCGGTCGATCGGAGGCTGCGAAAGCGGTGCGTCCGGAGGGGACCGGGCTCAGGCTTTACTTGGTGAAGCGACTCGTCGAGGATCATCACGGCCGGGGTTGGGTCGAGTCGGCAGGCGTTGGGAAAGGCAGCACATTCGTGGTCGAGCTTCCCGCCGCGACGGCTATCTCATAAACGGCTGCTCCGATTATCGCGTGGAAGAGGCCGCGGAGCGCCGAGGCGCAGTTTGCCGTGGTTTAGCTTGAGCGACGTGTGGCAGAGGCATGGGCAAAGCCCGCCGATGCACTTGCCCGCGATGCACTTCTCGATAACGGCGTCGGGGGCTGCTTTGGCGCGAGGCATCTGTCCGGCGCCGACCTACGAACTCTTCTTCTTCCCGGCTCTCCGCTTCGCCCAGTAGGCCTTCATGCGGCGGCTGACCGCTGCACGCGCGCTGGCGCTCATCCGTCTCCGCGCACGCCGCTGACCCGTACCATCTACCGAGTCCACAGCGCCTCGCAGCGCAGCGATTTGGCTATCGACCTGCCGTTTTTCAGCTTCAAGACGGCGGAGCGCGTAGCGTAGTGTCGGAACGATATTGACGGGCATGACATCTCCTCCGTTCGAGTTCCGCTAAATGATAGCTACTACGATCATCCCCCCGAAGTGACAACCACAATATTAGTCCGGAATCCCTGCCGCGTCTAGGAAACGCAGGCCCATCCGTCACGCGCGCATCACCGGCGCGTCAACGTGACGCCGTAAAAGCACGACCAGCTACCGCGAGGGCCGTCGTCCCTATTTGGTTGAGGGCTGAGATCCTCCCCTGAGACGTTCTAGACCAGCTTGAGCACTCTGATTTTCCGCGTAGTAAATCGGAAGAAACTGATGCCTGGTGGTTCCTTTTTCCATAGAAGTGAGGGCTCTTCGGTACTTTTCAGTTGCCCCGCCGACATCGCCGGATTTTGCAGCAAGTGCTCCTAACACAGCCCAGGAACCGGGGTCTTCTGGGTCTTCCTTCAGCGTCTGCCTGACCCATTCTAGCGCTTCGTCCGGCTCGGACTCTCCAATGTCCAGCCTCAGGTGAAACTGGAGTTCCTTACCCGGGCGGAGTGTAATCCGCCCGACAGGAGGAGACGGCTCGCCTGCTTCGGCGAGGCCAAAGAGCGGAAGAAGAGCGCGAGACGCTAGATCGCGCTCGCCGCGAGATTGACCGTCAGCGCGAGGAGCGTCGCGTTGAAGACGAAGGACACGACGCCGTGCGCAGCGACGATGCGGCGGACGTGCTTGCTGGTCACGCCCACGTCCGAGACCTGCGACGTCATGCCGATGACGAGCGAGAAGTAGACGAAGTCCCAGTAGTCGGGTTCCTTGTCGCCGCCCGGGAACGCCATCCCTCCGCCGACTTTCTCGTCGTAGAACTCGTGGGCGTAGTGCAGCGCGAAGATCGTGTGGATGAAGGCCCACGACAGCAAGATCGTCGCCGCCGCGAGAACGAGCGGGGCTGACTCTCGGCGCCCCCCTGCTCCGACGGCGGTGCCGAGCTCGACGAAGATGGCGACGAGGCTCGCCAGCCCCGCAGCGACCGTCAGCAGCAGGATGGTCGCTTGCCCTTCGTCCTCCAGCACGGCGCGGTCGCGGATGCGGTGGACATCGGACCGGGCGATCATCTCGTACGCGAGCACCAGATAGAGGGCGATGCCGACGTCCCAGCCAACGAGCAGGCGGGTCGCCGGCCTCCAGTCCGTCACTGCGGCGAGCACGACGGTCACGACCACGCCGATGGCTCCCGAGATGAACAGTCGCGGCCGAGCCCGCACGATGCGAAGCGGTAAAACGAGGCGGCGGGCGTTGCGACGACTTTGGGCAGGCATCGTCATATCCTAGGACGATTCGTCCGGGGGCCTGCGCTGTATCATTGCAGCCCATCAAGATCGCCGCGCTCTCGACGTCTTCGTCCTCGAGTTCACGGTGCGCGCGATGTTCGTGCTGGCGGGAGGCGTCGCCGCCACGCCGGGCCTGCGGTCGCCGCGTGCGTGCCGCTCTATCAGCTCCTCGGGCGCCGCCGTCGGAGTTCGATCTGACGTGGATGATCTCGACGATCACATCGGCGGACGGTGACCGAGATGCCCGCGAGGGGTTGGACGCGGGCTACGACTGCTTCGAGTGCAAGATCGGGATGCACGGCGAGCGCGGGGACCTCGAGCTGGTCGAGCGCGCGCGGACGGCGATCGGCGACCGCACGCTCCAGGTCGATGCCAACCGCGGCTATCGAGTCGACGCCGCGATCCGGCAGGCGCGCCGCTTCGCGGCACTCGGCGTGACGCTGTTCGAGCAACCGCTGAACGGCCTCATCCTGTCCGGTTATCAGCGGCTCGTGGCCGCAACGTCGATGTCCATCGGCATCGACGAAACGCTTCGATCGCTCGGCGACCTGCTCGAATATATTCGCGCCGACGCGCTGAGGGTGGCCGTCGCGAAAGTGCAGCGGAACGGGGGCTTCTGGTACTCGCGCCAGCTCTGCGAGATGGCGGAGGCGGCAGGCCTCGGTCTGTCGCACGCACGTCATGGAAATCGACACAACGCATTGACACGAGCGAAGCTACGCATGTAGAGTGACTCGACGATTGATGTGCGCTTTCCTTTAAGCGAGCCCCGCGAGGCCCGCAAGGAGAGAACGATGAGCCGCTCAGCACCCCGGTTCCGTGAGAAGGCCCAGGTCCTCGACGAGGCCGCTCTCGACCGCGCTCTGACCCGGATCGCCCACGAAATTCTCGAGCGCAATGCCGGCGCGTCCAACCTCGCGTTCGTCGGTCTTCGCACCCGCGGCGTGACGATCGCGCACCGGCTGGCCGCGAACATCGCCCGCATTGACGGCGCGACGATCCCGGTCGGCGTGCTCGACATCACGCTCTACCGGGACGATCTCGACATGCGCGGCGCGCCCGTGATCCGCGGCACCGACATCCCGTTCTCGATCAAGGGCAAGACCGTCATCCTGGTCGACGACGTGCTGTTCACCGGCCGGACCATCCGGGCCGCGCTGGACGCCATCATCGATCTCGGACGTCCCAACCTGGTGCAGCTCGCGATCCTGATCGATCGCGGCCACCGCGAATTACCGATCCGCCCGGACTACATCGGCAAGAACCTGCCGACGTCGCGGCGGGAATCGGTCTCGGTGCGGCTCAAGGAGCACGATGGCGAGGATCGCGTGGTCATCGAAGAACCCGAGGAGGCCTGAGTATGGCCTGGACACGGAAGGATCTTCTGACGATGCGCGATCTCGACGCCGGCGAGATCGTGACGCTGGTGGACACGGCGGCCTCGCTGCAGGAGATCGCCACGCGGGACATCAAGAAGGTCCCGGCGCTCCGCGGCAAGACGGTCGTCAACCTGTTCTACGAGGCGTCCACGCGCACGCGGACGTCGTTCGAGATCGCCGGGAAATGGCTCTCGGCCGACGTCGTCAACTTCTCGGCCAGCGGCTCCAGCGCGGCGAAGGGCGAGAGCTTCATCGACACCGCGAAGAACATCGCCGCCATGAGCCCCGACGTCGTCGTGGTCCGGCATTCGTCGGCCGGCGCCGCCGCGCTCCTCGCGCGCGAGCTCCCCTGCTCCATCGTCAACGCGGGTGACGGCGCGCACGAGCACCCGACGCAGGCGCTGCTCGACTTGCTGACCATTCGAGAGAAGAAGGGGCACTTCGACGGGCTGCACGTCGCGATCGTCGGCGACGTGGCGCACAGCCGGGTGGCGCGATCCAACATCCACGGGATGCGGAAGCTCGGGATGACGGTCACGGTGGCCGGCCCGCCGACCCTGATCCCGCCGTTCATCCAGGAGATGGGCGTGAAGGTCAGCTATCGGCTCGACGACGCCATCCGAGACGTCGACGTGATCATGATGCTGCGCCTGCAGCACGAACGGATGACGAACGGGCTCATCCCGTCGCTGCGCGAGTACTCGCGATACTGGGGACTGACGCTCGACAAGCTGCACGCTCACGCGCGCTCGGACGCGCTGATCATGCATCCCGGGCCGGTGAACCGCGGCATCGAGCTGTCACCCGAAGTGGCGGACGGGCCGTTCTCGGTGATCCTCGACCAGGTCGCCAAGGGCGTCGCCGTACGGATGGGCGTGCTGTTCCTTCTGGCCGGAACCAAGAGCGGAGAAAACGCATGAGCCCGCTTCGCGGGAACGACCGCGTTCCTCACGGGAACGGCGGCGTTCTTTTGAAGAACGGCCGCGTGATCGATCCGGCAAACGGTATCGACGCCGTGCACGACGTGCTGCTCGCCAATGGCACGGTCGATCGCGTCGGCGCCGAGCTGACGGCACCGGATGGCGCGACCGTGATAGACGCGACCGGAAAGATCGTGTGCCCCGGGTTCATCGACATGCACGTGCATCTGCGTGAACCCGGGTACGAGTACAAGGAGACGGTCGCGACCGGGACGCGCGCCGCGGCGGCCGGCGGGTTCACGGCGGTCTGCTGCATGGCCAACACCGATCCGGTGAACGACAACGGTGCGGTGACCGACTACATTCTCGCCAAGGCCAAGAGCGAGGGCGTCGTGCGCGTCTACCCGATCGGCGCGGTGACGCGGAGACTGAAGGGCGAGGAGCTGGCCGAGCTGGCCGAGCTGGCCGACGCCGGCTGCGTCGCGTTCTCCGACGACGGGAAGCCGGTGAAGAACGCGTCGCTCTACCGGAGAGCGATGGAGTACACGCTGCCGTTCGGAGCGCCGATCATCAGTCACGCCGAGGATCCGGATCTCGCGAAGGACACGGCGATGAACGAAGGCGTGGTGTCGACCGAGCTCGGGCTCCCGGGATCGCCGGCCGCGGCTGAAGACGTGATGGTCGCGCGGGACATCCTGCTGGCGGAGCTGACCGGCGCTCACGTCCACATCGCGCATCTGTCGACGGCGGGCGCCGTGCGTCTCGTGCGCGACGCGAAGGCGCGCGGTGTGCACGTGACGGCGGAGGTGACGCCGCACCATCTCGTCCTCACCGAAGAAGCGGTGCGGAGCTACGATCCCAACACGAAGATGAGCCCGCCGCTCCGGACCAAGCGCGACGTCGAGGCGTTGATCGAAGCGCTCGTCGACGGCACGATCGACTGCATCGCGACCGACCACGCGCCGCATGCGCTCTCCGAGAAGGAAGGCGAGTTCGATCAGGCGGCGTTCGGGATCGTGGGGCTCGAGACGGCCGTCAGCGTGCTGCTCGATCGTCTGGTGCGACCCGGGCTGGTTCCGCTGACCACGCTCGTCGCCCGTTTCAGCGCCGGGCCGGCGCGGCTCTTGAACCTTCCAGGCGGCAGCTTGGCCCCCGGCCGACCGGCGGATGTCACCGTCCTCGATCCGGACCGGGAACTCACGATCCAGCCCGGGCGGTTTCACTCTCGAAGCCGCAACACGCCGTTCGGGGGGTGGAGCGTCACCGGCGCGCCCTGGATGACGATCGTCGGCGGACAGGTGATCACGCTGTGACGAAAGCGATCCTCGTGCTGCGAGACGGCCGGGTGTTCCGGGGCCAGGCTCTGGGCGCGCACGGCGAGACGTCCGGCGAAGTGATCTTCAACACCGCGATGCAGGGCTACCAGGAGATCCTGACCGATCCGTCGTACCGGGGTCAGATCGTCACGATGACGTACCCGATGATCGGCAACTACGGGCTCAACGACGAGGATATCGAGTCGCGGCGCCCGTGGGTCAACGGCTTCGTCGTGAAGGAAGCGGCGCCGCATCCGTCCAACTTCCGATCGCGCGTGAGCCTCGATGACTACATGAAGGCGCATGGCATCGTCGGGATCCAGGGCATCGACACGCGCGCGCTCACGCGCCACATCCGCGACGCGGGCGCGCAGGACGGCATCATCGCGACTGGCGACGCCGACGTCGAGCGCCTGCGCGAGCGGGCGCGCGCGCTGCCCGGGCTCGTCGGCCGCGATCTCGTCAAGGAAGTCACGGTCGAGCAGCCGTTCACCTGGCACGAGGGCCCGTGGGATCTCGCTCGCGGGTACCAACCGCCGGCGCCGGCGCGTCACAAGGTGGTGGCGTTCGATTCCGGGATCAAGCTGAACATCCTCCGGCAGCTCACGGGCGCGGGTTGCGAAACGACGGTCGTGCCGGCGGCGACGACCGCCGACGCCGTGCTCGAGCACAAGCCGGATGGTGTCTTTCTCTCGAATGGCCCCGGCGATCCGGAAGGCGTGCCGTATCTCGTCGACGCCGTCCGCGGACTGCTCGGTCGCGTGCCCATCTTCGGCATCTGTCTCGGGCACCAGATCCTCGGACTCGCCGCCGGCGGTCGCACGTACAAGCTGCCGTTCGGTCACCACGGGGCGAACCACCCCGTGAAGGACCTGACGACGGGACGAATCGAGATCACGTCCCAGAACCATGGCTTCGCGGTCGATCCGGACTCGCTGGCAGCGAGTGGCTGGCAAGCAACGCACGTGAACCTGAACGACGGCACCTGCGAGGGCCTGCGCCACCGCGAGTGGCCGGTCTTCTCGGTGCAATACCACCCGGAGGCTTCTCCGGGCCCGCACGACGCCAACGGGCTCTTCCACAGATTCGTGGACCTCATGGTGCACAAGGGAGGCTGACCCACGACATGGCGAAGTATCTGATCTCTTACCGGAAGACCGAGACGGAGGGGCAGAAGCCCGAATGGGCGTCGTTCACGTCGCAGAGCGATGCGTCGCTCGAGGCGCACGCGATCCGTGAGCGGGTCGACAAGCGGATGAGCGTGCTCGGAGAGCAGCTCTGGGGCAACGGCGAAGTGGTCTGGGTCGGTCCGGGACGCCTCGACGACGTGCTCTACACGCGCGAGGAGGCGGCGCCGGAGATCTCGATCGTGTACGGACTGGTCGAGGAGTGAGCGCCGGACCGACGACTGAATGCCGAAGCGGACTGACCTCCAGAAGATCCTCCTGATCGGCTCCGGTCCGATCGTCATCGGACAGGCGTGCGAGTTCGATTACTCGGGCACGCAGGCCGTGAAGGCGCTCCGCGAGGAAGGGTTCGAGGTCGTGCTCGTCAACTCCAACCCGGCCACGATCATGACCGATCCCGACCTCGCCTCGCGCACCTACGTCGAGCCGCTCACACCGGACTTCGTCGCCAAGGTGATCGAGCGCGAGCGCCCACAAGCGCTGCTCCCAACGCTCGGCGGGCAGACGGCTCTCAATCTCGCCGTGGCCCTCGCCGAGGACGGCACGCTCGACCGGTTCGGCGTCGAGCTGATCGGCGCCAAGCTTCCCGCGATCAAGAAGGCGGAAGACCGCGAGCTCTTCAAGAGAGCGATGGAGCGCATCGGGCTGGCGCTGCCTCGCTCGGGCTACGCCAAGAGCCTCGACGAGGCGCGCGAGATCGTCCGGAAGGTCGGCTATCCGGCGATCATCCGGCCGTCGTTCACGCTCGGGGGCACCGGGGGGTCGATCGCCTACAACCCCGAAGAGCTCGAAGACGCGATCCGCTGGGGCATCCAGATGTCGCCGACCGGCACGGTGCTGGTCGAAGAGTCAGTGATCGGCTGGAAGGAGTTCGAGCTCGAGGTGATGCGCGACCTCGCCGACAACGTCGTGATCATCTGCTCGATCGAAAACGTGGATCCCATGGGTGTTCATACCGGGGATTCCGTGACGGTCGCGCCCGCGCTGACGCTGACGGACAAGGAATACCAGCTCATGCGCGACGCCGCGATCGCGATCATTCGCGAGATCGGCGTCGAGACCGGGGGCTCCAACATCCAGTTCGCCGTCAATCCCGACGACGGGCGACTCGTCGTCATCGAGATGAACCCGCGCGTGTCGCGCTCCTCGGCGCTGGCGTCCAAGGCGACCGGCTTCCCGATCGCGAAGATCGCCGCGAAGCTGGCGGTCGGCTACACGCTCGACGAGATCCGGAACGACATCACGCGCGAGACGCCGGCGTCGTTCGAGCCCGCCATCGACTACTGCGTCGTGAAGTTCCCGCGCTGGGCGTTCGAGAAGTTCCCCGAGGCGGATCGCACGCTGACGACGCAGATGAAGTCCGTGGGCGAGGTCATGGCCATCGGCCGTACGTTCAAGGAAGCGCTCCAGAAATCGATCCGCTCGCTCGAGCAGGATCGCTTCAGCTTGACGCTCGGCGGAGAATCCACCGCCGACGAGCTGCGCCAGCTCCTGCGCGTGCCGAACCCGGACCGCATGTTCGCCATCGGTGACGCCTACCGAAGCGGCTTCACGACGGCCGAGATTCACGCCCTCACCCGGATCGACCCGTGGTTCCTCGACAACATGCGCGAGATCGTCGAGTTCGAGCGGGAGATCGCGCAGGCGGGTCTCGGCGATGGCGAGACGCTCCGGCGCGCGAAGGAGCTCGGGTTCGCCGATCGGCGGCTCGCGCAGCTCATGGGAACGACCGAGAGCGACGTGCGTCGCCGACGTCTCGATCATGGCATCCGCGCGACCTTCAAGGCCGTCGACACGTGCGCCGCCGAGTTCGTCGCGCACACGCCGTATCTCTACTCGACGTACGAGGAAGAGGACGAAGCGCCCGCGACCGATCGTCCCAAGGTCGTCATCCTGGGCTCCGGGCCGAACCGGATCGGTCAGGGCATCGAGTTCGACTACTGCTGCGTCCACGCCGCGTTTGCGCTGCGCGAGCTCGGCGTAGAAGCGATCATGATCAACTGCAATCCTGAAACGGTCTCGACCGACTACGACACGTCGGACCGTCTCTACTTCGAGCCACTGACGCTCGAGGACGTCTTGAACGTGGTCGAGAAGGAACATCCGCTCGGCGTCATCGTGCAGTTCGGCGGCCAGACGCCGCTGAAGCTCGCCGTGCCGCTGCGGGACGCCGGCGTGCCGATCCTCGGCACATCGCCCGACGCGATCGATCGCGCCGAGGACCGGCAGCGGTTCAGCGCGCTCCTGACGGAGCTCGGTCTGGCGCAGGCGGCGGGCGCGACCGCGCGCTCGCTCGACGAGGCGCGGGCGATCGCCACCGCCGTCGGCTATCCCGTTCTCGTGCGGCCGTCGTACGTGCTGGGCGGCCGCGCCATGCGCGTCGTCCACGACGACCAGGATCTGGTCGAGTTCGTCGGCGAGGCCGTGCGCGTGGCCGAGGAGCATCCGATCCTCGTCGACAAGTTCCTCGAAGACTCCATCGAGATCGACGTCGATGCGGTCGCCGACGCCGAGCGCGTGATCATCGGCGGCGTGATGGAGCACACGGAGAAGGCCGGGATCCACTCGGGCGACGCGTCCTGCTCGCTGCCGCCTTACTCGCTGGGCGACGATCAGGTGCGGGCGCTCCGCGAGCAGACCAGGGCGATGGCGCGAGCGCTGGGCGTCGTCGGCCTGATCAACATCCAGTTTGCGATTCGCATGGACCAGATCTACGTGCTCGAGGTCAACCCGCGGGCGTCGCGCACCGTGCCGTTCGTCTCGAAGGCCATCGGCGCGCCGCTCGCCAAGATCGCCACGCGGGTGATGCTCGGCCACTCGCTCCAGCCCTGGACGTGGATCGAGGAGCGCGAGCCGGCCCACATCGCCGTGAAGGAGTCGGTGTTCCCGTTCGTGAAATTCCCGGGCGTCGATGCCGTGCTGGGACCGGAGATGAAATCGACCGGCGAGGTCATGGGCATCGATCACGATTTCCGGAAGGCGTATCTGAAGTCACAGATCGCGGCCGGTTCCATGCTTCCCACGTCCGGCAAGGTGTTCGTCTCCGTCAAGAACCGGGACAAGCGAATGGTCGCGACGCTGGCCCGGCAACTCACGGACATGGGCTTCTCGCTCGTGGCCACGGCGGGCACGGCGCGGGTGCTCGAGCGCCACGGCATGGCGGTGGAGCTGATCCACAAGGTGGCCGACGGCTATCGTCCGAACGTCCTCGACCTCATGAAGCGCGGCGAGATCGCGCTGGTCTTCAACACCCCTGAGGACGGCCGCGCGCGCAAGGACTCGTTCATGATCCGCCGCACCGCGGTGACGCAGAACATCCCGTACTACTTGACGGTGGACGGCGCGCAGGCCGCGATCGGAGGGATCGAAGCGCTGCTGAAGGGCGAGCTCGGCGTGCGGTCGTTGCAGGAATATCACGCGGAGGGGCGATGAGCGCTTCCCCGACCGCCCTCGCCGTACGCGATCGCGTGCTCGTCGCGCTCGACTTCGAGACGATCGTCGAGGCCGAGACCTTGCTCGATCGACTGCAGGGTGTCGTCACCGGATGCAAGATCGGGTCGCAGCTCTTCACCGCGGCAGGACCGGCCGCCGTCGAGAGCGCCCGCAAGCGCGGCTTCCGCGTGTTCCTGGATCTGAAGTTCCACGACATCCCGAACACGGTAGCGGGCGCGGTCCGCGAAGCGACGCGCCTCGGCGTCTTCATGCTGAACGTTCACGCGAGCGGCGGCAGCACCATGCTTGCGGCCGCGAGCGAGGCGGCGACGAAGGCGGCGAAAGATCTCTCGATGGCGCGCCCGATCTGTCTCGGCGTCACCGTGCTGACCAGCCTCGAGCGGAGAGCGCTCGAGACGGAGCTCGGCGTCCATTCGACCGTCGAGGCGCACGTGCTCAAGCTTGCCGAGCTGGCTCGCGCGGCGGGGCTCGACGGTTGCGTGGCGTCCCCCCGGGAGATCGCCCCGCTCAGGAATGTGCTGGGCCGACAGTGGGTGATCGTGACCCCCGGCATCAGATCGGCCCGCGCGGGTGGCGACGATCAGGCGCGGACGGCGACGCCGAACGCGGCCCTGAGCGCCGGCGCCGATTACCTCGTGGTGGGACGGCCGATCACCAGAGCCCCCGATCCTGCCGCCGCCGCGGCGGCGCTGCTCGAGGAGATCTGATGACCGAACGCGAGACGCTCGCGCTCTACGAAAAGACCGGCGCGCTCATGCGCGGCCACTTCAAGCTGACGTCCGGGTTGCACTCGGACGTCTACCTCCAGTCCGCGCTGGTGCTGCAGTATCCCGAGCACGCCGCTCTGCTCGGCGCCGCGCTGGCCGAGCCGTTCCGCGACGCAAGGATCGCGACCGTCCTGGCGCCGGCGATCGGCGGCATCCTGGTCGCGCACGAGGTCGCGCGCGCGCTCGGCGTGCGGGCGCTCTTCACCGAACGCGAGAACGGCGCCATGCGGCTCCGGCGCGGCTTCGCGCTGTCGCCGGCGGAGCGGTGCCTGGTCGTCGAGGACGTGATCACCACCGGGGGCTCGACACGCGACGTCGTCGAGTGCGTGGAGGCCAGCGGCGGAGTCGTCATCGGGGTCGGCTCGCTGATCGATCGGAGCGGCGGGGCGGTGCAGTTTCCGGTCAAGCGCGTGGCGCTGGCGACGATCGCGGCGACGAACTACGAGCCGGACGCCTGCCCGCTCTGCAAGACCGGCAGTCAGGCCATCAAGCCTGGGAGCCGAGCGTAGTCTCGCCTACGCCGAGCCGATACAAGATCGGCTGCGCGATTCCGTGTTTCCAAGCTGGGCCGCTGAGCCCACAACGGGATAGCAACCGATCGGTCCGCAACGCGGCGCGGTGGCGACGTGCGCGGAGCATCGACCGCTCGCGACCACAGCTCACACCAAAAGAAATTCGGCGCGTGGTCGCTTGGGTCCGCAGTGATCCGCACGCCTCCTTGCCTCCACTGGTGCCGTGCCCAGTGGGAACTGGCGACTCACATTTAGATGCGGCACGGCTCTATGGGAACAGCGCAAGTAACAATTCCTTCGTTACCCAGAGCCCCGTCGACGCCTCTATTTCGCCGACCCCATTGATCTCCGTATCTTCTGGATGAGCGCCCTTTCCTCCGAAGAATGTCACCGTAGTGGCGAGCCGATATTGCTTTTCGGTCAGAAGTTTTTGTTTGTGGTGTGCATCGTCGATCATTCTTCGCGGTGGCGCGTCGGCAATCCCCTTGATTAAGAGCGCGCCCTGGATCGCGCGTCGAGCCATCACGGCACACGACTTCCACGCCTGGGCAGATAGAGAGGTTGTCGCCTCTTGGTAGTCACCCAGAGGCTGAGCCGGAATGTGATGGGCCGTGGTTATCAAATATTTCTCGTCTAGTAACGGCATCGCGGCTAGTAACTCTCCCCGAGAGAACGTCATCTGGATCTTGAATCCGCAGGCTATGCAACGTATCGGGCCGTTGTAGTTCCAATATGTTGCGGTGTCGAGGCCGATCGACTTCGAGCAGCGTATGCAATTCGGGGTCGGCATGAGTTCATGCTCCCGGTATGCGGGTGCCTTGCTCCCGCGTGGCACGGGGGCGCTCACTGCGAACCCCTTGGCCCGTCATCGTCTGCCCCACCGTTCGCCCTCTCGCTCGACCCGTCTCCTTAAGAGTATCGCTCGCCGACCTCGCTTTATCTAAGTATCTTATTGCCCGAGATAGGGCCAGGTTTACGCGCTCTCAAACACGAGCCCCCGAGTTACCTTCTAAGTTACGCGAGAGGATCCGATGCCTCACCTATGTACCTTCCCGTACACCCACTCGGTGAATAAAATCACCGGGATCAGATACATCACGATAAACGCGACTCCACGACGAGCCGAAAACAGCGACTCCGGTAATGCCTCAATTCTGATAAGCTCTAGCTCAATTACCCCCTTTGCAAGTCTGTCTGCCTTGGCCATTCTCTGACGCACGCCTTGTATCAACGCCTTCTTGCTTTCTCTCAGCTCATGGTTTACTAAGCCCAGCGGAACTAAAATATAGAACGGGTTGAGAACAAAGAATATTAAGCCAAAAGGGACCAACCAAGCTAAAGCGCCCCGAGGAAGGAGATAGTATGTTAGCAACAGACTGCCGCCCATGATTATCACAGAACTGTAAACCTCAATCATTACGCTCTTCAGTATTCCGACGCCGCCGAATCTGTCGTGATGATGTATATCCGGCAGTAGTAACGGTCGTCGGGTGGCAGATCGGACAATCTTCCAAACTAGAACTACCGCGCAAATGCCGACGACGTTATGGCGGAACATGTAGTACAAAATAAAGACGATCCAACAAAACTGAAATATAAACGGAAACGTGCCGTTGGCAGGATTGGCCCACCATGCGTCAAAGGCAGCGCTTTCCCAAGCAGAGCTTCCGGTAGGATTTATGCTGGAATAGATTCCATGTGACGAAAATAACCAAAAGAACATGACGGAGCTGGCTACGGACAGGCAGAGAGGTATGATGTAAACGGCTCGATGATTTACTATATCATCGAATCGGCGCAGCAGCCATTCATAACGGCCACTGCGAAGAGCCTTATGGCTTATAACGTTGTGATCCCACAAGTCGGTAAATAACAGGCCGATATGACGCCATTTCTTGTGGAGCAACGCCATGTGGGTTGCCATAAAAAAGCAGATGCCCAGATCGGCGTAATCGCGCAGATATGGAATGGTTGCTGCGCCATTCTCACCGGACGCGTGACTTATCGGCAGAGCGAGTCGGAACAGCGGAAAGCGTGACAAGTCAGCCGAGAAGTCCTGTCCCAAGGTAGCGGAAATCAGTGTCCCAGCAAGGAACGTCAGCAAGAGTTTTGGGAGGATAAACAAGGCGAGGTAGGCGGCTGCAAGGATCCCGCTGGGCAGACTAGGCCAGCGATCGACGACACGGAAGAGAAAATCTTTCCGGTAGACACATACCGAGATTGGAGCGGCGGGAACTGTGCGCCAGAGCCATCCCATAATACTACCGCCCGAGCGCCAAAGTACGACACTTGGCGATTAGTGCGGCAAGCACTGCACCAATTCCATCGGTTGTCATGATCGCTCCCGCCTGGTTACCTTGCGAGCATCTAGCCATTCTGCAATGTTTCTGAACACCTGAGGACTGGCAGGATCCCAGAATAGAGTGTGGTGTGCGGTGGGGAAGAAAATAAACGTCTTGTCGGATGCTGAGATTAGACGATGAAGCTTCCTGGATCCTCGCCAATCAAGAACTCGGTCGAGACCGCCGTGCATCACCAGAGCCGGGCTCAGTACCTTCCGGGCCTTTGCAGGCCAACGCAGGATCAGTTTACTAAGTGAAAAGAGATATCTGAGTGGCATGCGATTGATGGTCAAAAAGTCGGCCCTTTTGTGGGCTTTGAAATCCTCGTCGAGGCTCGCATCGTCAAGGCGATCCCCTGCCAAATCTATCGATGTCGTAAAGGGCGAGAAAAGCAACGACCGGAGAATCCGGAGCGAGTCTCGCTGAAATATCTGAGCAGGATGGAGGCGGAGTGCCGCCGCTACAAAGACGACACCGTCCAATTGACGTTGTGTGAGGGCTATATAGTTAAGCGCGATCAACCCGCCCATGCTCTCGCCGATGAGGTACAACCGTTCTGGGCGATAGCGTAGACGCACATCATCAAGGACGGAGTCAAGGTCGAAGTGGATCTGTTCTGCCGTAGGAACCGATCCGTGGTCGCCACCCGAATGACCGTGTCCTCGAAGGTCTACTGCGATAACAAGGTATCCGTGGGGACTCAACGCCTCTGCCACGACCTGGTACATAAGGCCATGCAGGCCGATTCCAGGAATCACGACAACAGTGTCTTTCGGGGGGTCGCCAGAGGTAGCCCATACGCGGTAAAAAATTGGGGTGCCATCGGGAGCCTTTACGGCCAGGGCCGCGAGTTCTCGAATGCCGTCAGTGGCAGTGCTCTTCGCGGCGGCCATCATGGTGCGAAATATGTCACTTGAGCAGGAAAACTTCAAGAACTTTCGATCCATGATCCAGCAACTTAGGCGGCCGAGCCAAATGAACATCCCACTGGGGGAGCGCGCCACCAGGGAACGGGCCCTGCGCAGCAATGGTGCAACTGAAACGTTTCAGTGCATTCCCAAAACCTAACCCGGCGGAACCGAAACCAAACAGGGGGTTCGGGCGTCGGCGGGTAAGTTCGTACGAGTCCGATTGTATCGTCGCTGCGTAGTTGAGCGAGAATGCCGGCCATGAGCACATTCGTCGACCGCCACGCCGCCAAGATCCTGGGGGTTCTCTCGTACTTCGACCGGGTGGTGATCATCGGCACCCTGTCGGATATCTGTCACGCCGGGGCGATGGCCCAGTACCTTCGGAGCAGGGCACGCAGCTCTTCGACTACCCGCGGTTCACCGAACCCTTCCGCGACGAAATCCGCGAGCACGCAGACCGGCTGGCGCGCGAGCATGGCCTCGAGATCGGCCCCGTTTCGCCCGCAGTTTTATTTCAATGCACACAACGGGAACCCGTGATCATTCCCACGCTCAATCAGCTCGCTCTCGCATAAGATTTCCACCGTCTTGCACACGATTCGACTCGTAAGGGACTAAAGCTGGAGCCGATGCGTAGTGGTCTCCAAATGCGCACCAGAGAACGTCACACCACGTACCAGCGCTCGATCTCGCGCTCCAGCCGCGTGAGATCGGGATAATGCCGTTCGACCTCTCGGATGAACCTTGAGGCTTCCGCCGACGACGGCATCACGTCCCGCCGCGCAATCGTGAAATCGTACGCCGAGCGTCCCGCCGTCGGCAGCACCGTGTCGACGATGACCGCCTCCACGTGGCGGCGCTTCAGGACGCGCTCGTACACCTGCTGATACACGAGGGGGTCGTACGGGATTTCGGCGTTCAGGGTCGTCGGCGCGCCAGCGACGCCGAGCTCGCGCGCAACGCCCACGAGAGCGCGCCACAGCTCACGGAGAAGATCAGGCGGCGCGTCTTCGCGCTCCCGCGCGTGCGTGGGCTGTGCCGCGCGGCGGATACGTTCATCCTCGAGAAAGCGACGCACCTCGCCGGACGGCACCGGGATCACGAAACAGCACGCCGCCGAATCGAGGAGCGGCTCGGCGTCGTCATGCGACGGACGCGCCAGCTCGACGAAGCGATGACCCACGAGGGGCGTCTCGCCGATGAGCAGATGCTCCGGACCGGAATTGTGCCGGTGCCAGTCGGCGACCGCATGGCGGGACCAGATGCCGGCCGCTTTCCGGATCACCGCGTGAGTGACACCGTCGACCGTCGGATAACGCTGGCCTGGCTCCGACGCCTCGAACACCGGACGCGCGACGTCCCACTGGAGCAGGTGCACCTCCCGTCCGACCTTCGCGGCCAGATGGGCGAGCTGATGGATCAGCAGGCTCTTGCCCATTCCAGGCAGCCCGGCGAAGAAGACCATGCGGCGATCGACTGCGAGCGATCGCAAGGATCGGTAGAGCGCCGAGTCTTCGGTCAGGAGGAGCATCCCCATGATCCTCGCACAGTCGCGTTGAGCCGCATCGGTCCCCGTAGTAGCCTCGTGACCAATCGAGGAGGCTCACCATGCCGCACGTGATGTCCGCCGACAGCCACATGGATCTCGTGTACTTGCCGCCAGACGCCTTCACCTCACGCATGGACTCGAGGTGGGGCGACGCCACGCCGCACGTGGTCGAGCGCGACGGCAAGAACGTCTGGGTGTCGCGCGACACGGTCCTCGGGCCGTGGGCAACGTATGGTCCGGGCGTGACCGGTGGCAAGCGCGGCCGCATCCTGGCCGACGCGGGATTCGCCGCGGGCGATCAGACGCGGCCGTCCAATCCAGCGCAGCGGCGGGAAGACCAGGAGCGCGACGGCGTCGAGGCCGAGATCATCTACGGCATCATCGGAATCTCGCGCGGCCTCTTCAGCCACCAGGGCCTCGGCGATCACGAACTGCTCGGCGCGGTCTACCGCGCGTACAACGACTACATCGCGAGCTTCAATCGCGCGCTTCCCGGCCGCTTCTTCGGGCTTGGGTGTCTACCGAATCACGACGCGCAGGCGGCGGTGGACGAGATCAAGCACTGCGCCGCGCTCGGTCTCCCCGGCGCGGTGTTCGTGCCGTGGGGCTCGGCGATGCCCGTGTGGCACGACATGTGGGAGCCGATGTGGTCGGCCGCCGAAGCCAGCGACCTCGTCATCTCGTTTCACGTGTTCGAGGGCGGCGGCGCCACGGTCGGCTATGAGATCAAAGGCCTGAAGCACCCCGCCTCGATCGGATCGTGGACCGTGGTCGCGCCACTGCAAATGGACGAGATCGTGAGCTCCGTGATTCTCTCCGGCGTGTGCGAGCGGCATCCGCGGCTGCGCCTCGTGCTCGGCGAGAGCGGCATCGGCTGGCTGCCCTACATGCTGGAGCGGCTCGACGACACGTACGACGAGCGACTGGCCGACGACCTGAACCTTCCGCTGCCCCCGAGCGCGTATTTCAAGCGCCAGATCTGGGCGACGTTCCAGAAGGACTTCCACGGTCTGCGGGCCATGAGCACGATCGCGCCCGACAAGATCATGTGGGGCTCCGACTATCCGCACCGCGACGGCACCTGGCCGTTCTCGCAGAAGGCGATCGAGGAGCAGTTCCGCGGCATCGACGAGGCGATCGCGCGGAACGTGCTCTGGGAGAACGCGCGCCGGCTGTACCGCATCTCGTGACCGTGGGCCGTCGACCGCGGCCGATCGCATGATCATCGGCGTGCCGCGCGAGATCAAGCCGGGCGAGCAGCGCGTGGCGCTCACGCCTGGTGGCGCGTACGGCCTGGTGGGAGCCGGGCACCGTGTGCTGGTCGAGCGCGGCGCCGGCGGCGGCAGCTCGATCCGCGACGACGAGTACGCCAAGGTCGGCGCGTCCCTCGTCTCGGTCGACGATGTGTGGGGCGACGCCGAGCTGATCTTGAAGGTCAAGGAGCCCGTCGCCGACGAGCCCACAAAGCTCCGGCGCGACCGGGTCCTCTTCACCTATCTCCATCTGGCGCCGGTGCCCGACCTCACGAGAAGGCTCATGACCTCCGGCGCGATCGCCATTGCGTACGAGACGGTGCAGCGCGCGGACGGCAGCCTGCCGCTCCTCACGCCGATGAGCGAGGTCGCCGGAAGATTGGCGGTGCAGGAAGGCGCCTACTATCTCGGCAAGGCGCACGGGGGCCGCGGGATCTTGCTGTCCGGTGTGCCCGGCGTGCCACCGGGCAACGTCGTGATCCTCGGGGCCGGCACCGCCGGGGTGAACGCGGCGCGCACGGCGCTGGGCCTCGGCGCCGACGTCTCGCTCCTCGACGTCAATCTCGACCGGTTGCGGCACGTCGAGGAAATCTTCGGCGGCAAGATCGTCACGCTGTTCTCGACCAGCTACAACATCGGGCAGGTCGTCCAGCGCGCGGACCTGCTCGTCGGCGCGGTGCTCGTTGCGGGCGCGCGCACGCCCGTGCTCGTGACGGAAGCCATGGTGGCGCAGATGAAAGACGGCGCCGTGATCGTCGACGTCGCGGTGGACCAGGGTGGATGCGTCGCCACGATCCATCCGACGACGCTGCTCGAGCCGGTCTATCGAGTCGGCGGCGTCATCCACTACGGCGTCGCCAATATGCCGGCGCTCGTCCCGCGCACGTCGACCTTCGCGCTCACGAACGCGACGCTTCCTTACATCATGGCGGTGGCCGGCCGCGGAGTGGTCGAGGCGGTGCGGGAGGATGGAGCGCTCGCGGCCGGTGTCAACATCTGGCGGGGATCGATCGTGCATCCGGCCGTCGCCACCGCGATGGGCCAGCCGGCCATTTCGCTGACCGAGCTTCTGCGCTGAGCGACCGGGAGGCGAGACATCGTGTGGGGGCCCATCTCGGGGCCCGACAACTGCGCGCGCTTTTCTACACCCTCGCGCAGTTCCGGTCACGGTCGCCGCGCGGTCACAGTCGCAACGGCTCTCCAGATGTCGTCCGCGGAGAACGGCTTGGTGATGAACGGCTGCCCTGCCTGGGCGAGGAACGCAGGCGTGGTCGAGCTGAACGTATCCCCCGTCAGAAAGACGACGCGCGAAGCCAGGTCCCGCCGTTCGCGGCCGAGTGCCGCGTAGAGCTCTTGCCCGTCCATGACTGGCATCTTGAGGTCGCAGAAGATGACGTCGTAGGCACGGGCCCTGAGCAGCGCCAGCGCCGCCGCGCCGCTGTCGGCGATGTCCACGTGGTGCCCCTGGGTTGCCACTATCTCGGCGAGAACGTCGGCAACATCGCGTTCGTCGTCGATCACGAGCACGCTGAGTTCGCGCCCCGCCGTCGTCGGGACCGCGGTCTCCAGCTCCGCGGCGGTTGCGGGCCGGATGGGCAGCTCGATCATAAAGATCGTGCCCTCACCCTCGACGCTCTCCGCGGAGATCGTGCCGCCATGGCTCTCCACGATGCCCTTGCAGATCGACAGTCCGAGGCCCGTGCCTTGGCCGAAGGGCTTGGTCGTCACGAATGGCTCGAACAGGCGCGCCTGGACGCTCTCGGGGATGCCCGGCCCGGTATCACGCACCTCGAGGACGGCGCGCTGGCCTGGCACGTCATGTCGCGTTGCGAGCGTGAGCCGCCGGGGCTGGGTGGCGGCCTTGAGCGCGTCAGAGGCGTTGGTCACGAGATTCATCAGCACCTGCTGGAGCTGGTGCGGATCCGCCGAGAAATCAGGGAGGTCGGCAGCGAGGTCCAGCACGACCGTGATGCTCTCGACTCGCAGATGGTAGCCGAGCAACTCGACCGTCTCTCGGACGATCGCGTTGAGCGCGACGCTCCGCGTCTCGGGCGGGTACTCGCGAGCGAGCGCGAGGAAATTCTTCACGATACGCGAGCAGCGCTTCGCCGAATCGCCGATCTTTTCGGCGCGCCGGGCGACCGCGCCGTCCGGCGCCGTCTCCTTGAGCAGGGCCGCGTGCCCAAGGACGACCGACAGCGGATTGTTCAGCTCATGGGCCACGCCCGCGAGGAGCCGGCCCATCTCGGCAAGCCTCTCTTGTTGGCGCGCCAGCACCTGTTGGCGTGCCAACTCTTCCTCGGTGCGGAGCCGGGCAGTGATGTCCTGCTTGATCGCGACGAAGTGGCTGATCTCACCCCGCTCGTTCTGCACCGGCGTGATCGTCTCTTCCTCAGAATAGAGGGTGCCGTCCTTCCTTCGGTTGGTAAGCACGCCGTGCCAGGAACGGCCTGCGCTGATCGTTCGCCACAGCTCCTCGTAGAGCTCCGGCGAATTCTGGCCGGATTTCAGCATCCGTGGGTTCCATCCCCACAGCTCTGCCGCGGCGTAGCCGGTGAGTGCCCTGGCCGCGGGGTTACTCCAGACGATCGTGCCCTCGCGATCGGTGATCAGGATCGCGTTCGCGGCGGCCTCCAGCGCGGTCGCCTGGAGACGCACCTGCGCCTCGAGCCGCCGGCGCTCGCTGACGTCCCGGATGATCACCACGGTTCTCCGCGCGCCGCCGGTGTCCCGGAATCCGCTCGTCGTGACGTGCCCCGGAAACATCGTCCCGTTGGCCCGGCGGAGGCTCAGCTCACCGTCGAAGTGTCCCGTTCGCTCCTGCCCGTCCAGGGCGGCGGCAAGGTGGGGGTCGCCATCCTCGACACGCGCGGCCCGTCCCTGGGCGCGGAGTTCGACCGCCGTCAGCCCGAAGAGCCGCTCGGCGGCGGGGCTGGCGTCCAGGATCTGGCCGTCCGGCGTGGTGAGCAGCATGGCCTCGGGGCTGTGCTCGAACAGGGAGCGGAACCGCTCCTCGCTGTCGCCCAGGTTCCGGATCTGCCGTGCGAGGATGGTGGTAAGTCCCGCAATCATTCCGACGAAGACCAGCGCAGCGATCGTCTCGGCGACTACCGTGTGCCTCCAGGGGGCGAGGGTTTCCGCTTGGCTGGTGCTGACGAACACGACGAGAGGTAGGTCGGGCACGGTGTGGTAGCTCAGGAGGCGGGCCACGCCGTCGATGGCGGCCGCCGTCCGGATGTGACCCGCGGTCGCCGCCGGTAGGCCCTTTCGGAAGAGCGGCAGGTGGGCGAACGATGTGCCAACCGCCGACTCGATGGGCGGGCTCCGCACCATCAAGGTACCGTCGCGCAAGAACAGGACCACGGAGCCGTTCTTCCCGATCCGGAGGGCATCGTAGAAATTCTGGAAGTAGCGGGGCTCGACGGCCGCCCCCACGACACCCGCGAAACGCCCGTCAGATGTCGTGAGTCGGCGGCTCATGCTGATGAGCCATCGGCCGAACACACGGCTCATGATGGGCGGTCCGATGTAGAGCCCGAGACTCGGGTCGTCACGCTGGCGCGTGAAGAAGGAACGGTCGGCGAGGTCGAGTGGCGTCGTGGGCAACACCTCCGAACTGTGGATCGCGACCCCGCGCGCATCGCTCACGAAGAGCGCCTGGAGAAATGGCGCGGGCGCACGGGCCTGTCGGAGGAGCTCGCGAACTTCGCGCGAGCCGGCCGCGCCGCGGACCCGGCCGTGGGTCAGCGCATCGGCCACGGCGAGCAGCGTCAGGTCGATCGCCTGAACGGTCCGCGCCGTTTGCTCTGCGAGGACGTGGACGAGGTTCTCATTGCCTTGCTCGGCCCGTGCGAGGGTCTCGGCTCGGTCGCGCGCGAGATCAAGCGCAAGCGCCGTGAGGACGGCCAGGATCAGGAAGGCGCCGCCGATCGGCACGACATATACCAGACGACGTGCAGCGCTGAGCGTCACGACGGTCTCCCGCGGCTCATCGCGCGAGCCGGCTCAGGGTCGGTACGGAGTCTCGTGCCGACGTGGAAGTTCTTGGTCGAGGAGGACACGATCTCGACGAGGAGTTGGGGATTGAGCGCGGCGGAAACGCAACCAATGGTCGTTCACCCCATCGAGGATGCCCTCCGTGGGGAGCCCAGTCCCGAGAATTCCGTCTTCGGTAGGGACACTGCGCGCGCCGACCGCGAGGAACTCGCTCTTGAGCCGGTTCGATTCCTGCACGCGGAGGTATTGCTCCTCCAGCTCCTCGTTCTTGCGACGGAGCTGCTCCTCGAGCACCTTCTGCTCGGTGATGCCCTTCGAGATCAGCAGATAGCCGATCGGCGCCAGATGACACTCGCGCAGACCCTTCACCCTGCCGCCCGGCGCCGAACGCGCCGGATCACGGCGCGCAGCCGCTCAAGCGTCATGGGCTTTGCAATCGTGAACTCGACCAGGGTGCGCTCCCCGTCAGGCGGCTCCGCTTCCGCCCCCCAGCCGGTGATGAGTCCGACGGGCAGATCAGGCCAGCGCGCCTTGACCCGTCGCGCCACCTCCCAGCCCGTCATCTCGGGCATCCCCAGGTCCACCAAGATAAGATCGACCGCGAGGCCTGCCTCGAGCCGCTCGAGGGCCTCCCGCCCACCAGCAGCTTCAATGACCGTGTGCCCCTCTGCCATCAGCATGCCCGCGAGTGCACGTCGCACCTCCATCTCGTCGTCGATGAGAAGAATCCGGAGGGTAACCGACGCCGGGGCGGGGGCGGAGACCTCCAGAGGCTCGTCCGATGCCGCGGGGGCCGCGGGCAGCCGGAAGGTGACGGCGGTTCCTCGCCCCTCAGCGCTCTCAACGGTCAACTCGCCACCGTGCCGTTGGACGATCCCGTAGCTGACGCTCAACCCGAGCCCGGTACTCTTCACCCCCTTCGTGGTGAAGAAGGGCTCGAGCGCGCGGGCGCGGACCTCCTCTGGCATGCCCGATCCCGAATCCACCACACTGCCGTACACCCACGGCTCGGCCACCCACGTGCGCACGCCGATGCGGCCCCCCGCCGGGAGCGATTCAAGCGCATTGATCAGCAGATTGACGAGCGCCTCGCGGAGCGCCGCCGGGTCACCGGCGACAGCCGGAAGCGCGCCCAGCTCCAAGGACATGTCGATCGCGATCCCCTCGACCTGCGCCTCATCCCGCCACCGCGGGCGGAGGAGCTCGAGCGCCTCGCGCACCACCTCGTTCAGATCCACCCGCACCAGATCGACGAGGCGCTCCCGCTGGGTGAACCGGAGAACCCGGCGGACCACCTCCCCTGCGTCCAGCGCCGCCCGCCGGGCCGTCTCGAGCCGACCCCGCGCCTCACCCGCGGGCTCAAGGAGCAGCAGCTCGACGCTCCCCAGGATGACCGTGAGCAAGTTGTTCACGGAGTGCGCCATCCCTGACGCGAGCTCCCCCAGCGCGCGGAGCGTCTGCCCCTCCAGCAGCCGCACCTGGGCGGCCCGGAGCTCGTCGAGCGCCTGCTGGAGCCGAAGCGCGGTCTGCCGCGTCTCCTCCAGCATCCGCGCGTTGTCCACCGCGTACCCCACGTTCGTCATGAGCGTGGTCAGGAACTGGAGGTCGACGGCACTGAACGCCCCGAGCGCGGTTGCGCCGGTGGCGCCGTCCTTCTTCGCGAGGTTGATGACTCCGATGACCCGATCGCCGACCCGGATGGGGAGGCAGATGAAGGAGCCGCTCCCGTACTTCGGGTCACTCGCCTGCGCGAAGCGCGGGTCGGTTTCGATATCCTCCACGAGGACCGGCGTCCCGAGCTCCGCCACCTTGCCCGCAATCCCTTCGCCGAGCGTAAGCTCCACCGTTGCTGCCACCTCCTCGCCCAGTCCCCGTGAGGCGGCGATCCGCAGTACTTGGCGCGCCGGATCGAGGAGCATGATCGAGCCCATCGTGGCGCGCACCGTCCGCATCGTCCGCTCGAGCACGACGCTCAGCAGATCCTCGAGCGCGGGGACGCGCGCCGCGAGCTCGGCCATTTCGTTGAGCGCGCCGAGCCTCACCACCGAGTCCTCGAGGCGCTCCGTGGACGTCCGCAGTTCCTTGAGCAGACGGGAGAAGGCGTGGGCGATATCGACAATCTCCTCCATGCGGCCCAGGCCGGACACCATCGCCGCCCGGGTATCCGTCGCGAGAACGGATGCCACCTCGGGCGTCATGTCCCGCGCCAGCCGTGCCAGGGCGGTCACGCGCCCGATGATCTCTCGGAAGAGCGCGAACCCGAGCACGGCGAAGAGGAGCGCGAGGGCAACGACGAGTTGCGTCTCGGTTTCCTCGATGAGCTCCCGGCGCCAGAGGAAGGCGACGAACAGGAGCAACGGCAGGAGTGCCGTCAGCGCGAAGATGACCGCCGCGGCGCCCCGGAGGTTACTCGTCTGGCTGAACCGCCCCGACGGCTTCATCCCGCCGCGGTCACGAACGCACCTCGCGGGGCGCTCCGGGGATGACGGTGGGAGTCACCGCGTCGGACTGTCCGAACAGAGAACCCATCACCGGACATCCAGGGTCTCGCGGACCTTCCGCGCGAGCCCCAACGGCGTGAACGGCTTGCGGAGGAACGCCACGCTCCCGTGGAGAACGCCGACGTGGAGGATCACGTCGTCGGTGTGGCCGGAGACGTAGAGGACCTTCATCTCGGGTCGCGTGGCGCAAACGTGCTCGGCCAGCTTTCGGCCGCTCATCCCCGGCATCACGACGTCGGTCAGGAGCAGGTGGACGGGTCCCGGGTGGTTCCTCAGCAGTTGGAGCGCTGTGTCGGCGTCGCCCGCATCCAACACCCGGTAGCCCTGCCGCGTCAGAATCTCGCCGGCGATCTCGCGAATGTCCCCGTCGTCCTCCACCAGCAGAATGCTCTCGGTTCCCCGCGGCAGATCGCCGTAGACCCACGGGTCGGGAACCGGTATCATCGCGCCGCGGAACCACGGCAGAGAGATCGTGAACTTGGTCCCTCGGCTTAGCTCGCTCTCGCACGTGATCTCGCCGCCAACTTGCTTGATGATGCCCTCCACCGTGGCCAGCCCCAGGCCCGTGCCCTTGCCAGGTTCCTTCGTCGTGAAGAACGCCTCAAAGAGGTGAGCCTTGACCTCCTCACTCATACCCGAGCCGGTGTCGGTGATCGTCAGCAGGACGGCCGCGGCCGCCGGAGTACCAGGAATGCCATGACCGACAGCCGCCGTGTCGACCACGGCGGTCTCGATGCTGAGCGTGCCTCCCTGGGGTATGGCGTCCCGGGCGTTGATGGCCAGGTTGATGATCACCTGCTCGATCTGACCGGGGTCCGCCCTGACGGTGGCGGGCTCGGTGCTGAGACAGGTCACGAGCTCGATGTCTTCACGGATCAGGCGGCGCAGCATCTTCATGAGGTCGATGACGAGGACGTTGAGGTCGAACACGCACGGCGCGACCACGTCCCGGCGCGAGAACACGAGCAGCTTGCGCGTCAGCGCGGTCGCGCGCTCGCCCGCGCGGTGGATAGCTTCGACCTTCTTCAACTGGCGGGCAGTCAAGGGCTCGTTCAACAGGAGTCCGGTTTGCCCGAGGATGACCGCCAGCAGGTTGTTGAAGTCGTGCGCGATCCCGCCGGCCAGGAGCCCGATCACCTCCACCTTCTGGGCTTGGGTCAGATGGGACCGACTCTCAGGCGTCCTCATCCCGTCGTTCCTTCTCTCCTCGCCGTCGACGTCATCGACCATGAGGACTCTCTAGTCTTGCGCCACGGGTCACCCGTTGCGAGGGCGCGAGCCCTCCCCGGTCCCTGCCTCGAGTCCGGCCAGGCGCCGCTCGAGCCGGTCCAGACGGTCCCCGTCGACCTCGGGGCGCGTGCCCGCGCTAAACATGGGATTGTTCACCCACCAGTCCATCCCCATCTCCTTCGCCTTGTCCACGGAGCAGATCACCAAGCGTATCTGGATGGTCAGGAGTTCGACTTCCACCAGCTTGACCCTGATGTCGCCGGCGATGACGATCCCTTTATCCAGGATCCGCTCGAGCAGATCCGCGAGCGTGGCACTCTGCGTGCTTTGCGTGATGGTGCGCTGGATGGTCATTGCCGTCCCCTCCTACAGGAGCCGCCCGAGCGGGCCGAGGTCAAGGTTCAGGTCCTCGTCCTCCAGGTGAAATAGGCGCCTGAGCCTCTCGATCTCCTCCGCCTGCCTCATCAGGGTGACGCCGAGCCGCTCGATCTCGGTCTCCGTCAGGGACCCGCTCTCCATGCGTCGGATCGCCTGCCGCTCCATCAGTTCGTGGAGCAGCTTCACCAGCGTGAGCACGAGCTGCCCGAGGCCGTTCTTCACGTCGTCCTGCTCGAGGTTCACCCGGCCGGGTCGGACCCTCCGCGCCGCGCTCGCCCCCATCACGTCGCCGAACTCGTCCAGTGCGCAGGACTCCACTGCCGGCCGTTCAACGGGCCTCATGGGTCGCCTCTCCGGTGGCGCCGCGAGCGCCCGCCGCGGACCGACGGGCGGTTTCGACGGACGTCAGCACGACTTGCAGGCCCAGGTAGATCAAGTCGATGTCAGCGACCGAGATGGTGGCCTCCCCGACCAGGACTGCCCCCTTGTTGAGCACCCGATCCAGCGCTTCGCACAACGTGATCCGCTCATCGGCGCTGACGCGGAGGGCGGGGGCGGCGCCCGCGGGATGCCCCATGGCTTCGATCATTGCGGCAAGTACAACGCTCGGCCCAGCTCGCGGAGGCGTTCCTGCCCCTGCGGCTCCCCGCAGCGGTAGACCAGGGCTCGGCGCGTTTGGGGAAAGAGGCCGGCGAACCTCCCCTCCACTCGCGACTCTCGGCGGCGCAGCGCCGAGCACAGGGGACAGTTGCTCTCCGGCGTGGCAAGGTTGATGAAGAGGACGGGGGCGGTGACCCTCAACCGCTCGCAGGCCGCGAAGAGGTCCCTCGTCTCCTCGTACGCCATCTCGGTCGGAATCGTGACCGCGTAGAGGGCTCCCCGCCGGGGATCGGTGAGCAACGCTCGGACCCGCTTGAGGCTCCTCGACAGCCTCACCAGCCTCTCGGACACGCCGGGCAGACGGAACACGTTCCGGTACTTGAGGAGGACCCCGAACAGTACCTTGAGCCACCGCTCGATCAGCTCTGGCATCTCGAGCAGGCGGACCAGGTGGCCCGTCGGAGCCGCGTCAAGGACGAGGAGGTCACAGGTGCCAGCGGCGAGGAGTTCCGCCGCGCGGGAGAGAGCCATCACCTCATCGAGGCCCGGAGGCGAGAGATCGAGAATGCGCTCCATCACCTGCCGGTCGAACGTCAGGTCGAGGTTGGGCAGGAGGGAGGCGAGGACGCGCTCCAGCTCGGCTGCGTACTGCCGCTTCAGGGTCTCGAGCTCCGCTTGGGCGTCGATCTCGATGGCGGCGAGGCCGGCGACGACCCGGGTCGGTTCCGGACCCACCGTCTGACCCAGGCAGACCGAGAGCGAATGCGCGGGGTCCGTGGAGACGAGCAGGATCTCCCGATCCGGTCGCTCACCGGCGAGCCGCAAAGCCGTGGCGCAGGCAAGGGTCGTCTTTCCCACTCCGCCCTTGCCTCCGAAGATGAGGACCCGCGTCTCCGGCGACGGAAGCGGCGGCGCGCCCTCGACGCGGGGCGGCACCGGCTCCGGGCGGCGGCGGATGTCGGGCGCGGCGGGGACCGGCGCCACGCGGCTCCAGAGCGCCGCGAGTCGCAGCCGCCCGCGAGGCTCGCATGGCAGGAGCGGGACCGCCCAGAACGCGTGGCCCGAAAGCTCCTCGCGGATTCTCGCGACCTCGCCGAGCTGCCGCGCGCCCCCCCCAGCGCACGCCGGACAGGAGAGGTCGCGATAGAGCCGGTTGATCACGATGTCGGTCACCGGGACCTTCAGCCGCTCGAGATCGGCAACCAGGCCCACCGTCTCACTGACGCAGAGCCTCTCGGCCAGCGTCACTGGCACGAACCGGCAGCGGTCGGGGTCGCGCAGGATCTTCTTCATCCTGTCGACGGCCGCCGCCAGCTCGAGGAGGAAGCGATCCAGCTCGTCTCGCCGGTAGCCGCCGCTGTAGAGCTTCTTCATGTAGCGGTGCTTGGCGAGCAGGGTGTCGAGCATGCCGAGCCATCTGCCGACCAGCTCAGGCATCTCAAGCAGGCGCAGCGTGTGGCCCCAGGGCGCCGTGTCCACAACGATGCGCGCGTAAAGGTCTTCGTCGACCCACCGCGAGATCTCCAGGAACGCGATCAGCTCGTCAAGCCCGGGCATCGAGAGGTCCAGGAACTGGCCGATGTCGTCGTCGTCCAGGAACGTGCCGCGTGCTGCAATCTCCTTGAGTCTTCCACCGTGCACCGACTTGAACGCGGCCAGGCGCTCCTCAGCGTCCAGCTCGACGACTCTCAGATTCGATGGGAGCGCGGAGCCGCCCAGGCCGTCGGCCAGGGAGTGCGCCGGGTCGGTCGAAACGAGCAGGTACAGGGACTCAGGATCCCGCTCGACAAGCGTCAGGGCTGTCGCCGCCGCGCACGTGGTCTTTCCCACGCCCCCCTTGCCGCCGAAGAGGATCAGGCGCAACGCTGGGCTCGAGAGGAAGGAGGGCTCCGTGAGATCCATGCTCAGTCGCGCGTTCCGCCGCTGTCCTCGCTAGGGCCGTTTTCGTCCGGGTCGCCGGCCCGCTGCTGGATCGCCTCCAGCCGGTCCAGAAGCACCCGCTCGCGGGCCTCGAACTCCGCCTCGGTGATCCGTCCGGTCTCAAGCCGCATGTACAGCTCGCTCAACTCAGCGGTGATCCGGTCCGCCTCTCCCGCGATCTCCTCCTCGGCCGCGTCGCGGATCTTCCCGAAGATCCACAGGAGGCCGTGGATCGGGGCGAGCACCAAGTCGTCAACGAGGAACACGCGCTCACAGCTCCAGTGTCAGCTCGACGAAGTTGTGCGGCGCCCAGGGGCCGTTGTAGTCGAACGTGTAGTTGTTGTCGAAGAGCTTGGCCGCCTCGAACACGGCGGCCTCGAAACGCTCCCGCTCGTCGCGGCCGACGAGGCACGCGAGGTTGGCGACCTCGTGCTCGTGGCGCAGCTTGTTTCGCTTGATCTCTGCGCAGTGCGGGGCGAGGACCGCTTCGATCCGCTGCGTGTGCATCTCGCGCTCCTCCGTGAGGAGCCGCTCGAACACCCGGCCCACCTCGATCTTGTCGTCCTGCGTCGGCTCACGGTGGCCGCCGAAGAAGCGATCGCGCACGACCCGCAGCTCAGGATGCGTCTCCACGAAGTATTCGAAGATGTTGGGCACGTCCCAGGCGACGCGCAGGCCCATTTCTGCCCGCCCGGTGACGTGGCGGATCTGCTCGAGAAACGCCTGCTGGTTCCGCGACAGGATCCTTGCGATCGCCGTGGGACCGTCGGCGACGACGCCGAAGGAGACGGGCAGGACCGCGCCCCCGTCCCGCATCAGGCGCCGGAGGACCTCCTGATGAGCGGCGAGCTGGCGGCGCTCGGGGCGAAGCTTCGGCGGGACGTCGCTGACAACAGCGGCGAGGCGACCGTTGGCGATCGTATGGACCTGGCCGCCATCGAGGCCGATCGGGCCGAAGCTCTGGCCGTTGGTATCCGGCACGATCGCGTAGAGGTACAGCTTCTCTTCCGAGGACGCGTGACTGGCCATTTCCCGCCCCCTACCTCGCGCGGGCCCGAGCGCGCCCCGGCCGTTCATCGGGCGGCGTCAGCAGCCGCAGTGGGCGCGACGCGCGCGACCTCCCGCGCCAGCGCCACCGACCTGAGATTCCCCGTTGCCGTCACGATCTCCAGGACCGCGCCACACGCCACGCACTTCACCTGGCCCGCATAGTCGTCATACGCGTCACCGAGATCGACCTTGTGGCCGCACGATAGACAGATGATCTTCACCGACCGATTTCCTCCCCTCGGGGCCGCCGGGATCTTGCTGTGCGCGCCTGGTGCGTCCTCCACCGTGAGGCGAGCCACCGGCGGCGCAATTCGCTGTTCTCGAGGCCTGTCTCCGCCCCAAGGGACATGTCCGCGCGCCGGTCGGACACGCCGGTGGAGACCGTGCACGCCCTGAAGCCTTTCAGGCATCGCGCACCGCGAATCTGAGCGGCCGTCCTGATCGTCAGCACGGGCATTCCTCCCTTCAGTACCGGAGCTTGAACCCGCCCGTCCTCCGCGAAGGGGCAGGCCAGTTCCCGGGGCTCGGCTGCGTGGCGGCGGGAGCGGCCCCGCGCTCGGTCAGAGCGCGAAGGAGCGTGGCCTTCTCCGCCTCGATGTCCCGAAGGCGCGCGTTGATGAGTTCCATCCGCTGGAGCGCGCTCGCCCTTTCGCGCCCCTTGCGGGCCTTCTCCATCTCGAGGCAGGTGATCTGCATGTACGCCATGTACGGGTTGGCGATCCGGTCAACTCTCCCGGAGATGGTGCGGATGTCGCGCATGGTCTTTCGGGGGATGGCCATCGCCTTCAGTCCTTTCGCTCCAGCCCGGACCCGACCCCGCGGCTTCCGGGGCGCCGAGGGCGTGGCCCGCAGACCTTTCGGATCGCCTCGTCCACCTTGTGCAGCATGACCGACTCGCCCGCGCGGGTGACCTTGGCCGTGTCCGTGGTGAGGACATCCCCGCAGATCCACCGAAAGACGGGATCATCCTCCCGGGGGCGCCCCTTGCCGTGCGCGAGGATACGGGCGATGGCGATCGACGCCCGGATCGTGGGCCGGTGGTTACTCACGCCGACGCTTCGGAGCTCCCTGACGATGTCCACAATGGCTTCGGCGTCCAGCCTCGGAACCCCTGACTTCGCCATCGTGACCTGCACCTCCGTCTCACGGTCATAGTGGCCGAGCCCGATAGTGATCAGACGGTCCAGCAGGGCATCCTGGGTCTTGTGCACCCCGGCATACTCCTCGGGGTTGGAGGTGAAGATTGCGCGGAACCCGGGGTGCACCTCGAGGTATCCCTCGCCGTTTCGGCGCAGCTTCGGTAGGTTGAGAACCCGTTCCCCCAGGATGCTCAGCAGCGGGTTGTTCGCTTCCGGCCTCGAGCGGGTGAACTCGTCGTAGATCAGCGTGTGGCCGTTTTTGCAGGCCGTGGTGAGCCGGTTGTCGACCCAGAGGGTCTTCATCTCCTCTTCGGTCTTCAGGACGGAGTGGATGAAGTTGTCCACCAGCCTCGACTTGCGGTAGCCGTGGTCGCTCCCCACCAGGTCGGAGCTGCCGAACTCGTCGTCGCCGTGGATGAGCATGACCGGCCGGCCGAGCTTCGAGGCGACGTGCAAGGCCAGGGTGGTCTTGCCTGTTCCCGCCGGTCCTGAGAAGTGGACCGGGTATCCGGCCTGGAGATACATCAGGGCGCGGTCGACGACCCCCTCAAGCGCGGGAGTCAGGACAAACCCCTCGCTCGCCTCGGGCCAGACGTTGTCGTCGTCAGGCTCGATCCTCACCGTGACCTCCGAGAACGATGCGACCCCGTTGTCCGTCATGCCTCGCTCCTTTGCTTTGCCCACCCGGCAGTCCGATCAGCCCGGCGCTCAACCGTCGCGCTCATCGATCGGAGAGCGTCGTACAGGGCCACGTCCTCAGCGGTCAGCGCCATTCGCAACGACCGCGCTTGCTCCTGGTACCGCCGCCGCTTCCTCGTCAGCTCGTGCAGCACGCGAGAGATCCGGTCGTCCTCGCGCTCCAACCACAGCAGCCACTCGGCCCGCGACGTCTTGCGACTGGCCCGAGGTGTCGCTGCGTCCACGCGGTCACCCCGTCTCACGTGAGCCTCTCGGCTTCCTTCCGCCGGACCGACGGGCCTTCCCGGTCTTGTCGGGCGCCGGCGCTCCGCGCGCCTCGGTCGCCTCCCGAAGCAGGGCCTCGTGCTCCGCGCCCGCGTCCCGTCTCCCCGGACGACCGGTCGCGGGAACGCCGGCTGTGCGCGAGGAAGGCGCGGGGCCGGACCATGCGGCTCGGGCGCCGCCGATATCGGCCGCCCAGGCGCTCCTGAGATGCGCCACTCGGCGCCTCCTCTCGCGCGCTCGTCGGGCCGCGTGAATCTCGGCGACAAGCCGCATCAGTGTCATCCGTCAAGCGCCACATGTCCGCCCGGTTCCTTTGAGATCCCGTGAGGGTGTCCCCTGGCGGGACCGCGACGTGCCCCCGCCAGGGGGAAACCCGCGACGCCGGACGCGCGTGACACGTGAGCCGTCAGCTCATCACGCGCTTTCACCACCGAACCACTTCGTGCCCCGCCGCCCGCGTCCAGTGGTCGCGGCAACCCCGGCGCCCACCCAGGCGCTGTGGGCGCCCTCGAGGTCGTTGGCGAACGCCTTTCGCAAGTCCGCCACCGTACCCCGGAGCCCGAGCACGAACCCGCGAAGCGTTCGCTGCTGCCTGGCGGCCCTGTCCGCGTGGGCCGCATGGAATCCGGCCTGCAGCGCGGCCACGGCCCGCTTCATCTCGGCCATCGACTGCCTGAGGTCCCGAAGGAGCTGCCCGCGCTCGCCGCGGGCAGCGTGAATCTCGGCGACCAGGCGCGTGGTGTCATCGGTCAATCGTCCCATCTGTCGTTCACCTCCTCTCGAGCTCCGGTCACAATAGCCGTCGAGGGAACCTCTGCGGTCCCCCCGACGGGAATCCTGCGCTTGGCTGCTAGGCCGGCGCCGCGGCGCTGGCGGTGAGCCCGATCGCCTCGGCGTACTTCAGGTAGGTCTCGACCGACGCGATCACCACGCGGGCCTCGACCGAGAGCAGCTCGATCCCGACCAGGGACACCTTCACCCAGGCATCGATCACGATGCCCTTGTCCAGGATACGGTCCACCACCTCCGCCAGGCTGGACGAGTCCGTCGACTTCTGCACCTTCGCCATCGCTCTCCTCCTCATGCTTCGAATGATTTGGCCCTGACTGCCGGCGAGCCCCGGTGGCTTCACCGCGCCGATGCCGTCACTTCCTACCGCAAACCGGATGCCGAACCGCTCGAGGATTTCCGGCGCGCGAATGTCGCCGTGTTGATACGGCCTTGCGACGCTTCGGTCGGATCGCCGGGCCGAAACCGACAGCGGTGGAGGGCGGTGCCGCTCTGGAGCGCACTCCCTCGAAGTGGGGTGGCCGATCCTGATGAGGAGGGAGTGACGCTGGCCTGGCGGCCCGAGGAGGCTACCCCGGGCCGCCCGCGTCCCGTGTCAGTTTCCGGATCTCGGCGTGCTGGAACGGCTTGCTGACGAAGCCGTCGATGACGCCGCCCGCCAGCGCCTCGACCACCACGGAGTCGTCGGTATAGTAGTAGCCGGAGATCAGCACGGTCCGGAGCCCGGGCGCGGCCTCCCGGATGCGCCGGGCCAGCTCCAGCCCTTCCCCGTCTGGGAGCTTCGCGTCGACAAGAGCGAGGAGGAAGCGCTCGCGACGCACGAGCCTCAGGGCCTCGTGGGCGCTGGTGGTCACGACCGAGAGGATCCCGCTCGCGTTCAGGATGCGCTCGAGGGCCCAGCACACGTCGGGCTCGTCATCGACGATGAGCACGGCCGGGCCTTTTCCTGTCACCGCCGCGACACCGCTTCCAGCAGCGGAAGCCTCACGGAGAACGTGCTCCCTTTGCCCTCCGCGCTCTCGACATCGATAACTCCGAAGTGCTGCTGCACGATCGAATGGCAGATGGAGAGGCCGAGCCCCGTTCCCTGCCCCACCGGCCTCGTCGTGTAGAACGGGTCGAAGATCTTCTCGACGTCCCCGGCCGGAATGCCCGCGCCGGTATCGCTGATCCGGACCACCCCTTCCGAGTGCGTCTCCCCCACGCTGACGCGCAAGACGCCGCCCGACGGCATCGCATCCAGGGCGTTCAACTGCAGGTTCATCAACACCTGCTGAAGGAGGCTCGGGACCCCGCTCACGCGCACGGGCTCCGCGGGCAGCTCCACGAGCATCTTGACTTGCTGGAGCTTGGCCTGGTTGGCGACCAGGGCCACGGCGTCGCGGAGGCCGGAGACGAGATCGACCGGCTGCATGTCGGCGCGCGCTCCGGGCCGGGCGAACCGAAGGAGGTTCTCGATGATGATCGACGCTCGGCGGATCCCCGCCAGAACTTTCTCCGCGCACTCCCGCCGGCCGTCGGGGTCGTCGGCGTCCTCCAGGAGGAACTGTGCGGCCGACGAGCTGATCGTCAGGGGGTTCCGGATCTCGTGGGCGATCCCGCCGGCGAGGACCCCGAGCGCCGCGAGCTTCTGGGACTGTAATAATTGCGCCTCGAACTTGCGCCGTTCCGTGAGGTCCCTGCCCACCACCACGATCCCCACCACCCGGCCTGCGTCGTCTTTCATGGGCGAGCCGACCCAGGCGACCGGCACGAGGCCGGCCGCCTTAGTGACCAGATCCCATTCCGCCACCGCGAACCCGCCCCCGCGCCTGGCGCCCGTGAACTCCCGGGCCACGACCGCTCGCTGGGCCGCCGAGCACAGTTCGGAGAACGGGCGGCCCCGCACCTCGTCGCGCGTGTGACCGGACACCTTCTCGGCGGCTGCGTTCCACGTCAGGATGCGCCCGTCGATGCCGGTGGAGACGACGATGTCGCTCGCGCTTTCCACCACGCTGGCCAGGTGGCGCTCGGCGCGGCGGGCCTCTTCGCCCAGCCGCATCTGCTCCGTCACGTCCTCGAGCAGGAGCATCACGTGCTCGACCGCACTTTGCCGGGTGAACGGGATGAGGCTGTAGTAGTAGACGCGCGTGGCCAGCCCGGGCGCGCGGTAGATCATCCGCTCGCCCCTGGTGGGCTCACTCAGGTCGAACGCCCTCCGGAGCCTCCGCGTGAGATCCATCTGGTCGAGGATCACTGAAGGGAAGATGTCGTCGATGCGCTGGCCGACGGTGTCGCCCTGCGACCGGCGCGCCTTCTCGAGGAAGTTGCGGTTGGCCGAGACGACGCGGAACTGCGGATCGATCAGGAGCATCGAGGAGGGAATGGCATCCAGCAGCATCGCGTAGAGCTTCTGGTATCGCCCGGTCTCCCCGGCGGCATTCTCCGCCGGCAGGCGCGCTTCTCGAGCGTCAGTCACGTCCGCCTCCGTCCGGCTCCGGGGTCGCGAAGTTGTGAGGCGGCCAGGGGCCGCTCAGCAGGAGCCTGGCGGGTTCCAACCGTTCGATCCGCCGGAATTCTCCGCGGAACGGCTCGACCGCCTCCCTCCTGACGAGGAAATGGAGCGTCGCGAGGCGGGGGTCGCCGCCGCCGTCGCGGTCGACCGTGGTGCGCACCGCGAGCCGGCCGAGCGCCTGGCGCACGCGCTCCGCCGGCGCGGCCAGCGCGCATCGCGCCGCGTCCGCCTCCGCGTACGAGGCCGCTCGACGGGCCAGGTAGCCTCGCCCCGACGCTCCTCCGGCCTCAGGGAAGGACGAGGGGCGCAAAGAAATGCGCTCGAGGGGAAGAAGGATCCGGACTCCCATCTCCGCGCATCCGTCGAGCCCGCGGAGGATCGCTCTGTACTCCTCGGCGCGGACGCGGAGAAGGTCGACCACCTCCTCCTCGTCGCGGCACACGCACCCGTAGCGCATCGGCAGGACCGTCCGCGCCGAGTGGAGCGCCTCCACCACGCTCGAGAAGGCCAGCGCGCGTGCCATGTTCGGCGCCAGGTCGCCCGGGACGATCGTGGAGACTGCGGCGGCCAGGCCGTCCTCCTCGATCAGGCGCACGAGAGCGCCTCGGACTCCGCCAGGGAGGACCAGCCCCTGGTCGCCGCCGTGGTCTCTCGAGACTCGGAAGACGATCCCGTAGACAAGGCACGTCATCCGGATGGCTCGGGTTCGAAGCGCGGGCAGAAGCTGTAGGGCGGCCAGGGCCCGGAGAGACCGAGGCTCAGTCCCCGTGCGACGTAGTCGTCGTTGATCGACTCGACCCGGCCAGCGAAGGCGTCGCGGCCACTTCGAGGCACCAGGAAGGCCCAGTTGGCAACAGGACGCCCGTCCGCGTCCGACGGCCCGTCTAAGACCTTCCGCTCGCGGAACTCCGCCGTATGGTGGAGCAGGTCGCCGAGGATCTCCGTGCACGTCCGGCACAGCCAGGCGTCGAGCTTCGGGCCGGCGGCGACGCGAGCGCCGCGCTGACGAAGATAGTGGGCCCCGGCCGAGGCGGAGGGCTGCTGGTCATGGCCCTCCGCAGCCCCCTCGAGCACGCGCGCCTCCGCTGTCCGCCGGTCGAGCTTCACCTTGACTGCCCACTCTTCGTGACTCGCGAAGCGATCCAGCGCGCGCGAGATCGCGTCGTGGTGCGTCTCGAGCCACGCCCTGAGACGCGCGGTCGAGGAGAAGAGGACGGCGAAAGGGGCCGGCACGACGGGCGAGTGGCGCATCGCCGCCTCGACCACCGCCTGGTGGCGGCAGACCCTGGACCCCACCCACGCGAGATCCTCCATGCGGGCTTTGGAGGACGGGCCGCAGAAGTCGTCGACGCTCGCCCCACTGACCACTGCAACCACGTCCTTGAACGGGATCAAGCCCAGGCGGGACTCGTCGTCGATCCCTGGTCCCTCGAGGGCCGGCAGCGCGGCGGCGCGGGCGAGGCAGTAGAGGTAGAGCGCCTGACCGGACTGCCCGCCGCCCGAGGCGGCAAGCCCGTCACACGCCGCCACGGGAAGCCACCGGCGGCGCCGCCTCCGGCGCCCCGCTCGTCAGCGCCTCGCGGACGACTCGCCTGATCTCCCGGATGTTGAACGGCTTGGTCACGTAGTCGAAGGCACCGAGCCGCATGGAGGTGCAGACGGTGTCGGCTGATCCGTACGACGTGACCATGATGACCGGAAGGCTCTCGTCGCGCTTCCGGAGTCTTCTCAGGACCTCCGTGCCGCTCACGTCCGGCAGCTTGATGTCGAGGATCACCAGGTCCAGGCGCGTCCGCCGTGCGATGGCAAGCGCCTCGGCACCGGTGCGGGCGCCGAGGAGGTCGGCACCCTCGGCCGAGAGGATCCGCTCGAAGAGTGCCTGCATCTCCGGCTCGTCATCGACGACCAGGATCGTGCGCCGCCGGCTGGCGGAGACAGTCATCACGGTTCACCTCCTCCCGTGTCGCGCGCCACACGCCGGCGGGGCGTGCGCCGCTGCCGGGGAAGGACGATCTCGAGCACGCCGTTGACCAGGCGCTCCCGGGCGCGCTCGACGTCCACGTTCGGCGGCAGGTCGATCACCTCCCGGAACCACTGCTCGCCCCGTCTGGCCTCGAGCGTGTAGTGGGCGGGGGTCATGTTCAGCGAGATTTCACCGCGGGTGAATCCTCCCAGGTCCACCACGATCAGCACCTCCTCCGCCTCGTTGAAGACATCGACCAGGGGGCCCCTCACGCGCTTGAAGGATGGCTGCGTCTGGTATCGCCACTGGCGGGGCCGCCGGGCGGGCGTCGCCGGAGGCACTTGGCCGGAGGACCCGCCGCCGGGCCGCGGCCGTTCGCGACTCCCGCGCCCCTCGCGCGACAGCGTTGCCATCGTTCGAGGGGGGATGCCTCGGATCACCGGGGGCACGCCTCAGGTTCGCGGCCCGGCGCGCTCGGTGCCCGGTGTGAGACCCTCCTCGAGCGCCGCCAGGAGATCGCCGGCCGTGATGCGGAGCGCCGCCTCGTCCGGTGCGGCGTCGCCGGCGGCCTCGACCACCCGGCGCACCGCAGCCAGTGCGGCCCGCTGGCAGACGCCAGCGATGTCGGCACCGCTCACACCCTCGCTCCTGGCGGCCAGCGCATCGACGTCGATGCCGGCGACCAAGGGCTTCCCCCGGAGGTGGACCGCGAAGATCTCCGACCGGGCCTGTCGGTCGGGCAGAGGGATGTCGATCACCGTATCGAACCGCCCGGGGCGGAGGACGGCCGGATCGATCATGTCCGGGCGATTCGTGGCCCCGAGCACCAGGACCCCCTTCAGCTCCTCCACACCGTCCAGCTCGGCGAGGAACTGGGCGAGCACCCGCTCCGAGACGTGCGCGTCCGAGCCGCCCACGCCGCGGGTGGGGATGAGCGCATCGATCTCGTCGAAGAAGACGATGCACGGCGCCGCCTGGCGGGCCTTCTTGAAGATCTCGCGCACGCCGCGCTCCGACTCCCCCACGTACTTGGAGAGCAGCGAAGGCCCCTTCACCGAGATGAAGTTCACCCGGCTCTCGTTCGCGATCGCCTTGGCGACCAGCGTCTTGCCGCACCCGGGCGGGCCCGTCAGGAGGATGCCCTTTGGGGGCTTGACGGCCGCCGTTTCAAAGAGGCTCGCGTATCTGAGGGGCCACTCGACCGCTTCCTCGAGCCGCGCCCGGACCCCGGCAAGCCCCCCCGCGTCTCGCCACCCGACGTCGGGCACCTCCACGAACACCTCCCGGATCGCCGAGGGCTCGACCTCCCGCAGCGCGGCAAGAAAGTCGTCCATGCGCACCTCGAGCTTCGAGAGCTGCTCATAGGGCACGTGGGCGAGAGAAAAGTCGATGTCGGTGAGGATCTGGCGGAGGCAGATCATGGCCGCCTCCCGGCAGAGCGCCTCGAGGTCGGCCCCCACGAAGCCGTGGGTGATCTCCGCCAGGTGGGGCAGGTTCACGTCGGAGGCGAGCGGCATCCCGCGGCTGTAAATTTCCAGGATCTCCAACCGCCCGTTCCTGTCGGGGATGCGGATGGCGATTTCGCGGTCGAACCGTCCCGGCCGCCTGAGCGCCGGGTCGATCGCGTTCGGGATGTTGGTGGCGGCGATCACGATGACGTTCTGGCGCTTGGTGAGGCCGTCCATCAGGGCGAGGAGCTGGGCCACGACCCGCTTTTCCACCTCGCCCAGCACCTGTTCGCGGCGGGGAGCGATAGCGTCGATCTCGTCCAGGAAGATGATGCTCGGACCCTTGCGCGCGGCCTCCTCGAAGATCTTCCTGAGGTGAGCCTCCGACTCGCCATAGAACTTATGGATGATTTCAGGGCCGTTGACAGAGAAGAACTCGGCCTCGGTCTCGTGCGCGATGGCGCGGGCGATGAGCGTCTTGCCGCACCCGGGAGGCCCGTGGAGGAGCACGCCCCTCGGCGCGTCGATCCCCAGCCGCTCGAACACCTCCGGATAGCGCAGCGGCAGCTCGATCATCTCCCGCACTCGCTGCAGCTCGCGTTTGAGCCCCCCGATGTCCTCGTAGGAAAGCGACCGGCGGGGCTCCTCCCCCGCTGTCTTCCCGATCACGAGGTGAGTCGTGGGGTTGATGATCACCGGTCCCTTGGGCACCGTACTCTCGACCTTGAACTCGGCCCACCGGCTGCCGAAGAGCGTGGCCCGGACGCGGCCCCCCTCCAGCACGGGCAGACCGTCCAGGAGGCTGCCGATATACTTCAAGTCGCGGTCGGCGGGCGTGATCGTCGTGGGCGTGAGCACTACCCGATCGGCGGCCCGGCTGGCAACCTTCCGGACCTGAACGACCTCGTCCACCGCCGCCCCGGCGTTCTCGCGGACGAGCCCGTCGATCTGGACGCGTGACTGCCCGCGCTGCTCCTTGTAGGCCGGCATCGCCTTGCACACCGTCGTCCGCTTGCCCATCACCTCCACGATCTCGCCGATGGCCGCCCCGAGCCGTTGGAGATCCTCCGGGTCCATCCGCGCGAGCGCGCGCCCCATGTCTTTGCCGAGGGCCTCGGTCACGCGGAGCTTGAGTGTCGGTGCCCGGTCACTTGACACACCGGATCTCCAGGACGCCGTTGGTGCAGGACACCCGCGTCTTCTCCCGCGCGAAGCTTCCCGGCAAGAGAACCTCTTTCCGGTACTTCTTGTCTCCGCGCTCGGCGGTGATCGTCAGGACGTCTTCGTTGACCTCGATGCGCACGTCCTCGGCGCTGACCCCCGGCATCTCGGCCACGACGAGGACGTGGTCCGCTTCTTCGAAAACATCGACCGCCGGCTCCCGGACCTCCTGGACCACCGACTGTCCTGACGCTTCGTCGCGCCGGATGTTGCCGAAGGGCTCAACCGTCACCCCCTCGCCGCCGAGCCCCACCTTCACCGTGAAGCCATAGATCCCCCGGACCTCGTTCCCCGGTCCACGGCCACGGATCTCGCCGCTCCGGGATAGCTCCCCACCGACCTCGGCCAGCTCGGTCAGCTTCTCCAGCAGACCGCCGAGCCCGCGGAGGATCCCTCCGAGGCCCACGTCAGCGCCCCGCTCAGGGGACCGATCTTTGTTCGTCCGCTTGACCATTACGGTCGCCTCCTCGGCTCGCGATGCCGTACTCCTTGAGCTTCGACTGAATCGTTTTGTAGTCGATCTGGAGCAGACGCGCCGCCTTCGCCTTGTTCCCCCCGAATCTCTGCAACGCCTCCGTCAGGGCGGCGCGCTCGACGGGCGCCGTCGCGCGCCGCACCAGCTCTCTCAGCGGGAGCCCGTTCGCGGACTCGCGCGTCAGCACCGCGCAGCTCTCGAGCGACGCCGACGTCCGCCGCAGCGTCAGGTGCTCCGCTTCGATTGTCTCGTCAGCGAGCAAGACCGCCCGGCGGATCGTGTTCCGCAGCTCGCGGACGTTGCCCGGCCAGTCGTGGTTGAGGAACCGCTCCACCGCAGCCTCCGAGAAGCCTCTGACCGCCTTCCCCAGCTCGTGATTGGTGAGGTCCAGGAAGCGCTTCGCGAGGAAGATGATGTCCTGCCTGCGCTCCCGCAGCGGCGGGATCTTGATGGCGAACTCGTTGATGCGGAAGAAGAGATCCTGGCGGAAGGTCCCCGCCATGATCGACGCCTCCACATCGCGGTTCGCCGCCGACACGAGACGGATGTCGAAAGTCACCGACTTCGTGCCCCCGACCCGAGTCACGCGCCTGTCCTGGAGCACACGCAGCAGCTTGGCCTGACTCCCGAGCGGCATGTTGGTGATCTCGTCGAGGAACAGCATTCCGCCCGAGGCGAGCTCGAACTTGCCCGGCTTCTGCCGCGCCGCGCCCGTGAACGCGCCCTTTTCATGACCGAAGAGCTCGCTCTCGAAGAGGGTGTCGGGGATCGCCCCACAGTCCACCGCGACGAACGGGCCGGGTGCCCGGGGACTCGCCTGGTGGATCGCGCGGGCCACGAGTTCCTTGCCCGTGCCGGTCTCGCCGGCGATCAGGACGGCGAAGTTGGACCCGGCGACCCGAGCCACGTCCGCGCTGATCCGCGCGATGACATCGCTCGGTCCCATCATGTCCCGGAGCGAGTCGCTCTCGCGAACGCGATCGGTCAGGACCTGGATGGTCTGCCGAAGCCGCCGCTCGCTCATCGCCCGGTGGAGCGAACGGATCAGGTCGCCATGCGCCACCGGCTTCTCGAGGTAGTCGTGGGCTCCGGCGCGCAGCGCTTCGACCGCCGCCTGGACGAAGCCGTGCGCGGTGACGATCACGATGGGCAGCGTCGCGTCCAGCGCCTTCGCTCGCTGGAGAACCTCCATACCGTCGAGGCCGGGCATCCGGATGTCCAGCAGCACCACGTCGGGGGACTGCTGCGTGATGACCGCCAGCGCGGTCTCGCCGTCGGGCGCCACCAGAGGCTCGAATCCCTCTCTCCGCAAGAGGCGGGAGAAGATGTCACGAATCCCCTCCTCGTCGTCGACGATCAGGATCCGGCCCGGTGGCGGCGTCATCTCGGTCGCCTCCGGGGATGCGCCGGCCGGCGAATTGGATAGGTCACCCGAATGTCTCCCGCGAGGTAGGGCTCCAGGGAATGGAGCATCCCGAGGAAGACGAGACCGATTTCGCCGGGGCAGAGCGAGTCGTTGATGCGTTTGGCGATGTATCGATCGCGTCGGGCGAGCAGCGCCCGGCTCCGCGCTTCTCTTTGCGTCGTGCTGGAGGCGGCAGTGTCGGAGCCCTCAGCCGCGAGTCCTTCCCGAGCGAGCCGGTATTCCTCCACGAGCAGGTCCGGACACTCGGTTCCCATGAGGGCCGCCCCTCGGCTCAGCAACGACAGGAGGAGCTGGTGATTCGGGCTCCTGGCCCTGGCCAGGGTCGTGACAATCTCCATTTCCCGCCCGCACCGCGGCAACCCGTCCTGGTACAGCCGGACCTTATCCCACGGGAGCTCCCACCCCTCCACGGCTTCCCGAAGGTCCCGCCACATCTGACCGATGACATCCACGTGGCGCTTCCACGCGTCACGGCCGAGCTTCTTCACGCTCAGGCGCCTCATGGAGCGAGCCAGCCCCCCCATGTCGGCCTGGCTGTGGATGATGGGGATGTAAATCAGCAGCCGCTTGCCGCTTCGCGCTCGCCTGGCGAGCGCGCTCCTCACGTTCATGGTTACTGCCCTGGCTCCCCGGCTATGCAACCGGTTCTACGGAATGCGTTCCCTAATCCTGGCGCCCGCTCCCTACCCTCGACTCGAAGCCGTCTCCCTCTCGCGCCGGAGCGTGACCACAGCCCGCGCCGGAGACAGGGCCCTGCGGCCACGCCCTCGCCGCAAGTCCATGCCGACCCGCGCCACAGCCCGGCCGCTTTACTTCTTCTCGCCACGCGGCAAGTAGACCCTGAACGTCGTGCCCCGTCCGGCCTCGGTCTCACACGCGACGTGCCCGTTGTACCGCCTCACGATCCACTCGACCGTCGCCAACCCGAGCCCCGTCCCCTTCCCGGGGGCCTTCGTGGTGAAGAAAGGCTCGAACACCCTGCTCCGGACCTCGGGCGGCATTCCGCACCCAGTGTCGCGGACGACGAGCATCACGTACTTTCCTGTCGCCAAGCCCTCGATCGCCATGGGGGGTGAGGTCTCGTCGACCGCGACGTTGCTGATTTCGAGCGTGAGCGTCCCTCCGGGCAATCGCCCCTGGTCGGCCGCCATCGCGTCACGCGCATTGGCCACCAGGTTCATGATCAATTGCTCGATGTGGGCGGGGTTTGCACGGACGCGCCACAGTCGACGGGCGGCTCGGACGTTGAGCGCGATCCGGTCGCCCATGAGCGAGCGGAGCGCCGGCAGCATCTCGCCGAACAGGCGCGCGACATTCACGGGATGAACTGCCCCCGGGTTCACGCTGCCGATGGCTAGCAGCCTCCCGACGAGCCTCAGCCCCCGCTCCGCGGTGGCGTAGATCCGCTCCCCGTCGCCGCGACGTGGATCGCCGCCGGGTGTCGCTTCGAGCAGGAACCGAGCGGACCCTTCGATGATGGTGAACAGCGTGTTGAGGTCGTGGGCAGCCCCCGCTGCCAGGCCGCCGATCACCCGGATCGCCTCGTCGACCTTGCGTTGCGCCTCGAGGGCCAGGTGCTCTTCCTCGGCTCGCCTCTGTTCGGTCACATATCGAGTATGGCACTCCAGGGCCTGGGTCACCCTGCGGCCCAGCGTCTCAAGGTGGAAGGGCTTCGGCAGATAGTCGAAGGCGCCCTGCCGAACCGCCTGGATCGCCGAGCCGAGATCGGCATACGCGGTGATGATGAGGATTTCGGTCTGCGGGCTCGCCTCTTTGATGGCTTTCATGAGCTCGAGGCCATCCATCCCGGGCATCTTGAGATCAGTGATGACGAGTGGGGGGCGCTCCGCTTCAAACACTTGCAGAGCCTCGGCGCCGTCACGGGCCATCCGAACCTCGATGCCCAACCCTCGGAGGAACCCCCCCATCAAGTTGAGGACTTTGGGATCGTCGTCGACAACCAGAACCTCGCTGGTCCCCATCCCAGCCCAAGCCTTTCCCGCTGACAACGTTCGGGCACGAGGACACGAGCCCACGGTCCCAAACCGAGCCACTGGCTCGGCATAGCGTCAACGCGAGCCCGCCCGACTACCTCCGACCTCGAGAGTGTGTTTCGGCAACGTAGCCAGCAAGTGAGATACCAACGCTCGGAAGATCTATGGTGCTTTGCTTTCTGCGGAGTTTTCGCACCATCTGCTCGTTCACGTCGGTGATCGTGAGGTCGGGATCGACCGTGATCATCGGATCGACCGAGGACTCGATCAGGCCACGCGTGTAGTTCTGGGCCTGGCGCAGCTCCTCTTCGAGGCGCTTCTGCTCGGTGATGTCGCGCGCGGCGGCGAAGATACCGCGCACGTTGCCCTCGGTGTCCTTGAAGACGGAGGCGTTGAAGGAGACGGACGTCTCCGTGTCACTCTTCGATCGCAGCACGAGGACGTAGTTGGTGACGAACCCGGCGGCCAGCGTCTGGCGCACGCCCGTGGTGGCGCGAACGGGGTCCGTGAAGTAGTCAGGGAAGGGACTGCCGATCAGCTCCTCGCGGCTGTACCCGGTCATACGCACGGTCTGCTCGTTGACGTCCGTCACTCGAAACTCCGGATCGACGGTGACCAGTGCGTCGACCGACGCCTCGATCAGACCGCGCGTGTAGTTCTGCGTCTGGCGCAGCTCCTCTTCGAGACTCTTCTGGTCGGTGATGTCGCGGGCCGCCGCGAACACGCCGCGCAGGCGGCCGTCCTCACCGCGGAACGTGGTCGCGTTGTACGAGACCACCGTCTGGTGGCCCGTCTTGGACTGCATGGTCAGCTCGTAGTTCGTGACGCGGTCTTCCGCCAGGACCTTTCGGATCCCGTCCTCGGCACGCCGGGGCTCCGTGAAGTAGTTCTTGAACGCCGTGCCGATCAGCTTCTCGCGCTCGTGCCCGGTCATCTGGCACATCTGCCGATTGACGTCGGTGATGATGCCCAGCGGGTCCGTCGTCATGAGGGCGTCGATGTTCGACTCGATGAGCCCTCGCGTGTGCGTGTGCGCCTGCCGCAGCTCGTCGGCGAGCCGCTTCTGCTCGCTCACGTCGCGGATGGCGCTGGACACGAGGACCCGTCCCTCGCTTTCCATCGGAGACAGCGTGCTCTCGATCGGGAACTCGGTGCCATCCTTGCGAAGTCCGAACAGATCGAGTCCGCGCCCCATGGAACGCACGCTGGGCGCGTCGGAATACCGAGCACGATGCGCTCCGTGATTTCCCCGAAAGCGCTCGGGAATCAACATCTCGACGGGTTTGCCGAGAAGGTCGTCCCGCCGGTAGCCGAACATCTTCTCCATCTGCGCGTTCACCAGCACGATGCGGCCGTCAGTGTCGACGATCACCATCGCGTCGGGCGCGCTCTCGAGGAGATGCCGGAATTTCTCCTCGCTCTTCTGCAGATCGTGCTGGACGCGTTGCGACTCGGTGAGGTCGCGCGAGATCATCGTGAACCCGATCGGCGTCCCGGCCGCGGTACGCCGGAGCGTGATCGTGACGTGCGCCGTGAACCGCGTCCCGTCCTTGCGGACTCTCCCGAGCTCGCCTTCCCACTTGCCGGTCCGGTGCGCCTCGTCGAGGATCGCCTGCGCCCGGCCCGACGCGACGTCTTCGGGATCGTGCAGGATGAACGCGCTCGCGTTGCCGATGACCTCGCGGGCCTCGTAGCCGTACACGCGCCGCGCCCCTTCATTCCACGCCAGGATGGTCGCGTCGAGGTCTTTTGCGATGATCGAGTACTCGGTGGAGGACTCGAGGATCGAGTTCAGGAACGCGACCTGCTCGGTCTCGTGCAGCACGGTCCGCTCGCTGGATCGTGACGTGCCGTCAGCCATGGCATTGCTCCTGGAGGGGTCGGCGGATGGGCGCTCGGACGGTGGAACCATGGCGTATCTTCGGGGACATCGCCCACTGCCGTCTATACGTAGCAGTACGCAATTATACATACAGGTCTTGGGATGTCGTTCTACGTACAGCCCGGAGACACCGTCAGCGAATGGCGTGTGACAGGAGCGTCTTCAGCGGTCCGAGGCGAGGCCCCCTCGGCGCAACAGCGAGGTTTCCTGGACATCGTTGGCTCACGAATGACCCGGGCGGCTCGCGCTCCGTCCGTGCCGGATCGGCCGATCCGAGAAGCTTCGGCCGCAGTCCTGGCAGATGTACCGACGCACGCCAAACAGCGACCACAATACGCGCGAGAGAGGGCTCGGTACGAGATCTCGGTAGGCATCGTGACTGCCACACACCGGGCAACGATGGTGGCGCTTCATTTCATCGTGGCCTCCGGCTCACGACCATGCCGTATCTTCCGGACATCGCCCACTGCGGTCTATAGGCGGCCTTACGTAGATTGCACCTGTGGTGCCCCGGTAATTCGTTCTCCGTACCGTACGGAGAGGCCTTCAGCGAGTGGTGTGCGGCAGGAGCGGTCAGCCGTCCGAGGCGAGGATCCCCCGGTGCATGGCGTAGTGAACGAGGTCGGTCTGGCTGTGCAGCTTCAGCTTGCGCATCAGGTTGGTGCGATGGGTTTCCGCCGTGCGCGGGCTGATGGACAGGCGGCCCGCCACCTGCGCACTGCTGAGACCCTCGGCGGCGAGGTGCAGGACTTCCCGCTCGCGCGTCGTCAAGGTGTCGTAGAGATCCAGTACGGACGCTCCCGAGCGCGCCAGGTAGGCCTCGATCGCGCGATCGGACAGGGGCGGGCTCAAGTACCGTCGTCCGGCAGCGGCTTCGCGGACGGCCTTGAGGAGCTCCGCTGAACTCGCCTCCTTCACGACGTAGGCAGCGACGCCGTTGCGAAGCGCCTCCAGCACGTAGGGCTCGCTCCCGTACATGGAGAAGACGACGATCCGCGTCTGCGGACTCCGCTTCGACACCTGGCGGGCCACCTCGACGCCATTCAGTCCTGGCATCATGAGGTCGAGCACCAGGACCGCCGGCTGCACGCGTTCCACGAGCGCGACGGCGCGGAGGCCGTCGCTCTCCTCACCCACGATGGCGAGGTCCGCCTCGGCTTCGAGGACGTTTCGCAGTCCCTGCCGCACGATGTGATGGTCGTCGACGAGAACGACCGTCGTACGCGAATCCTTCGTCGGCGTGCTCATCGAGGCACAGCCCGCCGTTCGATCGAGCCATCGAGCGGGAGCTCGCCGGTGATACAGGCTCCCCGCCCCGGGCACGACTCGATCTCGAACCGGCCGCCGAGCAGAATCGCGCGCTCGCGCATGCCAGTCAGGCCTCCGTGATCCTGTATCTTCGCGGCCTGCGAATCGAAGCCGACGCCGTGGTCCTCGATCTGCACGCTGAGCATCCCGTCGTGTTCCCAGACGCGAACCGTGACGGAATTCGTTCCGGCGTGCCGGGCCACGTTCGTCAGCGCCTCCTGGACGATCCGGTACGCGGTCGTCTCGATGTCCGAGGGGAACCGTCGGCCCTCGACGTCACGCTGCCTGAAGTCGACGTCGATCTTCGCTTCCCTCTTGTAGCGATCGAAGTGCCAGAGAAGCGTCGGCACGAGCCCGAGGTCGTCGAGCATCGGGGGCCTGAGATCCAGTGAGAGGTTCCGGACTCGCTCCATCAGCTCGGTGACGATCTCGCGTGCCGTCTCGAGATCCAGTCGCAGCGTCGGGTCGGGACAGCCCCGCGCGCCCTCGAGCGTGAACCTGAGGCCCGTGAGGATCTGGCCGATCTCGTCGTGGAGCTCGCGAGAGAGGTGGCGGCGCTCGCTCTCCTGGACTTCGACGAGCCGCCGGGACAGGATCGTCAAACGTTCGCGCCCGGTCCAGATGCGCTCGTCGAGTCGCGCCTGCTCGATCGCCACCGCGAGCGACTGGGCGACCTCGCGCGCGATCTCGAGGTGCTCCGGAAGGAATGCGCCCGGCGTCTCGGAGCTGAGCCGGAGCAACCCGATCGGCTCGCCCTGGAAGAGCAGCGGAACGTCAATGGTGGCGCGGCCGCCTTCGACTCGCAAGACGTCGCGCTCCGGCATCGCGGCATAGATGTCGAGGATGTCCTTCATCATGTCACCCTCGGCGAGCACCGTCGCCTCGCCACCGTCGTCTGAGAAGAGGAAGACACCAGCGCGATCGTAAGGGGCGAGCCTTCGGATCCGTTCGAGCGCGATCCCGACGATCTCGCGGACCGATCGCGCCGTCAGGATGCCCGCGTCGATCTGGCGCAGAATGTTCATGCGCTCGTTCCGCTGCTCCAGCGCGAGAGCCGAGAACGCGCGCGCGACGCCGAGGCCGATGACGTTGGCCACGGCCTCCATGAACTTGATGTCGTCATCGGTGAACTGCCGGCGGTGGCGCGTGTGGGCGCCCAGGACACCGAACGTCCGGGCCGTTCCAGGGATGATGACGGAGATCCCGCTCGTCACGCCATGCTCGCGCAATAGCTCGGACGACCGGAACCGCGTCTCGTTCCTCAGATCGTCGACGATCACGGGACCGTGAGACGTCAGTGTGTATCCTGCCTGCGACTCGTGGGTCGCCGGCAGGACGGTGTGTCCGACCATTCCTGCCTCCCAGCCCACACCGGCCGTCAGCAGACACGACGTCTCGTCTGGTAAGAGCTCGAGCACCGCGGCGTATTCGACGGACAGGGCGTTCGCGACGGTGGTGACGGCATCGTCCAGGAGACTCGCGACGTCGTGACCGGAGAGCGCGCGCTGGCCCAGCTCCGCGACGGCCGACTGTTGACGGGTGCGCGCTTCGAGCGCCTTACGGATCGCCACAGGGGAGCTGACGTCCACCATGACGCCTCGAAGCTGCTCCGCGCGACCGCCGGGACCGAGCACAAGGTGGACGTGGTCACGGACCCAGATCGCCCGGCCATCCGTCGCCTGCAGGCGATACGTCAGGCTGTAGTCTGCGCCGGCCGAGATCGCCGCTCGGCGTTGCGCGACGACGCTCTCGCGGTCCTCGGGATGAATCCGCTCCGCCCAGAAGTCGGGCTCGCCGAGCCACCGGTCGACGGGATACCCGAGCAGCGTCTCGGCGCGATCGCTCACGAACGTGAACCTCCCGCTGTCCGCATCTGCTTCCCACACGACCGCATCCAGCGTCTGCACGAGCTCGCGGACACGCCGCTCGGACGTTTCGGCGGCGGCGCGGGCCGATTGCTCCGCCGCGAAGAGCTGGGCGTTTCGTAACGCGACGGCGGCGTGATCGGCGAGGCGGACGAGGAGCGCTTCGTCGTGGTCGGTGAAGGGTCGCGGCGCGTGGTTGAACGCGTAGATCAGGCCGTCAATCTGTCCTTGGTTGTGAATCGGAACGACGATCTGCGCGGCGACTCTGTGCTGCCGAATCCAGCCCGCATAGTCCTTCGAGATCCGAGGGTCGTTGGAATAATCGGCGGTCCGCGCCGGCCGTCCCGTGCTCAGCACGATCCCGCCGTGGCCCTTGCCCGGCTCGACCAAGAACGTCGTCCCCTCCAGATCCGGCCGCGTCGGCCAGTAGCGGAAATTCATCACGCCCGTCGCCGCGTCCCTCGTCGCCATGCCGGAGTCGTCACTGCAGCAGAGCTCCTTGGCGGCGACAGCGACTCGCAGCAGGATGGCATCGAGATCCAGGGAAGCGTTGATGGTCGCCACGACGGCGGCGATGACATCCGACTCACGACGGCGGCGCTCGGCTTCGGCGCTGGCGCGAAAACGCTCGAAGGCGACAGCCACGAGAAGCGCCAGATGGAAGAGTCGCCGCTCATCGGCGGCCGTGAAGCGTCCACCGCGATCGCTGAAAGCCTGAAGCAGTCCGAGGACCGCGCCGTGACGGTCGATGATCGGCGCTGCCAGCCACCCACGTGCGCAGAGATTTTCGACGACGAGATCTCGAACGTCGCGCCACCGGTCGCCGCGTTTGAGCTCGGACGGTGTGAGTCGGATGGGAGCTTCGACTGTGGCCGCGAGCGCGGCGAGGCGCGCTGGATCGAGTGGACCAGGGAGTCCCGACCCAGAGAATGTGATGAGCGGCGGGGAATCGGCCAGGACCACGCTGCCGATCGCCACGGTGGTGTCGAGAATCCCGCGGGCTCGCTGCGTGACAGCGCACAGCGCAGCCTCCGGCGACGCCGTGGAGGATACGAGCGCAGCGGTCAGGGAGAATGCTTCGAGGTCAGCAGAAGCCGGCGCGCGGCTGCCCATCTTCCGAGTCGCCGGGCGCGTGCGGCGCTCCTCTACTCGCTCGAGTACGAGTACGCTGCGAACACTCCCGAAAAGATCGCTCCTGCGACCGCGAGGTATGCCGCCAGCTCAGTCCAACTCATGCTCCGAAGGAGTAGCAAGTCCGCTGCCGATCGGTTCACCCGGCCCCGGTCTCTGCAAGCGCGTGACTAACAAGATTTCCGGTCGAGGGCTGTTCGGCCCGGACAACGTCCACGATGGGTGAAAACGATCCGGGGGGAGATTGAAAATCGACCAGCGGCGACCCGTGGTGTCAGAATCATCCGCCGAATTTTGCTCTGGCCTGACGCGGGTTCCCCGGGACAAGGATCATGTTGGGGGTGGGGGCCATTTCGGGGCCCCATTTCGATCAATCAGTTCCTGAAGAGGCCGTTCTCCGCGAGCAAGATTCCGAGCCACGCGAGCTGACAGCCGACGAACACCATCCGTCCCTGCTCGCGGCCCAGGCGAACCTGAACGCGGTAGTGCCACGTGCCCGCGATGACCGCCAGCAGCGGGAAGACCGCCGGGTGGTAGACCTCGAGCAGCCCGTGCCGGACCGCGAGGCCGCCGGCAAAGCTCCACAAGACGTACGCGGCCAGCCAGTGGGCGATGACGGACACGAGCGTGGATGCGCGCGACCCAGATTTCCCGAAGAAGCGCCCGGCGACGACGGTCACGGCGCCGAGCGCCATGATCGTCACGAAGATCAGGACCGCCCAGCGCGTCACGTGATTCTCGGCGCGACCGTCGATACCACGCGCGCGCTCACGCGCCACTCCGGTATTCCGGCCGCCATCGGAGCAGCCGTCGCTCGACCTGCTTGATCCCGAGCGCCATCACGATGCCGATGACCCCGAGCGACAGGAGCGCCACCATCATGTCGGCGGCGTTCAGCGTACCGAGCGACTGGATGATCAGGTAGCCGAGGCCGCCGCCCGACTCCCCCCCGAGGAACTCGCCCACGACGACGCCGATCAACGCGAAGGAGATCGACGGCGTCAGCGAGGCAAAGGTCCACGCCGGCGCCGAAGGCACGATGACCGACGACATGATCTGCCGTTCGCTGGCGCCGAGGAAGCGCGCCGAATGGATCAGGTCGACATCCACGGTGCGCGCCCCCTGGAACGTGTTGAAGAACACGATGAAGAACACGATCGTCCAGGCCAGCACGACCTTGGCGACCAGTCCGAAGCCGAAGATCATCGTGATCAGCGGCACGAGCGCAATGCGCGGCAGGGAGTTGAAGGCCACGATGTACGGCTCGAAGATCCGGGCCAGCCGGTCGTTGCGCCCCAGCACGAGCCCGGCGATGAACCCGGTCGACACCCCCACGACGAATCCCCACAGCGTGGACTGCACGGTAGAGAGCGCCATCTGCCAGATCGTGAGGCGCACCTGGCCGGACGCCAGATAGGCGAACCGCTGCAGGATCGCGGACGGACGACTGACGAAGAACGGATCGATCCAGTAGAGTCCCGGCGTCTTCGAGATCACCTTGATCCGGGTGAGACCCTCCCACGCGCCGAGCAGCACGACCAGAATCGCGAGCCGCCATGCGAGCACGCCGCCCTCGCGTCGCCTCACGGCACGGCCTCCGCAAATTCCTCTCCGAGCACATGCCAGATCTCGCCGTACTCGCGCGCGTACTCCGGCGACTCGCGCAGCTTGATGACATCCCGCGGCCGGGGCAGCTTCACGTCGTAGATCAGCTTCACTCTTCCCGGCCGCCGCGTCATCACCACGATGCGATCGGCCAGCGTGATCGCCTCGGAGAGATCGTGCGTGACGAAGACGACCGTCTGGTGCTTCGCCCCCCACAGCGCCAGCAGCTCGGCGTGGAGCCCGAGCTTGGTGTGCGTATCGAGCGCGCCGAACGGTTCGTCCATCAGGAGAATCTCGGGGTCCACGACGAGCGTCCGCATGAGGGCCACGCGCTGGCGCATGCCGCCCGAGAGCGTGGCGGGAAACGCGTCCTCGAACCCGTCGAGCCCGGCCAGCTTCACCGCCTCGCGCACGCGCCGGTCGATCTCGGCGGCCGGCGTCCCTCGGTACTCGAGCCCGAGGGCAATGTTCCGGCGCACGGTCCGCCACGGAAAGACGGTGTCCTTCTGGAACACGTAGCCGACGCGGCCGGGCCCGCCCGCCACCGTGTGGCCGTCGATGTCGATCGCGCCGGACGTCGGCCTCACCAGACCACCGATCATGTTGAGGATCGTCGACTTGCCGCAGCCCGATGGCCCGACGATGGCCACGAACTCCTGGTCGAGGATGTCGAACGAGACGTCCTGGACAGCCGCGACCTCGTGCCCGGCGTCGCGGAAGGTCTTGCCGAGATCCCGGATGACGATGCGCGGGCGACGAATGCTCAGGACTTGTACTTGGCCTGCGCGCGGCGCACGAACGAGGGCTCGACGGCGTTCGCGAACGGGATGGGCTTGTCGAGCGCGATCGGGATGAACACCTTCATACCGTTCGTGTAGTCCTTCTCGTCGATCAGGAAGTCCCAGTCGAAGATCGTCTTGTAGTACCGCACGGACCTCAGCACGATGTCGCGCTTGAACGTGTCCATGTACGGCTTGTGGATCAGGTCCACGACCTCGTCATCCTTGGCGCGCCGGATCCACTGCTGGGCGTGATAGCAGGCGTTGACGTAGGCCTGGACGAGATCCCCCGACTTCTCCAGCGTCTCGCGGAGCGCGTAGCCGACCGTGACCGGGATGTTGCCGCCGAACACCTGACGCCACGCACCCGCGTCCTGCACGTCGTAGATGACCTTGCCGAAGCCTTCGTCCTCGGCCGCCCACTGCCACTCGGGCACGGCCATGATCGCGTCGAACTTCCCGGCCTTCAACCCGCCGAGCATCGTCGTCGACGCACCGCCCTGCACCCACTCGACGTGGTCGTTCACGGGCCGGCCGTCCCCGGCTTTCGTGTGCCGCAGCACGTACTGGCCGTAGACGTAGGTTCCGGACCCGATGGCGGTTGCGGCAATCACGGCCTTGCGTCCCACGAGCTTCTCGTCCGCGAGCGCCGCCACGGACTTCACGCCCCTGTCGTGGAGCTCCTTGCGTGCCACGATATTGGCGTAGCTGCAGCGCGTGTCGGTGGCAAAGAGCATCACGGTGTCCTTGCCCTTCTCCGTCGCCTTCAGCGGGTGATTCGAATCACCGAGCCCGAACATCGCCTGGCCCGCGGTCACCGCGTTCACCACGCGCGCGCCGCCGCCCGGCACGATGAAGCTCGGCACCGACACGCCCTCCTCCTCGAAGAACTTCTTCTCGCGCGCCACCAGGTGCTGACCGTAGACGAACGTCGAGACGCTGTGGGCGACCGTGATGGGCTTGAGCGACTGCCCCCGTGCCAGACGCGGCCACCCGGCGGCCGTCACGGCGGCGCCGGCAAGCGTGCGCTGTAAGAATCGACGGCGGGTTACGGGCATCGGAACTCCTCCACACGAAGGGTCGGATCGCTCAGGACGGTCTCGGTCGTCATCACGAAGCGCGGAATCGGCCGGTCGCCAGTGTAGTTCTCGCGCAACGCTTTGACAATACAGGGGATTTGGCCTACGATGGGTCGATCAATTCCAACGAGCAGGTCATTATCACTGCCGTCGCCACGGGGCGGGCGGCCGTTCGGGACTCAACCGTCATGCTCAGATCAAATCGAGGCGCGTGGTGTCAGGGACGGGCCTGCCGTTGATCCGGAGCATGACCGGGTTCGGTCGCGCCGATATGAGCGCCGACACGTTCGTCCTGACCGTCGAGGCGCGTTCGGTCAATCATCGCCATCTCGAGATCGCGCTTCGGTTCCCGCGCGTCCTGACGAGCCTGGAGCCCAACGCGCGCAAGATCGTGCAGTCGCGGCTCGAGCGCGGCCGCGTCGATATCGCCGTGCAGTTCGCGCCCGCGCCGGGTCGGGCGGTCCAGCAAGTCCGCGTCGACGCGGCCCTGGCCCGCGACTATCTGGCCCGCGCGCGCGAGGTGTCCGCGGCGATCGGACTTTCCAACGAAGTGCCCCTGACGTGGGTGCTCGCGCAGCCAGGCGTTCTACGCGCCGAGGACGTCGAACCGCCCGATCCAGCCGCGCTGTGGCCACCGCTCGAGGACACGTTCAACCGCGCGCTCGACGGCCTCGTGGCCCAGCGTACGACGGAGGGCGTCGCGCTTGCCGCCGAGCTCGGCGCGCTGACCAGCGACCTCCAGCTCTTCGTCGAGCAGGTGGCGGCACGCGCGCCGGCAGCCACGGCGCGCCGGGAGGAGCGGCTTCGCGAACGGCTTCGCTTGCTGCTCGCCGGCGCGAACGTCGACGACGCGCGTCTCGTGACCGAGGCGGCCGTGTGGGCCGACAAGACCGACGTCACGGAAGAGCTCGCACGGCTGCGCTCGCACCTGGAGCAGTCGAGGCTGATGCTCGACAAGGGAGGACCGGTCGGACGGCCGCTCGACTTCCTGATCCAGGAGTTGAATCGCGAGGTCAACACGATCGGCTCGAAAGCCGACGACCTCGAAGTCTCGCAGGCCGTCATCGCCGCCAAGAGCGTGATCGAGAAGATGCGCGAGCAGATTCAGAACCTCGAATAGTGACGGCCATGGCTTCGAGACACGACGCGCCCGCGTCACGGAGCAGGGCGCGGTGATCAGGCGACGCGGCACGCTGTTCGTCGTGTCGGCGCCGTCCGGCGCGGGCAAGACCACGCTGTGTCGGGAGGTGCGGCGGCGGGTGCCCGATCTGGCCTATTCCGTGTCGGTGACGACGCGGGCACCTCGGCTCGGAGAAATCGACGGCACCGACTTCCATTTCGTGACAGCGGCTCGCTTCCGCGAGATGTTGGACCGCGGCGACTTCGCCGAGTGGGCGACGGTGCATGGCAATCTCTACGGCACGCGGGCGCGCGCGCTGGAAGACGCGCTGAACAGTGGGCGCGACGTGCTGCTGGATATCGACGCCCAGGGCGCCACGCAGCTGCGCGAGCGATACCGGGAGGCCGTGCTGGTCTTCATCGCCGCGCCGTCGATGGCCGAGCTGGAGCAGCGACTGCGCGAGCGAGGCTCGGACGCCGAGTCGGAGATCCAGCGGCGGCTCAGCCGCGCCCGGGAAGAGATCGCGCTGTGGCGGCAGTATCAGTACTTGATCGTGAACCGTGATCTGAAGGAGGCGGCCGAACAGCTCGAGGCCATCGTGCTGGCCGAGCGCTGCCGGACCGCGCGGCTCACACTGACGTTCAAGGACCTGGAGGTACCGAACTGATGGCGTTCCCGTCTCTGGAGCAAGCCGTGAACAAGGTCTCGAACCGTTATCTGTTGGTGGTGCTGTCCGCCAAGCGCGCGCGTCAGATCAACCGCGGCGCGCCGCCCCGCGTGGAGACGCGCCACACGAAGCCCACCAGCATCTCGCTGGAAGAGATCGCGGCCGCCAAGGTCGAATACCGCGTGAAGGAAGAGGGCGAGTCGAAGGCCTGATGCCGGCGTTCGATGGCAAGCAGCTGATCCTCGGCGTCACCGGGTCGATCGCGGCGTACAAGAGCGTCTACCTGCTCCGCGAGCTGACTCGGCTGGGCGCCGAGGTCACGGTCTGCCTGACCGAGAACGCCGAGCGATTCGTCGGGGCCCTCACGTTCCGCACGCTGTCCGGACGTCCGGTGCTGACGAATCTTTTCGATCCGCAGAGCGAGGATGCCGTCGAGCACGTGGCGCTCGCCGAGCGCGCGCATGCCATCGTGGTGGCGCCGGCCACTGCCAATGTCCTGGCCAAGTCCGCTCATGGAATCGCCGATGATTTCCTGACCACACTCATGCTCGCCGCGCGCGGACCCGTGCTGATGGCTCCGGCAATGGACGGCGGGATGTGGACACACCCGGCCGTCGCCGCGAACGTTGCGCTCCTGCGCCGGCGCGGCGTGACGGTGCTCGAGCCGGACGCCGGCTCGCTTGCCTCCGGCTTGGCCGGCAAGGGACGTCTCCCGGAAGTCGATCACATCATCGAAGCGCTGCGCGGACTGCTCACGCCGACCCGCGATCTGGCCGGCGAGCGCGTTCTCGTCACGGCCGGGCCGACGCGCGAGCCGATCGACCCCGTGCGATACATCACGAACCGCTCGTCCGGGAAGATGGGCTATAGTCTCGCGGCCGCGGCGCTGCGGCGCGGGGCTGAAGTGATCCTCGTCTCCGGTCCCACCGTGATCGCGCCGCCGTCCGGCGCGGTGTTCGTCCCGGTGGAGACGGCCGAGGAGATGCGCGAAGCGGTGCTGCAGCATCTGGACCGCGCCACGGTGGTGATCAAGGCGGCCGCCGTCGCCGACTATCGCGCCAAGCATCCGGCGGTCACGAAGATCAAAGGCAAGCAGGACATGACGCTGGAGCTCACGCCGAACGCCGACATCCTCGCCGAGGTGGCGGCGCGCCGCAGCGGCGCGTTCGTCGTCGGCTTCGCGGCCGAGACTCACGACCTGGCTCGACACGCGCGCGCGAAGCTCGAGGGCAAGGGCGTCGATCTCCTCGTCGGGAACGACGTCAGCAAGACCGGTATCGGCTTCGACGCCGACGACAACGAAGTGCTGCTCGTCGATCGTTGGGGCGGCGAGCGTGCGCTCGCTCGCATGCCGAAGGACGCCGTGGCCGACGCGATCCTCAGCCACATCCTCGCGCTTCGGGCGGGAGCCGCGACCCGGGTGAGCCACTGAGCGCGACCGCGCCGCTCGGCGACGCCCTGGGCGCGCTGGCCAACACGTTGCGCTTCTACCGCGACATGGGCCTGACCGATCTGCCACTCGAAGGCGCGTATCTGCTCGGGCCCGAAGACGCGCTCCAGGCGCAGGAGCGCCGACTCCAGGGCTGTCAGCAGTGCAAGCTCTGTGGTGGCCGCAACACGATCGTGTTCGGCTCCGGCAACGCGCGCGCCGATTTCGTGTGCATCGGCGAAGGCCCCGGCGCCGATGAAGACGCGCAGGGCAAGCCGTTCGTCGGCCGCGCCGGGCAATTGCTGACGAAGATGCTTGACGCGGTGCGGCTCTCGCGGGACGAAGTCTACATCTGCAACGCCGTGAAGTGCCGCCCACCGTCAAATCGCAATCCGGAACCCGACGAGCTTGCCGCCTGTGCGCCGTTCCTGGCCGCTCAGCTCGCCACGATCCAGCCGAAGGTGATCCTCTCGCTAGGCAGCGTCGCCACACAGGCGCTGCTCAATACGCGTGAGACGATCGGCAAGCTGCGAGGGCGCATCCATTCCTACGGCACCGTGGCGCTGATTCCCACGTTCCATCCGGCGTTTCTTCTGCGCAATCCCGGGCCGGAATACAAACGCATGGCGTTCGAGGATCTGAAGCTCGCTCGACGGGAGTACGACCGCCGCCGAACCACGTGATAGCCGAAGTCTCCTTCGACGCGCCGCTGCCTCATCCGTACGCCTATCTCGTTCCCGCCGGCTGGAAGATCTCGCCGGGCCAGCGCGTGCGCGCTCCCCTTGGACGGGCAGCCCGAGCCGGAGTCGTGGTCGCGGTGCGCGAGGGCGAGCCGGAAGGCTTGAAGCGACTGCTCGACGTCCTGGAAGACGAGCCGATCGTCACCCCGGCTCAGCTCGATCTCATCCGCTGGATCGCCGCCGAGACGCTGTCGAGTGTCGGATCCACCAGCGCGGCGCTGCTTCCTCCGCCTATGCGCAGCGATGAGCGCGGCACCGTCGACGTCCTGCCGGCATCGCCACGAGCTCCGGCCGCGACGACGCCGCGAGACGCGCGGCCGGAAATCTTGGTCGGCGCTGGCCGTGAGCGACGGCTGCTCGAGATGATCGCCGGCGCCGACCACCCTACGCTGGTGATCACCGCCGGCATCGACGTGGCCGGCCGCTGGGCCGGAAGACTCGAAAAGATCGGCCACACTGTCCGGTTGGACTCCGGCGTCCCGGACGATCTGCGGGCGCGATCGTGGTCGGCCGTGGCCCGAGGGACCGCGCGCATCGCCGTCGGCACACGGTCGGCGCTGCTGACTCCGTTACCGTCCCAGGCGATCATCGTCCTCGTCGACGAACAAGAGGCGGCGCACAAGCCGCCCGGCCCTCCGCGCATGCACTCCCGCGACGTCGTCCTCGAGCGCGGGCGACGCGAGCAGGCACGGCTGATCTTCACGGCCGCGACCCCGAGCGTCGAGACGTGGTGGCGCGCCGGACCTGGCATCACGGCGGCGGCGGCGGCGGGGCGCGGCGCCTGGCCAACGGTCAGTGTCGCCGATACGCGCGGAATTCTCCGGCGCGAGCCGCTCACGCCCCCGGTGTCGCGCGCGCTTCGCGAAACGCTGGCGGCGGGCCGTCGCGCGTTCCTCGCGGTCGGCCGGCTCGCGTCGGCGCTGGCCTGCGACGAGTGTGGCGCGATTCTTCGGTGCGCCGAGTGCGCGATCGCGCTCGCATACTCCCGCGCGGCCACGACGCTCGGGTGCCGGCTCTGCGGCGCCAGCGTGCCGCTGACGGACACCTGTCCGGAGTGTCAGGGCCGCCGCCTGTCGCCATTTGGCTGGGGAGCCGAGCGAGTCGAGCACGCCGTGCGTCGCCGGTTCCCTCGAGCCGTCATCGCGCGCTACGAGCCGGACACGCGCGGGGCCCGCGCGGACGCTCAACGAGCCGCCACGCGCTCAGCGGACGTCGTCATCGGCACGCGAGGGGCGCTCAAGCTCTTCGGTCCCGCCTCGCTCGGACTGGCCGCGTTCATCAGCCCCGACCAGCTCCTGCGCGTGCCCGACTTCCGCGCCGCCGAACGGGCGCTCGAGCTCCTGTGGTCGGCCGCCGAGCGTGTCAGATCCGACGGCAACCTCATCATCCAGTCGCAGACGCCGTCGCACTCCGCATTCGAGGCAGTGGTGCAGCAGGATCTCGACACGTTCTATCGCCAGGAGCTGAAGTTCCGCGCCGAGCTCGGCTACCCGCCGTTCCGGCGCATGGCGGTCATCACGGTCGACGTACGGCGGTCGCCGCGGACGGCCGACGACGTCGCGGCCGCGCTGCGTGGTTCCTCCGATCTGGTGGCGTATCCGCCGCGAGCCGATCGGCGAACCACGGTGAAGCGCATCGTCGTGAAGGGCCGCGCCGACCTGCCCGCGCTCTTGACCACCGCGCTCGGCGACTTGCTGGCGGCGACCCGTGCGCGCCGCGGTATCATAGACGTGGAGGTGGATCCGGTCGAATGGCAGTTCTGAGCGTGCTGAAATACGGCGATCCGCGGCTTCGACGGCGGGCTGAGCCTGTCCGCGAGATCACACCGGAGATCCGGAGGATCGTCGACGACCTGACCGACACGATGTACGACGAAGCCGGGATCGGTCTGGCCGCGCCACAGCTGGGAGTCTCGCTCAGGCTGATCGTCATCGGCGACGACAAGGGCCGACAGGCGCGGCCGCTGGTCAATCCCGCGATCGTCGACAGTGGCGGGCAAGTCGTCGCCGAGGAGGGCTGTCTCTCCATTCCCGGCGTGTTCGCCGACGTGACGCGCGCCGAATGGATCCAGTTCGAAGCGCACGACCTCGAAGGCAAGCCGGTGTCGTTCCGCGCGCGCGGACTCCAGGCGCGCGTGCTCCAGCACGAGATCGATCATCTCGACGGAGTCCTGTTCATCGACCGGCTGGATCCCGTCGCGCGCGACCGGATCAAGCGCCGTATCAAGAAGGAAGGCCTGCCCCAAGAAACCAGCCATCGCGCCTTCGCGCTCTGAGAGCAACTTCCAGGACGCGGCGTGAAAATCCTGTTCTACGGCACGCCCGAGTTCGCGCTCCCGACGCTCGAGGCGCTCCTTCGCCATCACGACGTCGTTGGCGTCGTCACGCAGCCCGATCGACCGGCGCATCGCGGCCAGCATGTGACTGCGCCACCCGTGAAGGAGCGCGCGATCGCTGCCGGACTCCCGATCCTTCAGCCTCCCCGCCTCCGAGATCCCGAGTGGCCCGAGCGCCTCCGGGCATTCGACGCCGACGTCGCGGTGGTCGCCGCGTTCGGCCAGATCCTGCCCAGGGCAGTGCTCGATGCGCCGCGGCGTGGCTCGATCAACGTTCACGCCTCGCTACTGCCGCGCTACCGCGGGGCTGCGCCGATCGCGTGGGCGATCATTCGAGGCGAGACGGTGACCGGAATCACGACGTTTCAGATGGACGAGGGCATGGACACGGGTCCGACGCTGCTGTCGGCCTCGACGTCGATCGCGGCCGAGGAAACCGCGGGCGAGCTCGCCGTGCGGCTGTCCGCCCTCGGGGCTGACGTACTCACCGAGACGCTGGCGCGCCTCGATACGTTGACGCCAACGGTCCAGCGGCACGAGGAAGCCACGCTGGCCCCGCGGCTCAAGAAAACCGACGGCCACCTCGACTGGCGAGGATCGGGCCGAGAGATCGTGAACCTCATCCGGGGCTGCAATCCTTGGCCCGGCGCCGTCACTCGTGGGCCGCGGGGCCGGTTGACGATCTGGCGGGCGCGGTGGGTGGAAACGCCTGCCGCGGCGTCCGGCGAACTTGTGAACCACGATCGCGTCCTGGCGATCGCCGCGGGCGAGGGGTCTGTTCTGCCCGTCGAAGTGCAGGCCGAGAACCGGCGTCCCGTGCCGTGGCCGGATTACCTGCGCGGCGCTCGACTGGAGCGTGGAGAGAGGTTCGAGGCGCCATGACCGACCCTGCCCCGGCGCGGCCGAGGTCACCGGACGGGCCATCGCCGGCGCGCGCCGCGGCCGCGCGCGTGCTGGAGCGCGTGGAGGCCGACGCGGCGTTCGCCGACATCGCGCTCGAGGCCGAGTTGACGCGGCGGGCGCTCGACACGCGTGACGCGGCGCTCGCGACCGAGCTCGTCTTCGGAACGCTGCGATGGCAGCGGTACCTCGATTGGGTTCTCGCGCCGCACTCTCACCGTCCGTTCGACACGCTCGATGTGGCGCCGCGCGTGCTGCTCAGGATGGCGGCCTACCAGATGGTGTTCCTCGAACGCGTCCCGGCGTTCGCGGCCGTCAGCGATGCGGTGACCCTCGCGCGCGGCCGAGGGCAGCACCGCATGGACGGCTTCGTGAACGCGGTGCTGCGCGCGTTCTTGCGCCGGGGCCGGCGAGAGCCCCAGCCGCCTGCCGATTACATCGAGGCGCTCGCCGTCCGGTGGTCCTTTCCGACGTGGCTCGCGGCGCGATGGATTGCTCGCCACGGAGATGAGGAGGCCATCGCGTTGATGCGCGCGCTGAACGAGCGCCCGCCGCTCACAATCCGTACCAACACACTGCAGAGCACGCGCGACGAGCTTGCCGAGCGGCTTCTCCGTGAAGAGCACCTGCACAGCCGGCCGGCGTCGTACGCTCCCGAAGGGCTCCTGCTCGAGCACGCCGGCGCACCAGCGGCGTGGCGCGCGTTCCGCGACGGCGCCTTCGCCGTGCAGGACGAGGCGTCGATACTCGTCTCGCGGTTACTGGCGCCGGTCACCGGCGAAACCATCGCGGACACGTGCGCCGCACCGGGCACCAAGACGACGCATCTCGCCCAGCTCATGGACAACCGTGGCCGGCTGCTCGCCTTCGACCCACAACCGGCGCGGCTGGCCCGTGTCAACGAGGCGGCGGCGAGGCTCGGCGTGAGGATCATCGAGTCGCTCGGCGGCACGGCCGAGGCGCTCGCACCGCGCTTCGCCGCCGCCTGCGACGGCGTGCTCGTCGATGCTCCCTGCTCGAACCTCGGCGTGCTGCGCCGAAATCCCGAGGTGAAATGGCGCCGCCAGCCTGGTGATCTCGTCTCGAGCGCCGAGCGCCAGCGATCGGTGCTCGAAGCCGCGGCGACCATGGTGAAGCCCGGCGGCCGGCTCGTGTACGCGACGTGCTCGCTCGAGCCCGAGGAGAACGACGACGTCGCCCGCGCGTTCCTGGCCGGCCGTCCCGACTTCCGCGTGGACGCACCGGCTGAGTTTCCGATCCCGCTCGACGGCAACGGCATGCTGCGCTGTCTGCCGCACCGGCACGGGACCGATGGTTTCACGGCGGTGCGTTTCCGTCGCGGAGCTGCGTGACCTGACGAGTGAGCGCGGAACCGAATCCCTCACGCTTTGATTCGCGTGCGCTGCGCGGTATAACGCTTCCGTGATCAAGATTGCGCCCTCGATCCTGTCGGCGGACTTCGCCGCGCTCGGCGACGACATCGCCCGCGTGGAGGCTGGCGCGCCGGATCAGCTCCACATCGACGTGATGGACGGCCGCTTCGTCCCGAACCTGACGATTGGTCCCGTCGTCGTCGAAGCGATCAGGAAGCGGACACGCCTACCGCTCGACGTACATCTGATGATCGTCGAGCCCGAGCGCTACGTTGCCGACTTCGTGTCCGCGGGCGCTGACATGGTGACCGTCCACGCCGAAGCCTGCCCTCATATTCAGCGCGTGCTGGCCCTGATCCGTGAGCTCGGCGCTCGGGCCGGAGTCGCGCTGAACCCGGGCACGCCGCCGAGTGTCCTGGAATACGTTCTCGACGACCTCGATCTCGTGCTCGTCATGTCGGTGAACCCCGGGTTCGGCGGGCAGAAGTTCATCCCGACTGCCTACGCGAAGATCCGGGCGCTGCGTCGGCTGCTGGGAGCTCGGGCCGTCGACGTGTCCGTGGACGGCGGTGTGAAACTCGACCACGTGAGGCCCCTCGCCGAGCACGGAGCGTCCATCGCCGTGGCCGGCTCCGCTATCTTCGGGTCGGCCGATCCAGCCGGGGTGGTCAAGCAGATGCGCGCGGAAGGCTCCGTAACCGCGTCGTAGAGGGATCGTCACCCTGAAGTTGATGTTTCGATCGTAATTCCGTACACTTGTAAATTCCATGTTCGATTCTCTGAGCACACGACTGCAAGGGATCTTCGACCGCCTGGGAGGCCAGGGGCGGCTGACGGAAGCCAACGTCCAGGAGGCGCTCCGGGAAGTCCGCGTCGCGCTCCTCGAGGCCGACGTCAACTTCAAGGTCGTTCGGGGCTTCATCGATCGGGTCAAGGAGAAGGCGGTCGGTCAGGACGTCCTGAAGTCGCTGACTCCTGGGCACCAGGTCGTGAAGGTCGTCCACGAGGAGCTGGTCGAGCTGCTTGGGGGCAGCGGCCACCGGCTCGCGATGGCCTCGCATCCTCCGACGGTCATCATGCTCATCGGACTGCAGGGCTCGGGCAAGACGACGACGGCGGCGAAGCTCGCCCGCATGTACGGGCATCAAGGGCAGCATCCGATCCTGGCTGCGGCCGATACCTACAGGCCGGCCGCCATCGATCAGCTCAAGACGCTCGGCGAGCAGCTCAAGGTTCCGGTCGTTGGTGACGCGAGCCAGACGCCCGTCGAGATCTGCCGGCAGGCGCGCGAGGAAGCCGCGGCGCGCGGGCTGACCCCGCTCATCCTGGACACGGCGGGCCGGCTCCACATCGACGAGAAGATGCTGGAGGAGCTGCGCACCATCCGCGCCGAGCTGAAGCCTCACCACGTGTTGCTCGTCGTGGACGCGATGACGGGTCAGGACGCGGTGACCGTCGCCGAGCACTTCAACGCCGCCGTCGGAATCGACGCCGTCATCTTGACGAAGATGGACGGTGACGCGCGCGGTGGCGCCGCGCTGTCCGTTCGACAGGTGACCGGACGGCCGATCGCGTTCGTCGGCGTCGGCGAGAAGACGGATGCGCTCGAGCCGTTTCATCCCGACCGGCTCGCCTCCAGGATTCTCGGCATGGGCGACGTCCTTTCCCTCGTGGAGAAGGCCCAGGCCACCGTCGACCAGAAGACGGCCGAGGAGCTCGTGCGGAAGCTCAGGGAAGACGCCTTCACCCTGGACGACTTCCGAAACCAGCTCCGGCAGATCAAGCAGATGGGGCCGCTGGACCAGATCCTCGGCATGCTGCCGTTCGGCAAGGCGCTCCGAGGGGCCGAGAAGGAGCTCGACGCCGAGCAGGCCAATCTCGGGCGCTTCGACGCGATCATATCGTCGATGACGCCGGCGGAGCGGACGCACCCGGACGTGATCAACGGATCTCGGCGTCAGCGCATCGCGCGAGGGAGCGGCACGAACGTACAGGACGTCAACCGCCTGCTGAAGCAATATGCGCAGCTCCGGAAGATGATGAAACAGCTCAAGGGCAAGCGGGTCTTGCCCGGATTCCCGATGGCGAGGGGGTGAACAGATGGTTTCCATTCGACTCAGACGGGTAGGATCAAACCGGCGTCCGGCCTACCGGGTGGTCGTCGCAGACTCGCGCTCACCGCGCGATGGCCGCTTCATCGAAATCATCGGGCACTACAACCCGTTGACCGAGCCGCCGACGGTCTCGATCGACCGGACCAAGGTGGAGGCGTGGATCAGCAAGGGCGCCCAGCCGTCGAACACGGTCAAGCGGCTGCTCTGCATCAAGCAGGAGCAACCGGCGTAGCCGAGAATAACGAGCGGCTGATCGTGATCGGCGAGATCGTTCGGGCGCACGGCCTGCGCGGCGAATTGCGGGTCGCGCCGTGGACGGATCACCCGGAGCGGTTTCACGGCCTCTCCGAGTGCGTGCTGTGGGATGCGTCGCGCGACGAACGGGAGACGCGGCGCATCACCACGGCACGGTCCCACGGCGATAGCGTCTTGATGACGGTCGCTGGCTGTGACTCACCTGAAGCGGCGAGCGGCCTGGTCGGCCGACTCGTGGCATTGCCGGCGGCGGACGCGCTGCCGCCGGGACCCGGTCGGTTCTACCCCTGGCAACTCGAGGGCGCCCGGGTGGTGACCGAAGACGGTCAGGAGGTCGGCCGCCTGGCGCGGATCGACCCGTCTCCGGGGCACGACCTGTGGGTCGTGGAGAAAGATGGGCGCGAGCATCTGATCCCGGCCGTACCGGAGATCGTGCTCGACGTCGACGTAGCGGGTCGCCGGGTGGTGATCAGGCCGCCGGACGGATTGCTGGAGCTGTAGGGACGTGTCGGATCATCGTCTGGGGGTTATGTCGGGGCCCCAGCTTGATAGAAGCGTGTCGGATTTATCGAGGCGGGCGCCGGGTTCCCCGGCGGCCGGCGAGCGTATGGGGGTCTGGGGGCCTTCGCGGCCCCCAGCTCACAAGGGACGTGTCGGAGAATCGAGACGGGCGCCGGGTTCGCCGGCGGCCGGCGAGCGTATGGGGGTCTGGGGGCCTTCGAGGCCCCCAGCTTGGTGAAACCAAACCACATGCGGATCGACATCGTCACGTTGTTTCCGGGGATGGTGGAGCCGGCGCTGTCGGAATCGATGATCGGCCGCGCGCGGGCGCGCGGGCTCGTTGACATCCGGGTGAGCAATCTCCGAGACTACGCTGATGGCAAGCACCGCGTCACCGACGACTACCAGTTCGGTGGCGGGAGCGGAATGGTGCTCAAGCCCGAGCCGCTGTTCGCCGCCGTCGAGGCGCTCCGGACCGAGGCCGCGCGGGTGATCCTGATGGACCCACGGGGACGGCGCTTCACGCAGGACGTCGCGCGAGAGCTGGCACGCGAGCGTCACGTCATCTTGCTGGCCGGGCGGTACGAGGGGGTCGACGAGCGCGTGACCGAGCGGCTCGCCGACGACGCACTGTCGATCGGCGATTACGTGCTGACCGGAGGCGAGCTACCCGCGCTCGTCGTGACGGACGCGGTGACGCGACTCCTGCCGGGCGTGCTGGGCGGCGAAGGCGCCACCGAGCGGGAATCGTTTGCGACCGGATTGCTGGAGCCACCGCAGTACACGCGGCCGGAAGAGTTTCGCGGTGCGCGGGTGCCGGCGGTGCTTCTCTCCGGCGATCACGCGCGTATCGCGCGCTGGCGACGCATGCAATCGCTCTGGCGCACGTGGCAGGCCCGGCCGGATTTGCTCGACCGGGCCGAGCTGAGCCCGGAAGATACGAAGCTCGTGGAACGATTCAGGCGAGGCGAGACACCGGAGACGGTCGAAGCCGCCGCGCCGGGAGAGAGGGACAGTCATGGACGCGATTCGATTGGTTGAGGCCGCGCAGCTCAAGAAGGACCGCGACGGGTTCAATCCCGGAGACACGGTGCGGGTCCAGGTCAAGGTCGTCGAGGGCGAGAAGGAGCGCATCCAGGCGTTCGAGGGCGTCGTGATCAGAAAACGCGGCGAAGGTATCAAGGCGTCCTTCACCGTCCGCCGGATCTCGTACGGCGTCGGGGTCGAGCGGACCTTCCCGCTCCACTCGCCGCGTATCGACCGCATCGATCTCGTCCGCCACGGGCGCGTGCGCCGGTCGAAGCTCTACTACCTCCGCGGCCTCGCGGGCAAGGCAGCGCGCCTCAAGGAAAAGCGCGTGAACGTCCCGGGTATGGCGGCCGCCACGACGGAAGCGAAGGCCGAGTAAGCCCGGTCGTCCCGCGTGACGCCGCCGACGGCGCCCTACCGCTACGAAGCGCAAGCCTGGCGGACGGGTGTCGCTCGGATCGCCGGCATCGACGAGGCGGGCCGCGGCCCTCTCGCCGGTCCGGTGGTCGCGGCGGCCGTCGTCATCGCGCCCGATCGACGGATTCCCAAGCTCGCCGACTCGAAGCTCCTCACGCCCGAGCGGCGTGACGAGCTGTTCGAGGTCATCCGGACCCGCGCCGTCGCGGTCGGCGTGTCCGTCGTCGACCATCTGACCATCGATCGCGTCAACATCCTGCAAGCGACGCGGCTCGCGATGAGCCAGGCACTCGCGGCGCTGACGGTGGTGCCCGAGCTCGTCATCACGGACTTCGTCGCGCTTCCCTCGCTGCCCTGTCCGCAGCGGAATCTGATCGACGGCGACGCGCGATGTGCCAGCGTCGCGGCGGCCTCGATCATCGCCAAGGTGACGCGCGACCGCATCATGATGGAGGCGGACCGCGAGTTCCCCGCGTACGGCTTCGCCCGTCACAAGGGATACGGCACACCCGAGCATCTGGCGGCGCTCGATCGCCACGGCCCCTGTCCGATCCATCGGCGGACCTTCTCGGGCGTGCGGCGGCAGGGCGAGCTGTTGCTCCTCGAACACGAGGACTGAGGGAACCTGCCGATCAGGCGCGATAATCCTTCGCGCGCGCAACGGCATCGACAAGCGCGCGCTCGGTGAGCGTCGCCGCCACGCGCTTGCGGTAGGCAGCCGAGGCATGAATGTCGCTCTGCGGATCGAGCGAGTCGGCCGCGGCGCGCGCCGCATCCCGCATGCGCTCGGGAGTGGGCACGCCGCCGCTGAGCGCCTGTTCGGCGTGCCGGGCGCGCACCGGCGTCGGGCCCGCGCCGAACAGCGCGATGCGCGCTGCCGCGATGCGACCGTCCTGCAGCGTGACGACCGTTGCGACGCCCACGAGCGCGAAGTCGCCGTGGCGCCGGGCCACCTCGTGGAAGCCCCAGCCGGCGCCGGACGCCGGCAACGACCAGCGCGTCTCGGTCACGATCTCGTCGCTTGCGAGCGAGGTCGTCAGCGGTCCCTGAAACAGATCATGGGCCGCGATGGTGCGTTCGCCCTTCAGGCTCACCGCGACGGCGGTCCCATCGAGGCACAGAAAGAGCGCCGGAAGCTCGGCTGCCGGGTCGGCGTGGCTCAGACTTCCGGCCACCGTTCCGCGATTTCGAATCGCCGCATGTCCGACCAGGCGCAACGCCGCGCCGACGAGCGGTAGATGTTCGGTCGCCCATCGCTCGAATCGCCGCTGGCGCACCAGCGCTCCCACGCGGAGGACGCCGCGCTCCGCGCTCAGTGTGTCGAGCGCCGGAATGCCGTTGATGTCGACGACCACTGCCGGCCGCGCGAGCCGCAGGTTCAGCATCGGCAGCAAGCTCTGGCCGCCCGCGAGAATCTTGGCATCATCGCCGTGCTGGCGCAGATGCTGGAGAGTCTCCGGCAGCGATCGCGGGTCGAGATAGTCGAAGGGCGCGGGTTTCACGGGCGCGCTGGTTCTATCAGCGCCAAGATTTTCGCCGGGCTCGCCGGCGTTTCCGTGACGCGGACGCCGAACGGCGCGAGCGCATCGTCGATCGCGTTCGCGATCGCGGCCGGCGGTGAGATTGCGCCGCCTTCACCGAGCCCCTTGACGCCCAGTGGATTGCGCGGCGACGGGTACTCGAGGTGGACAGTCTCGATCGACGGCAGCTCCATCGCCGTCGGTACGAGATAGTCCATGAACGTGCCGGTGAGAAGCTGGCCCTCTTCGTCGTACACCATCTCCTCGAAGAGCGCGCCGCCCACCCCTTGCGCGACGCCGCCATGCACCTGGCCCTCGACGATCATCGGATTGATCACCTTGCCGCAGTCGTGGGCGACGACGTAACGGCGCAGCTTGACGTGCCCGGTCCCGACGTCCACCTCCACCTCCGCGACGTGGACCGCGCTGGCATACGTCACGGTCGGCACGTGATGGTAGGCGCTCGCCTCGAAGTCCGGCGACGCGACGCCGGGCTTGGCGAAGGTCGGGATCGACGCCTGGACCACGCGTCCTAGCGGCACCGCGGAGCCGGGCGCGCCGCGCACGAACGCCTGGCCGTCCTCGATGTCGATGTCCGCGGGCGACGCCTCGAGCAGCGTGGCCGCGGCCTTCACGAGCTTCTCGCGCACCTGGGACGCGGCATCGGCGATCGAGTTTCCCGCTGTCACCGCGCTGCGACTCGCGAACGTCCCGACGCCGAACGGAACGGCGGCGGTATCGCCGCCGACCACGGTGATCCAGTCGAGCGGCACACCGAGCGCATCCGCGGCGACTTGCGCAAAGCTGGTCTCGTGACCCTGGCCGGAATTGACCGCGCCGGTCGCGACCTGCACTTTGCCCGAAAGATCGAGCTTCACGGTAGCGCCCTCGAACGGTCCGATCGCGGTGCCCTCGACGTACCCGGAGATGCCGATGCCTCGATAGACGCCACGCGCCCGCAGCCCCGCCTGCTGCCGTCGAAACTCCGCATAACCAGCGGCCTCGAGCGCCGCCTCCAGCGCCGCGGGGAAATCCCCGCTGTCGTAGACGAGCGGGTTGCCGTCGCGGTACGGCATCCCGAGGTCATACGGCAGCTCATCGGCCCGGATGTAGTTGCGGCGGCGGATCTCGGCCGGGTCCATCCCGAGCTGGCGCGCGAGACAATCGACGGCACGGTCCATCGCGAACACGGCCTCGGGGCGCCCGGCGCCGCGGTACGGCGCGTTCGGCGTCTTGTTCGTCACGACGGCCTTGAACTCGACGCGCATGTCCCGGATGCGATGCGGACCGATCAGATGTGCGACGGTGTTGTAGGGCAGCACGATGCCCCAGACGTTGTAGGCGCCGAGGTCGAGCCAGATCCGGTCGCGAAGGCCGACGATGGTGCCGTCCCGTGTCGCGGCCAGCTCGATCTCGTGGATCTGATGACGGGCGTGCGCGGCCGCCATCATGTGCTCGCGCCGGTCCTCGACCCACTTCACCGGGCGATCGAGCGCGATCGCGGCGATCGGGACCAGCACGTCCTCGGCATAGCCCGAGGCCTTGGTCCCGAAGCCGCCGCCGAGATCGGGCGCGATGACGCGGATCTTGTGGTGCGGCAGTCCGAGCAGCCCGGCGAGGCCCTGTTGCACGAAGTGCGAGACCTGGGTGCTGTTCCAGGTCGTGAGCGAGCCGTCGCGCCGATCCCACGCGGCCACGGCGCCCCGGCCTTCGATCGGCATCCCGACGTAACGCTGGACGTGGAACGTCTCGGACATCACCACGTCGGCGCCCGCGAACGCGCGGTCCACGTTCCCGATCCCGTGGGTGAAGCCGACCGCCACGTTGGTACCCCAGTCCGGGTAGAGAATCGGCGCGCTCGAACCAACGGCGGCCCGCATGTCGACCAGCACAGGCAGCGGCTCCCAGTCGACTTCGATGCGATCGACCGCGTCCTCCGCGCGCGCGCGGCTATCAGCGACGACCATCGCGGCGATCTCACCGACGTACACCGCGCGATCCCGGCAGAGCGCGTACTGCGGCGCCTGGTGGATGTCGAACCGGATCGCGGCGGCGAGGCCCGGCGGCACCGCACCGAAGAGCGGCAGCGGCTTCATCCAGCGCTCGAGATCGTGGAACGTGAAAACGGCAACGACACCGGGCATCGACCTGGCGGCGTCCGTTCGGATCGCGCGAACGCGCGCATGGGCGTGAGGCGAGCGAAGGAACGCCGCGTGCAGCATGCCCGCGAGCTTCACGTCGTCGACGAAGCGGCCTTCACCGCGCAGGAACCGCGGATCTTCCCGCCGCTTCACCGCCGCGCCGAAATATTTGGCCCCCATGGCTGTGCTCCGCGGACGAACTATACAACGGTCGTGGGTGACCGTATCGAGGAACGCGCGACACGTTGCGCCTTTGCGCGTTTTGAGCCGTGGCGAGTTGCCGATGACACCCCCTGCCGCTCGCCGGCATGCTGGTATATCCTGGGCGCACGCTGCGCCCGCGAGGGCACCATTCAGGGAGGTCGCTCATGTCGAACCGTCGCCTTCTGGTCCGCTCTACACTCATGGTTGCGATCGTCGCCGTGGTCAGCGCGGTCGCGGCGTCGTCCGGAATCGCCCAGTCCCAAGGTCCGATCAAGATCGGCGTCATCGAGCCGCTCAGCGGCCCCGTCGCCGCCTCCGGCAACTACGTCCGCATGGGCGCCGAGATCGCGCGGGACTGGATCAACGCGCGCGGCGGCGTCAACGGGCGCAAGGTCGAGCTGCTGATCGAGGACAACAAGTCCGATCCGAAGGAAGCGGCCAGCGCCGCCGAGAAGCTGATCGTGCGCGACAAGGTGCCGGCGATCATGGGCGCCTGGGGCAGCTCGATGACGCTCGCGGCGATGCCGAAGCTCGAGGAGTACGGCGTGCCGATGGTGGTCGAGACCTCGAGCGCCGGGAACATCACGAAGAGCGGCAACCCGTGGATCTTCCGTATCAGCCCGCCGAGCAGCATGGAAGCGCTCGGGCTCGAGCAGTACGTCGACAAGCTCGGCGTCAAGCGCGCGGACTTCCTCGCGGTCAACACGGACTGGGGCCGCGGGTCCATCACCGCGTTCGGCGACATGCTCAAGAAGAAGGGCGTCGCGGTCGGCGCCGCGGAGTTCATGGACCAGAAGGACACGGACATGAACGCGCAGCTCACCAAGATCAAGGGCACCGGCGGCGACACGCTCTTCCTTACCACCGCGGTCGAGCAGATCACGCTCGTGTTGAAGCAGGCGCAAGAGCAGCGGATCACGCGCAAGGTCGTCACGACGGGCGGGAGCTCGTCACCGACACAGCTCATCAAGCAGGCCGGCGCCGCCGCCGAGGGCAGCTATCACATCGTCTTCTTCATGCCGTGGTTCCCGGAGGCGATGCCCGACGGAAAGCTGGCGAAGGCGTTCGTCGACGAGTGGGCGAAGCGCGGCAATCCCTTCGAGGGTCTCACCGAGGGATTCCGTGGTCACGACGGCATCGCGACGATCGCCGAGGCCGTGAAGCTCGCCGGCAAGGACGACCCGAAAGCGGTGCGCGACGCGCTCTGGAAAGTCAGCCTCACCGGCGTGAACGGCCCCATCAAGTTCGAGAAGGATGGCCCGGCCGGCAAGGAAAGCGGCCAGTCGAAGCCGAGCATCTTCATCGTGCAGATCAAGGACGGGAAGGTCGCGCTGCCGGACTTCATGGCCAAGCGCTGAGGCTTGGAGGCGCTCCTTCAGCATCTGGTCAACGGCCTGGTGCTCGGCGGGACGTACGCCCTGCTGGGCATCGGGCTCACCCTCATCTTCGGTCTCATGAACGTGGTCAACTTCGCGCACGGCGAGTTCTACACGCTGGGCGCGTATGCCGCGTTCGCCACGCTGGCCTGGTCCGGGCTCGGGTTCGTGCCGGCCATCCTGGTCGCCATCGCGGCGGGCGCAGCCCTGGGCGCCGCGTGTGAGCGCGTGCTGCTGCGGCCCCTGCGGCTCGAATCGATCGACACGACCATGCTCGTGATGATCGGTCTCGGGATCGTGATGCAGAATGCCGAGCTCCTCGCCTGGGGCGGCGTCGCCAAATCGATCCCGCATCCGTTCCCCACCGCCCCGTTCGTGCTGGGTCCGCTGTCGATCGCGCCGCTGCGCGTGTTCGTTCTCGCCGCCGCGGTCGGCCTGATCGGCGCGGCATGGCTCGCCATCCATCGCACCAAGCTCGGACGCGCGATGCGCGCGACGTTCCAGGATCGAGAGACCGCCGCGCTCATGGGCGTGCGAATCGATCGCATCCACACCGTGACGTTCGCCTTCGGCTCGGCGCTGGCCGCCGCGGCTGGCGCGCTGCTCGGGCCAATCTTCCTCGCGTATCCGTCGATGGGCGACCTTGCTTCGCTCAAAGCATTTTCGGTCGTGATCCTCGGCGGTCTCGGCAATCTCGCCGGCGCGACGATCGGCGGCGTGCTTCTCGGCATCGCGGAAGAGCTCGGCGCGGGCTACGTCTCGTCGGGCTATCGCGATGCCGTCGGCTTCGTGATCATCATCGCGGTGCTGCTGCTGAGACCATCGGGGCTGTTCGCCAGGGCTGAGCGGATCGGATGAGCGTTAGAGATGAGAGTGTCTTGTCAGGCACGATGGTGGCGTCCCGCATCGCGTGGAAAAGAGCCCGGGTGTCGGGACGAGCTTTCGGGAAGGCGGCGATGAGAAGCTGCGCCGTGGATTTTTCCACATGACGCGGGACACCACCGGCACAATGGCGTCTTGAGAGAGAGGAGGAGACGAAATGGCCACGAGCAGCTATACGGCGATCCTGGAGAGGGAGGGGGATCTCTACGTCGCCCTGTGTCCGGAACTGGATGTGGCTAGCCAGGGAGCAACCGTCGAGGCAGCCACTGCGAATCTGAAAGAGGCCGTCGAACTTTTCCTCGAGTGTGCCGACCCGGAGGAGCTCAGGCGCCGGCTGCACAGCGAAGTGTTCGTGACACGCTTCGAAGCAGCGCATGGGTAAACTTCGCGTCCTCTCCGGACGCGAAGTCTGCCGGATTCTCGAGGGCCACGGCTTCATCGAAGTTCGACGGCGCGGAAGCCATGTTGTCATGCAGCGGCGTGTCCAGGACGGGACCGTGACAGTTCCGGTGCCTGATCATCCCGAACTCAAGGTCGGCACACTCCTGTCGATCATCAGGCAAAGCGGTATCCCACGGACAGAATTTGAATCGTAGCGCCGCGGCGGCAGTGACAACCATCGTCTTGACAGCGGCCCTCACGGCGCCGTTCTGGATCCCGAACCCGTATCACTTGCACATCCTGATCATGGCGGGCATCTTCACGGTGCTCGCGCTGAGCCTGAACCTCCTGCTTGGCTACACGGGACAGCTGTCCCTCGGGCACGCCGCCTTCTTCGGCATCGGCGCGTACACGTCCGCGCTCCTCACGCTGAAGCGTGACTGGTCGGTCTGGCCCGCGCTCCTCGCCGCCGCCGTGGCGTCCGGCCTCGCCGGCTGGGCGATCGGCCGGCTGTCGCTGAAGCTGCGCGGCGCATACTTCGTGCTCGTCACGATCAGTTTCGCCGGCGTCGTCTCGCTCGTGAGCCAGAACTGGATGGACCTGACCAACGGACCGCTCGGCTTGCCCGGCGTGCCCGCGCCGTCGCTGGGCCCGTGGTCGCTGCGGACGAAATCGGCGTACTACTATCTGGTGCTCGGGAGCGCCGCGCTCGCCTACCTCGTGTGTCATCGGCTCGTCGGCTCGAGAATCGGCCGCGCGTTCCTTGCCCTGCGCGAGAACGAGCCGCTCGCCGCATCCGTTGGTGTCGACGGCACGCGGTATCTCGTGCTGGCCACGGTCGTGAGCGCAGCGATGGCCGGGGTGGCCGGGAGCCTGTACGCGCACTACACGCGATTCATCAGTCCGGAAGTCTTTCTCTTCAACTACACGGTCACGATGGTGATCATGGTCATCGCCGGGGGCAAGGGAACGCTGCCGGGTCCGGTCGTCGGCGCGATCGTCTTCACCGCGCTGCCCGAAGCGCTTCGCGAAGTGCTCTCCTGGCAATGGCAGATGGTGTCGTACGGCACGCTGCTCGTCCTGCTCGTCTACTTCCTGCCGCGCGGCATCGTCCCCGCGCTCAGGACGCGAACATGGTGGCCCACGATGCGCGGGCACGAGCGAGTGTCCCCATGAGTCTGGCCGTTCGCGACGTCGCGGTCAGCTTCGGTGGCGTCGCTGCGCTGGCCGGGGTCAGCTTCGAGATCCAGCCTCACACGGTGACGAGCCTCATCGGCCCCAACGGCGCTGGCAAGACGACGCTGTTCAACGCCATCACGGGCTATCTCCGTCCCGGGCGCGGCCACGTCGCGTACGAGGGCCGGACACTCACCGGGCTCCGGCCCTCGGACGTCGCGCAGCGCGGCGTCGTCCGCACGTTCCAGAAGACCAGCGTGTTCCCGGCGCTCAGCGTGATCGACAACGTGATGATCGGCCTTCACTTGCGCGGCTCATCCGGCTGGGCCGGAATCCTCGCCGGTCGCCGGCGCGTCCGGGACGAGGAGTCGCGCCTCCGGGCCGACGCCGGCGCGTTGATCGCGTTCGTCGGGCTCACCGCGCGCGGTCGTGAAACAGCCGGGGCGCTGCCGTACGGAGACCAGCGCCTCGTGGAGGTGGCTATCGCGCTCGGCGCACGTCCGAGCGCGCTGCTGCTCGACGAGCCCGCCGCCGGAATGACGGGAAGCGAAAAGGACACCGTGAGTCGCCTGATCCTGAACATTCGCGCCCAGGGCGTCACGGTGTTCCTGGTGGAGCACGACATGCGGCTCGTGATGGGAATCTCGGACCGCGTGCTCGTCCTCAACCACGGGCGACTCATCGCCGATGGCGCGCCGGCCGAGATCCAGGCGCATCCGGACGTCATTCGCGCGTACCTCGGCGCCGGTAGCGCGCCGGCCTGAAGCGCTGCTCGTGCTGGCCGTCGAGGGTCTTCACGCCGCGTACGGACCGATTGAAGCGCTCCGGGGCATCGATCTCGAGGTGCGCGCCGGCGAGCTGGTGTGCCTCATCGGGGCGAACGGCGCGGGCAAGTCTTCCACCCTCCGGGCGATCTCCGGATTGTTGCCCGCCGCGCGCGGGCGCATCGTGTTCGACGGGCGCGAAATCCAGCATCTCCGCCCGGACGAGATCCTGAAATCCGGCATCGCGCACTGCCCCGAGGGCCGGCGTGTCTTTCCGTATCTCACGGTCCGGGAAAATCTGGAGATGGGCGCGTACGTCCGTACCGACGCGGCCGCGGTGTCCAGCGACGTCGAGCGGCTCTGCGAGCACTTTCCGATCCTCGCGGAGCGCCGGGCGCAGCCGGCGGGCACGCTGTCCGGCGGCGAGCAACAGATGCTCGCGATCGCGCGCGCGCTGATGGCCCGCCCGCGGCTGCTCCTGCTCGACGAACCGTCACTCGGTCTGGCGCCGACGCTGATCGAGACCACGTTCGAGATCATCGCCGGCATCCGGCGCACAGGAACGACGGTGCTGATCGTGGAACAGAACGCCTACCAGGCGCTCAGGATGGCCGATCGCGCTTACGTGATGGAAACCGGACGCATCGTGCTGGCCGGTCGAGCCCACGAGCTTCTGGAGAACGACCAGGTTCGTCGCGCCTACCTCGGGGGCTGATCGACCCGCGAAGCGTCTCCGAATTCCGACACTTTCGCGGGTTCGACGATCGGCGTATACGGGCTCATGGCCGACCGGCGCGGACTTCTTGGACGCGAGGCGGAAGACGCCGCGGCGACGCATCTCCAGCGCGCCGGACTCCGCGTCGTCGGACGGAACGTCCGATTCGCGTACGGCGAGATCGACCTGGTGTGCCGGGACCGCGACGTGCTGGTGTTCGTGGAAGTGAAGTGTCGCCAGGCGCGCTGGGGCGACACGCCCGCCGCCGCCGTGTCGTGGCAGAAGCAGCGACGACTGATCCGGCTGGCCCAGCACTATCTCAAGTGGAAGCGACAGGAACACGCGCGCTGCCGCTTCGACGTGGTCGCGGTCACGATCGCCGACGACGGCAGCCGCCACGTGCGTCACCTGCCCGGCGCGTTCGACGCCTCGTGAGGCTGAAGGGTCGGTGACCCTTTACCGCATGTTACGATTCCACATACATCACCAAGGCGGGCCTGCTCGACGGTCGTCGCGCCACGACGCACTGGGCCGCTCTCGATCTGCTCGAATCGCTCGACGCCCGCGTCAAGGTCGAGCGTGATCTGCGGGTGGTCGACGACGGCGTCATCACGTCGGCCGGCGTCGCCTCCGGCATCGACATGGCCTTCTACGTCGTCGAAACGCTGTTTGGCCGCCCGGTTGCCGACGAGACCGCCCACTACATCGAATTCCGCCGCGCCTCGCGCTGACGCGCGCGGTAGCCCGTGCCCACTGACATGAGCCGCGAATACCGCTTCGTTCAGGTCGACGTCTTCACCGACCACATGTTCGGCGGCAATCCGCTCGCCGTCGTGCTCGATGGCCGTCGACTGTCCGACGTGGAGATGCAGGCGATCGCAAAGGAGATGAACCTCACGCTCCGTGCCGACGGTGACCGCATCACGGACATCAGAGTCGGCGGCGGCGTGGTCCCCGTGCTCGAAGGCCGGCCGCGCGCTCGCCTGAGCGTGCGAGCGCGCGGCCGCGAGTCCCGCGCGGTTGCTACCCATCACCCTCACCCCTCGGGTACAATCCGTTCTCCATGACGATCCGCTGGGACGCCGCAAGATCCGCGCTGTCATCGATCGCCGAAGCCGTGGGCCGGACGCCACTCGTCCAGCTCGGACGCGTCACTGCCGGTGTCGCGCCGCGGGTGCTGCTCAAGCTGGAGTGGTATGGTCCGAGCGGCAGCTTGAAAGACCGGATTTACCTCCACATGTTCGACCGCGCCGAGTCGCGTGGCGACTTGCGGCCCGGCATGCGAGTCCTCGAGTGCTCCACGGGCAACGCGGGCATCGCCTGCGCGTTCGTGGCCGCCGTGAAGGGCTATTCCTGCACGATCGTCATGCCCGAGGGGATGAGCGACGAGCGCAAGAAGATCATGCGCGCCTACGGCGCCAATCTCGTCTTCACGCCGGGCGGGGAAAGCGACGTCGATCTGTCGCTCAGGCGGCTCGAGGAAATTCGCGCTGGCGATCCCGCCGGGTACTGGGTGCCGGGACAGTTCGACAACACCGACAACGTCGAAGCGCACTATCGGACTACCGGACCGGAGATCTGGGAGCAGTGCGGCGGCATCGTGGGCGCGTTCGTCGCCTCGCAGGGCAGCGGCGGGACGTTGACCGGCGCCGGCCGCTACCTGCGCGAGCACGACGAGCGCGTCCGGCTCTACGCGGTCGAGCCGGACGAGTGCGCGCTGCTGGCGCGCCGGCAGTGGGGTCCGCACGGCATCGAAGGCATCGGCGATGGCTTCATCCCGGCCAATCTCGACGTCGCGCAGCTGACGGGCGTCATCACGACGACGACCGCGGAAAGCGTGAAGATGGCTCGAAGGCTCGCCGCCGAGGAAGGCATCTTCTGCGGCATCTCGACCGGGTGCAACGTCGCCGCGGCGCTGAAGCTCGCGGCCCGTCATCCCGACCTGCCGTCGATCGTCACCATGGCCAACGACACTGGCCAGCGGTACTTCACCACGGCGCTCTGCGGCGAGGACAAGCACGTGGACGTGCCGGAGCGCGATCATCCGATGGACCCGCGCACGCGGGCCGAGCTCGACCGCTACCAGGCCAAGTGGGAGCTGCTCCGCTGAAATCCACGGAGTACGACTTCGTCGCGGCGCGCCGTCGACTGGAAACGAAAACGAAGTCGGCGGGCGACAAGCTCACCACGGTCGAGGATGCGGGCAGCCGCGTGTCCGACGGCGACATCGTGGCCGTCGGCGGTTGTCTCTTTTCCCGTACGCCGATGGCGCTCGTGCGCGAGATCCTGAGATCACGACGGACCGGTCTCACGCTCGTCCGGAACCTCATGTGCACCGAGGGCGAGTTCATGATGGTCGCCGGCGCCGTGGAGCGCGTGGTGACCGCGTGGATGTCGATCGGACTGCCGTGGGGCGTGTCGAAGATCCTTCGCGAGTACGTCGAATCCGGAAAGGTGGCGTTCGAGGAGTGGAGCCATCTCGCGCTGGGACTCCGCTTTCGGGCCGCCGCGATGGGAGTGCCGTTCGTGCCGGCGCTCACGATGCTCGGCTCCGATTTGATGAACGTCGGCGGCATGAAGACCGTGGAGGATCCTTACACCGGCACCCGGCTGGCCGCCGTGCCCGCGCTCTTCCCGGACGTCGCGCTCCTCCACGTCCATCGGGCCGATCGCTTCGGCAACTGTCAGATCGACGGGTACCCGCACATGGACGCCGACATCGCGCGAGCGGCGGCGACCGTGGTCGTGACGACCGAGGAGCTGATCACCGAGGAAGAAACGCGGCGCCATCCCGACCGCACCGTGATCCCCGGATTTGTCGTCGATGCGCTCGTCCACGTGCCGTTCGGCTCGTTCCCGCACGAGTGCTACGGGCTCTACGAGGCAGACTTCGATCACTTCCAGGAATACACGGACGGCATCAACGCGCGCGGCGCGTCCGCCGTCGGCGACTATCTGGAGCGCCACGTCTACGCGCCCGAATCCTACGGGGACTATCTCGACCTCTTCGGGGGCGAGCGACTCGCGCGCCAACGCCGGAAGGCGCTGGAGCTCACGGCATGAGCGTGAGCGCCGCCGTCACGCCGGCCGAGCTGCTGGCGGTGATGGGCTCGCGCCAGCTTCGCGACGACACGACCGTCTTCGCGGGCGTCGGCGTTCCCCTGCTGGCCGCGGCGCTCGCTCAGCAGCTGCACGCGCCGAAGCTCACCATGGTGATCGAAGGCGGCATCATCGGCCCGAAGATCGCGCCGGCACGGCTGCCGATCTCCACCAACGAGATGCGGGCCGGCCATCGTGCCACGATGCTGCCCGGCATCACCGACACGTTCCTCTTCGCCCAGCGCGGCTTCCTCGATTACGGCTTCATGGGCGGCGCGCAGATCGATCAGCACGCCAACGTCAACACGAGCGTCGTCGGCGGCGACTACTGGCACCCGAAAGTCAGGCTGCCCGGCACGGGCGGGGCCAACGACATCGCGTCGCTTTGCCGCGAAGTCATCATCTTGACGGCGCACGAGAAACGCCGCTTCGTGCCTCGCGTCGATTTCGTCACCAGTCCCGGCTGGCTGGAGGGCGACGGCAGCCGTGCCAGAGCCGGCTTGCTCTTCGGCGGCGTCTCACGCGTCGTGACCACGCTGGGCATCCTGGGCGTCGACCCGGCCACCAGGCGACTTCGGATCGACGCCGTCCATCCCGGCGTGACGAGCGCGATGATCCGGGACAACACCGGCTTCGATCTTCCGGAAGCGGCGCACGTTGCGACGACGGAGCCGCCGACGGCGGACGAGCTGACGATCCTGCGCGAGCTCGATCCCGAGCGGCGCTTCCTCGGGTAACGCGATGCAGGTCGGACTCGCGATCAAGAACTTCGTCGGGCCCGCCGAGACACCCGACATCGACGCATTGTTCGCGTATGCCGAGCGGGCCGAATCGCTCGGGTTCGAGTCGCTCTGGGCGTGGGACCACGTGATCCTCGGCGTCGAGCCGGCGTTCCCGATTCTCGACGCGGTCGGCACGCTGACCGCGATTGCGGCGCGGACGGCGCGGATCAAGCTCGGCACGGGCGTGCTGGTGCTGCCGCTCCGCAATCCCACCGCGCTCGCGAAGTCGCTCGGAACGCTGGACGTGATCTCGAAAGGCCGGCTCATTCTCGGCGTGGCGGCGGGCTGGTACGAGCGAGAGTTCGACGCCGTCGGCGTCCCGTTCAAGCAGCGCGGGCGTCTCTTCGAGAGGAACCTCGACATCCTGACGCGGCTGTGGACCGGGGACCGCGTGACGCTCGCGGTCGACGAGTTCAATCTCCGCGAAGCCGTGATGCGGCCCCGGCCCGCGCAGCAGCCGCGCCCGCCGATCCTGATCGGCGGCTACGTGGACGCCGTGCTCCGGCGGGTCGCCACGCGCGCCGACGGCTGGCTCACCTACTTCTACACGCCCGAGAGCTACGAGCGGGGCTGGCAGAAGATCGTGGACTTCGCGCGCCAGGCCGGCCGCGATCCCACCACGCTCACCGGCACGAATCAGCTCGCGATCTTCGTCGGGCGCTCGCGCGCCGAGACCGAGGCCCCGATGCGGCGCTGGCTCGAGACCGAATGGGACGTGGCGGCCTGGAGCGAGTCGACGATCGAGCACGCCATCCGCGGGACGGCCGACGAATGCGTGGAGCAGCTTCGCCTGCACGTGCGAACCGGCGTTCACCGGATCATCCTCATTCCCTACCGGTACGAGTCCGAACAGGTCGAACGGATCGCCCGTGACGTGCTGCCGCATCTTGGAGGGCGCTGACGATGAGCACCGACCGGGGCCTCTTGCCGAAGGCGCGCCGCGAGGAGCTCAGTGATCACCTTCAGCGCATGCTCGATCGCTGGTACCGGAACGCTTACGAGGACGACAATCTCTTCCTGACGATGGCGCGCCGGCCGGGATTGCTCGACGCGACGTGGGGATTCATCCGGTACATCTATGGCGGCACGTCGAGCATCGAGCCGGAGCTGTTCGAGCTCGTGCGGATCCGACTGGCCTGGACCAACCGCTGCGTCCACTGAAGCCTCGCGCGGTCATCCTCGGCCGTGAGCCGAGGCGCGACGGAGGATCTGGTGGCCAAGCTCGACGACTACGCGCAGTCGGACTTGCCGGCGCGCACGAAAGCGGCGCTCCGGCTCGCGGACAGACTCTCGAGTGAGCACCCGGTCGTCGACGAGAGCTTCTACCAGGAGCTCCGCCAGCATCTGACCGACGACGAGGTGCTCGATCTCGGCATGACCGTGACCTTCGCCAGTGGCTGGCAGCGGTTCATCGAGGCCTTCGGCATCGTGCCCGACCGCTGGGTCGACGGCGCCCCGCTGCCGTTCCGGGCCTCTCCGTGACCGACGAGCCCTTGCAGTCACGCGCGTACGAGGTCGCCGACGGCGTCGAAGCGAACGAGCTGTTCCAGGACAGTGGCTGGACCGACGGCCTTCCGATCGTGCCGCCAACGGAGCCGAACGTCCGACGCTTCCTCGACGCCGGCGCGCTGACACCGACCGAGGTCGTCGGCATCGAACCCGTGCGGCGGCGCCGCATCACCGCGGAAAAAATCGCGATCGCGGCCGTGATGGCGGGTTGTCGCGCTGAGTACATGCCCGTCGTCGTCACGATCGTGCAGGCGATGTGCGCGCCGGAGTTCGGCCTGCACGGCAGCACGGCGAGCACCGGCGGCAGCGCGCCGTTCGTCGTCGTGAACGGTCCCGTTCGGGGCACGATCGGCATGAACGCCACGCACAACGTCCTGGCGAACGGTAGCCGGGCCAATGCGACGATCGGTCGCACCATCCGGCTGCTGATCGTCAACGCGCTCGGCGGGATCCCGGGTCAGCTCGACCGCTCGACGCTCGGCCACCCGGGCAAGTTCACGTTCTGCATCGCGGAGGACGAAGAGGACAGCCCGTGGATGTCGCTCGCCTCGGAACGCGGCGTGCCGCCGGGCGCCTCCGCGATCACGGTGCTCGCCGCCGAGTCGCCGCACCAGATCATGAACGAGTGGACGCACGATCCGAAGGAGATCGTGGACACCTATGCGGCCGCGATCCGCGCGAACATGCTCACCTACTCGATCTGGCCGGGCAACTATGCACTGGTCGTCGCCAGACAGCACCGGCAGATCTTCGCGGCTGGCGGCTGGAGCAAGAAGGACATTCGCGACGCGATCCACGAATCGGCGCGAGTGACGCGCCGCGAGTGGCGAACGGTGGGCAAGGCGGCGGTCGCGCCGCGCAAGGACGAGGACCGCGTGTACACGGCGCTCCGATCACCGGACGACCTGCTCGTCGTCGCCGCCGGGGGTCCCGCGGGCGGATTCGGGGCCATCGTCCCGCCGTGGTACGGCTCCAAATCACTTGCCGTGACCAGGCTGGTGTCGGGCTGATGGGGCGTATCCTGATCGACGGGGTGCCCCGACATGGCGCCGCAGAGCCCCAACGCTCGGAGCACCCCGGCAAAAGCCGGGGCGCTCCTCGATACTCCGGAGGACACGTGCGATGACACTGAAAGTGCTGGATCCCCGGCTCTTCAGCGAAGGCGAGCCGACCCGTATGGCGCCGCCGATCGCCACGCTCGACGGCGCTGTGATCGGCCTCCTGGACAACGCGAAGATCGGAACCGCGCGCTTCTACGATCACGTCGAGGCGCTGCTGAAGTCGCAGTTTCGCGTTCGCGAGGTCATCCGCCGGCGCAAGCCCGACGCCAGCCGCCCGGTGCCACCCACGATGCTCGGGGAGCTGAGCGCCGCCGACGCGATCCTCTCCGGGATCGGTGACTGAGGGAGCTGCTCGTCGTGCAGTATGCACGACGCCCTGGCGGCCGAGAGCCGAGGCATCCCGGCCGTCGCGATCATGACGGACCGGTTCGCCGAGACGGCGCGCGGCGTCGCCGACCTGAACGGCGTGCCGGACTATCCGTTCGTCGTCATCGCGCATCCAATCGCCAATGACAGCGACGACGACCTGCGCGCGAAAGCCGAGAGCGCCATCAGCCGCGTCATACCGCTCCTGACTCGACGGGAGGTTCAACCGTGATGCACTTTTCCGGCGTCATGCCCGCGAACATTCTGCCCTTCAAGGCCGACCTGTCGATCGACGAGCCCGCGTATCGCCGCCATCTCCGGTGGCTGGCCGACACGCCTGGCGTGACCGGGGTCGTGGCCAACGGCCATGCGGCCGAAGTCTCGTCCCTCACGCGTGACGAGCGGCGGCGCGCGCTCGCGATCGCGGTCGACGAGATTGCCGGGCGCTGTCCGGTCGTCGCCGGTGTCTATTCGGACGGAACGCACGAAGCCGTGGAGCTCGCCCGCGACGCACAGCGCGAGGGCGCGGCGGGCCTGCTGGTCTTTCCGCCGACGCTGTTCATGTGGGGCGCGCAGCTCAAACCCGACATGGCGGTGCGCCACTTCTCGGCGATCGCCGAGGGAGCGGATCTTCCGATCATCGTCTTCGAGTACCCGCCGGCGTGTGGCATCGGCTATTCGCCCGAGACGCTCGGGCGCCTCTGCGAGATCCCGCACGTGGCCGCGGTGAAGGACTGGTCGAACGAGATCGTCGCCTTCGAGCGAAACCTGCGCGCCCTGCGCGCGAGCGCTCGTCCGGTGGCCATGCTGTCCTCGTTCACGATGTCGCTGATGTCGACGTTCTTGCTGGGCGCTGACGGCGCGATCTCCGGCATGGGCAGCGTCGCCGCGGACCTTCAGGCCGATCTCTTCGCCGCTTGCGGCAAGGGCGACGTCGACGGCGCTCGCCGCATCAACGACCGGCTCGATCCGCTCGTCCGCGTCTTCTACGCGCCGCCGTTCGTCGACATGCACAACCGGATGAAGGAAGCGCTGGTGCTGCTCGGACGCATTCCCGCCGCTCACGTCCGGCCACCGCTGACCCCGGTGAGTGGAGAAGAACGTGAGGCGATCCGCCGGGCGCTCGCAGAGGCCGGGCTCGATCAGTAGCCACGCGGGCGCCAGCCCTCGCGGGCGCGAGCCCTCTCGGGCGCCAGCCCTCTCGGGCGCGAGCCCTCGTGGGCGCGACACCGGTTGAGCCTCGGATGTGGCGACTTGCCTGGTCTGACCGGTTGGTGTACACAGGGGTACTTTCAACTGATTCCCCGCTGCCCGCCTGACGGGCACTCGCAAGGAGGCTCAGATGGCCGAACGGTGGCAGAACGAATCCTGGGCGAAGAACATGTGGTGGAGCGGCAAGACGACGCGCCGGCGCTTCCTCGGGCTCTCGGCGGCCACTGCGGGGGCGGTCGGAGCGACGATTCTCGTGCCGCCGCCTTGGCGCGAAGCGTTCGGCCAGGCCAAGCCCTACAAGATCGGGGTCCTGCAGCCCCTCACCGGAACGGCCGCGGCCGGCGGCAAGACCGCGCTGGTCGGCACGCAGGTGGCGGCTGACCGCATCAACAAGTCAGGCGGCATCAACGGCCGGCCTGTCGAGCTCGTGGTCGCGGACTACGAGTCGAAGCCGGACGTCGGACGGCGCAAGGCGGAAAAGCTACTCATCGAGGACAAGGTCGACGTCGGCGAGGGCGGCTACCTGTCCAACGTCTGCATCGCCTGCATGCCGGTGTTCGAGGAGCACAAGACCGTCTGGATGATCGGCGTCTGCCTCGACACGACGATCACGACGAGCAAGTGCAGCCGCTACGTCTTCCGGCCGTTTGACTACGCGCCGTCCCAGGCGGTGGCGTTCGCGCCTTACCTGGTCAAGAAGGTCGCGAAGAAGTGGCACATCGTCTATCTCGACTATGCGTGGGGCCAGTCGACCCGCGACGCGTACGTCGAGCAGATCAAGAAACAGGGCGGTGATGTGGTTGGCACCACCGGCATCCCGCTCGGCACGGCCGACATGACATCGTTCATCTCGAAGATCACCGGCAACTTCGACGGCATCTTCGCGATCATGTTCGGCGCGAACGCCGTGACCTTCACCAACCAGGCGTTCGAGCTCGGGCTCACGAAGAAGGCCAGGTACGCGGGCGACGGCGCGGTCGCCGAATCGACCCATCTGGCGGCGCTCGGTCACAAGGTCGAGGGTTTCGTCGGCGTCAACCGCTACATTCCCGTGCTCGTGAAGCCCCTCGACACGCCGTATCACAAGAAGTTCTTCGAAGAGACGCGCGTGAAGCTGAAGGAGATGGATCCGTCCGGGCCGGATCCCGATCGCTACGTGCAGTCGAACTTCGAGGCGATGAACTTCCTCAAGCTCGGGATGCAGAAGTCGGGCTTCCGCGGGCGCGAGGACACGATGAAGCTGATCGAGGCGCTCGAAGGGATGGAGGTCAAGGAAAGTGACGACTTCCCCCAGGGGGACAAGAACCTCCGCCGGGAGGACCACCAGGCCTTCCTGCGGCAGTTCATCTTCGACATCAAGGACAACAAGCACCGGCTCCTCGAAGTGATCCCGAGGGAAAAGACGATCGTCCCCCCTGCGTGCACGTTCCCCAAGGCGTGATTTGTTGTAGCGGGGGCGGCTCGCCCGCAATCACTCGTTGTAGCGGGGACGGCGAGCCCGCGACCGCCGAGGGTGGGCTGTATCCAGGTGCGGCGCGTCGAGCCACGGCGAGATACGGTGCCGGTCCCGACCGGTAACGGTCGGGACCCCGCCGTCCCGGACGTGATCCTCCGCACGGACCGCCTCACGATGCGGTTCGGCGGCCTCATCGCGCTCAACCACGTCTCCATCTCGATCTCGCGCGGAGAGATCCGCGCGGTCATCGGCCCGAACGGCGCCGGCAAGTCCACCCTGTTCAACTGCCTCACCGGCGTGCTGCGTCCGACCAGCGGTCAGATCGTCTTCGACGGTGAGGACATCACGGGCCTCCCGCCTCACCGGATCTCTCAGAAGGCGATCGCGCGCTCGTACCAGATCACGAACATCTTGCCCGGCGCCACGGTGCTCGAGAACGTGCGCATCGCGGTGCAATCGCGCCACCACTCGTGGAGCTTGCTCCGGCACCATCGCTCGTACGGCGACGTGATCGAGCGGGCGCTCGCGGTGCTCGGCTCCGTCGGTCTCGCTGACAAGGCGGACGACCTGGCCGCGAATCTCTCGCACGGCGAACAACGCAACCTCGAGATCGGCATCGCGCTCGCGACGGAGCCGAAGCTGCTCTGTCTCGACGAGCCGACGGCGGGCATGAGCGTCACGGAGACGCACGCCACCGTCGAGCTGATCCGCCGCATCGGCGCCAACCTGACGATCCTCATCGTCGAGCATGACATGGAGGTCGTCATGGGTCTGGCGCGGACCATCACCGTGCTGCACTACGGTGAGGTGCTGGCGGAAGGCGCGCCGGCGGACATCCAGGCCAACCCTCGCGTTCAGGAGGTGTATCTCAAGACCTGATGCTCGTGCTGGAGAGCATCCACACGTTCTACGGAAAGTCGCACATCCTGCACGGGGTGTCGCTCGAGGTGCGCGCCGGCGAGGTGGTCGGGCTGCTGGGACGGAATGGCGTCGGCAAGTCGACGACGCTCAAGACGATCATGGGGCTCGTCCGAGCATCCGAGGGTCGGATCACGTTCGACGGGCGGGGCATCGCGAGTGTGGCTCCGTACCGCCTCGCCCGCATCGGCATCGGCTACGTGCCGGAGGATCGCCGGATCTTCCGCCTGCTCTCCGTGCTCGAAAATCTCCGGACGGGGCTCGATCGGCCGAACGTCTCCGGCGAGCGACGCGAGGCCCTGCTCGAGAAGGTCTACGCGAGCTTCCCGATCCTCCGCGAGCGCCGGAACCAGGCCGGCGGCACGCTGTCGGGCGGTGAGCAGCAGATGCTCGCGATCGCCCGGGCCATGATGCTCGAGCCTCGCATCATCCTGCTCGACGAGCCGACCGAAGGGCTCATGCCCCGCATGGTGTCCCAGATCCGCGAGATCATCGAACTCCTCCACAAGGATGGCGTGGCGATCCTGCTCGTCGAACAGAACGTGCCGCTCACGCTGGAGGTGTCCGACCGCGTGTACATCATGGAGAAGGGCGTGGTGCGTCACCACGCGCCCGCCGCGGAGCTCCGTGCCGATCAGGCCGTCATTCACCAGTATCTGGGAGTCTGAGCCGGAGATGATCCCTTTCGACCAGATCATCGTCCAGATCGTGAACGGCCTCGTGAACGGCATGATTCTGGCCCTCGTCGCCTCGGGCCTCACGCTGATCTTCGGGATCATGGACATCGTGAATTTCGCGCACGGCGACCTGTTCATGCTCGGGGCGTACATCGGCACCACCGTGTTCCTGACGACCGGCAACTTCTGGATCGCGCTCGTCGGATCCGTGATCCTGATGGCGATGCTGGGCGCGGCACTGCAGATCACGGCTCTCAGACCGCTGGTCGGTCGGGATCCGCTCACGACGATCCTCGCCACCTTCGGCATCTCGCTCGTGCTGCAGAACTACGCGCTGTGGCAGTACGGGCCGGTGCCGCGGAAGATCCTGGAGCCGGTGAGCGGCCACTTCCGTCTCTTCTACATCGAGTACCCATGGTACCGGCTGGTGATCGCTGGGCTGTCGGCGGCGATCATCGGCGGACTGTGGCTCTTTCTGAAGTATGGCAAGCACGGTATCTGGATCCGCGCCACCACTCAGGATCGCGTGATGGCGGCGGCGATGGGCATCCCGGTGCCCTGGGTGCACACCGTCGTGTTCGCGATCGGCGCCGCGATGGCTGCGGCGAGCGGTGTGCTCTTCGGCCCCACGGTGGGCGTGAATCATGCGATGGGCTTCGATTTCACGCTGAGGGCGTTCGTCGTGGTCGTCGTCGGCGGAATGGGGAATCTCGGCGGCTCGATCCTGGCGTCGATCTTCATCAGCCTCCTCGAATCCCTCGCAGCAATCTGGGTGAGCCCGGCCCAGGCGGTGATCGTGTCCTTCGTCGCGCTGATTCTCACACTGCTCGTCCGTCCGACCGGTCTGTTCGTGCCAACGCCGAAATAATGTCAACGCCGGAAACCTCCACCACCGAGCTCGCGCTCGAGACCCGCGCACGCGCCGGCCGCCCGAGCGCGGCGTACTGGATCGGGTTCGCTGTCGTCGTCGGCGCGCTGGCGGCTTCTCCGGTCGTGCTTCCCGAATTCTGGCAGCGCTTCGCGACCGAAATCCTGATCTGGGGGTTGCTGGCGATGTCATCGGATCTGCTGATCGGCTACACGGGGATGGTGTCGTTCGGCCACTCGGCCTTCTTCGGGCTCGGCATGTACGGCGCCGCCGCCGCGCTGCTGTGGGTTCCGGGAGCGAGTTTCCCGCCCTGGTTCAGCACAGGCTACGCCGCGGTTCCGAAGCTGTGGACCGCCATGGTGTCGGGGCTGATCGCCGCCGCGCTCATCGCCGTCTTCGTCGCGTACTTCTCCACCCGGCTGCGGGACATCTACTTCTCGATCACGACCCTCGTCTTCTCGCAGATCTTCTACGTCATCATCTTCACGTGGACCGAGGTCACCGGCGGCGAGAACGGGCTGACGTTCCGGCAGCCGCCATTCGAGATCCCCGGAGTTTTCGCGGGCCGCTTCTCGCGCGACGGCCTCCACTGGTTCGTCCTCGGCGTCGTCGTGGTGTCCTACCTGCTCCTGCGGCGGATCACCCAGTCGCCGTTCGGCATGGTGCTCCAGTCGATCCGCGAGAACGAGCCGCGCACGCGCGCGATCGGCTATCACGTCGAGCGCTACAAGATCGTGGCGGTGATGCTGTCGGGACTCTTCGCCGGGCTGGCCGGCGTGCTCTACGCCATCCAGAACAAGTTCGCCGCTCCGGATTTCGTGCTCTTCCTGGTCTCGGGCGAAACCGTCATCTTCAACGTCATGGGGGGGATGGGGACTCTGGTCGGACCCGTCGCCGGCGCCGCGTTCTTCCTGCTGATGAAGGAAGCGTTCTCGCGCGTGTTCTACGAGTACTACCTCATCCCCGTCGGCATCATCTTCACGATGATCGTGATCTTCGTCCCGCAGGGCTTGCTCGGTTTCTTCCGGCGCGCGCTGAACCGCTGAGCCAGCGGACGCTACAGATCCTCGTTCGACGCATCGGGCGTGACCGAGGTCCGGCGGACCGGCAGGATGACCCGGAACGTCGTCCCGACCCCAGGCGCGCTCGTGAAGTCGATGAGCCCACCGTGCTCTCGGACGATCTTGTGCGCGAGCGCAAGGCCGAGACCCGTGCCCGTCTCCTTCGTCGTGAAGAACGGATTGAAAATCCGGTCACGCTCGGCATCGGGAATGCCGACGCCATCGTCCTGAACCTCCAGCTTGACGAACCGCTGGGATGAGCGCCGGGCCGGCAGGCGCGTCGCGCCGGACTCGCTCCACCCGGCGCGCAGCGTCAGGCAGCCGCCGCGCGAGAGCGCCTCGACCGCGTTACCCACCAGGTTTACGAATACACGGTAGAGGTGCTCCGGGTCCGCGTCGATCGCCGAAAGGTCTCGCGCGTATCCGCGCACCACCCGGATGGCCTTCGACTCGATCTCGTTGTCGTACAGGTCGAGGACGCGCTCCAGCAACTGCGGCATGCGGACCGGCTCGAATTTGAGGTGGACGGGCCGCGCGAGATCGAGCAAGCGCTCGACGATCGAATTGATGCGCTCGAGCTCGCGGGGCACCACGCGCTGGAACCGCTCGCGGAAGTGCTCGTCGGCGAACTTGCGGTCCAGGTGGCGCGTGAAGGTCAAGAGCGACGTCAGCGGATTCTTGATCTCGTGCGCGAGGCCCGCGGCGAGCGTGCCGAGCGCCGCCAGCCGATCGGATCGACGGAGCTGGCCCTCCAGCTCGTGCACGACGGTCACGTCCCGGAACACCCCGACGACTCCCAGGTCTTTCTCGTCGCCGCCCTTCAGCGGCGCCGTCGTGAACTCGATGGGCACGGACGTCCCGTTCCGGCGCCGGAGCGTCAGTGCGAGCCCGGTGATGGCGGCATGGTTCGCCAGCGTCTCCATGAGGATCTCGCCCACCTCCGCGGTGTGCGCGAACACCTCGGTACAGTAGCGCCCGATGACCTCACCGGCGAAGAACCCGGTGAGCCACTCGGCCGCGGGGTTCAGCGTGACGACGCGCCCTTCCAGGTCGACGGTGACGATGCCGGTCGTCAACGAACGGAAGATGTTGTCCGTGTAGCTCTTGACGTCGGCCAGCTCCTCGAAGCGCCGTCGCAATTCGCCGTGCGCCTCCTCCAGATCGGTCCGCTGCTGGAGAAGCTTCGCGGCCATGTGGTTGAACGTGATCGCGAGCTGCCCGATCTCATCGGAGGCCGATGCGTCGATGCGCTGGTCCAGGTCGCCGCGCGAGATCGCGGCCGCGCCGTCGGCAAGCTGGCGGATCGGGCGCACGATCCGGCGGGCGACCAGCGCCGCCGCGAGCCCGCCAAGGAGCAGCGTGATCACCGTCAGCACGCCGAGCTGCCAGCGGGTCTTCCGGATCTCGGATTCCATGCGGCGCTTGGAGAGCCCGAGCCGCACGGTTCCCCACTTCTGCTCGTTGACGTGGATCGGCACGGCGAAGTCGTAGATCGGCTCAGGCGTCGGCTGGAGAATCGTCTCCTGGGCGAGCGGTATGTCGGTGCTCGCCGCGCGGGCGTGCACCTTGCCTTGAAGGAATGCGCCCACCCGGTCGGGACGACCGCTGTGCGCCGCCACGCGTCCATCCGCGTCGAGGACGATCGCATACACGACGTCCTCTTCGGCAGCCATCCGGGCGACGATCTGCTCGAGCGCCGTGAAGTTGTAGAGCAGGAGCGGGCCGTACGAGGTTGCGGCCAGGTTCCGACTCAGCGCCTCGCCGCGGCGCAGGACTTCGTCGATGATCGCGGCGCGCTGGCGGTGCTCGACGACGGCGAGGACCGCGGCCATGATGACGAAGATCACGAGCACGGCCCCCCAGAGGAACTTGCCCTGGAGAGAGTGGAATCCCAGGCTGCGCCCTGGGCGCCTGCTCATCACGTCAAGGCGCTCGGTCGAGCCAGATCTTGCGGAGCGGCAGATATGGGTCGCCGAGCCCGCTCACCTCCACGCCACGCACGTACGGCTGGAACAGGCGCTCGTAGCTGTAGTGGTAGATGGGAATCACGACCGCATCGTCGATGATGACCTGCTCGGCGCGCCGGTAGAGGTCCACGCGTTGCTCGACGTCCCGTGTCGCTCGCGCCTGCTGGAGCAGGCCGTCGACGACCGGATTGGCGTATCCCGCGAAATTGCTCGGACTCCTGGAATGGAACAACCGGAAGAGGAAGCTGTCGGGCTCGGGAACGTCAGCGAACCAGGCCAGGAGGAAGACTGGCAGCTTCCCCGCGGTGTACATCTGGTTGAACGAGGGCCAGTCGGTATGATAGACGACGTCGATCTTGATGCCGACGGCGGCCAGATCGCGCGTCATGCGCTGGTGTTCTCGAATGACCTCGTCGCGCTTCGCCGAAGACCACACGGCGATGCGAGGCAATCCCCGCCCTCCGGGGTACCCGGCTTGCCGTAACAGCTCCCGCGCCTTGTTGGGATCGTAGGGATATCCCCTGAGTTGAGGATTGAAGCCCAGTGTTCCAGGCGCCAGAATGCCACGAGCCAACGTGTGGCGCCCGAGGAAGACGTCCTCGACCAGGGCGGCGCGATCGATGGCGTAGATCATCGCCTGCCGAACGCGGCGATCGTCGAGCGGCTTGGTCCGGTTGTTCAGCTCGTAGAAACGCAAGCCCAGCTGAGGTCGCTTGACGTAGGTGTAGCGCCGCTCGGCCAGGACCTGTCGGTAATTCTGATTTGGCACGGGAGAGTCTTCGAGGTTCCCACGGCGGAATTCTTCGTAGATCGCATCCTCTTGCTCGCCCGGAAAGATCCGTAAAACAACGCGGGACAATTTGGGCGGGCCGGCGAAGTACCCCTGGTTGGCCACCAGGACGATCTCCGTGCCATGATCCCATCGCTCGAACTTGAACGGCCCCGTTCCGATCGGGTGCTCGCCGAAACGATCGCCTTCGCGCTCGACGACGTCGCGAGGGACGATCCTCGCGTGGCCGATCGCCAGCATCGAGACCAACGGGACCGAGGCCTCGGTGAGCGTGACGCTCACCGTGTAGCGGTCGAGCGCGGCGAGGCCCGACACTCGTGACGCCTTGCCCTCACGGAACGCTTGTGCGCCCACGATGTTGCTGAAGAACGGGGCGACCACCGAGTTCACGCGCGGGGCTACGAGCCGCGTGAGCGAGTACACGACGTCGTCTGAGGTGAGTTCTCGGCCATCGTGGAACTTGACGCCCTCGCGAAGCGTGAAGGTCCAAGTGAGGTTGTCGCGCGAGGCCTTCCAGAACCGGGCGAGCGAAGGCATGCTGGTGAGGGTTTGATCGAACTGCACGAGGCCGTCGAAGATCTGGCCCGTGACCGAAAGACTGTAAATATCCCGGATCCGACCGGGATCGAGCGTCTTCGGGTCATGTCCCAGCGGTCGTCGATAGACACCGCCCGGCGCCGGCTTCGGCCGTGTTGCTTGAGCCGGAGCTGGAGCCGGCGCAGCAACGACCAGAAGAAAGAGAAGGGCGACGACGGTACTCGCACGTCCGCCGCCGCCCGCTTTCTTACCGCGCTTCGATCGGCCGACTAACCACCGCCTGCGCAGGCGCTGCCGAACGTCTGGAAGACTTCGGTGGTGCCGGAGGTCGCCGACTCGATCACCGGCGCGATGAACACCAGCGACGCAACAATCAGGAGCGCAGCCCAAAACTTCGTCATTGGTCTCTCCTCTAACGTTCAGATTGGGCTCCCTATCCGGGAGCCGCGCGTTGGAGAGACCTAAGCGCAATCGAGAGGCCAAGTTCGCATTCATCGCGGTGCTCGCTAAACCGTTGTCGACATTCGCCCGATTCAGGGGCCGTCACAGACGCGGCGGCATGGCGATGCACAAGATCTGGCGAACGTCGGCTGACGAGGGGCGGTCCATCGACAACAAGTGCGCGGCAATGCTGACACAGTCGGAGCCCTGCCCCGGAACCATGCAACTGCTGCGCAGCAGTGCGCCTATTGCGCGCGCGGGTACCGGATCTTCCATCGCTCCAGCATCGTCTTCAGGGAGTTCCGATGGATGCCCAGGATCCGCGCCGCTTCGCTGCGGTTGCCCCCGACCCGCTCGAGGACCCTCAGGACGATCTGACGCTCGAACTCGTCGCTGGCCTTCTTGAGCGGCAGCGCTTCCGCCTCGCGAACCTTGGCGCGGTGATCGGGCAGCAGCAGATCCATCGGAAGATCGTTCAACCCGATGACGGGCGCGTCGACCAGGCCAACGAGGCGCTCGATGATGTTCTGGAGCTCGCGCACATTCCCCGGCCAGGGATACTCCCGCACCGTGCCAAGCGCCTCGCGCGAGAGGCCGACCACATTTTTGTTGAACTCGCGGCTGTAGCGATGGATGAAATGATCGACGAGAAGCGGGATGTCGTCGCGTCGCTCACGCAACGGCGGCACGTGGATCGGCACCACGTTCAGCCGGTAGAAGAGATCTTCCCGGAAGCTCTGCTGGCTCACCGCCTGCTTGAGATCGACGTTGGTCGCGGCAATGATCCGGACGTCGATCTTGATGGTCCGGATGCCGCCGACCCGCTCGATCTCCCGCTCCTGGAGGACACGCAGGAGCTTCGCCTGCAGCTCCGGCTTCAGGGTGCCGATCTCATCCAGGAAGAGCGTGCCGCCGTGCGCCAGCTCGAACTTGCCGAGCTTGCGTTGCGTCGCGCCGGTGAACGCGCCCTTCTCGTGGCCGAAGAGCTCCGACTCCATGAGCATCTCGGAGATTGCCGCCGGGTTGACGGCGACAAACGGCTTGTCCCGCCGCGGGCCCTGGCGATGGATGGCGCGGGCGATCAACTCCTTGCCCGTGCCGCTCTCACCGGTGATCAAGACCGTCGTCGTCGTGCGCGCCATTTGACCGATGACCCGGGCGAGCTTCTCCATTTCGGGATGCTGGCCGATGATCTCCGCGCCACCGCTGCGGCGATCCAGCTCGGACCTGAGGAAGACGACCTCGCGCTCGAGTGAGCGCTTCTCGAGCGCGCGCCGGATGACGGCGACCAGCTCGTCCTCCTCGAACGGCTTCGTCAGGTAGTCGAACGCGCCGAGCTTCATCGCGGCGACCGCGGTCCGGACGGTCTTCACCGCGGTGACCAGGATGACCTCGATCTGCTCGTCGAGCGCCTTGATCCGCTCGAGGACCTGGATGCCGTCCAGGTCGGGGAGCCGGATGTCGAGAAGCACGAGGTCGACGGGGGACGCGCGCAAGACCTCGAGCGCCTGCTTGCCGTCGCTGGCATCCAGCAGCTCATACTCGTCTTCGAGCACGAGACGGAACGACTCACGCAGTCCGTCATCGTCATCGACCACGAGGATCACCGGCCGCACCGTGGGCGGGATCGCGGACCCGTTCGCGGCGCGGGCAGGCGGCATCACGGCGCGTCGGAGAGCTTCATGCTCGGCTTGGTCGGCTCGGACATTTCTCGCGCGCCGCCATGGCGCCTTCGAGGCACGACCTCTGTTCGTCGATCACGCACGAGGCGCGCAACGCATTGCCCCTGCCGTCGCCGTCCATGTCAGTCGCGTGCTGCTGCCGCGGCGTGAGAGGCGCAGGACACTCCGCGGCCGGCACGGGTGCCGCGACGGCGAACACCCACAAGAGAATCCATGCAGCCGCGCCCAGGTCATCACCACACTCGGCTCCGCCGCGATTATACGCGATCAGGCATCGTCCGGAGGTTGCGACCGGCCAAGAATTCGAGATCGACCCTCGATAACGCGCATACGGGATGCCCAAATCCGACGTTACGTCCGTATCCTATTGTCGACATTGACGCACGGCCCCCCGTCCTCGAACAATCGGTCGTGCTCGCACGAGTGCTGTCCGCGGCGCTGGTCGGAGTGGAAGCCGCGCTGGTTCGCGTCGAGGTCGACGTGACGGCGGGTCTCCCGGCATTCACCACCGTCGGACTTCCCGATTCGGCCGTACGAGAGAGCCGCGAGCGGGTGCGCACCGCCATTCGTAACGCTGGCTTCGGCTTCCCCTCGGATCGGATCACGGTGAATCTGGCGCCGGCTGGCTTGAGAAAGGAGGGCGCATCCTTCGATCTGCCCATCGCTCTGGGGATCCTGACCGCGATGGGTTGCATCAAGAACCGCAGTCACGGGCCGTTCGCGGTCGTCGGCGAGCTCGCACTCGACGGCGGGATCCATTCGGTCCGCGGCGCGCTGGCCGTCGGGCTCGCTTGCCGCCGGCGGTCGATCGGCACGCTGCTCGTTCCATTGGGCAACCGCGGCGAGGCGGCTGCCGTCGAAGGTTTGCGAGTGCTGGCCGCGGGAACGCTGCGCGAAGCCGTGGCGCTACTCAACGGCGAACCACCGGGCGACGACGCGCCGCCTGCGTCGGCCGCGCACGAAACTGCGCCGGATGACGATCTCGATTTTGCCGACGTCAAGGGCCAAGCCCACGCGAAGCGCGCGCTCGAGATCGCGGCGGCGGGCGCCCACAACGTCCTGCTCCTCGGACCGCCCGGCGGTGGCAAGACGATGCTCGCCCGACGTCTCACGTCGATCCTCCCGCCCCTCGCCGGTGACGAAATCATTGAGGTCTCCGCCATCTGGAGCGTTGCCGGCTTGCTGCCGACGCGTGGACAGCTGATGACGAAGCGCCCGTTTCGGGCTCCCCACCACACGATTTCGGTTTCCGGACTGATCGGCGGCGGAAGCCCGCCGCATCCGGGCGAGGCAACGCTCGCGCATCTCGGGATCCTCTTCCTCGATGAATTGCCGGAATTCCAGCAGCACGTGCTCGAGTCGTTGCGGCAGCCGCTCGAGGACGGCCGCATCACGATCGCGCGGGCCAGCGGCGTCGGCCGTTTTCCGGCTCGGTTTCAGTTCGTCGCGGCGGCCAACCCTTGTCGACGGGGCTGCCCGTCGCTCGACCGCTGTCTCTGCACCCCGGCCGAGCGCGATCGCTACCTCGGGCGGCTGTCTCGACCACTGGTGGATCGCATCGACCTCCATGTCGAACTGCCGGCGGTGGCGCCCGCCGACCTGACAGGAACGATCGCCGCCGAAGGGTCAACGCAGATCCGCGAACGCGTGCTGGCCGCGCGGGCGTGCCAGCGCGAGCGCTTCGGCGGCTCCGGGTCACGCGTCAACGCTGACATCACGACTCGCCAGCTTCGTCGCTACTGCGCCACCACGATCGAGGCCGAGCACTTGATCACGTCCGCCATGAATCATCTCGGCCTTTCCGCCCGCGGGCACGATCGGGTCCTGAAGGTCGCGCGCACCATCGCCGATCTCGACGGACGCGACGACATCAGCGCCGAGCACTGCGCCGAAGCCATCCAGTACCGTGGACTCGATCGCCGCTGGCGCGGCTGAGCTCGCCCCTCGCGCACCCGGACCGATGCCGGAGCGGCTGGCGCTACGTGAGAGAATGACCTGGAGTAGGCGATCGACCGTCGTCCCGTGGAGGCCGTATGCCCGGTCCGCTTCTGCTGCTGGTCGACGTTCAGGAGCGTCTCTTCAACGCGATGGACGCCGAGCGACGCGACGAGATGATCCGCAACACCAAGATCCTCGCCACGACGGCCCGGCGGCTCGGGCTGCCGCTCCTGATGACCGAACAATATCCGAAGGGGCTTGGCGCCACGCTCGCGGAGCTGCGTTCCCTGCTCGATGGCGTGGCGCCCTTCGAGAAGACCGCGTTCTCGTGCTGCCAGGCCAACGGCTTCCTCGAACAGCTCCACGCCACGGACGCCGACCACGTGATCATCGCCGGCATCGAGGCACACGTGTGCGTGCTGCTGACGGCGCAGGATCTGCTGGCGCGGGGACTCCGCGTGTCTGTCGTCGCCGACGCGGTGTGCTCGCGGACGCGGGCCAATCATGACCTCGGTCTGGAACAGGCCCGGCAGGCGGGCGCGATCGTCACGGCGACGGAAACGGTCGTGTTCCAGCTCCTGGGCCGAGCAGACACCGACGCCTTCCGGGAGATCTCGAAGCTGCTCCGCTGATGAGCCGCTACTTCGACCTCCATACCACGGTGCTGATCGTGGTCGGCCACGGCATCTTACCGGAAGAAGAAGACCGGCCCGTCGCCTACGACTTGAAGCGCGCGGTGAATCAGCGCTCCGGCGGCTCCGAAGGCCACGCCGGTGTCGTCGTGACCGATGTCTGGATCATGAACAACGAGCTGCAGGAGTTCTTCCCCGCGATCGCCATCGGGGGCCCCGGCGTCAACGCCTTCACGGCGGAGATCTACGAAGATTTGCCGATCGCCTACACGCGCGAGCAGCAGGTCGTCGTGCAGATGGATCCGGACAGCAAACGCGCCGCGGTGTGGGGCATGGACCAGGCATCGACCCGTGAAGCGGTGGACGCCTTCGTGCACAACGGCCTGCTCGAGCGGTTCCTGGATCTGGTCTGGCGCCGGACCTGACGGCCGGAAGTCTTCGGGAGCGGTCTAACGAACACCGCGCGGCGGGATATTGGTATAGACGACTGTCCCGTCGGCGTGGGTCACGCGGTAGATCACAGACAGTGACGGCGCGGGCGCGACGTCCGCTCGGCCGCCATTGAAGAGCTGCAGCACCTTCGCCACGTAGCCCTGGGTCTCCGGGTAGGGCGGGACGCCCCGGTGGAGTGTCACCGCCTGCTCTCCAGCATTGTAGGCCGCCACGGCCAGGGACAGGCTGCCGAACCGATCGAGAAGTCCGCGCAGATGTCGGACGCCGCCGTCGATGTTCTCACCGGGGTCGAACGAGTCGCGGACGCCGAGCATCGAGGCCGTCTGCGGCATCAACTGCATCAGGCCGCGCGCTCCCTTCGACGAGACCGCGCGCGGATTGAAGTCTGATTCGGCGCGGATGATCGCCGTGACCAGCCGTTCCGGGACACCGTAACGCACTGCGGCTTGCTTGATGTGCCCGCCGTATGTGGCAACCGGATCCGCAGCCGGAAGGCGAAGCCAACCCGCAGTTGTGCCGGTCTGCTGGGCGAGGCTCCGGAAGGAGGGGTCCGTGGGAGCGTTCGTGTAATAAACGGTCCCGTCGGCCGCCACGAGACGGAAAGTCTCCGCGGTGGCAAGCGACGGGCATGCGAGACCACACGCTATGGTAAGAGCGAGAACGAGCCGGCGGGGCACGTCTCTATCTTACCCGGATCAGGGCCGCCTCTGTCAAAGCAAGAGAACCCTGATCCGGGAAGACTTTACATGACGCCGGTAAGCTCCGAAGCCGGGGCCTCAGCGGTGTCGCGCTCGAAGGCCACCGCGAGCGCCTGCTCGATGGTGTCAACGAGATGGAAGGTCATCGTCTGTCGCACCGAGGCCGGGATGTCCTCCACGAGGTTCTTCTCGTTCCTCCGCGGCAGGATCACCGTGTAGATGCCGGCCCGGTGCGCGGCCAGGATCTTCTCCTTGATCCCGCCAACCGGCAGCACGCGACCGGACAAACTGATCTCCCCGGTCATCGCCAGACCGCTCCGTATGGGGCGATTCGCGAGCAGCGACACCAGGGCGGTCGCCATCGTGACGCCAGCCGAGGGGCCATCTTTCGGGATCGCGCCCGCCGGGACGTGCACATGGATGTCCGTCCGATCCCAGAAGTCCGGCGCGAGCCCCAGTTCGCCGGCGTGCGACCGCACCCACGAGAGCGCCGCCTGCGCCGACTCCTTCATGACATCGCCGAGTTGACCCGTGAGAGTCAGGGTGTGCGCACCGGGCATACGGCTCGCTTCGACGAACAGGACGTCGCCGCCGGCCGGTGTCCACGCCAGCCCTGTCGCCACGCCGGGGACGCGCGTCCGCTCGGCGAGCTCCTCGGACTCGAATCGCGGGACGCCGAGCAGCGACGTCACGACATCAGGTGTGACCGTCACCGGCTCCGCCCGGCCTTCGGCGTGCCGCCGTGCGATCTTCCTGCACACTCCCGCGATCTCGCGCTCGAGGTTCCGGACGCCGGCCTCCCGCGTGTAGCCACGGGCGAGCAGCCGCAACGCCTCCGGCGTGAACGCGACGTCGATACCGTCGACCAGACCGTGCTCACCGGTCTGCTTCGGCACCAAGTGCTTCTGCGCGATCGCGATCTTCTCTTCCTCGGTGTAGCCGGCGAGGTGAATCACTTCCATCCGGTCACGGAGCGGCGCCGGCACGGTATCGATGACGTTCGCCGTGGTGATGAACAGCACCCGTGACAGATCGAACGCGACGTCGAGGTAGTGATCGCGGAACGCCACGTTCTGCTCCGGATCCAGCACTTCGAGCAGCGCCGACGCAGGGTCGCCACGGAAATCCATACCGAGCTTGTCGATCTCATCGAGCATGAAGACCGGGTTCTTCGTCCCCGCTCGCCGCAGGCCCTGAACGATCTGGCCGGGCAGCGCGCCGATGTAGGTGCGTCGGTGACCACGGATTTCGGCCTCGTCCCGCATTCCACCGAGAGAGATCCGGTGGAACTTGCGGCCGAGAGCGCGCGCAATCGATCGACCGAGCGACGTCTTCCCGACACCCGGAGGGCCGACGAAGCACAGGATTGGATCCTTGCCTCCGGGGTGGATCTTCTTCACGGCCAGGTATTCGAGGATACGATCCTTGATCTTCTCGAGCCCCTCGTGATCCTCGTCCAGCACTGCCCGGGCCGGCTCGATGTCGACCGTGTCGGTCGTTTCGGCCTTCCACGGCATGGCGACCAGCCAGTCGATGTAGGTGCGCGCGACGGTGTATTCCGCGGCCGCGGGCGGCATCTTCGCGAGCCGGTCGAGCTCGCGCATCGCCTCGCGGTGTGCCTCCTCCGGCATGCCGGCCTCGTCGATCTTCGTCCGCAACGCGTCGATCTCCTGCGTGCGCTCGTCGCTGTCCCCGAGCTCCTTCTGGATCGCCTTCAGCTGCTCGCGCAGGTAGTACTCGCGCTGGGTCTTCGACATCTCCGACTGGATCTCGGACTGGATCTTCGATCCGAGCTCGAGGACCTCGGCTTCCTTCCCGAGCGCCGTGATGAGCTTTTGCAGGCGTTCCTTCACGTTCGTCGTCTCGATCAGCTCTTGCTTCAACCCCAGCGCAAGCGTCGGCAAGGACGCGGCAACGAGATCGGCCACCGCGCCCGCGGCCTCGGTACCGCTCACGACCGCCGTGAGCTCGTCCGGCAGCGTGGGCGACAGCGAGACGACCTTCTGGAACAGCGAAGTCGCGCTCCGGCGCAGCGCCTCCAGCTCGAGATCCGGGGCGCCATCGTCGTCGGGAATACTCTCGACCCGAGCGCGGAGGAATGGCTCCTCCTGCACGACCTCGAGCAGGCGGAAGCGGCCAAGCCCCTGGACGATGAGGCGCAGCGTTCCGTCCTGCTGCTTGAGCACCTTGTGGATGAGGGTGAGGGTTCCGACCGAGTGCAAGCCGTCACGCCCCGGCGACTCCGCCGACGGGTCGCGCTGCATGACGCTGCCCACCAGTCGTCCGGCCTGCACGGCGTCCTCGATCAGTCGGACGGACGACGGCCGTCCAGCACCCAGCGGCATCACGGCATGTGGAAACAGCACGGTGCCGCGTAGGGGCAGAATCGCTAGCACGTCCGGGATCGGAACCTGCATCATGTCCTTCTCGTCAGTCATTTCGAGCTTCCAAACCTTTCTGGAGCCGGGTGGCCAGGACCACCCGACCCATATCGTTCAAGACCGCTCGACCGTCAAAACACGTCGAGCGGCCGGAGCTGGCCCCGTGCGGCGCGAACGAGGGTCTCACGCGGCTCGCGCGTTTCCGGCGCCGGCGTCCCCGACCCGTCGTCACGGACGTATGCGAGGAGATCCTCGATCTGCTTCTGCATCTCGACCATTCGCCGTCTCATCTTTAAGATGATCTCGACGCCGGCGAGATTCACACCGAGATCCCGCGTGAGGCGCAGAAGACGCGCGAGATCCTCGACGTCCTCCGCCGAGTACATCCGCGTGCGCCCCTCGGTGCGGCTGGGCCGCAAGAGGCCCTTCTTCTCATAGAAGCGCAGCGTCTGCGGGTGCACCTTCAGCATGTCGGCGACGACGCCGATCATGTACAGCGGCTTGCCGCGATCGTTCACTCCCCGCCTCCCCGGTATCGCGGAAGCTCTCCGCGCACCTGCATCGGCATGAGCCGTTCGAGCTCCCGGATGAGCTCATCCGTTCTCGCGTCGAGTCCGGTGGGCAACTCGACCCGGAGGGTGACAAACAGATCCCCGTTGCCATCACCGGTGAGCTTCGGCATTCCCTGCCCCCGCAGGCGCAATACGCGCCCATCGGCGAGCCCCGGCGGGATGACGAGCATCAGCTCACCGGTGGGCGTCGGCAGATTGATGCGGGCGCCGCGCAATGCCTCCCACACGCTCACCGCCGGCTCGCAGTGCACCGCTTCGCCCTTGCGCTCGAAGAACGGATGCAGACGCACGCGGGTGCTGACGAGGAGATCGCCACGCGGTCCGCCGAACGGGCCCGCATCCCCTTCGCCAGGCACGCGGATTTGTACGCCGGAATCGACTCCCGCAGGGATTGCGACGGAGATCGTCTCGGCGAGGCGTCGAACACCGCGCCCTGAACACCGTCGACACGGCCCCCCGTTGGATTGCCCGCTCGCCGTGCAAACCGAACACGGCGAGAAGCGGAGCACCTCGATTGGGAGCATCGCGCCCCGGGCGGCGTCGGCGAACGACAGCTCCACCGAGACGTGGACATCGTCGCCACGCCGCCCGGCCTCGAGCGCCACGCCGAAGGCGCCGGAGTGACCGAACCGGTCGTACAGCGCCCGCGACGCCGGATCACCGAGCACCCGGTACGCCTCCGAGATTTCCTCGAAGAGCGCCCGGGCCTCACGATCCCAGAAGTTGACGTCTGGCGAGTACTGTCTCGCCAGACGCCTATACGCTTGCCGGACCTCTCGGGGAGCCGCGGTGGCGGCGACGCCGAGCACCGCGTAGTAATCGCGTCGCATTGCCGCTACTTCTTTTCACCCAGGTCCTCGAACTCGGCGTCCACGACTTCGCCTTCCTTGGGCGCGCCGGGCGCCGTCGGCCGGCCGTCAGCGCCGGCCTTGGCGCCGCCCTGCTGCGCCTGGGCCTCGCGGTACATGATCTCCGCGAGCTTGTGCGACGCCTTGGTGAGAGTCTCCTGAGCCCGTTTCATCCGGTCGAGATCCTCGCCCTTCAGCGCTTCGCGCGCCTCGGCGAGCGCATCGTCGATGGCCTTGCGATCACTTTCTCCAAGCTTGCTGCCGTGCTCGCTCAGCGTGCGCTCGGTCGAGTAGACGAGCGAATCCGTCTGATTGCGGACCTCGATCTCCTGCTTGCGTCGGGTGTCCTCGGCCGCGTTGGCCTCGGCATCCTTCATCATGCGGTCGATCTCGTCCTTCGTCAGCCCCGAGGACGCGGTGATCGTGATGTTCTGCTGCTTACCGGTCGCCGTGTCCTTGGCCCAGACGTTCAGGATGCCGTTCGCGTCGATATCGAAGGTCACCTCGACCTGGGGCACGCCGCGCGGCGCTGGCGGAATGCCGACGAGGTGAAAACGTCCGAGCGTTCGATTGTCGCGCGCCATCGGCCGCTCACCCTGGAGCACGTGGACTTCCACCGACGTCTGGCTGTCAGCCGCCGTCGTGAAGACCTCGCTCTTCTTCGTCGGGATCGTCGTGTTGCGCGGGATGAGCGTCGTCATCACGCCACCCAGCGTCTCGATACCGAGGGACAGCGGCGTGACGTCGAGCAGGAGCAGATCCTTGACGTCGCCCGTGAGCACGGCGCCCTGCACGGCCGCGCCGACGGCAACGACTTCATCCGGGTTCACACCCTTGTGCGGTTCCTTGTCGAAGAGCTGCTTCACCGCTTCGTGCACCTTCGGCATGCGGATCTGGCCGCCGACGAGGATCACCTCGTCGATGTCCTTGGGACCGACGCCGGCGTCCTGCATGGCCTGACGGCACGGACCGAGCGTACGCTCGATCAGATCGGCCACCAGCGACTCGAGCTTGGCCCGCGTGAGCGTCAACACCAAGTGCTTGGGCCCGCTTGCGTCCGCCGTGATGAACGGCAGGTTGATCTCGGTCTGGAGCGTCGTCGACAGCTCGCACTTGGCTTTCTCGGCGGCCTCCTTGAGCCGCTGGAGCGCCATGCGATCCTTGCGGAGATCGATTCCGTGCTCCTTCTTGAACTCCTCGCCGATCCAGTCCATCACGCACTGGTCGAAGTCGTCGCCGCCGAGATGGGTGTCGCCGTTCGTCGCCTTGACCTCGAACACGCCCTCGCCGATCTCGAGGATCGAGATATCGAACGTGCCGCCGCCGAGGTCATACACGGCGATGGTCTCGTCCTTCTTCTTGTCGAGCCCGTACGCGAGCGCGGCGGCGGTCGGCTCGTTGATGATCCGCAGCACTTCGAGGCCCGCGATCTTTCCCGCGTCCTTGGTCGCCTGGCGCTGGCTATCGTTGAAATAGGCCGGGACGGTGATCACGGCCTGGGTGACCTGTTCGCCGAGGTAGGCTTCGGCCGCTTCCTTCAGCTTGCGGAGGATCATCGCCGAGATCTCGGGCGGTGAGTACTGCTTGCCGCGAACCTCGACCCGCGCGTCGCCGTTGGTGGCCTTCACGACCTTGTACGGGATGAGCTTCATTTCCTGGAGAACCTCGTCGTAGCGCCGGCCCATGAAGCGCTTGATCGAAAAGACCGTGTTCTCGGGGTTCGTGATCGCCTGTCGCTTGGCGACCTGCCCGACCAGGATCTCGCCATCCTTCGTGAAGCCGGCCACCGAGGGCGTCAGCCGGCTGCCCTCCTGGTTGGCAATCACCGTCGGGTTGCCACCTTCGACCACCGCGACGACGGAATTAGTCGTCCCGAGGTCTATACCGATCACTTTCGCCATGTCGACTCTCCCTTCTTACCGCACCGGTGAACCTGGTTCACCGGTCGATTGGAACTCTTCGTGGCGCTCGCGCGCACCACGCTCGTTACCGCGCCACCTCATAGGCCAGAATAGTCTGAGTACATCATTCTTATATCATCTGAGTGTAGAGCTGTCAAGTATGCCTCATAATCCGGCCGATCCTTTAGGCCGTTTCGCATCCTGCGGTGCTAAGGTTCTAGTCGCATGAAGGCCGGATGCGGTTGCTTCCTAGCGTTGATGGTGGCAGGAGGCCTCGCTATCGGGTTCGTGTGGGTTGGCGTCCGGATGCTCGAGGCCCCAGAGTGGCGGGCACCCGCGACAACGCCGGCCGAGGGAAAGGCCGCCCAAGAGAAGCTCTTCCAGATCGTCAGCGGATCAGCGCGGTCACGAACGGCAAACGCGCCGCGACCTCCAGTGGTCCTTTCCGAGCGAGAAGTGAATGCATTTCTGTCCCGCCATCTTGGGCAGGTCGGTGAACTACCGCTCTCGGATATATCCGTGCGACTGCCGGCGCGCGGCCGCGTCGAGATGGTGGCGCGAGTACCGTTGCGACATCTACTTTCAGAGCCCCCGTTGGCTGCGCTCGGCGCCACGAGACTGCCAGCGGGATGGGTCGATCGGCCGGTATGGCTTCACATCGAGGCTGAGACCAGCGTTGAGGTGGTCGGCAACGGCCAGCGGCGCTACCTGAGACTGGACATCTGGCGGTTTCGCCTCGGGCAGCAGCCGCTTCCAAGCGTCTTGCCGCGGCTACTGCTGGACCCGGCAACGCTCGGACTACTGCGCTGGCGCATGCCCGACACCGTCTCGGATATTGTGATCGAGCGCGACCGCGTGGTCATTACGAGGTCCTCGTAGCAGCGACGTAGCGGAGCTGAAGATCGTAGACGACTTCCTCCAGGACCTGGGTCTCTTCGGCCGTGCGATGGCCTTCGGTCTTCTCGCGGAGCAAGAGGAGAAGGTCGATGAGACCCGCCGCTTGGTCCAGCTCCCGGTGCACTTCCCCGGTCGTCGGGTCGGGAGCATCCCCGATGGCCATCACTGCGGAACTGGCCAGCATGACGAATAGCCCGGTGAGGGCCCGCTCGGAGGAGGTTTGCTCGGCGTCGTGACGGGGCGCCTCGGCTTTCGGCGGCGGAGTGCCTCTGGGCGGCTCCGGTCTCGATATGGGCTCGGCGTTCGCCGCCGGCTGGGCCGCGGCGTCCGCTTCGTCGACCAGCCGACGGCGGTCAGTAACCTTGAACGTCGCGGCCGGATCGGAATCCGCCATACAGGTCAGCCTAGCATATGAGAAAACGGTCGCTGTATAATCGCCTACCTTCGGAAAGTGAAATGACCGACTCCCCCGGCGCCCTGTTCGAACGGCTCCTTCAGGTTATGGCGTGCCTGCGTGGACCGGGGGGCTGCCCCTGGGATCGCGAGCAGACCAGGACCTCGCTGAAGCCCTACCTCGTCGAAGAAACGTACGAGGCGCTGGAAGCAATCGAGTCCGGAGAGGTCGGCGCGCTCGAAGAAGAGCTGGGCGACGTTCTGTTTCAGGTCGTATTTCACGCCCAGATCGCGGCCGAGCAGGGCGACTTCGCGATGGCGAGCCTCCTCGAGCGTCTCGTCGCGAAAATGGTGACGCGCCATCCACACGTCTTCGCCGACGCGACGGTCGGCACGCCAGCGGAGGCGCTCACACAATGGGAAACGATCAAGCAGCGAGAAGCGAAGGAGGCTGGACGCCCGCGTTCGGTGCTGGACGGCGTTCCGCGCGCGCTTCCGGCGCTGCTGCGGGCGCAACGGATCCAGAGCAAGGCGTCCCGCGTGCGGTTTGACTGGCCGGACGCGGCGGCGGCCTGGGAGAAAGTGCGCGAGGAAGCCGCCGAGGCCGAGCACGCGCTTGCGAGCGGACGTCGCGACGAGATCGGCGAGGAGGTCGGTGATCTGCTTTTCGCGGTCGTCAACGTCGCGCGGCTGGCCGGTCTCGACGCCGAGGACCTGCTGCATGCCGCCAACGAAAAGTTCCGCCGACGCTTCACCGCCATGGAAGCCGAGCTCGGTGCTCGGGGTACGACCATCGCCGACGCGGCGCCCCACGAGCTCGAACGCTTGTGGGAAGCCGCGAAGACCGGTGAGCGGACCATATGAAGCTCAGGATCGGCGCCTGCGCCATCTCCATCGAGCGTGGTGACATCACCGAATGGGAAGTCGATGCCATCACCAACGCGGCGAACTCGACGCTGGCGATGGGCACGGGCGTCGCGGGCACGATCAAGCGCAAGGGCGGCGTGATCATCGAGGAAGAAGCGATGCGGCAGGGGCCGGTCGACGTCGGGGAGGCGGTGCTCACCACCGGTGGGAACCTCCCGGCGACCCATGTCATCCATGCGGCCGTGATGGGCCCCGACCTCAAGACCGACGCCGAGATCATCGGCAAGGCCACGCGCGCGGTCCTCGGGCTCGTCGACAAGCACCGGATCACGTCGCTGGCGCTGCCCGCACTCGGTACCGGAGTCGGGCATGTTCCGCCGCTCGCATCGGCGGAAGCGATGATGAGCGCCGTCGTCGCTCACGTGAAGGCCGGCGCCACCAGCCTCCGCCGCGTCGTCTTCGTGCTCTATCAGGATGACGCGTACAAGGCCTTTACCGACGTGCTGAAGCGCCTGGGCGGAGTACAGTAGGGCGGTTTGCCATGGCGCAGGTGAAGCTCGGCCAGCCCGGAAAGCGTCGTCTCGGGGATCTGCTCGTCGCGGAAGGCCTCATCGAGGAGGAGCAGCTCGCGCAGGCGCTCGCTGAACAAAAGCGCAGCAACGAGAGGATCGGGTCGATCCTCGTACGGTTGAACCTGATCACCGAAGAGCAGCTGATCGGGTTTCTCTCCAGGCAGTACCGTATCCCGTCCATCACGCTCACCCAGCTCGACATCGACGAAGCGGTGCTCGGTCTCGTCCCGGGCGCGATCGCGACGAAGTACGAGATCTTGCCGGTCAAGCGCGTCGGCAACTCGCTCACCCTGGCGATGGCGGATCCGACCAACGTGTTCGCTCTCGACGACATCGCGTTCATGACGAATCTCCAGATCCTGCCGATGGTCGCGTCCCAGGCGGCGATTCGCGAGGCGATCGAGCGTCACTACGAGCGGCCGGCGGAGCCGGCCGACATGATGGCCGAGCTGGCGAACACTCCGGAGATGATCCTCGTCGAAGGCGAACAGGACCAGGCGGCGACCGCCGTCGACGTCTTCGACCTGACGCAATCAGCGGAAGAGGCGCCCGTCGTCAAGCTCGTGAACATGGTGCTGGCCGACGCCATCCAGAAAGGCGCCTCGGACATCCACTGGGAGCCGTACGAAAAGATCTTCCGGATCCGCTTCCGCGTCGACGGCGTCCTGCACGAGATGCTCACGCCGCCCAAGCGCCTCGAACCCGCGATCATCTCGCGTCTCAAGATCATGTCGAATCTCGACATCTCGGAGCGCCGCGTCCCCCAGGATGGGCGCATCAAGCTTCGCTACAACACCCGGGAGATCGACTTCCGGGTCTCGACGCTGCCCACGATCTTCGGGGAAAAGGCCGTGCTCCGGATCCTGGACAAGGATGCCCTCAAGCTCGATCTCACCGCCCTGGGCTTCGACTCCTGGAGCTTGGAGAAATTCAACGCGGCCATCCACCAGCCCTACGGCATGGTGCTGATCACGGGACCGACCGGCTCCGGAAAGACGACGACGCTCTACTCCGCGATCCACACGATCAATTCGCCCGAGCACAACATCATGACCGCGGAGGATCCGGTCGAGTACAACCTGAAGGGAGTGAACCAGGTCCAGGTCAACGATGCCGTCGGCCGGACGTTTGCGGCGACCTTGCGATCGTTCCTCCGCCAGGATCCCGACGTCATCCTGGTCGGCGAGACGCGGGATCTCGAGACGGCACAGATCAGCATCCGCGCGGCCCTGACCGGCCACCTGGTCTTCTCGACCCTGCACACCAATGATTGCCCATCGACGATCGCCCGGCTCACCGATATGGGCGTGCCGCCCTTCCTCATTTCCTCGTCGCTGCTGCTGATCCTGGCGCAGCGGCTAGGTCGGAAAGTCTGCAGCAACTGCCGCGAGCCGTACGAGATCGACGAGAGCACGCTGGTGCCCTTTGGCCACGTCGCCGAGGGTGCCGGGCGGGTGACCGTCTACAAAGGCAAGGGCTGCCAGGTCTGCAACTTCACCGGAATGAAGGGCCGGGTCGCCCTCTACGAGATCATGCCGGTCACCGAGAACCTCCGGGACTTGATTCTGAAGAACACCCCCATCGCTGCGTTGCGCGAGGCGGCTCAGGCCGAAGGCATGAAGACCCTGCGGCAGGCGGGGCTGCGGAAGGTGCTGGAGGGCGTCACGACCCTGGAGGAGGTTCTGCGGGTCACGCTGTCGTAGCGATGTGGATTGAACGAATGGGCAATGGGCTCGAGCATCGGGTCGAGCAGTCTGGGACCGCACGTGACGACGGCCGCGATGGGCGTTCCGCGCGCCGGCGCCTTGCGAACCCGATAGGAGGAGGCTGATGGCAGTCTTCGTCTACAAGGGACGGTCGTCGGCAGGCGCGGTGACGGGCGAGGTGGAGGCCAACTCGCGGACAGCCGCGGTGGCGGCGCTGCGGACCAAGGGCGTGGTCGCCACCCAGGTTCAGGAGAAGAAAGCCAAGGCCGCCGCCGCGAAGAAGGTCGGCGGCAAGGTGAAGGACGCCGAGCTGGCGATCTTCACCCGGCTGTTCTCGACCATGATCGACTCCGGGCTCCCGATCGCCCAGGCGCTCAACATCCTGGCCGAGCAGAGCGAATCGAAGCCGCTTCGCTCGGTGGTGAGTGTCATCGCGAGCGACATCGCGAGCGGGCAAACGCTCGCCGAGTCATTCCGCAAGTATCCGAGGATCTTCAACGATCTCTTCACCAACCTGATCGAGGCGGGCGAGTCAGGGGGTGTGCTCGACGTCGTTCTCCAGAGACTGTCGGGTTACATCGAGAAGGCCGCCTCGCTCAAGCGCAAGGTCAAGAGCGCGATGGTGTATCCGATCACGATCATCAGCGTGGCGCTCATCGTCGTCATGTTCATGATGATCTTCATCATCCCGACGTTCGCGAAGATGTTCAAGGACATGGGCGCGGACTTGCCGCTCCCCACCGCCATCGTCATCGCGATCTCCAACTTCGTCACCGGGTGGGGCGGAGTCGTGGTGGCCGGCGCGATCGTCGGAGGCATCTGGGGCCTGAAGACCTACTACCGGACGGATCAGGGCAGCATGGTGATCGACACGTTCGTCCTCAAAGTGCCGGTCATGGGTATGCTCATCCGAAAAGTCTCCGTCGCTCGCTTCACGCGGACGCTCGGCACGTTGATCTCCTCCGGCGTCTCCATCCTCGAGGCGCTCCGCATCACGGCTCGCTCGGCCGGAAACCGGGTGGTGGAGAAGGCCGTCATGGAGGCGCGCGTCGCGGTCAGCAGTGGCCGGGGCTTGACCGAGCCGCTGCAGTCGTCGGACGTGTTCCCGCCGATGGTCATTCACATGATCAACGTCGGGGAGACGACCGGCGCGCTCGACGCCATGCTGTCGAAGATCGCCGACTTCTACGAGGACGAGGTCGACGCTGCGGTCACGGCGCTCACGGCGCTGATGGAACCGCTCATGATCGTGTTCCTCGGCATCTGCGTGGGCGGGATCGTCGTGGCGATGTACATGCCGATCTTCAAGCTGGTGACGCTGGTCAAGTAGGTGACCGCGCCCGACGCGAACCGGCTCCTCCGAGTCTTCTCCGGAGCGCGGCTCGGCCTCGCCGTCCTTCTGCTGACGCTCGGCCCCTTCCTGCCGGTCGATCTCGTGCCGGGGATGAATGCCGGGGTCGTCACGCCGGCGTTGCTGGCGGCGATCCTGTCCTCGGGCGCGCTCTTCCTCGTGGGGGCGCTCGCCCAGCCGCGCCGCGTCGCCTGGCTCGTGTGCCTGCTCGACGTGGCGCTGATCACGGCCGTCGTCGCGGCCACCGGCGGACCACGGTCCATCTTCACCTTCCTTTACGTGCTGTCCGTGATCGGAGCCTGCGTATTGCTCTCGCGCACGGGTGGTCTCGCGATGGCCGGGATCTCGAGCGCCCTCTACATCGGGCTCGTCTTCGGGCGCACGGTGTTCCCGATGACGGAATTCTTCGAGGCCCCCGAGGAGACGACGGCGCTGGAAGTCTTGACCATGTTCCTCAACACGGGGACGTTCTTGATCGTCGCGATCGTCGCCGGCGGACTGGCCGAGCGATTCCACGAGACCCGGCAGGAGCTGGAGAGCCACCGCAAAGACCTTCAGGATCTGCAGGTGTTCAAGGATCTCATCTTCCAGTCCGTGAGCACGGGGCTCATCGCGCTGGACCAGACGTACCGGATCACGGCGTTCAATCGCGCGGCGGAAGAGATCACCGGGCTCGCAACGAACGACGCGATTGGGCGTCCATGGCCGGAGCTCTTCGGAGCAGCCGTTCCACTGCAGGCCATCGAAAAAGCCATGGGCCAGCCGGCTCGCACGGCAGCCCGGCACGAAGCGGTCTTGACGCGGCCGGATGGGAGCGCCATCCCGGTCCGCATGGCGTTCTCGGCGCTGAGCTCCGGTGATGGCCGCCCGGTCGGACTGATCGCGGCCTGCGAAGATCTGTCAGTCATCCGCGAGATGGAGACCCGGATGCGGCAGGCCGACCGCCTCGCCTCACTCGGGCGCATGGCGGCGAACATCGCGCATGAGATTCGCAACCCGCTCGCGTCGCTCACCGGTGCGATCGAGGCGCTGACCGGGAATCTCGGCGCGGGCGAGGCACGGGAACGGCTGTCGCAGATCGTGCTCCGCGAGTCCGATCGGCTCAATGAAATCATCGGGAACTTCCTGCAGTATGCGCGGCCCGCCCCTCTGACGCCGCAGACGGTCGACATCGCCGAGGCCCTGGACGAAATTCTCCTCCTCCTCGAGCATCGCCCGCTGCCCGCGACGGTCAAGATCGGTCGGGACTATCCGCCCTCGATCTCCTGGAGGCTCGATGCCCAGCAATTCCGCCAAGCGGTCTGGAACCTGTGCCTGAACGCCGTCGACGCCATGCCCGACGGCGGCGAGCTACAGATCGGCGCCGCCGGCGACCGGGATCGATTAAAAGTCTGGGTCAGCGACACCGGAGAAGGTATCGGTCCTGTCGAGTTGTCACAGATCTTCGAGCCGTTCTTTTCGACCAAATCGGACGGAACCGGGTTGGGCCTGGCCTTGGTGCACCGCATCGTCACCGAGCACGGCGGGCACGTTGACGTCCGGAGCGCCGCCGGCTTCGGAACCACGCTCACGCTGACATTCCCGGTGCGCCATGCCTGAGACCAGGGTCCTCGTCGCCGACGACGAGCGCAGCATGCGAGAGCTGCTCGCGATCATGCTGCGACAGAGCGGGTACGACGTCACGCTGGCCGATGGCGGCGAAGCGGCGATCGAATTGCTGAAGACCGAAGTGTTCGATCTGGTCATCACGGATCTGCGGATGCGAAAAATGGACGGCCTGGCCGTGCTCCGAGCGGCCAAGGAGCATTCGCCGCAGACGGTCGTGCTGGTCGTGACCGCGTACGCTTCGACGGAAACGGCCGTCGAGGCGATGAAGCTCGGCGCCTACGACTACGTCACCAAGCCATTCAAGCTCGACGAAATCCGCCTCACGATCGCCAACGCGCTCGAGCGCAAACGCCTCCAGGACGAAAATACCGTCCTCAAGCGGCAGCTGCGCAAGGAGCGCGGGTTCGAGGCGTTCATCGGCACGAGCCCGAGGATGCTCGAGATCTTCGATACCATCCGGAAGACGGCCGACGGCGCGTCCACCGTGATGATCACCGGAGAGAGCGGCACGGGCAAGGAGCTGGTGGCCCGGGCGATCCATCACGAAGGAGGGCGGCGGAAGGGACCGTTCATCTCGGTGAACTGCGGCGCGGTGCCCGAGGGCCTGATCGAGTCCGAGCTCTTCGGGCACGTCAAGGGCGCGTTCACGGGTGCGGTTGCGAATACCCTCGGACTCTTCTCGGCCGCCGATGGCGGCACGCTCTTCCTCGACGAGATCACCGAGATCCCTTCATCGCTGCAGGTCAAGCTTCTCCGAGCCATCCAGGAGCGGGAAATCCGCCGCGTCGGAGACACTCGAGACTTGAGGATCGACGTCCGCTTGATCGCGGCATCGAATCGGGATCTGACCAAGGCGGTGGCTGACGGCATGCTCCGGGAAGACCTCTTCTATCGTCTCAACGTCATCCCGATTCACCTCCCTCCGCTCCGGGATCGTCGCGAGGACATCCCGCTGCTGGTCGCGCACTTCGTCGAGAAGCTCTCCCGAGAGCTGGGGAAGACCATACGCGGGGTCTCGCCGGAGACGCTGGCGGTGCTGGAGCAGTACCACTGGCCCGGAAATATCCGGGAGCTCGAAAACATCATCGAGCGGGCGATCGTGCTCGGGAGCGGTGAGATCCTGGAGCCGGGCGCGTTACCACCGGATCTGACCCGTCCGCGTGGGGTCCACGACCTCTCGATCGAAATTCCCGAGGCGGGCATCGACCTCGAGACGACCCTCGACCGCATCGAGCACCGGTACATGGAAGCCGCGCTCGAGCGGACCGGCCGCATCCAGACGCGCGCCGCCGAGCTTCTCGGCCTGAGCTTCCGTCAGTTCCGCTACAAGTTGCAGAAGCACGGCCAGCGCATCGTGTCACGGCTGACCGGGACGTCGGACCACTGACCCTCCGGCACGCCGTAGTCCGCGGGTCAGACCCGCCCATCACCGTATCCGCTCCCCGAATGAGATCCACGTGACCGAGAAGATGGCCCTCTCGCCTCTACGTTCCGCGACCGCTGAGAGGGCGATTCCACCTTCGGCGACAACGGTTCTCGCGTCGCTGATTGCCAGCGCCTGGGGCCTCGCGCTCCTCGTCGTCTTTCTCCAGCATCGCGGCGACGACGTGGGGCAGCTGCCGTCGCTCGTGCGCGCGTTCCGCCTCTCGCTGCGTGGCCCGCACGTGGCGAACGTCCACGGCATTCTCCAGATCCTCGCCGCGGAGCTGGTGGCCGCCGCGATCGTCGGGTCGTGGCTCGGCTTTGGCGGGGCCCTCATGCGACTCGCCCCCCGGTGGTTCGGTAGCGGGGCACACGCGACACGGTCAGGCGCGCTCGACGTGGCGCGACGCTTTGGATTGGGCGCGGGAGCCTGCTCGCTGACCTGGTTCGGGCTCGGCGTGGCTGGTCTCTACCGGCCAGTCGCCGCCATGGTTGTCGCCGGTATTGGTGTTGCGCTACTCGCCTGGACGCTGCCGCGCGCGCCCCGATTCACCCGCGGCCCGACGGTTCGCCTTGCGCCAGTGGAATGGGTTGCGCTGTTGCTGGTGTTTTTCCCCCTCGCGCTCGCGGCGATGGCCGCGCTGGCCCCGCCGACCGCCAAGGACGCGCTGATCTACCATCGAGCGCTCCCAAAGGCGTTCGTGGCGGGCGGCGGGCTCGTCGACGTCCCGTTCAACATCGCGGCCTTCTTCGCGCTTGGCGCGGAGATGCACGGGCTGTGGGCGATGCTTCTCGGCAGCGTCGTCGATGGCCGTGTGGCCGAAATGGCCTTCGGCGCCGTCGAGTTCGCGTTCTTTCCGTTGCTGCTGCTTGCCCTGTACGGCTCGGCTCGCCAGATCGGGCTCGATCGGCCTTGGGCGCTGACGGCAGCCGCGTTGTTCGCGTCGATTCCCACCGCGTATACGGTCGCCACGAACGGCTACGTTGATGTCGCCCTGGCGCTGTTCGCCACGCTGACGATCGAGGCCGCGGCTGCCTTCTGGGCGACCGGCGAGCGCGCGGCACTCGCGAGGCTCGCGTCCTTCCTTGGTTTCGCTCTCATGGTGAAGCACACGGCCATCTTCCTGCTCGTGCCCATGCCTCTGGTGATTCTTCTCCGGGCTCGGCGCCTTGAACAGGAGCCCGGCGCTGATTCTTCGGGCGCACGAGATACGCTGCTGGCCGGTGCCATCGCGCTCGGCTGCGCCGTCCTCGTCGGAACTGTGTGGTATGCCCGAACCTGGATCTGGACCGGCAGCCCACTGTTCCCGTTCTACATGGACCTGTGGCCCGGGCACGCAATCGGCTGGGATCGCGACCGTTCCGCGCTGGCCCAGGCGCTCTTCTCGGCGTATGGCAGCGCGCACCAAGGCGTGCTCGACTACGTGATCACGCCGCTACGGCTGTCGTTGCTCGGGCAGCCGGAAAATCCGACCTATTACGAGGGCGTGCTCGGCATCTCCTTTCTCTTTGGCTTGCCGGTCGTGCTCTGGGTCGCATACCGACGCGCGTTGCCGTCGGCGGCGACGATCGCCGCGGGCGTGGCGGCACTGATGTACGGGCAGTGGCTCGTGTCGCTGCAGGGGCTCCGTTATCTCCTGCCGGTGTTGTCGCTGCTGGTGCTCGTGCTGGTGTCGGCCGGTGACGCAGTCGAAACCCGGCTCGGCGCAACGCCATCCGCGCTTCGATGGGCACTGCTTGGCGGCGCGCTCGCCGGGCAGCTCGTGATCACGTCATGGTTCCTGGAGCAGAATCCCGTGCGCGTCGTCCTGGGCGGTGAGTCTCGCACGGCGTATCTCGCGCGCCGGCTCGATTACTATCCTTACTATGCGCTCGTGAATGCCACGCTGCCGGCCTCGTCTCGCGTGTGGCTCGTGAACATGCGCCGGGACACGTATCACATCGATCGCCCGTATTTTTCCGACTACCTGTTCGAGGACTACACCCTGCGAACGTGGGTCGAGAACGCTCGCGATGTCCGGGCCCTTCGCACCTGGGCACGCGAGGCCGGCATCACGCACGTCCTCGTACGACACGACGTATTGTTCGACCCGGCGCGCTCGCCCATCGTCGACGACAGGCGATCGGACGCCATCAACAGGACGAAAATGGCCATGCTGATGTCGTTCCTGCTCGACGGCACCACCGTGTTGCGCCGCGACGGCAAGTTCCTGCTGGTCGCGCTGCCGACCGCGTTGCCGCCGGATGTCAGCGCTGCCCGCCAGGCGCCCGCCACCCCTCGGCCATGAGCAACACGATGTCCTCGGCGGGCCAGACCGGTTGCCCCGCCTGGACATCGACGACACCGAGCCGCACCGAGCGGTTCTGAACGAACTGCCCGGCCTCGCGCGACCACGCGAGATAGTACGGCGAATCTCTCCATCCGCTCGGCGCGGCCGGCGCCGGCGGTAGCGGCACGGCAACGTCGCCGGGCGCCGGAAACTGAAGCCCTCCGACGAGCCACACACGATGGCCGGACTCGAGCGCCGAGGACATCACTCGATACACAGGCGTCAGCGGATCCCGCGCCGTCATCCGGGCCTTCAGCAAATCATAACGGTGAATCGTCAGGTCCTCGATCGGCGGGATGGTGATCCAGGGCACCGAGCCGTGGTAGTAGCGGTTGAACGTGACACCCAGGAACCACGGGGTCACGACAATGGCGTCGCCCGGCTGGGCGGATCCCTCCAGATACGTCGCCAGCAGGTCGATGTTCGTCTGGCGGACGCCAACCCACAGGACCGAGGTCGGAACCAGAACCAGGGCGGCGACGCCGGCCAACCCCAATCGCAGCCAGCGAAACGTCAGTGGTCGACTGATCATCACGTCGAGACACAGCGCCACGAGAACCATGAGCGGGGCCAGATGCCACGGCTCGGCGTTTCGGCTGACCAAGCGCAGGAAGGCGAGATACAGCGTGCCCGCGAACAGAAGCGTGAGCAAGGCGTACGCCACGCGTTCTCGATCGGGCGCCGATCGGCCGGCGGACCGTAACACCAGCGCCGACGCCACGACGGCGGCCACGACAACCAGCACCCACAGGATCATCAGCCGGCCATTCCAGTCGGAGAAGATCTCGACCAGCTGGCGGAGCAACCGGCCGGTGTTCGTCTCGATCTGATTGAGAGGCCGCCAGTCCCGCGATTGCGCGACGACGCCAGCGTAAGGCAGCAACGACAGCAGCGCGATGGCCCCTGTCACCGCCACGAGACGTGCCGCCTTCCAGTCGCGTGAGATTGCTTTGACCGCCACGGCGGCGGCGCAGACGCCGAGCAGCAGCACTGCGTTGTGGTAGAGCGTCTGGAGTGCCAGGATCATTGCCGCGGCCGCCCACAGCGCCGTTCGACGGCTGGGCAGCGCGAGCATGGTGCCGATCGCTCCGAACGCAAGGACCAGGAAGACGGCGCCGAGACCATAGGGTTTCAGCGAGCCGACCGTCTGGAGCACCGTGCGGTGCAGGTCGAACAAGACCAGCGTGAGGAGTGGAGCGCCAATGGCGATGCTGCGAGCGGTGATCCAGACTGCGGCGACCAGGCCCGCCGCGACCAGCAGGCTGAAGAGCCGGAACACGACATCATCGGCGGGGTTCCACGGCGCGGCCCAAGCGCGGAGAATGGTCGGATACAGCGCCGGCGCCGAGTCGAAATGCAGCGCGCGGAGGAGATCGGCATACCGGGGCAGCGTGGCGAGATGGACGGTCGACGCCTCGTCGCGCCAGAGCGGCCCCGCCTCGGTGCAGAACCGATAGCTGAGAACGATCGCGAGCACACTGACCACCGCGCCTGCTCCGACCTCGACGCCATGCAGCAGGCGACCGCCCTGGTTCACGCGCGCGGGACGGAGGCGGGAGAACGCCGGTCGTCAGATCGCGACGCGACGATCACGCACTGTACGAAGAGGTCGCGCATTCCGAACTCGTAGTCCACGATCCGGAACCCGGCGCGCTCGAGCACGGCTTCCACGGTCCGGCGCGACCGTATCAGCGACACCTCTGGCGGATGCAGCCGCACGTCGGGACGTCCGAAGAGGCGCAACAGGCGGTGGGCGGCGTTGAGCACGAGGACGCTCGAGCCGCGCCGATGGGGCCAGAACAGCACGATTTTCCCTCCTGGCTTCAGGGTCCGGTGGAACTCTCCGAGGACCGCCTCGATCTCGGCCCCGCTGAAGTGCTCGAGGACACCGAGATTGAACACGCCGTCGAAGATGCCGGCGTCGAACGGCAACGTCATGATGTCCGCTTGCTCGATGTGATGCGCCTCACGATTGTTCCGCGCATATCGCTCGAGCGCTTCCCTCGAGATGTCGACCGCCGTGACGCGCCAGCACCGGTGAAGGTCCCGATCCATCTGGCCGCTCCCGCATCCCGCATGGAGCAGGTGTGCTCCGGCGCTGAAGTGCCGGGCCAGCCGTCGGCGCAAGCGGCTCTGGATCATGAGCCGGCGATAGAGTGCCGCCACGATGTCGTAGAGATGCCCGACGGCGTGGGTCTTGTCGCTCCAGTAGTCGTCCCAGCCGCCCGCGGGCTTCAGGTCATCCCGGAGTCGGTCGATGGGCCGGCCCAGTCGGAACCGTTCCGGATGGGTGAGATCCGCCGCGTACAGCGCGAGCATGAATCGGCCGCTGCGTAGCGCCTCGCGCCAGGTGAGCTTCGAGCTTCCATAGACCCGTGCGGGCAGGACGATGGGCACCTCGCTGACGCGGCAGCCGTTCCGCTGAAGGACGAAGAGACTTTCGAAGAAGAACGAGTAGGCGTCCGCCCTCACCAGATCGAACAGCGCGGGGGGAATCCGGCGCAAGTCATAGAGCCGAAACGCGCCGCTGGCGTCGTACGGCAACCCCAGCAGCGTCCGTGTCATGACGTGTCCGAGCTGCGTCAGGAATCGTCGGTGCGGACTCCATCCCGGAAGACTGCCGGGCTGGAGATAACGCGACCCCACGACGAGATCCACGCCGGGGCCGTGCGCTGCGAGTAATCGCGGGATGTCGGCCGGAGTGTGGGAGAAGTCCGCATCGAGCGTGACGAGCAGGTCGTATCCGTGGTCGTACGCGTAGAGGATGCCCGCCCGATGCGCGCTCCCGATGCCGAGCTTCTGACCGCGATGGACCACGGCCATCCGCGGGTCGTCCCGGGCGAGCCGATCGAGCGTGACACCAGTGCCGTCGGGGGAGCCGTCATCCAGGAAGAGAACGTCGGCCGGCACGTCGATCGCGCGGAGCTCGGCGCAGAGCCGCTCGACGTTGCGGCTCTCGTTGTACGTCGGGATGAAGATCAGGATCCGGGGATGCGTCACCCGCTCGCCCTCGACCGCATCGCGGTCGCCATCATGCCGAGACGACGTCGATGTGCGGCAACGGGAAGATCAGCTTGCCACCCGACTCGAGATAGTGACGCTCCCGCTCGATGAGGCCCTGACGGAAGTGCCATGGAAACACGAGGAAATAGTCGGGCTTCCTGGCGTGGGCCTCCGCCTCGGAGATGATCGGGATGCCCGTGCCCGGGGTGAAGCACCCGAACTTCTCCTCGTTGATCTCGGCGATCGCCGGGATCAGGTCACGCGTGATGCCCGCGAATTGAAGGATGACATTCCCTTTCGTCGACGCGCCGTATCCCAGCACCGAGTCGCCCGCCGCCCGGATGCTCTCGAGCATCGCTCGGACCTCTCGGCGGTGTGCGAGCACGGCGTCACGGAACCGGCTGAACGACTCGAGCGTATCGAGGCCGGCCCGTGCCTCCTCGCCGAGCAACCGGTCGACGGCGGGAGCGGGCGAGCGGACCGAGGACGCGCGATGGGCGAGCGTGACGGCGAAGCTGCCGCCATTGACGTCGTTCAACTCGACGTCGACGATCTGAAGGCTCGCCCGCTCGGCCATCCACGCGATCTGCGTGAGGGCGTAATACTCCAGATGCTCGTGGCACACGGTGTCGTACGCGTTCACGTTCAGCATCGCGGGCAGGTAGCTCTGCTCGACGTGCCAGACCCCGTCGTCGGCCAGGATGGCGGCGACGTCACGCATGAATTCCAGCGGGTGCTCGAGGTCGTAGAACATCGCGATCGACGTGACCAACCGCGCGTTCGCCGTTCCGGCGTGCGCACGGTACGTCTCGCTCGAAAAGAAGTCCGTGACGAGCGCACTGTCGGCGGGGTAACGGTCTCGCCAGCGCGCCGCGGATGGGTCGAAGCCCACCAGCCGGAGCCCCCGACCTCCGAGAAACGAGAGGAACGTCCCATCATTGCTTCCGATGTCGACCACCGTGTCTCCGCGTGCCAGCCCAAGCCGCTGCATCAACGCGTCGGCCTTCAGCCCGAGATGCTTCGCCATCATCGCGTTGAGCCCCGACCGATAGCCGTAATGGGCGCCATAGAGCTCGGACCGGTCGTACGAGTGCAGGAGTTGTACCAGCCCGCAGTCGGCACAGAACACCAGCGTGAGCGGACCGGTGGTCAGCGCCGCGTCAGGCCGGCGCGGGAACACCCCGGTCAGTGCTTGCCGACCCAGCTCCAGCACGATGTCCAGCCTGCGTCCGCCGCAGATTCGACACGCGGAGATCTCGCGGTACGTCACGGTCGTTCCGTCATGGTCCGCGCCAGCCGTCGGCGACCATGAGGATCGCGCCCTCCGTCTTCCACACCGGCTGCCCGACCTCGATCCGCGCCACGTCGAGGCGCCGGGCGTGCGTTTCGACGAAACGTCCGATGCCTGTCGACCACGCGCGATAGTACGGCGGGTGCTGCCATCCGGTTGGCGCGGCCGGAGCCGGCGGCAAGATCTCGGGCGTCTGGTCCGCCGGGAGAAACTGCGCTCCGCCCACCAGCCACACGCGATGCCCGGTTTTGAGCGCCGTCTGCATCCTCCGGTACACGGGCATCATGACGTCCGCGTTCTTCATTTGCTCCTTCACGAGATCGTAACGGTGAATCCGGACATCCTGGATGGGCGGAACGGTGAGCCAGGGAACGTGACCGTCGTAATAGCGATTGAAGGTGATCCCGAGAAACCAGGGATTGATGATGATCGCATCACCGTCCTGGGCCGTGGCTCTGACGAAGGTGGCCAGCAGATCGACGTTGGTTTGCCGGACACCAACCCAGCTCCACGAGATCGGCAGCACGATCGCCGCGGCGGCAACGGCCAGTCCGAAGCGCACGGAGCGAAGCGTCATCGTTCGCACGAGCACGACGTCCAGGGCAAGCGCAGTCACGCCAATCAGCGAGGCGACGTGCCACGGCTCCACGTTGCGAGCCGCCGCCTTGAAGAAGGCGATGAAGGCGACGGGTGCGCCGATCACGACCAGGACGGCGTACAGCAGCCGCCCGCCGTCATGCTGCAGCCCCGATCGAATGGCTCGGAACGCGCCGACGAGCGCGACGGCGCCCGCGACCGCCCACACGACGAGCAGCGGATGACTCCAGTCCGAGAAAATGTTCGCGAGCCGCATGGCCAGGTCGGTGACGAGATTGTCCGCGCGAATCAGCGGGCGCCAGTCCTGCGAGGCGGCGATGACGCTCCCGTACGGGACGAGCGACGCCACGGTCGCCAGGCCGACGATCGAGACCCGGCCGGCTCCTCTCCAGTCACGACAGCCAGCGCGCGCACCCGCGGCGGCCAGACAGAATGCGCCGATCACCGGCAGGTTCTGATAGAGCGTGTTCACGGCCAGCATCGCGCTTGCGCTCGTCCAGATGAGTGCTGCGGATCCGGGCGTCGAGCCAACCTTCCACATCCCGCCGAATACGAGACAGAGAAGGATCGCACCGACGCCGTAGGGCTTGACGGATCCCGCCGTCTGAAGCACGACACCGTGAAGGTCGAACAGCGTGAGCGCCAGGATCGGTACGGCCACGCCGAGCGCGCGCGCGCTCAGCCAGACGGCTGCCACGGTCGCCAGAGCGACGAGAAAGCCGAAGAACCGCAAGGCGGAGTCCTGCTCGACCCAACCGACGGATTGCCAGAGCCGCAGCAGCGCCGGGTACAACGCGGGCATGGAGTCGATCGACAGCAAACGAAGGAGATCGGTGAATCGCGGCTGGCTCGCCAGGTTGATCGTGGAGACTTCGTCCCGCCAGAGGGGGCCCGCCTCGGTGGCAAAGCGGAAGCTCAGATACAGCGCGGCCGCTGTCGCGGCAATTCCAGCCACCACATCGGCATGGCTGGCGACCGAGGTAGCCGTACGGAACCCCGAGCGAACGTCGAGGACGCGGGTCATCACCGCGCCGACGCGCGCGCTCAGCAACGTTCTCGGAATACCGGTCACGCGATACGCAGAGCCGATCGCAGGAGCAGGACGATCGTCTCGCGCATTGTCCGGCCGATCCGCATCTTGCTCGCGCCCGGCTTCAAGTCGTAACGCAGCACCAACGGCATCTCTCGCACCACGGGACGGAGCGGCTTGAGCCGCACGAGAATCTCCGCCATGCAGGTGAACCCCCGCCGCTGGATGAGCTGGTCGCGATACTGCGCGATCGCGCGCTGGAGCACGCCAGCCCGGTACGCCCGATATCCGCACGTATAATCGCGGGCTCCGGGAATTCGCACGACGAGGCGAAAGAGCACGTTGGCAATGAAGCTGATGAGACGGCGCCGCCGCGAGACGCCGAACGTCCGGCTGCCCGGCTGGTAGCGCGACGCGATCACGACGTCACTGCCGGCGCCGATCGCACTCGTCATGGCGGCGATGAGCTCCGGTGGATGGGTGTTGTCGGCGTCCATCGTGACGATGATGTCGTCCGGAGCCGAGCTGGCAGCCGCGGCGACCAACCCGGCCTTGATCGCGGCGGCGAGACCCTGATTCGAGTCGAAGCCGAGCAACCGGACCCCGAGCCGGCCCCGGTGGCGACGCACGGCGGCCTCGGTTCCGTCCGTGCTGCCGTCGTTCACGACGAGAAACTCTCCATTCAACGAATGCTGCGCGAACGCCGCCTCGAGTCGTCCAAGCAGCGCAGGAATCGCGGCCTCTTCGTTGTATGCCGGAAGCACCACCGTGATCCGCTGGCCCTCGCCGCTCAGGACCATTCCTGAAAGCGCCGGACGAGCGCCGTCACGATGCGCTCGGCCGCGCGACCATCTCCGAACGGATTCCTGGCCACCCGCATGGCGCTGTACGCGGCGGCGTCGCTCAACAACGCCGTGGCCGCCGCGACGATCGTGGACGCGTCGGTGCCGACGACCCGGGCGCCGCCGGCGTCGACGAGCTCCGGCCGCTCGGTGACTGACCGGAGAACCAGCACCGGCTTCGCGAACGAGGCGGCCTCTTCCTGGATGCCGCCCGAGTCCGTCAGCACGAAATGGCAGCGGCGCATGAGCCGGAGAAGGTCCGGGTACGAGACGGGCGGCGTCAGGTGAATCTTCTCGGCGTTCTCCAGCTCTTCCCTGACGACCGCGGCGACACTCGGATTCAGGTGCACGGGATAGACGACCTCGACGTCCTCGAACGTCCCGGTCAGCGTGGTCAGAGCCTGACAGATCGATCGGAGCGGCGCTCCGTGGTTTTCTCGCCGATGGGCCGTCACGAGCAGCACCCGCCGCCGCTCGAAGTCGACGCGGCTGAGCGATTCGTCTTCGAAGTCGTCGTCCAGGGGCATCGACATGAGGGCGTCGACGATCGTGTTGCCGGTCACGAGGACGTCCTCCGCGGGAACCCCTTCACGCAGAAGGTTGGCCCGCGCGTGCGCCGTCGGCGCGAAATGGACGTCGGCCAGCGTCGTGGTGAGACGGCGATCGACCTCCTCCGGGAACGGATTGCCTCGATCGAACGACCGCAAACCCGCCTCGACGTGTCCGACCCGGATCCGCTGGTAGAACGCGGCGAGCGCAGCGACCATCACCGTCGTCGTGTCCCCCTGGATCAGGACGGCATCAGGTCGGAGCTCGGCCAGCATTGCGGACACCGAGGCGAGCGCGCGCGCGGCGAAGTCCCCGAGACCCTGAGCCGGCTGCATCAGCCCGAGATCGATGTCCGGCTTGATGCCGAACGTGGCGAGCGCCTGATCGAGCATCTCGCGATGCTGAGCTGTCGCGACGACGAACGACTCGAGCTCTGCCGAGCGACCGGCGAGCGATCGGATGACCGGCGCCATCTTGATGGCTTCGGGACGCGTTCCGACGATCGTGACGACGCGCCGTCGGGATGGCATCCGGTGGCTACGCCGTCGTCATGGATGGAGCGGGGCCGGCATCCGCCTCGCATCCAACACGCGACACATGCAATCGTGAGCCGTGGCTTACCGCCGGCCGGCCTCCTGCAGGACCTGCCGGAACACCCGGAAGAACTGGTCGTTATCCGCGGCGCCACGCTGGATGATGGTTTTGATCTGCGCCATGTCGTTCACGTTGACGACCACGTTGACGCTCTGACAGAAGGCCGTCATGTTGTCGAAGGTCTTGAACTCCTTGCCGAGCAGCACGACGAAGATGTAGCGCCGCGTCGCCATCGGCATCGCTTGGACCGCCTTCAGCAGAGGATTGTCGTGTGGCCTGGCGCCCTGGAACTCCTCGTCGAGGACGAGGACTTCGTAGCTTTCCTTTCGCATGCGCTCGTTCGTGTCGGTCGGGTTCTCGGCCACGTACGCGCGGTAGCCCAACTCCTGCAGCGCCTGCGTCACCGCAGCCTTCCGCTCCGCGTGGTCGACGCACACGAGCGCAAGCCGTTGATTCGCGTCGTACCCCGCGCTTCCCGGATCGGTCTCAGCCATCGTGTCGGCTCACTTCTTCTTGACGGTGCGACTGTAATCGACGTCGAGACGGAGGCCCTCGATGTCAGTCGTCTTCTCCCCACGTGTCTGCTTGACCACGTCGATCCCGCGCTGGACGACGGCCTTGCGTGTGGAGTAGATGACCGCAGTCTCCTCGGTGACCAGCCCGGCTTCGAACGCGCGAATGATCGCCTGGTCGAACGTCTGCATCCCGTACGTCTCGCCCGCCTCCTGGATCTCGTAGAACGTCTTGCCCTCGCCCTCGCCGTTGAGGATCGACTCGCGGCTGCGGATCGTGTTCGCGAGGATGTCGTGCACGGCCACTCGACCGCCGCCGATCTTCGGCAAGAGCCGCTGGCCCACGACCCAACGTAGCGTGTCGGCGAGACGCTGCCGGATCTGCTTTTCTTCTTCCTGGTCGAACATACCGACGATCCGGTTGACGGTCTGCCCGGCACTCACCGTGTGCAAGGTGCTGAGCACCAAATGCCCGGTCTCCGATGCCTTGAGGCCCAGCTCGACCGTCTCCCGGTCGCGCATCTCGCCGACCAGGATGATCTTGGGCGCCTGGCGCAGCGCGGCGCGCAGACCACTGGAGAATTCGTCGAAGTCGGTGCCCAGCTCCCGCTGGTTGAAGGTCGCCTTCCGGCTGGGATGCACGAACTCGACCGGATCCTCGAGCGTGACGATGTGGATCGATCGGGTCGCGTTGATCTCGCTGAGCAGCGCGGCGAGCGACGTCGACTTGCCGCTCCCGGTCGCGCCGGTGACCAGAATCATGCCGTTCTTGTCGTCCAGCATCTTCCGGAACGCATCGGGCAATTTCAAGTCTTCGAGCGTCGGGATCTTCGTCTCGAGCTTCCGGAGCACGATCGAGAGATTCCCGCGCTGCTGGAAGATGTTGACGCGGAAGCGCGCTTTGCCGGGCAGGAAGTACGAGCTGTCGCAGGAGCCCTGGGTCACGAGGATCTGGCTGAGCCGCCGGTCAGCGTTGATGAGGTTGAGCGCGAAGATTTCCGTCTGGAACGGCGTCAGGCTCTCGATGGGAGGATCGACCGGCACGCTGACGAGCTGCCCCGAGGATTCGACCTGCAGCGGACGATCCACCGTCATGTTGAGATCGGAGACGTTGTCGTGGGAGTCCAGCATCGCCGTCAGCAGATCATCGATCTCGGCCTTTCTCATGCGCCGATTCCTCCTTCGCCGCAGCGAAACGAGTCGACCGGATGGGGCGCCATTACCCGAGCTCGTCCGGCGGCGTCTTCAGGAATGGGAGGAACTTCGTCTTGTCGAGGCACTTGTCGTAGGCGTCTTCCGGGCTGATTCGCTTGGCCTGGAGATGCTCCAGGATGGCGTCGTCCAGGGACTGCATCCCGAATTTTTTTCCCGTCTGGATCGCCGACGGCATTTGATGCGTCTTGCCCTCTCGGATGAGGTTCGAGACCGCCGGAGTGCAGACCATGATCTCGAGGCCGGCGACGCGGCCGCGCTTGTCGATGCGCTTGAAGAGGTTCTGGGCGACCACGACCTTGAGACCCGTCGACAGGCTGTTCCGGATCTGGGCCTGTTCTTCGGCGGGGAAGACCTCGATCACGCGATCGACGGTCTTCGGCGCGCTCGTCGTGTGCAGGGTGCCGAAGACGAGATGGCCCGTGTTCGAGGCCTCGATGGCGAGACGAATGGTTTCGAGGTCGCGCATCTCACCGACGAGGATGATGTCGGGATCCTCGCGGAGCGCGCCCTTCAGCGCGGCCGCGAAGGACTTGGTGTGGGTGCCGACCTCGCGGTGGTTCACCAGACAGCCCTGGCTTTGATGCACGAACTCGATCGGATCTTCGACCGTGATGATGTGGTCCTTCCGGCTCTTGTTGGCGTGATCGATGATCGCCGCCAGGGTCGTCGACTTGCCGCTGCCGGTGGGGCCGGTGACGAGCACCAAACCCTTGGGCAGCATCGCCGCCCGCTTGAGGATGGGCGGAAGGCCGAGCTCGTCGGCGGTGAGCACCTTCGTCGGGATCTGACGGAAGACGGCGCCGCAGCCGTTTTTCTGCTGGAAGAAGTTGGCGCGGAATCGCGCGACGCCGGGAATCTCGTACCCGAAGTCCACGTCGCCCGTCTCCTCGTAGACCTTGATCTTGTGCTCGGGCGCGATCTCGTAGAGCATCGAGCGAAGCGTGTCATTGTCGAGAGGATCGTACTTGATGCGTTCGAGGTCGCCTTGGAGCCGAATGATCGGCTGCTGCCCCGCAACGAGATGGAGATCGGAGGCCCCCTGGTCGAACATCAACTTGAAGAATGCGTCGATCCTCGCCATTCCGTGCTCCTCTGCGGCGTGTAATTAGACACCTGCGCCTCGTCCGCTACAGGTGTTCGTCAGACCTCCCAGACTCGGACGATCGAAGGGCGCTACGAGCCTAAGCTGGGTCCTGACGCAAGTCAAGACGACGATCACCGCCAGCACCGCCAGCACCGCCAGCACCGCGATCACCGCCATGACCGCCGTTCAGTTGAGTGACGTTTTTCGTCAGCAGCACTGTCATTCGTTGTCCAGCAACGAGCGGCCCGCCGACAGTCATGGACCGCACCATCCCGATAAAGGACCGCCGTTGCTGTTCCATCGCGATGTCATCTCCGCGCCTGAAAGTCTGGCATTCCTCGTGCACTTGGTATCGCCCACGTAATCCCAGTTGCGGCCGTGCACAAGGAGGCTGACATGATGTATTGGTGGACCAAGAGGCGGCTGGCGATCGGCGATCAGCGTGGCTTCACGCTGATCGAGCTGTTGATCGTCGTGGCCATCATCGGGATCCTGGCGGCCATCGCCATCCCGCTCTTCAACAACATTCAGGCGCGCGCCCGGATCGCGAAGGCCTCCGCCGACGTGCGATCCATGGCGTCGTCGATCTCGATGTACGCCGCGCACTATGGGACGGTGCCGGCCACCCTCGGCCAGATCACGGCCTCGGGCACGAACTCGCAGGGCCAGACGGCGGGAGCCTTCATGGCCGCCGTGCCCACACCGCCGGCTTCGTGGAGCGCCAGCTACGGCTACAACTCCGCCGCCGACGGCACGTTCACGATTTCGGCCACCGGCGACAGCACGACGGCGAAAGTTCCCTAAGTTTTTCAGTTCGTTGGCGCCGCAAGGGGGTCGGTCCCCCTTGCGGCGTTTTCGTCCCGCTCGAAACAATGAGCCGGGCAGCGACGGTACAACCGCGATCCGCCCGCACAGTGTCGTAACATCTTCATGATGTTGCCGCCCAGCGACTCCCCAGGCGCCACGGGATTGCCCGCGACGTGGCCTCCCGACGCGATGGATCGTCCCAGGACCAGCGGACGAACCGGCCTCATCGACGACTACGCGATCCCTGTGGCCCTGGCGGCGATCGCGTTCCTCGTCTTCTCACCGTCGCTGCGGAACGAGTTCGTGCTGTGGGACGACGTGTCCTTGTTCACGAACAATCAGGCCTACCGGGGCCTCGGTTGGACGCAGATCCGCTGGATGTTCACGACCACGCTGATGGGGCACTGGGTTCCGCTCACCTGGCTGACCCACGGGCTGGACTATCTGATCTGGGGCATGAATCCGATCGGCTATCACCTCGTGAACCTGCTGCTCCATGGGGCCAACGCAGCGCTCCTCTACTTCATCGCGCGCCGTCTGCTGGCGAAAGCCACCCGCTTCTCGGAGACCGCGCTCCGGCTGGGCGCCATCGCAGCGAGTCTCTTCTTCGCGCTTCACCCGCTTCGGGTCGAATCCGTTGCCTGGGCCACCGAGCGTCGCGACGTGCTCTCCGGACTGTTCTATCTCTCGACGGTTCTCATGTATCTCAAAGCGTCCGAGACGAACGGCCGCGCACGAATCGAGCTCCTCATCTCGTCCGTCGTCCTGTATGTGCTGGCGTTCGCATCGAAGTCGATGGTGATGACGCTCCCGTTCGTCCTGATCCTGCTCGATGTGTATCCCCTGCGCCGGCTCAGTGGTGACTGGCGATCATGGGCACGACCGGAGTCGAGGAGTCTCTGGCGCGAGAAGGTGCCGTACCTGACGATTGCGCTCGCTGGCGGCACCGTGGCCTACTTCGCTCAGCAGCAGTTCTTCACATCCCTGAACCGGCTCGGCTGGAGCGCCCGCCCGTGGATCGCCCTCTACGGCTTTTGGTTCTACGTCGCGAAAACGGCACTTCCCATACACCTGTCGCCACTCTACGAGTTACCGCTCGTCGTCAGCCCGGTCGATCACAAGTTCCTCTTCCCGGCACTCGGCGTCGTCCTGGTCAGCGCCATCGCGCTCGCGTTGCGACGACGGTGGCCCGCGGGATTGGCCGCCTGGCTGTATTACGGCATCGTCGTCGCGCCTGTGGCCGGACTCACCCACGCAGGTTTCCAGCTCGCTCATGATCGTTACAGCTATCTGCCGTGTCTAGGTTGGGCGCTGTTGATCGGCGCCGGCGTGGGCGCGATCGTGCAAACGCGCGCGGCTGGCGTCCTCAGACCCGGATTCTCGGCCGGAATCGGCGGCGCAGCCGTACTCGGTTTGGCTGGACTCGGAGTGCTGACATGGCAGCAGATCGAGGTCTGGCGGACGACGGAGAATCTCTGGCGCTACGCGATCGAAAACGAAGAGGCCTGCGCCATCTGCCAGAACAACCTCGGCGCGCTGCTCTACAACGAGGGCCACTACGCCGCCGCGCGAGGGTACCTCGAGCGCGCGCTGCAGTTGCGGCCCGACCGCGACAAGGTGCACAAAGATCTCGGGCTGACGCTGATGTACCTGGGGCTCAACGTCGACGCGATCGCCCATTTTCGGCGCGCCGTGGAGCTCGCGCCCAGCGATGTCGAGGTGCGGAACGATCTCGGCGTCGCGTTGCTGCGTGAGCGGCGATATCAAGAGGCCCTCGCGCATTTCCGGTATGCGCTCACGATCCGCCCCGACGATGTGATGGTCCTCTCGAACGTCGGTCAGGTGTACGTCGACATCGGCACACCAGAGCGTAGCCTGGACTACCTGAAGCGATCCGTGGCGCTCGACCCCAAGGCGCCGCGAAGCCACGTCGCGCTCGGTCTCGCCTACGCCGGGCTCGGACGCCTCGATGCGGCTCGCGACGAGTACGACATCGTGTGGAGGCTCGACCGGCGTGAAGCCAGCCTCGTGGGACCTGCCTTGCTCATGGAGTGGTAGCAAGGACATGGCGGGCGCGGTGCAGGGCGTTCTCGTCGCGCTGTTCGGGCTGAGCGTCGGCAGCTTCTTGAATGTCGTCATCGTTCGCTTGCCCGAGCACCGAAGCCTCTGGCGGCCGGGCTCGGCGTGTCCGTCATGCGGTCACGCGATCGCTTGGTACGACAACATCCCGATCGTGTCGTTCGCGGTCCTTTCGGGCCGATGTCGCGCGTGCGGCATTCCGATTCCCTGGCGCTATCCGGCGGTCGAGATCGCAACGGCAGCGTTGTGGTTGATGGCGTACGGCGTCTCTGGCTTGTCGTGGAGCTTGGCGGTTGCCGTGGTCTTCCTGAGTGCGCTGGTGACGATCACCGCCATCGATCTGAGTCACCGGATCATTCCCGACGTCATCACGCTGCCCGGCATTTTGGCAGGCTTCCTGGCCAATCTGGCGACGAGACAGGTGTCCTGGCTGGAGTCGCTGATCGGCATCGGCGTGGGCGGCGGAATCTTCTTCGTGATCATCCTGGCGACGGCGGGCCGCGGGATGGGTGGTGGAGACATGAAGCTGGCCGCGATGTTCGGCGCGTTCCTCGGCTGGAAAATCACGCTCGTTTCCCTGTTCGTCGCCGTGATGCTCGGAGGAATTTGTGCGACGGTCTTTCTCCTGTCCGGACGTATGCGGCGCAAGGATCCAATCCCCTTTGGCCCCTTCCTTGCTGTCGGTGGTGCGACCGGTCTCCTATGGGGCGATAGAATCGCGCGATGGTACCTGAGCGGATTTGCCAGTTAGGTCGCCGCGGCTACACGATCATCGAGCTGGTGATCGTCGTGGCTGTGCTGGCCGTGGTGACCGCGGTCAGCATGCCGCTCTTCATCAGCTACTGGCAGACATCGACGTTGAAGGCGGGCGCCCAGGAACTCGTGACGATCTTGAACGGAGCCCGAGGACTGGCGATCCGGGCGAACGTGCCGGTCTGCATCACGAGCAACGGCACGTCCCCGAATTACGGGACGAAGATCACGTATCACCTCTCGGTCTGCTCGGCTGCTGCGTGGACCGGGACAGGGACCGCGAGCGATGGATCGATCACGCTCTCGAACGCCGTTCAAGTCGGGGCGCCAGCCACCGGCGTCGTCTTCACGGCGCTCGGTGCCGCCTCCCCACCGGCGGGCACGTCAGGCGACTTCAAGGTCCGGAACCCCACGACGAATCAGACCGCGACCGTCCGCGTGGCCACCTCCGGCCGGATCACCATCCTCTATCCGTGACGGCCATCCCTGACGGCCGGGAACGTCCGCGGATCAGGGATCGATCGGGACACTCTGAGACGGGACCCCGCCCACACGCCGTGACGGAAAACTTTTGCCGTGTACGGCCGGGCCCCTATACTACTTGCTACTCTTCCGCTCGTGAGCGGTGGACACGTTCAACTAATGTTCCTCGAAAAGAACAGGCAGTTGGGGATCTCGGGGCTGGGCATCGGCTCCAGCGCCGTCAAGGAGTCTCCATGCTAACGACTGGCTCCGCCTGGACATCGGTGCGTCTGCTGCTCGTCACGGGCGCCCTTCTCGGCCTGCTGGGAGGCTGCGGCGGAGGCGGGGGCGGCGGATCCACCGCCAGCGCGGGAACGGGCGGGACCGGCGCGACCGGCGGTACGGGAGGAACCGGCACCCCCCCACCTCCGCCTGCCGCCGCGGAGGAGCTCCTCGTCAGCTCCCCCAATCTCCCGTCGTCGGGCGCCAGCACGGTCGACGTGACCGCCGTCGTCCTGGACGCGAACAGCCGAACGATCACCGGCAAGACGGTGACGCTCTCGGTCACGGATGTCGCCCCGAAGGCATTTCTCAGCGACATCAGCTCCAGCGGCGTTACGGACGCCAATGGCAAGGTGATCGCCAAGCTCAATCTCGGCACCAACAAAGGCAACCGCACGATCACGCTCACCGCGACCGCTGATGGCATCACGGCAACGAACAGCGTGAACGTCATCGGCACCACCGTGAATATCTCCGGCAACAGCTCGCTCGTTTTCGGCAACGCCACACCATTGACCATCACCGCGAAGGATTCGGTGGGCAATGGGATATCGAACGCCCCCATCACGGTCACGTCCGCAGCGGGTAATACCCTGACACCCGCGTCCGGAACGACGGACGCCACTGGCCAGTTCACCACCACCGTCACAGGCACGAAGGCGGGCAGTGACACGATCACCGCCTCTGGCATCGGGGTGACGAAGACCTTCGCGCTCACCGTCAGTGCCGCCAATTTCGGCTTCACTGCACCGGCGAGCGGCACTGAACTCCCGGTCGGGAAACCGGCCACGCTGACGGTCCACTGGGACCAGAGTGGCGTGCCCGTGGCCGGAGCCGCCGTGTCCTTCTCCGCGACACGGGGCGCCCTCACGGGTAGCCCTGCGACGACAAACAGTGCCGGCAACGCGACGGTGACCATATCGTCGACATCCGCCGGCCCGGCGACTATCACTGCGGCCGGACCGGGCGGTACCCCCGTGAACTCCGTCAACGTGACCTTCGTCGCGACGTCGGTGAGTCGAGTGGACGTCCAGGCGAACCCGTCCACGGTGCCAGTCAACCTGGTTGGCTCGTCGGCCAATACGTCGACGATCACCGCGGTCGTGCGCGATGCCGCGGACAATCTCGTGAAGAACGCCCGGGTGAATTTCTCGATCACGAACGATCCCAGCGGCGGCAGCCTGACGTCGCCCTCGGCCATCACCGACGCCTCCGGGGTTGCGGCGGTCACCTACGTTGCCGGCACCGTCACCTGCTGCGGTCCGAATCCCTCCGGGAACGCCATTGTCATTACCGCCACCGTCACCGATCTCGGCGGGGTGCCGGTGACCGGTGTGTCGAATCAGACAACGCTCACCGTGGGCGGACAGCCGCTGTTCGTGCGCCTCGGCACCGATAACACCTTGGCGTCCGCCGGCTTGAACTACCAGAAACGCTACTCAGCGCTGGTGACCGATGCCGCGGGAAATCCCGTGCCTGGTGCCACGGTCCAGTTCACGGTGCGGCCGGCACAGGCGACATCCGACCCACCCTTCGCCTACTTCAAAGGAGTGCGGGTCTTCTGCATCCTGAACAACCCACCCCCGACACCGCCGGCCCCTCCCCCGATCAACCCGTTGGTGTGCGGGGCTCTGGTGAGCTTATCGCAGTGGTTACCGATTGTTTCGGCGTCCTGCCTCAATGAGGACACCAATTTCAACGGTATCCTGGATCCAGGCGAGGACACGAATAACGACGGCCAACTGACACCGGGCAACGTCGCGAGCGTCAATACGGTGGCCGCGACGGACAGCAATGGCTCGGCCCTGGCGACCATCACGTATGCCAAACAATTCGCCGACTGGACTGTCGTCACGTTGACGGCGAGAGCGTCGGTCTCGGGCACCGAAGGGACATCGTCCACGACGTTCACTCTGCCTGTTGCGTTCGGGGATGTGACCTCGGCGAGTCTCCTGCCGCCTGGCGTCGTAAGTCCCTTCGGGCAGAGCTCGGACTGTACCACAGAGACTCCAAAGTAGAGCGAAGAGGAGAGATCGAGACAGAGTGATGGCGGGCCGCTGGCGTATCGGTAACCCGGCCAACTCTTGACGTCGCGGCTGCTCAATCCGTTGTTGACCTTCTGCTTCGTCGTCGTCTCGACGTTCATTGCCGCGGACCTCGTGAATACCGTCGTCAAGGGGGCCTTGCAACGGCCCCCTTCGTTTGTCATGCCTCGAGCGGTCGGGACGCCGGTTCGGTCCTTGCCCCCTCGCGTCCTTGAAGCGCAAATCGCGGCTCAGCCTGCTGTAGGACCTGCGCCGCCGGTGAAGCTCATCGGTACGACAACCGGAGCCTATCCGTCCGCAGTGATCCTTGCCCCGGCCGGTAAGGCACAGGAACTCTATAGGCTCAGGGACGACGTCGGTGGCGGCTGGCTCATCGATGAGATCGGCGTGAACAGGGTTGTCTTGAAGAACGGAGACCAAAAGGCAGTCGTGGAGGTGAAGTTCGTGGACGGCGAGCCTCCGAACCCGCAGGGGATCGGCGCAACTCCCTCGATGCGAGCGGGGATACGGCTCGACCCACGGGACGTGGAAGGCGCGCTGTCGGACCTCAACAAGGTCATGACCCAGGCGAGAGTGGTTCCCTACCTGGTTGGCGGAAAGATAGCCGGCTACACGATCTTCGACATCGCCCCCGCGAGCTTCTACACCAAGCTGGGCCTCCAGAACAACGACGTCGTCGAGAGAGTGAACGGCGTCGAGATCAAGAGCCCGGATGCGCTCTACCAGCTATTCCAGCAGATACGGAATCAGCCGAAAATCGCCCTGGACTACAGTCGCAACGGAAGACGCGAGACCGCGAATATCGAGATCCGTTAGCACGCGAGGCCTGCAACGACGCCCTGCCAAGAAAACCGTTGGGCCGCGCGCCGGCGCCCCCTATACTAGGCCGCACCGGGGTGACGACGATCCGTTTGCCATGGGGGCTCCTGTACCGGAAGCGAATTTTCGGTTTTGACGTCCGGTCCTCACACTGCCGAACCACTCGGCGACGGTCGTATCTCTGAAACGGCGGCAGGCAGCCCGATGTTCACGATCACGCCAGCGGGGTCGAAGACAAGCCGCGTGACCCTGAAGCTGGCAACCGACTGACGTGGCGGCCCAACGAGGGGCCACGTTCCCGATCAGCCTCGCCCTGGTGGTGCTTCTCGCCGTCGTCGCCTCGGGCGACCCGGCAGCAACGGCTCGGCTGATCGACGTGACCGTGGCGGCCGAGCCGGAGGCGGTCACCGTCCATCTCGAGATCTCGAGCCTCCCGAAATATCGCGCCAGGCTGCTGGATTCCCCTCCGCGGCTCGTGCTGGACCTCCAGGAAACGACCTACGGCTGGCAGGCCACGCCACTCGTCGTGGGAACGGAGCCAGTCAAGCAGATTCACGGCACGCAGTACCGCAAGAGTGTCACCCGAGTCATCGTCGAGCTGACGGGTCGCTCCGAGTATGCAATTCACAGCGATCCGACGGGCCTGAGCATCGTCATGCCGCGGCCCGCCGCCGGGGCGATTACGGACCGTTCGCTGGCACGCTCGTCCACCACGCCGGCAGCGATCGTGGCCTCTTCCGCTCAGGCTGTCGACGTCGAGCGTCGTTCGGTCCGTGAGGCAAAGCCGTCGCAACGCCCGAAAGCCGTGAAGGTCGACTTCAAGGACGTCGAGCTTCCGGTCTTCATCCGGCTGGTCAGCGACGTCACCGGCAAGAATTTCGTCTTCGACGAGAGGGTCACGGGAAAGGTCACGGTCATCACGCCGAAAGACGTTCCCGTCGAGGAGTTGTACCAACTGCTCCTCGAAATTCTCCAATTCAAGGGCTACGCTGCCGTGCCTGCCGACGATCTCATTCAGATCATCCCCCTCAGCGAGGCGAGACAGAACTGGACCGAGGTCGTATCGAAGGGAAGCGGTGAAGGATTCGTCACCCGCTTGATTCCTTTGAGTTATCTCAACGCCAATGAAGCGATCCGGATTCTGACCCCTCTGGTGTCGAGGAATGGCGTGGTCAGTGCCGATCTCCAGACGAACACCATCATCCTCACCGACGCGGCGAGAAACGTCGAGCGGCTCGCCTCCGTGCTGTCCGGCCTCGACAAGGAACCGCCGCGCGGAAAAGCCGAGCTGCACGTCTACACCCTGGACAACGCCGATGCCGAAGAAATCGCCAAGAGCCTAACGGCGGTGTTTTCCAGACAGCAGCCCACGCAACCAGTTGCGCCACCGGGCATGCGCGCGACGCTCACCGGCCCGGTCAGCGTCACCGCCGACAAGACCAGGAACGCCGTGATCGTCGTGGCAGCGCCGGAAGATTACGCCGTGATGAAGGACGTCATTGCAAAGCTCGACGTCAAACGCAGACAGGAAGGAAAGATCAACGTCTATCCGCTGGAGTATGCCGAGGCGGAAGACATCGCGAAGACGCTCACGACCCTTTTCGCGAGGCAACCGGCTCAATCGACCCAACCAGGTCAGCTCCCTATCAGCGTGACACTGACCGGGCCGGTCACCGTCACCGCGGACAAGGCCAGGAACTCCCTCGTCATCGTCGCAGCGCCCGAGGATTACGATGCTCTGAAGCAGGTCATCAAGCAGCTCGATATCCGGCGGCGACAGGTGTACGTCGAAGCCGCGATCATCGAGATTTCCGACACCAAGCTGAGGGAACTGGGAGTCGAGTTCAAGCTCGGCGATACCGTTCCGAGCAGTGGATCGACGACCGGCTTCGCCGGCACCAGCTTCGGCGGCATTGCCGCCGCTTCCCAAGGACCGTCAGGCCTGGCTGGCCTGTCCGGTCTGGCCGCCGGTGTCGTGAAGGGTTTCATCACCTTCAATGGAGTGCAGTTCGTGAACGTCCTGGCCTTTGTCAGGGCGTTGCAGACCGAGAAAGGCGTCAACGTTCTCTCCACCCCTCACCTGCTGACGACCGACAACCAGAAGGCGGAGATCGTCGTCGGCGAAAACGTCCCGTTCGTCTCGGGGCAGAGCCAAACCTCGGGCGGAAACGTCCTCACCACCGTCGACCGAAAAGACGTCGGCATCACGCTGAGGCTCACCCCTCGCGTCACCGAAGGCAATTTCGTGAAGTTGGACATTTATCAGGAGATATCCTCGCTAACCCAGGAGGTCGGCTTCGATCCGAACAAGATCGGCCCGGTCATCAACAAGAGGTATGCCAGCACCACCGTCGTCGCCAAGGATGGAGAAACAATCGCCATCGGCGGCCTGATCAAGGACAACTCGACCAGGCTACGCAGCAAAGTCCCTCTCCTGGGGGACATCCCCATTCTGGGTTGGCTATTCCGCTACTACAATCGGCAAGACGAGAAGACGAACCTTCTGATATTCATCACGCCGACGATCGTGAAGGACTCGACCCTCGGCGAGATCACGGAGAAGAAACGGAGAGAGCTCGAGAAATCCCGGGAACAGATGGACGGCCGCGACAAGAATGACGGATATCGATAGATCCCTCCTGAAGCACGTCTCGTTCTCGTACGCCAAGAGGTTCTCGCTCTTACCGATCAGGACCGAGGGAGACACGGTGGTCGTGGCGTCGTCTCACCCTGACGACTTTCAGCCCATCGACGATCTCCGACACATCCTCAATGCTCCGGTCCGAGCGATGTTCATGGATGAACGGGAACTGCTCGACCTGATCAACAAGGTCTACCACGAAGCCGCCAGCGACGAACACGCGACGTTCGTGATCGACGACGTCTCAGCCGTCGAAGAGAGCAAAGATCTTCTCGAATGGTCTGACGACGAGGCGCCGGCCGTCCGGCTGGTCAACGCCTTGCTCTCGCGAGGCCTGCAGAAGAGGGCCAGCGACATTCATTTCGAGCCGCTGGCGACCGAGGCGAAGGTCCGGTTCCGGGTCGACGGGATCCTGCACGAGATCCAGTCCATCCCGAAGGGACTGTATCGTTCCGTGGTGTCCAGGGCGAAGGTCATCGCCGGCATGGATGTGGCGGAGCGGCGACTTCCCCAGGATGGAGGAATACGGGTCAGGATCGCCGGACGCGACGTGGACATCAGGGCGTCCACCATCCCGACGGCCTTTGGAGAACGTCTCGTCCTGAGGCTCCTCGATCGCGAGCGCGTCATGATCGGCCTCGAGGATCTCGGGCTCGCGACCGGGATGCTTCGGCGTTACTCGAGGCTCATCAACAGGACCAATGGAATCATCCTCATCACGGGCCCGACCGGAAGTGGAAAAACGACGACGCTGTATGCGTCGCTTTCCTCCATGAACTCGTCCGAGAAGAACATCCTGACGGTCGAGGATCCCATCGAGTATCAGCTGAAACAGATCGGACAGATGCAGGTGAACCCGAAGGTCGGACTGACGTTTGCCCGAGGATTGAGGCACATCCTTCGGCAGGATCCCGACATCATCATGGTCGGCGAGATCAGGGACAGAGAGACCGCCGACATGGCCATCCAGGCCGCCCTCACGGGGCACCTGGTGCTCTCGACCCTGCATACGAGCGATTCAGCCGGAGCAGTCACCAGACTCGTCGACATGGGGATCGAGCCCTTCCTCGTCTCGTCGTCCCTCATCGGGGTGATCGCCCAGCGGTTGATACGAGTGCTCTGTCCTCGATGTCGGGAGCACTACGAGCCGGGCGCCGATGATCTTCGGGTCTTGGGCGTCGTGGGCCACACGTCGCGGCCAGTTCATCAGATCCTGTACCGTCGGGGTGGCTGCGATGAATGCCTCGGGACGGGCTATCTCGGCCGAAACGGCGTCTATGAGTTGCTCGAGATCGACGACGACATACGCAAGGTCATCCTGCAGGGGGGGGATTCCAGGAGCATCAGGACGGAAGCCGACAAGAAGGCGATGAAGAAGATGATCGTCGACGGCGCGGAGAAGGTGCTGTCGGGAACGACGTCGATCGAAGAGGTTCTGCGGGTCATGCAGGAGGAATGAGGTCTCTCCAACCCTATGCCGTTGTACGGATACCGAGGTTACAGGGCGACCGGAAAGACCACCTCCGGTGTGATCGATGCCGAGGACCAGTCCACAGCCAGACGCTCGCTGAAAGATCGCGGAGTATTCCTCATGGAGCCTCTCACGGAAACCAGACGAGAGGCGTCGTCGATCTTCACCAGATTGAGATGGGCGACGAGACCGGGGCTCAAGGACCTGGCGCTGTTCACGTATCAGCTCAAGACACTGCTGACGTCAGGTCTCCCCATGATCGAGGCTCTGACGGTTCTCGTGGACGAAGAGAGCAACTCGCGATTCAAGGCCGTCCTGGCCGGTGTCAGAGACAAGGTGAAGGACGGCGAGGCCATTGCGATTGCGCTGTCCCACGACCCGGACGTCTTCAACGAGCTCTACGTGAACATGGTCGCCGCGGGAGATGCGGGAGGCATGCTCGAAGACGCCCTCGCGCACCTCTCGGAGCACCTCGAACGACGTGAAAGGGTCGTGAGCAAGGTCCGGGCGGCCATGACATATCCTGCGTTCATGGCCCTGATCGGTTTCGTGATCCTCTCGTACCTGTTGACGTCGGTGGTGCCGAAGGTCGTGACGATATTTCAGGACGTGGGGAAGGCGCTGCCCTGGCCGACCATCGTGCTGATCGCTTTCACGGGCGTCCTTTCCACGTACTGGCCCGTCATCCTCCTGCTGATCGTCGTGATCTCGTACACCGGCTACCGGTTTTCAGAGACGGACAAGGGGCGGCAGCTATTCGAGCGCGTTGTCGATCGGCTCCCCTACATCGGCGGCACCCTTCACTCCATGCGGACGGCGCGGTTCGGCCGGATCATGGAGGCGCTCTTGAAAGGCGGGGTACCGCTGTCACGGTCACTCGGGATCGCCAGCAAGGCCGCCGGACATTCGGGAATGGAGAAGGTCTTGTCCAACGCGCAGGAGGCCGTGCTGGAGGGACAATCGTTGACCCACACGCTCAGGGAATCAGGCTTCTTCCCGCAAAGCGCGCTCAGCCTCATCACCGTCGGCGAGGCGGGCGGAAACCTCGAAGAGATCTTCGCCAGAATCGGAGATACCAAGGAACGGGAGCTCGACCGAAGACTCGAGACAGCTCTCACCCTCCTGGAGCCGATGATGATCCTCGTCATGGGCCTGATCGTCGGCTTCATCGTCTTTGCAATATTGCTCCCCGTCCTGGAGATGAGCCACCTGAGATGACGATGGGCGACCTGGCTGTGCGCCGCGCGCCGCGCGACTCACGAGGATTCACGCTCATCGAAGTCATGATCGTCGTCGTCATCCTTGCCATTCTGGCCGGCATCATCGTCCCGAGAATCATGGGCAGGCCTGAGGAAGCGAAGAAGACCAAGGCGCAGGTCGACATCAAGGGCATCGAAGGTGCGTTGAATCTCTACAAGCTCGACAACGGAGCCTATCCGACGACTGAGCAGGGGCTCGAGGCTCTCGTCAGAAAGCCGGACATTGCCCCGCTCCCCCGAAGATGGAAAGAGGGAGGCTATCTCTCCAAGGCTTCCAGTGATCCGTGGGGCAGGCCGTATCAATATCTGTCGCCCGGAGAGCACGGGACGTTCGACCTTTATTCCCTCGGACCCGAGGGCGACGGTAAGGATGCCGACCTCCAAAGCTGGAACATGTGACGCTGCGACCCGCGGCTTCACTCTCGTCGAGCTGCTGGTCGTTCTCAGCATCCTCGCGATCACGCTGTCGTATGTGGTGCCAAAGCTCGCGGGAGGAGAGACCGCGGAGCTCAAGGGCTCAGCCAGGAGACTCGTCTATACCGTCAGGCGGCTCTCGGACGAAGCCCTCTTCACGAAGGAGAAGCGCGTCCTCACGCTGGATCTGGACAGCCGTGAATACTGGGACGGAGATGGCGGCGTGAGGTCGCGCGTGCCGAGCCGGGTCTTCATCCGGAATGTGGTGATCGGCACCGAGCCTGTGACGACGGGACTGGTGTCGATCAGCTTCTTTCCGTCCGGATTCAGGGACGAGGCGTCGATCACACTCTCGGGCACGGGTGGAACGGCCTACACCGTCGTGATTCCCGCTCTCGGGGAGAGGTTCGAAGTCCGTGAGGACTGAGCGAGGCTTCACACTGCTGGAAGTCCTCGTCTCGATCGCCATCATCGCCGTCGCGCTGGTCGCGCTTCTGTCGCTTCAGAGTCGCTCGGTGATGATGGCGGAGTCCGCGGAGATGCTGGAGGGCGCGAGGCTCGTGGCCGAGAGGCTGATGGGCGAAGGAGAATTGACGGGCGTGCCGGGAGGCGAAACGACAGGCAGCGAAGGGCCATATACGTGGACGCTGACGGAGACATGGACGACCCCGGAATCCATGCCCCAGGGAGTCCCGATGCTCCCCGGAAGGCAACTATCCCTCCAGATCTCATGGAATGAAGGACGCCGAGGCGAAACGCTGAAGCTCGCCGAGTACCTCTATGGGCGGTAGGCGAGCCGCCGGGGGATTCACCCTCGTCGAGATCCTCATCGCCCTCAGCATCCTGTCCATCGTGATGACGATCCTCTTCGGCACGTTCTCGACGTCGGCGGTGATCGCCCGCGCCGTCGACGAGAGAGCGGACGAGCTCTCGTCCCTCACCGGAGCCCTCGATACCCTCAGCCACGAGGTGAGGAGCGCCTCTGTGGCGTTTTCGGGCACGAATGACAAGATCATCTTCACGGTCCTGACGCCATTCCACCCGGATACGAAGCCCTGGGTTCAGACGGTGGCCTACGAGTTCGGCCAGGGCAAATTGCTGAGGAAGATCGTTCAGCCGGGACTCGCCGTGAGCGATCTGCGAACCTTCCTGCTCCTGGATCACGTCGTCGATCCGTCGTTCTCGTTCTTCGACGGGCGGCAGTGGAAGGACGAATGGCCTTCGCCCGACAAACTTCCGGCTGGAGTCAGAGTGACGTTCTCGTATAAAGGCAAGGACATCAACACCGTGATGCCGGTGTGGAGCAGGAAGTAGGACGACGACATGATACGCAGCACGGGAATCATCGTCGCGATCGGCGCTCACGAGGTCCGAGGCCTGCTGTTTTCGTCGTTATTCGGCAGAATGAAGGTCGAGAAAACGCAGTCCTCATCCGCCATTGAGGAGCTCTTGTCCGAGCTTCCTTCCGATGCTCCGATCACGGCCGTGTTGCCTGGCCATCTGTTCATGACGAGAACGGTCACGGTGCCATTCGCCGATGCGAAAATCATCCGGAAGGTTCTCCCCTCGGAGCTGGACGGAACCCTCCCTCTCCCCATCGAAGACCTCCTCATCGAGAACGCGCCGGCGGCTCGCTCGGACAAAGGGACCGTCGTGTTCGCGCTGGCGCTTCCCAAGAAGACTGCCGCCGATTACATGGCGCTGTTCCCGGACGGAAGGAAACCCGTACGCATCGTCCCGGATTTCATTGCCCTGTTATCGCTTGCCCGGCATTGCCATGACGACAATGGGATATACGGAGTGCTCGACATCGACGGCGACTCGGCGAGCGTCGTGATCATCGGCGATGGAAGGCCGCTCGCGATGCGGTCGACGAGAACCGACGGTGACTGGCGATCCATCGTGCCGTGGATCGAGGCGACCATCACACCGCTGCGGAACGAGGGTAACCAGGTCGACATTCTGTACGTGACCGGTGCCGCGGCAGCGCACGTCCTGCCGCTCCTCCCACGCATGGCCCAGATCGCACCTCGCCCTGAGGCCGTGAAGGGTGTCGACACCCGGGAATGGCCTGCCTGGGCCGGTGTCGCTGGCGGAGCGCTGAGCGCTTCCGAATTCTCGAGCTTCAACGTCCTCGGCGTACACGCCGACGACGGCACGTTCACGAGGACGTTACGCATCCTCTCGGTCGGAAGCGCGATCGTCCTGGTTCTCGGGACAGCGGATACGTATGTGCGGTACCGGACGGCGTCAGACGCGGTGGCGGCATTGAAGGCCGAGTCGAGGCGGGTATTTTCCTCGGTGATGCCGCAGGTGAAACATATCGTCAAGGAAGACGCGCAGCTGAAGGTTGCCTTGGTCTCGGAGCGGCAAACGAGGGACGCGCTCCTCGGCGCATCGTCTCCTTCATATCTCGCCATCGCGCACGGTCTCGGCAGGCTCGTCATTGATCACCCCGAGCTGAAGGTCAGGGAGGCGGCCGTCGAGGCGGGCAGCCTCACGGTCATCGGGGATGGGCGCGGTGTCGGGAGTGACGGGCTGAAGAAGCTCTTTTCCGCCATCGACGGTGCGCAGGGAGCGCAGGTGGAGGAGCTGGTCCAGGGCGTGGACCCCAATACGTACCGATTTCGGGTCAAGGTTCAGGTGAAGTGAATGGCGCTGTTGAGAAGCCTGACCGAGCGAGACCGGCGCCTGCTCGGCGTAGGAGCGTACGTTGCCGTCGTCATTTCGATCGTGCTGTTCGTCGACGTCCCGCTCTACAGTCGGGGAAGGCAGCTCGAGAAAACATCCGCGGAAGAGCGACAGCGGCTGGCCTCTGTCATGTCGCTGGGTCGAGACTATCTCTCCGTGAAGACGGATCTGGATGGCATCAGGACAACGGCCTTCAGCGGGAGCGGCGCGTCTCTTTCAGGACTCGATGCCATCGTGGTCAAGGCCGGCCTGAAGAAGAAGATGGCGTCCGTGAAAGCCACGACGAAGCCGATTGCCGACGGCGTCAAGGCAATCAAGGCCGAAATGTCCTTCGAGAGGATATCGCTTGCCGACCTGTCCGGATTGATCGGCGCCCTGGAGGCGGACGGACATCCCATCGCGGTCGAAAGGATCCTCATCAAAGCCACCTACGAGGACCCGGCCGCGTTCAATGCCACCCTGATCGCAAACACAGTGGAACGGGAGTAGCGCAGAAGTGAACAACGACAAGGGCATAGCTCTCCTCATGACTCTTCTGGTCGTCGCGATGCTTTCCGTCCTGGTCCTTGCCATGAATACCCGCAGCCTTCTGGCGGTCACGAGGGCCAAACAGAGTGTCGATGCGCTCAATGCGGCTTACATCATGCGGTCCGGGATCTCAGCCGCCATGGCGTTCCTCGAACGGGATGCCCGCGAAAGCACGATCGATGCGCTGTCCGAGGTATGGGCACAAGACGTCACGCAGTTCCCGGTCGGAGACGGAATGGTGTCCATTCACATCGAGGACGAGGCATCGAGATTCAATATCAACACGCTCGTGACCCCCCAGGGAAAGATCGACGACAAGGCCGTCGAGCGGTTCGGCAGACTGCTCAAGACGGTTGGCAACGATGACGGGCTCGCGCAGAGAGTCGCAGAATGGCTGAGAAGTCAGAGGGCCGACCCCTCCTATACCTTCCGAGACCCCTCCGAGCTCCTCCTGGTGCCCGGATTGACAGTCGAGGCATTCAAGAGAGTCGAGAACTCCCTCACCGTCTACACCGATCCCGTGAACGGCCGAAACATCAACGTCAATACCGCGGGACGGGACGTTCTGGCGGCCCTTTCTCCAAAACTGAGTGGCGCGCTGATCGACGGCATCCTCAATCGGAGGATTGAGAATCCTTTTCGAGAGATCGGCGACGTGAAGAAGGTGTCCGGGATGAACGACGAGATTCTCTACACGTTCAGCGATGTCATCGACGTGAAAAGCTCGACCTTCCGTGTTCGAGCGGAAGCGAAAGTCGCGGACGTCGTCAAGAGAGGTTCAGCGTTCGTCAGCCGGGACGGTGGGTCGGTGCGGGTCATCGCGTGGAAGGAAGAATAATTGCGTTTCACCCTCAGGCAGTCTGTGACGATCATCGGCTGGTCCTCACTCTGGATCGGGTCCTTCTGGGGCTTCTTCCTCGCGGGTTTTCCTGCGGAGACGGCAAGGAGCTGGCTCGCCGGGAAGCTCGGGCAGACTCTCCATGCCAGCGTTTCCATCGACGAGGTGCACATACGATGGAATCTCGATCTGGGGCTGACAGGATTGTCCGTAGCGAACCAGGCGTCCGACGCGGGAGTCCCGGGAGACCCAGCCCCGCAAGCGTTCATGATGAAGCTCAACTCGTTGACACTCGGCCCGACATTGTCGAGCCTCGCATCGTTCCAGCCAGAGATCGGCTTCAGGGCGGATACGTCTTCCGGTGGCTATGTTTCAGGTTCTTATAAGTCCGGAGAGGTCACTCTCTTCTTCAAGGACGTGTCCTCCAAGGACTTCACGCTCGCCGCCCTACCGCTGCCGCCCACGGCAACCATGAATGGTTCCGGCAGATTGAAAGTCGTGACAGGCACCGGGTCGATCGATGCCGAAGTCGACGGCGTTCCCGGGGGAAGACAGAGGTTCAAGGTATCTGGCGGCGAAAGACCCGGGCTGGACGGAAAGGTGAAGGTCTCGGTATCCCGGTCGAAGCTTTAGACGAATCCCTGGCCGGCATTTTGGCCAGGCGTCCTTGTCAATCTGGCGACCCGACGAGCTCCGTGGCTCGAATCGCGCGATGTTCGAGGCGTTTTTCGCCTGGACCGTGACTCCGGATTGGCCCCCTCCTTGCGTGCCGCGGGCGCGGCCGACTATGAAACGGAAGAAGCGTCCGATGGTGCCTGGACCCTAGACCGATGTGCCGGCGAGATCGCCAAGCCCACACCTTCTTCGAGGGCGCACTCGCCGTCTTCGCGTTGCCGGCAGCGCTTGCCGTAGGAGCCCGTCGGAGTATCGAGGCGCGCCACAGCTTTGCTGGGGTGCGCCGAGCGTCTGGGGGTGTGGGGGCCATTTCGGGGCCCCCACGTTTACTAGTCCCACAGCGGACGGCGTGACGAGCCCCTTGCTCGGCGCGGCACGCAGGTGGATCCGCGTAGCACGGCCTCGTTCACGCGTCGGTATGCACTTACGGCCAGCCGGCCGAAGACGGCCAAATCGCCGAGACGTAGTGGCATCCCTCGGCGAAAACCCAAGGCGTGGTATATCAGAAAACGTTTGTCCTGTGAGGTTAGACCCCTATACTAACTTCTACTCTTTCGCAAACGAGTGAAAAAGACATGTTTAATCTGAAGTTCTTGCGCAAGCCGCCGGAGATGTTCGGCTTGGACATTGGGTCCAGCACCATCAAGGTCGTTCAGGTCACGCCGTCCAATGGCGGCTACACGCTGAGCGCGCTTGGCGTCGTACCGCTTCCGGTCGATGCAATCTCTGATGGTGCCATCAAGGACGCGGCGACAGTGAGCGCCGCGATCAAGGAAGCAGTGACCACCGCTGGAATCAAGGGCCATGACGCCGCCATCAGCATTTGCGGGCGGGAGCTCATCATCAAGAAGATCCAGATGCCGGAGGTCCCGCCTCGAGAGCTCCAGGGCGCCATCCTGCTCGAGGCCGAGCATCACATTCCGTTTGCCGTCGAGGAAGTGTACATCGACTATTACGTGGTCGGCGTTGACGACGGCAACCTCGATCTGATTCTGGTCGCCGTGAAGAAGTCCAAGGTTCAGGAGTACGTCGGTGTCGTCGAGGATGCGGGGTTCAATCCCATCGTCGTCGACGTCGACACGTTCGCGCTCGGCAACCAGTTCGAGCTGAACGTTCCCGAGTCGAGCGACGAGGCGGTCGCCCTCATCGACATCGGTGCCTCGGTCATGAAGACCAACGTCGTGCGCAACGGCGCGACGATCTTCGCCCGCGACATCCCGTTTGGCGGGAACCAGTACACGCAGGCCATCGCACAGCGGTTGTCGATCCCGTTCGACCAGGCCGAAGCCGCCAAGCTCGGCAAGGACCCCAGCGTGGAGTGGGACGCGCTGGTCCCGGCCATCGAAGACGTCTCACACGAGCTCTCGCTCGAAGTCCAGCGCACGTTCGACTTCTTCGCCTCGACCACGGAGTCGGAGAGGATCGGCAAGATCATCCTGGCCGGTGGGTCGGCGCAGGTGGCCGGGCTGACCGAATATCTGTCGTCGAATTGGGGCATCCCCGTCGAATTGGCCCGCCCGTTCGAGCGCATCTCCGTGGATGATGCCTTGGCGGAGGCCGTAGCAGCCTCCGGACCCGCGCTGGCCGTGGCGGTCGGGCTGGGACTCCGGAGATCGGGAGACAAAGGTAAGAAGTAATGATCAAGATCAATCTCGCGCCTCCAGAGCGGCGCGGTCGACGCAAGGCCGGCGGGCCATCGTTCCAGTTCCGACTTCCAGAGTTCAACATCGGCATGGCCTTCGCCGGCCTCTATGTCGTCGCGGTCCTCGGTGGAGGCTTGTGGTGGAATCACCTCCAGAGCCGGGAAGCCGAGCTGACCGTGCACGTCACACAGTCCACCGCAGAGCTCAATGCCCTGAGAATCAAGGTCAGTCAGGCCGGCAGGATCAAGGATCAGCTGGCGGACCTCCTCAAGCGGGTCGACGCCGTCCAGGAGCTGACGAAGAGCCAGACGCGACTCATCGTGATGCTGGACTCGATGGCCGACACGGTGCCCCGCGATCTCTGGCTGACCGGCCTGGAGGAGCGTGGCGCCACGATCCGCGTGACCGGGGCGTCGTTCACATCCACGGCTATCGCCGACTTCATGTCCAATCTCCGGTCGTCGGGACGCTTCAAAGAGATCGACATCGTCAGCTCCCGACAGGACCTCACCCGGAGCCCCCGTCTGGTGAACTTCGAGATCACCTGTCGTTTTGAGAGTTGAAAATGGAATTACCAGCGTTCCTGGACCCGATCGTCAATCTCCCGAAGCAGCACAAGCTGATCATCGGCTTTGCCGGACTCGCGCTGATCGGCGGGCTCTCGTACTACCTGGTGTTCGCTCCGGCCCAGGCGCAGATTCTGGGGCTCGAGAAGCAGTACGCCGGGCTGAAGGCCGAGATCGCGCAGAATCGCGCGAACCTGGCCACGCTCGAAGCGCTGAAGAAGCAGGCCGGCGAGGTGGAGCAAAAGCTCGCCGCGCTCACGGAAAAGCTTCCCAGCGAGAAGGAAATGCCGCAGCTCTACCGCACGATCCACGAAACGGCGTACCAGTCGGCGCTGGACGTCGCGCTCTTCCAGCCGCGGGACCCCCGCATCCGCGACTACTACGCCGAGATCCCGATCACGCTCACGGCCGAAGGCGGCTATCACCAGATCGGCGCGTTCTTCGATCGACTGTCGGGGCTCCCCCGGATCGTCACGGTCAATGACTGGAAGTTCCTCGGGTTGGTGAAGAACAAGAACACCATGAGAGCCGAGCTCACGCTCGCCACGTACACGTACAGACCGGTCGGCTCGCCGGCGCCGCCGAAGCCGGTGACGAAGTGATGCGCCACCGCAACCTGGTCCTCTGGTCGCTTGCGCTCACGATGGCGCTGTCGGCGTGTGGCGGCTCACCGCCGGCGCCGAAGCCAGTTGCCATTCCACCGCAGCGGCCGGCGCCGGTGGCCGTGGCGTCTGCCGTCAAGCCGGTTCCGAACCTGGCAAACCCGCAGGCGGCCGCCCTGACCTCGCAGTCGATGGCCCAGGCGCTGACCACGGCGCGCGTCCGTTATGAGCCGAAGGGCCGCCGCGATCCGTTCGAAAACATCGAGGCCCGGCTGCAGGACGCTCCCGCCGGTCTCTCGGTGACCGCGACGAAATTGACGGCGATCGTTCGCGGCGCGATAACGCTGGCACTGGTCGAAGACGCCAAAGGCATCGGCTACATCCTCAAGCCCGGTGACACTCTCGGCGACGGGCGAGTCGTCGAGATCGGCGTGGACAGCATCGTGTTTGCCGTCGCGCCAAAACCGGGGTCCACCACTAACCGGGTCGTCCTAAGGATGCAGACGGACTGAATGGGACGCCGACGAGGTCACACGATGCTCGGATTTGCCCGACGCTTCGCGTTGATCATGCTACTGCCGGTCACCGCTGCGGCCGGAGAGCTTCAGGCCCCGGGGATCGCGAGACTCCACGATGTCGTGGTGGTGAATGGGCAGGACGCCACGACGATCGTGCTCAAGACTTCGGCCCCGGCCCAGTATCAGGCCGAGTTCATGGATTCTCCCTACCGCCTCGTCGTGGACTTACAGGACACGACGCTCGAATGGCGGAAGACGCCTCTGCAGCTCTCCGAGGCGCCTCTCAGACAGGTCCGCGGGAGTCAGTACCGCAAGGGACTGACCCGGGTGGTGATCGAGTTCACCCGGAAGGCCGGCTATGTCATCACCGAGGAATCCGACGGCCTCGCCATCGTGGTTCCGAAGGCCGGACCGGCCTCGCCTCCGCCCACGCGATCCGCTCCGGCGGCGCCGGCGGTCGTCAAGCCGGTTGCCGTGCTAAAGCCACCGGCGGTAGTGACGGCTGCGCTTTCAGCCCGTGCGGGCTCCACGGCAGTGGTCGTGCCGGAATCCACCGTGGTTCAGCCCAACCCGCGCGCAGAAGTCGACCGAAAGCCGCTGCCGCTTCCCGAGATCCGTGTCGTCCAGGTGCCGGCGGCCCCATCGGCCCCGCCGCGTCAGCCCGTCGGCTCCTCCACCGGGCTGATCTCGCTGGATTTCAAGGACGCCGACGTCGTCAATCTCCTCAGGATCCTCGCCGCTGAGAGCGGAAAGAACATCGTGATCGGCGATGACGTGAAGGGCAAGATGTCGATCACGCTCCGCAACGTTCCGTGGGAGCAGGCGCTCGAGATCATCCTGGAGGCCAAAGACCTCCGGAAAATTGAGAAGGGCAACGTGCTCCGCATCATCACGAGCGACCAGCTCACGAAGGAGCGCGACGCCGTGGCGAAGCTGGAAGACTCACGGGTCAGGGCTGAAGAGGCGCGAGGCAAGGCGGACGCCGAGATCCGCACCCGCGCCGCTGAGGCGCAGATCAAGGAGCAGGAGGCGCGCCAGCGGGCGGCGGCCGCCGAGGCCGCGTTCGCCGAGCAACAGGCCCGCGGGCCACTGCGCGAGGAGACGATCCGTCTCGCGTACGCGGATCCCGATGACGTGGCCAAGACACTCCAGGGCCTGCTCGGGATGTCAGCCACAGGAGGCGAGGCGGCCGCGGCACCGGCGCCACCGTTCTCAGGGGTGTTCGGCACGGGGGCAATCGGGGCGCCGTCGCTTCCTCCGATGCCCTCGCAAGATTTGCTCGCCAAGGGCATCAGCATCCGGGCACACAAGCCGACGAACTCGATCTTCATCCGTCACTATGACAAGGACCTGGAACGCATCAAGAAGCTGATTCGCGAGTCACTCGACGTGCAGCTCCCGCAGATCAAGATCGAGGCGCGGCTGAACGACATCAACCGGACCGATCTGCTCGACCTGGGCGTGTCCTGGGGTGGCGCCGGGATCGGCCGCGACTTCCGGAACGTTCTCGTCGGTCAAGGCATCAACACGGCAAACGCCGGCACGGGCGTGCCGTCCGCCCCGTTCAACAACCCATTCTTGACCGCGGCCGACGGGACGCAACGCGTGCCGTTCGGTCTTCCCGTGAGTGCCGTGACGGGATTGCCGCTCGGCGGTAATATCGTCAACCTGCCGTCGTCGAGTCCCGGAAGCGGCCTCGGCATCGGCTTCGGCATCATCGGTCCTCGGTTCAATCTGAACCTGGCGCTGAGCGCCCTCGAGACCCTGGGGAAGACCCGCTCACTCTCGCGACCTGAGATCGTGACCATCGAGAACGTCAAGGGCATCATCGCCGTCGGCTCCGACGTGCCGTTCGCGACGGTCAGCTCGGCGGGCACCCAGGTGTCGTTCAAGGACGCCACGCTCAAGCTCGAGGTGACGCCCACGGTCATCCGGGAGCCGCAGGTGACGAAGATCAAGATGAAGCTGAACATCGAGGACAATTCGGTCAGCGGTTCCGTACCGGCGGGAACCAGTGGCGGAACGCTGCCGCTCATCGCCAAGAAGAAGGCCGAGACCGAAGTCATCGTCAAGGAAGGCGAGACTCTCGTCATCGGCGGCATCGCGCAGCGGACGGACACGGAGAATACCAGCAAGGTGCCGCTCTTCGGCGACATCCCAGTGATCGGCTGGCTCTTCAAGCAAACGACGCGCTCGACCAGCCCAAACCGTGAGCTCGTCATCTTCATCACGCCGACCGTTCTGAGGGAGGCTCCCCGGGCGACCGGCCCCACAGTGCCGCCGGTCCGCTAGGCTAGGAGCCTGTCGGAGTATCGAGGAGCGCCACAGCTTTGCTGGGGTGCGCCGAGCGTATGGGGGTCTGGGGGCCTTCGAGGCCCCCAGTTCGCTAGAAGCGGCAGTCGCCGCGGCCGCAGTCGCCGCGGCGGCAGCCGCCGTCGCGGCCGCGTGGTAAGCTTCCTTCACCCTATGGCCGAGATCTTTCGTTTTCTCACGGCTGGCGAATCCCACGGTGAGGCGTTGACCGCCGTCATCGACGGGGTGCCGGCGGGGCTTCCTCTGGCCGAATCCGACATCAACGAGGATCTCGCCCGGCGTCAGCGAGGTTACGGGCGCGGCGGGCGTATGAAAATCGAACGCGATCAGGCGCACATCAGTGCGGGCGTCCGGTGGGGTCTGACGCTCGGCAGTCCACTGACGCTCACCATTGCCAACCGTGACTGGGAAAACTGGAAGGCCACGATGTCGGTGGCGCCGCTCCAATCCGGGACCGCGCCAAAGCAGGTCACCCAGCCGCGGCCAGGACACGCCGATCTCGCGGGGGCCATGAAGTATGGACACCGTGACATCCGCAACGTCCTCGAGCGCTCGAGCGCTCGGGAAACGACCGCCCGGGTGGCCGTCGCCGGAGTGGCCAAGCGCCTCCTGCGCGAGTTCGGCATCACGATCTTGAGCCACGTCACCGAGATCGGCGGGGTTCGGATCTCGCCGGAGCTCGATCTGCCCTGGGAGCAGTTGCGCCAGCGGGCCGAGACGTCCGAGGTACGCTGCGCCGATCCCGAGACGGAGCGCGCGATCATCGCGGCGATCGACGAAGCCAAGACCAAAGGCGACACGCTCGGTGGCGTCTTCGAGGTCGTCGCGCTCGGCTGCCCTGTCGGACTGGGCTCGTACGTCCAGTGGGATCGCCGCCTCGATGGCCGCATCGCGCAGGCGTTCTGCTCCATCCAGGCGATCAAGGGCTGCGAGGTCGGGCTCGGATTCGAGACCGCGCGCCGACCTGGTTCCGCGGTGCACGACGAGATCTTGTTCGACGCCGCCGATGGCTTCCGGCGCGCAACGAACAATGCGGGCGGCCTCGAGGGTGGCGTGACCAACGGCCAGCCTGTCGTCGCGCGGGCTGCAATGAAACCGCTCTCGACGCTCCGCACGCCGCTCCGCTCGGTGGACGTGGTGACCAAAGAAGCCGTGGAAGCGGTTGTCGAACGCAGCGACGTGTGCGCTGTCCCTGCAGCCGGGATCGTGGGCGAGGCCATGATGGCCATCGTGCTGGCCAACGCGTTTCTCGAAAAGTTCGGCGGCGATGGAATCGACGAGATCCGCCGCAACTACGCCGCCTACCAGGAGCAGCTCAAAGCATGGTAGCGCGGATCTCCGGAATCGGCGGAGCTGCGGCCCCGCTGCCCACGGTGAGCGATACGAGCATCAACCGATGATCATTCCGGTCGATCTTGGAGCCCGGTCGTATTCGATCGTGGTGGAGACCGACGCGCTGGTGAAGGTCGGCGATCACGCCCGGCCACTCGGCCTGGGCTCCCGCATGGCGCTCGTCAGCGACCCGGCCGTGCGCCGACTCTACGGCGAGGCGGTGACCGACAGCCTTCGCACCGCCGGCTTCACGGTCACGGCTGTCGATGTGCCGGTCGGTGAAGCCGCCAAGACGCTGGCGACGGCCGAGCGATGCTGGGACGCGCTGCTCGCCGCAGGGCTCGATCGCTCCTCCACCGTCCTGGCGTTAGGGGGCGGCGCGGTCGGTGACCTGGCCGGGTTCGTCGCTGCGACCTACATGCGGGGAACCAACTTCGTCCAGCTGCCGACGACGGTCCTCGCCCAGGTCGATGCCTCGATCGGCGGGAAAACCGCGATCGATCACCCGCGGGCCAAGAATCTCGTCGGCGCATTCTACCAGCCCCGTCTGGTGGTGGTCGATCCGGCGACCGTTCGCTCATTGCCCGAGCGAGAGTTCCGGTCGGGGCTGGCGGAGATGGTCAAGCATGGCATCGTGCTTGACGTCGCCTACTTCGACGACATCGAACGAAACGCCGGCGCGCTGCTGGCCCGCGATCTGCCGACCCTTGAACGGCTCATCGGCGGCTCATGCCGTCTCAAAGCGGACGTCGTGGCGCGTGACGAGCGAGAGGCGGATCTGCGTGCGGTCTTGAACTACGGCCACACGATCGGCCATGCTCTCGAGGCGGCCACGGGCTTCGATCGCTGGACGCATGGCGAAGCGGTTGCGCTCGGGATCGTCGCGGAGGCCCGACTCGCGCACCGACTCGGGCTTGCCGGCGCCGAGACAGTCGAACGGCAAGAACAGGTTCTGTCCCGACTTGGGCTGCCGACACGCGTGACCGGAATCGACGTTGACGCGGTGATCGCCGCGATCTCCCGTGACAAGAAGGGCCGCGACGGTCGCATCCCGTTCGTGCTGGCGCCCGCGATCGGCACGTTTCGCCTGGTGTACGACGTCCCTCACGGGGACGTCCGAGCCGCTCTGGCGGCCGAGGCATGACCGACATCACCGCGGCTGACCGCGCGTCCTCGACGGAGATCGATCTCGCGCTCGGCGCGGCCATACGCCGTCACGAGGAGCGGCTCGCTCGCAATCCCTCATCCCTCGCGTTCGCGCAGCTCGCCGACCTCTACCGCAAGGCCGGGCGCCTCGCTGAGGCGGTGGCGATCTGCCGTGACGGGCTGGTACGCTATCCTCAGTACGCGACGGCTCGGCTGATCCTCGCCAAGGCGCTGATGGCCGCCGACCACCTGGAGCAAGCCGCGGCGGAGGCACAGACGATTCTCGAAACGAACGCCAAGGACGTCCAGGCACACCGGCTCGCCGCCGAGATCCACCGGCGGCGCGGTCACATCGACGTGGCCGTCCGCCATCTCGAAACGGTCGTGAAGCTCGACCACGGCGACCGCGAAGCTCGCGCACTGGTCGGCCTGTTGCGAGCCGATCCGGGGGCCGGCGAGGCCGGCGGCTTGGGCAGGATCCTGAGCGACGATGTGTTCGCGACGGTCTCCTTCGGCGCGCTCTGCCTCGACCAGGGCTGTGCCGAGGAGGCGGTCACGGTCTTCAGCCGGATCCTCCAGAAGGATCCGCATCATTCCGGCGCGCGCGATGGGCTCGAATCCGCGCTGCGCGCGCGCCCGAGACGGAAAGGTTGACGCTCGATGCAGGTATCGACCGCCGAGTTCAAGAAGGGGCTGCGCATCGTCTTCGACGACCAGCCGTACATGATCGTCGACTTCCAGCACGTCAAGCCCGGCAAAGGCGGCGCCTTCGTCCGGACCAAGCTGAAGCACATGAAAATCGGGAAGGTCATCGACAATACCTTCCGCTCGGGAGAGAAGGTGCAGCTGGTCGACTCCGAGGAGAAGCACATGCAGTGCCTCTACAAGGACGACCGCTATCACTTCATGGACATGGAGACCTACGAACAGGTCTCGCTGTCCGCGGACGAGGTCGGCGAGGCGCGGCAGTATCTGAAGGAGAACACCGAAGTCGACGTCCTCTACATCGACGGCGCCCCGATCACGGTGGATCTTCCGAACTTCGTGGAGATCGCGATCGCCCGGACCGACCCTGGCGTGCGCGGAGACACCGCGCAGGGCGGCAACAAGCCCGCGACCCTCGAGACCGGCGCGATCGTTCAAGTTCCGCTCTTCCTGAACGAAGGTGACGTCGTGAAGGTCGACACGCGAACCGGTGAGTACCTCGGCCGGGTGGCGGTGGCCGGCTGATGGCTCTCCCGCGCCGCCGAGCGACCGAGCATCGCGCCGTCGTCGACCTGGTTCGCCAGCTCGCGGGCGTGATGAACGAGCTGGCGCTGTTCGAGGTCGAGGTCACGTCCGGCGACGTGCGCGTGCGACTCTCCCGCGCCGGCTCCGTGCCCGCGGCTGTCGCGGGCGCGCCCGTGGCGCCGCCGCACGCCACGGTGATCGCCGACGTGTCAGCGGGGCCGTCCGCAGGCCCCCTCGCCACGATCGAATCGCCGATGGTCGGCACGTTCTATCGCGCGTCTTCTCCCACCGCCGAGCCGTACGTGCGTGAAGCCGATATCGTCAAGCAAGGTCAGATCCTGTGCATCATCGAAGCCATGAAGCTCATGAACGAGATCGAATCGAAGGTCAGCGGCCGGATCACCAAGATCCTCGTGGACAACGGCCAGCCGGTGGAATACGGTCAGCCGCTCTTCCTGATCGATCCCAGCCAGTGAAGCGACCACCGGGAGGGCAAGCGACATGATGGACGCTCGTCGCAGAGTGGCGTTCACGGGTCTCGCCGTCGTCGTCCTGGCTGTTCCGGCGTGGGCTCAGGTCAGCCCCACCAGCCCGCCGCACCCGAATATGCCGTGGAATCTCTATAATCCGAACAAGGCGACCTACGGCGAGTTCGTTCGCTACGTCCAGGTCCCGGCTCAGCAGGTCACGGTTCAGGTCCCTGCGCCGGGTGGCCCGCGCGACCAGTTGCAGCCTCAGAGCGTCGAGATCCCTGGTTACGTGGTGACCGAGACCACGACGGGATACTGGTACCCCGAGCGGATGACGCTGGTGCAAGTCAACGTGGGCGCGTACCAGTGGCAGAAGCTGCCCGCCGAGTTCAAGCAGAAATAGGCCGGCGGCCTTCCCAGGTGTTCCACAAGCTGCTGATCGCCAATCGAGGCGAGATCGCGCTCCGGATCATCCGCACGTGCCGGGAGATGGGGATTCGCAGCGTCATCGCACACTCGAAGGCGGACGCCCAGTCGTTGCCGGTCCGGCTGGCGGACGAAGCCATTTGCGTGGGGCCCGACGACGCGCGCTCCAGCTACCTGAACATTCCGGCGATCGTGTCCGCTGCGGTCATCACCGACAGCGAAGCCATTCATCCCGGCTACGGCTTCCTCGCCGAGAATCCGACCTTCGCGGACATCTGCCGGGCCTGCTCGCTCACGTTCATCGGTCCATCGCCTGAAGCGATCCGGCTCATGGGCGACAAGGCGCAAGCCCGTCAGATCGCGCGAGACGCCGGCGTCCCGATCGTCCCGGGCAGCCAGCATCCGTTGAAGGACGTGGCCGAGGCGACGGATGTCGCCAGCAAAGTCGGCTATCCGGTGATCTTCAAGGCAGCCGCCGGTGGCGGTGGCCGCGGCATGCGAATCGTCCGCGAGGCGGAGACCGCGGCCCAGGCCTTCGCCGCCTGTCAGTCCGAAGCCGGCGCCGCATTCGGTTCGTCCGAGATCTACTGCGAGAAACTGATCGAGAACGTCCGGCACGTCGAGGTGCAGGTGCTCGGCGATCGGAGTGGCATCCGCGTGCATCTCGGCGAGCGCGACTGCTCGGTCCAGCGTCGCCACCAGAAGCTGCTCGAAGAGTCCCCGGCGTTCGGCCTGTCCGCTGAAACGCGCGCGGGACTGCATCGGGCCGCTCTGGTTGCCGCAGCGGCCGTGAACTACGTCAGCGCCGGCACCGTGGAGTTTCTGGTGGACGAGGCCGAGCGCTTCTACTTCATCGAGATGAACACGCGGATCCAGGTGGAGCATCCGGTGACGGAGGTGCTGACCGGCATCGATCTGGTGCGCGAGCAGATCCGGATCGCCGCCGGCGAGTCGTTGGGGTTTCGGCAGGACGCCATCCGCTTCGACGGCCATGCCATGGAGTGCCGGATCAACGCCGAGGACCCGGAGACATTCGCGCCGAGCGCCGGCAGGGTCACGGCCTGGGTCCCGCCGGGCGGCTTCGGCGTGCGGGTCGACAGCCACCTCATGGCGCCCTATGCCGTGCCGCCGTTCTATGACTCGCTGCTGGCCAAGATCATCGTGCACGGCGGCGATCGCGCCGAGGCCATCGACCGGATGCGGCGCGCCCTCGCCGAGACCGTGATCGAGGGCGTCAAGACGACGATCCCATTTCAGCTCAAGGTGCTGAGCGATCCAGCGTTCGTGAGCGGGCGCTTCACCAGCGCCGACGGTCTCAGACTTCACGGCTAACCGAACTCCGATGTCCATTCCGCGGGAGGCTCGACGCGCCCCATCTGGATACAGCCCACCCTCGATGGCCCCTGGCTCGCGGGAGGCTCGACGCGCCCCATCTGGATACAGCCCACCCTCGATGGTCCCTGGCTCGCGGGAGGCTCGACGCGCCCCATCTGGATACAGCCCACCCTCGATGGTCCCTGGCTCGCGGCCCCCGCTACAATGAACCCGACCCTGTACGTCATCCTCGACCGCGTCGCCGCGCGCGGCCGAGATCTTGAAACCGTCCTGGAGGCGGCGATTGCCGGCGGAGTCCGGATGGTGCAGCTCCGTGAAAAGGAGTGGCCCTCGGGCCAGCTTCTGCCGATCGCCGAGCGGATGCGCGAGCGGTGCCGGCGCGCGGGCGTGACCTTCATCGTGAATGACCGGCTGGACATGGCACTGGCCGTCGATGCCGACGGCGTCCACCTTGGCCAGGATGACTTGCCGTCGCGCGCGGCACGACCGCTCCTCCGGCGCGGCATGCTCCTCGGCCGCTCGACGCACAGTCTCGCCCAGGCGCGCGCCGCTCAGGCCGAGGGCGCCGACTACGTGGCAGTCGGATCGATGTTCCCGACCGCGAGCAAGCCCGACTTCGAGCTGGTCGGTCCCGAGCTCATACGCACCGTGCGGCGCGAAATCACGGTCCCGCTCGTCGGCATCGGCGGGATCACGCTCGAGAATCTCGCTGAGGTCATCCTCGCCGGTGCCGACGGCGTCGCGGTCATCTCCGCCGTGTGCGCCGCCGACGACCCGGCGGTGGCGACGCGCCGGTTTCTCGACGCCATCGAGGCCGCGCGCCGGCAACGCACGTCGCAGCGGTAACTTGAGCCCTCCAGGGGCCACCGCTATAATGACGACGCGCTCCACACCGCCGCGTCCAGGAGGCGACACCGATGATCACCTACGCTCGCTCGACCCTCATCCTCTGCGTGGCGTTCGCGCTCGCGCTCCTGCCTGCCGGCTCCAACATCGCTGCCCAGAGCAAGGCCACGATCAAGATCGCGAGCCAGAGTCCCCTGTCCGGCGGGCAGGCGGCCCTGGGCGAAGGGATCAAGCTGGGCACGCAGCTCGCCGTGGAGAAGTTCAGGAGCACGCTCGAGAAACAGGGCTTCAAAGTCGAGCTGGTGCCGTTCGATGACCAGGCGAAGCCCGACGTCGGCGTCGCCAACGCGAAGAACATCATCGCCGACAAGGAGATCATGGTCGTCATCGGCCATCTGAACTCCGGCGTCGCGATTCCGTCCTCCGAGGTCTACAAAGAGGTGAACCTGGCGATGATCTCGCCGGCGAACACCAATCCGACCATCACCGACCGCGGTTACCCGAACATCTATCGCGTGTGCGGGCGGGACGACGTCCAGGGTGTCGTCGGTTCCGAGTTCGCCAGCTCGACGATGAAGGTCAAGACCGTGTACGTGATGCATGACAAGACCACGTACGGCCAGGGCGTGGCGGAGTTCTTCAAGGCGGACGCCGAGAAGAAGGGCATCAAGGTCGTCGGCTTCGAGGGCACCGAGGAAAAGTCGAACTTCGATCCGATCATCACACCGATCAAGGCCAAGAATCCCGATCTCATCTACTTCGGCGGGATCTACGAGCAAGCGGGGCCCTTCTTCAAGCAGGCGCGCGAGAAGGGCGTGAAGGCCAAGTTCATGGGCCCGGACGGCCTGGACTCATCCGATCTCGTGAAGATCGCCGGCAACGCCGTGGTCGGCATGTATTACACGTCGGTGGCCGGGCCGGTCTCGGTGTATCCGCAGGCCAAGCAGTTCGCCGACGAGTACAAGAAGAAGTTCGGCAAGAACCCCGAACCGTTTTCCGCGCAGGCTTACGACGCCACGGCGATCGCGATCAAGGCCATCGAGGCCGCGACCAAGGGCGGCAAGGTACCGACTCGCGACGCCGTCACGGCGGCGATCAGGGGCGTGAAGCACACGGGGATCACCGGCTCGGTCGAGTTCGACGAGAAGGGCGACCCGAAGAAGGCTCTCTACTTCGTGCTGCAGGTGGCGGACGAGAATCCGGAGAAGTGGGGAGACAACAAGGAAGTCAAGCGACTGACCATCGCCGCGCCCGGCGCCAAGAAGTAGGGGCCGGCCGGGGACGGGGGCACCCTCTGAAAACCGACTACGACTACCACGGTTTTCCGAGGGTGCCCCCGCCCTCGGCCTGACCGTCTTCTCGCGCCCGGCACTGCGATGGATTTTCAGCTCCTCATCAGCATCTTCCCCCAGGTCCTCCTCGACGGGCTCATCCTCGGCTTCATGTACGCGCTCATCGCGCTCGGATACACGATGGTGTACGGCGTGCTCGAGTTCATCAATTTCGCCCACAGCGAGATCTTCATCGTCGGCGCCTTCGTCGGGGTCGAGATCCTGCTCGGCCTCAAGGCCGCCGGCCTGCTCGAACGGTTACCCTGGGTCCTCGTCCTCGCGCTGATCATCGTCGCGGGCATGGTGGTCAGCGGGCTGCTCGCCGTCACCATCGAGCGCGTGGCCTACCGCCCGCTGCGCCACGCCCCGCGACTCATCCCGCTGATCTCGGCGATCGGTGTCTCCTTCTTCCTGCAAGACGCGATTCGCCTCGTCGAGTCGATCTGGCGCAACGCCTTCAACCTCGTCTATCCGACGATGAGCGGCTTGAACCGCCGCTTCGAGCTCACGTCGACCATCGACGTCTCCGTGAAGTCGCTCGTCGTGATCGGCGCCGCGCTGCTGATGCTCTGGGCGCTCCACATGCTGGTGAACCGCACGAAGATCGGCACCGCGATTCGCGCCGTCGCGGAGGACCAGGTCGCGGCCAGCCTGATGGGCGTGAACGTCAACCGCATCATCTCGCTGACGTTTCTCATCGGCGGCGCGATGGGCGGCGCTGCCGGGGTGCTCTTCGGCGTGCAGTACGGGCTCATCAACCCCTACACCGGGTTCATCCCGGGCCTGAAAGCGTTCACGGCCGCCGTCCTCGGCGGAATCGGCAACATCCCCGGCGCGATGGTCGGTGGCATCGTGCTGGGGCTGCTCGAGGCCTTCGCCGCGTCCTACCTCTCCCTGCTGACCGGCGGCGCGTTCGGCGCCGAGTACAAGGACATCTTCGCCTTCTCGATCCTGATCCTGATCCTCATCTTCCGGCCGAAGGGCCTCCTGGGTGAGGTCGTGCGGGAGCGCGCGTGACGAGGATCGCGCTGACGGTCGGGCTGCTGATCGTGTCCGGACTCGCCGTCGCGAGCTTCCCGCGCTCCGTCCTGGCCTTCCTGCTGTTCCAGACGTCGGTGCTGATCGTGTACGTCGCGAAGATCCCGGGCTGGCTGCGCGCCGCCTTGCTGGCCATCGCGCTTCTCGTCATGATGCCGGTCATCGGCGCGTCCAACGGATATTACCTGGAAGTCGCGACCCAGGTCGGCATCTTCGTCGCGCTGGCGCTCGGCCTGAACATCGTCGTCGGACTGGCGGGTCTTCTCGATCTCGGCTACGTGGCGTTCTTTGCCGTGGGCGCCTACACGTGGGCGATCTTCGGATCACCGCAAGGCAACGCGGTGTTCGGCACCGGCTTTCCGCTGGCGCCAGGGTGGTTCTACGTCTTCCTCGGCGTCGGTCTCGTGATGGCCGCGGGCACCGGCGTGCTGCTCGGACTCCCCGTGCTGCGCCTTCGCGGCGACTATCTGGCGATCGTGACGCTTGGCTTCGGCGAAGTCATCCGGGTGCTGGCCAACAATCTCGACAAGCCGATCAACATCACGAATGGCCCCAAAGGCATCACACCGATCGGGCGGCCGCCGCTGCCGGTGAACGTTTCGTACGCCGAGGCGTTCTACTTCCTGGTGTTGCTGATCGTGGCTGTCGTCGTGCTCGTCAACCTCCGGCTGGAGAACTCGCACATCGGTCGGGCATGGGAAGCGATTCGCGAGGACGAGCTGGCCGCGCAAGCGATGGGCGTGCCGCTGGTCCGGTCGAAGCTGCTCGCGTTCGCCTGCGGCGCTTCGTTCGCCGGCGTGATGGGTGTCGTGTTCTCCGCCAAGCAAGTCTTCATCAACCCCGAATCGTTCACGTTCCTCGAATCGATCGGCGTGCTCTCGATGGTCATCCTGGGTGGGATGGGCTCGATCCCGGGCGCCGTGCTCGGCGCGACGGTTGTCACGGTCCTGAATCTCCAGGTGCTGAAGGGATTCTCCCTCTGGCTGAACGAGCTGAAGAACGCCGGCGTGACGGTGCTCGGCTATAACCTCGCCAACCTGCCGACGCAGCTCGAACCCGCCAAGTACGAGCGGATGATCTTCGGGATCATCCTCGTCGTCATGATGATCTTCCGCCCGCAAGGCATCTTCCCCGTGCGTCGCCGGCAGCGGGAGCTCGTCGGTGTGCGCCATAGCCCTGCCGCTGAGTCGACGGCGGTCACCTCGTGAGCCTCTTCGAAGCGTGCGGCGTCACGAAGCGGTTCGGAGGCCTGACGGCGCTCAACCGCGTCGACTTCGCGGTGGACGCCGGCATCGTGTCGATCATCGGCCCCAATGGCGCGGGAAAGACGACCCTGTTCAACATCTTCACGGGACTGTACGGCGCCGACGAGGGCGCCGTGACGTTTCGTGCCCAGCCGCTCGCAGGCCTGCGCCCCGACCAGATCACCGCGCTCGGCGTCTGTCGCACGTTCCAGAACATCCGGCTGTTCGGCAACATGACCGCGATCGAAAACGTGCTGGTGGGCATGCACGCGCGCATCCCGCTCGGGCTCTGGGACGTCCTGTCCCATGGCCCAGGCTTTCAGCGCGCCGAGCGCAAGCTGTGGGCGCGGGCCGGCACACTGCTCGAGCGCGTGGGCCTCGACGCCAGCGCCAATACGGTGGCGCGCAGCCTTCCCTACGGCGACCAGCGGCGACTCGAGCTCGCGCGGGCCCTTGCCTCGGATCCGGCGCTGCTCCTTCTCGACGAGCCGACGGCCGGCATGACGCAGGGCGAGGCGTCCTTGCTCATGCAGCTCCTTCGCCGGCTCGTGGCCGAGCTCGGCCTGGCGATCATCCTCATCGAGCACAACATGCGGGTCGTCATGGAGGTGTCCGATCGTGTCACGGTCCTCGATCACGGCGAGAAGATCGCCGAGGGCAGGCCACGCGACGTCCAGGCCGATCCACACGTGATCGAGGCCTACCTGGGTCGCGGTCGTCGGACCTCGCGGGCTGGGACCACGTAGTGTCGCCAAAGGCGGAAGCGCGTCACCGTGAGGCGAACGTGCTGACCATCGAGGCCCTGGAGGTCTTCTACGGAGAGATCCAGGCGCTCCGCGGCGTGGCCCTGACGGTGGGACAGGGTGAGATCGTCGCACTCCTCGGCAATAATGGCGCCGGCAAGTCCACAACGCTCCGGACCGTGTCCGGGTTGCTGCGTCCTCGGCGCGGCGGCGTACATTTCGACGGCGAACCGCTCGGCGGCGTGCCAGCGCACGAAATCGTCCTGCGCGGCATCGCGCATGTGCCCGAGGGCCGGCGGATCTTCAACCGTCTGAGCGTCCGGGAGAATCTCATGATGGGCGCATATCTCAGGCGCGATAGCGGCATCGAGCGCGACGTCGGACGCGTCGTCGCGCTGTTTCCGCGCCTCGAGGAGCGCTTCGCCCAGGTGGCCGGAACACTGTCCGGGGGCGAGCAGCAGATGCTCGCGATCGGGCGTGCGCTGATGGCGAACCCGCGCCTCTTGTTGCTCGACGAGCCGAGCATGGGCTTGGCCCCGGTGCTCGTCGAGCAGATCTTCGAAACGATCGTGGACATCAACCGGCAGGGAACGACGATCTTGCTGGTCGAGCAGAATGCGGCCATGGCGCTGTCGATCGCGCATCGTGGCTATGTGCTGGAAACCGGCGCCGTGGTCCTCGCTGGTAGCGCCGTCGAGCTGTCGGAGAACCCGGAAGTTCGTCGTGCCTATCTCGGCGAGTGAGGACGCTGATCGCGGCGGGGCACGGGCGACGGTTGCGTGAGGGAGAGCCGGACGCCAAACCGTTCGAGAGGGCAACCACGCTGATCGCGGCGGGGCACGGGCGACGGTTACGTGAGGGAGAGCCGGACGCCAAACCGTTCGAGAGGGCAACCACGCTGATCGCGGCGGGGCACGGGCGGGCGAAAGCCCGGGTGCCCGTGCCCTGTAGAAGGACACGCCAATGCTGAGCCAAGGAGCGACGTTCGAAGAGCACCACATCGGCGCGACGTACACGACACTGGCCCGCACCGTCTCGGAGACCGATATCGTGACCTTCGTGAACCTGTGCGGCTTCACCGAGCCGCTTTTCATGGACATGGAATACGTCGCGCGCGAGTCGGTGTTCGGGCGGCGCGCGGCGCCGGGGGCGCTGACGTTCGCGCTCTCCGAAGGGCTCATCATGCAGCTCGGTCTGATCCACGGCACCGGCATGGCGTTCCTCGGTGGCGACCTCCGCGTGGTCGCGCCAGTCTTCGAAGGTGACACGATTCACGTCGAGGTCGAGGTGACTCAGAAGCGGGAGAGCAAGAAGCCCGACCGGGGCATCGTCACGTACCGTCACCGGATTCTCAACCAGCGCAACGAGGTGGTGCTCGAGGCCGAGATCCGGCGCATGATCCGCCGGGCGGCGGCACACGGTACACACTGACCCGTGCTGCTCCTGGCCCGAGCCGACCTCGAGACGCTGCTGACACCCGCCGACGTGGTCGATGCGCTCGCCGACGCGTTCGCCCGCCACGCCCGACGCCAGACACTCGTTCCCCCGCGAACGGTTGTCCCGGTCACCGACGACGGCGTCCTCATCCTGATGCCGGCCGCGATGGATGCCGCCGGCGGCGGCGACGGCGCGCTGGGCACCAAGCTCGTCACGTACTACGCGGGCAATCGCGCGCGCGGGCACGCGACGATCCACGCAAGCTACGTGCTCATGGAGCGCGCGAGCGGAAAGCCGGTCGCGCTCCTGGAAGGCACGTATCTGACGGCGCTCCGCACCGGCGCCGCGTCCGCGCTCGCGGCCCGGTACCTGGCGCGACCGGACGCGCGGCGCGTCGCCTGCTTCGGCGCCGGCGTGCAGGCCGAGTTCCAGCTCCGCTGCCTCGCCGCCGTGCGGCCGGTGCAAGGCGTGGCGGTGATCGGTCGCGACCGGGCACGCGCGCAGGCGTTCGCGGGCCGGATGACCGCGCTTCTCGGTGTGCCGGTCGCAGTCGCCGACGATCCGCGCGAGGCGGTCAAGCGCGCCGACATCGTGACGTGTGCGACGACCTCGACCACGCCCGTGGTCCACGGTGTCGATCTGGCGCCGGGCGCGCACGTCGATGCCGTGGGCGCGTTCAGCCCGAAGACACGGGAGGTCGACAGCGAAACGGTGCGGCGCGCGCGGATCGTCGTCGACTCCTACGCCGGCGCCCTCGAAGACGCCGGAGATTTGCTGATCCCGCTGGCGGAAGGGCTCATCGATCGCAGCCACATCGTCGCCGAGCTGTCCGAGCTCGTCGGCGATCCCGGGCGCGGCCGAACGACGGAGGATCAAGTGACGCTCTTCAAGTCCGTGGGCTTTGCACTCGAGGATCTCGCCACGGCCCGCCTCGCCTATACCCGAGCCATCGCTCACGGAATCGGCACGGAGCTCGGCTGGTGAGTGGCGAGGCGGAGCTGGTGCGTCCAGGAAGAGGCTGGTGACTCCGGCGCGGGTCGTCCAGATCAGCGTGTCACCCGGTGGCGTGCCGAAGCTCCGCGTGCCGGTCACCCGCATCAGCCGTTCCGGCGTGGAAGGCGACCGGCAGCGCGCCACGGAGCATCACGGCGGGCCCGAGCGCGCGGTGTGCCTCTACGCGAACGAGCGCATCACGGCGCTGCGGCAGGAAGGGCACACGATCGTCCCGGGCGCGATCGGCGAGAACGTCACGATCGAGGGACTCGACTGGGATCTCGTCGTTCCCGGGGCGCAGATCGTGATCGCTGACGGCGTGACGCTCGAGATCGCGCGGTATACGAGTCCCTGTCGTAACATCCGATCGGTGTTCGCCGACGGCGATGACTCGCGCGTGTCGCAACAACGTCACCCGGGATGGAGCCGCGTGTACGCCCGGGTGCTTGCGGAGGGCAGGATCCGTGAGGGCGACCCGGTCCGGCTCTCGTCCTGACCCCGCGGCTCGCCGGCGAGCCCGTGCTAAAATCGCCGGGCAGTGGCGAGGCCTTCTCTCTCCCTGACGTATCTCGTCCTCGCTGTCGTGTTGGCCGCCGTGTTCATCCCGATGTCGATCGCCCGCATCGCGGACTCCGACGAGGGGGCGTATCTCATCGCGGCGAAGCTGGTCATGCAGGGCAAGCTGCTGTACCACGATTTCTCGTACCCCCAGATGCCGCTGCTGCCCTATCTCTACGGCGCGTGGATGAAGCTGTTCGGTGTTTCCTGGTACTCTGCGCGCCTGTTGTCGGCCGCGTTCGCGGTGGCGCTGGGGCTCGCCCTCTTCCGTCAGGTGCTCCACCTCACACGTGATCGACGAATCGCCGTCCTCGCCACGGTGGCGTTCGCGTCCAGCGGCCTCGCCGCCGTGTGGTACCCGGCGGTGAAGACGTTCGTCTTCCCCACGCTGATGCTCTTCCTGGCCTGGGCGGTTCTCGACTCCGGATGGCAGCGCTGGAAATATTTCCTGAGCGGGCTCTTCCTCGGGCTCGCCGTCGCGACGCGGATCTACGCGCTGGTGGCGGTCTTCGTCCTCGCCATCGAGGTCGTGCGCCGGGAGCCGGGGCGGAACGGCGCCCGACAGCTCGGCTGGTTCGCCGCCGGGCTTGGCGTGGCGTTCCTCCCGATGCTGCCGTTGTTTCTGATCGATCCCGACACGTTCGTCTTCAACGTCATCGGCCACCATGTGATCCGCTCCGGGGGTCTGGGCGCCGTCGGTGATTTCTCGCAGAAGGTCAGCGCGGTGCTCCTGCTCCTGACCTTGGTCGGCTCGGAAGGCGCCACCAGCCTGCAGTTCACAATCTTACTGTTCTTGAACGCGGCGCTCGGCGTGTCGCGGCTCATCATGCGGGAGCGCTTGCCGCCGTCCGCGCCGATCGCCGCGCTCTTGCTGCTGGTGAGCGTCATGCTGACGCCGACCTACCCGCAGTACGCGTGCATCCCGCTGCCGTTCATGATCGTCAACGCCGCGCTCCTCGCCGCCGATATCGTGAAAGCGCTCCCGAGCGGAATCGCGGGGACAGGCGCGCGTCGAAAGCTCGGGCACGTGGCCGCCGTCCTCCTCGCGCTCTACGTGCTCGTCGTGCCCGTGGACCTGTCCCTGTTCATCGTCGGCCGGGACGTGCCGCCGATGATCAGAGTCGATGACTGGAAGATCCCGACGATCAATCGCGTCGCCCGGGCGATCGATGAAGCGGTCCCGGCGGGGAATCCCGTCGTCATCACGTGGTGGCCCGGCTATCTCATCGAGTCCAAGGCGTCCATCCTGCCCCACACCGAGAACCACCTGAACCTCTACTACTCTTTCGAGATGTCACCGTCCGATGTCGGGCGCTACAACTACATCTCGATCTTCGAGCTGATCGATCACATCCGCCGCCACAAAGCGAACGTGGTCGTCCTCGGGCTCTTCGTCTTCGACGGGCGGCCGGGCAGTCAAGTCTACGACGGCAAGCCGCTGTACCGGCGATTGCTCGCGGAAAGTGGCTACACGCTCGTCCGGCGGATCGGCGACACCGAGATCTATCGATGGCCCGGCGCCTGACCTGGGCGTTGGTGCTGAGCATCCTCGGCGCGGCATTCCTGCCGGTCGCCTTCGTCCGGATGGTGGACTCGGACGAGGGCGCGTTTCTGATCGCGTCCGATCTGGTTCTTCACGGCAAGCTGCCCTACCACGACTTCTCCTATCAGCACACGCCGCTCATGGCGTATCTCTACGCCGCGTGGATGAAGCTGTTCGGCGTGTCGTGGTACAGCGGCCGGCTTCTATCCGCCCTCCTGGCGATCGCACTCGGAGTCGCCGTCTACCGACAGGTCGTCCGGGTCACCGGACGCGTCGGAGTCGGGTTGCTGGCGACGATCCTGTTCGCGGCAAGCGGCGTCGGCTTCTCCTGGTATCCGACCGTCAAGACTCTCGGGCTCGCCACGCTGCTCCTGTTCCTGTCGTATTCGGTCCTGGACTGGGGGCCGCCTCGAGCGAAGTACTTCCTGAGCGGTCTCTTCCTCGGCCTGTCCGTGGACACCCGCATCTACGTGATCGTCGTCCTCCTGGTCCTCGCCATCGAAGTCGTGCGCCGGGAGCCGGGGCGGACAGGACTGCGGCAGCTCGGCTGGCTCGTGGGCGGGCTCGCGCTCGCGCTGGCGCCGAATCTGTTCTTCTTCCTCATCGACCCCGACACGTTCGTCTTCAACGTCGTGGGCCATCACGTGATCCGCTCCGGTGGGGTCGGAGCGGTCGGCGATCTCTGGCAGAAGGCAAGCACGGTCCTCCTGCTCCTCACGGTCCACGGCTCAGAGGGCGCCACCAGCCTGCAGTTCACGATCCTGTTCGTCCTGAATCTGGCCTTCGTGGTGTCTCGCCTGGCGTTCCGGGAGCGATTCCCGCCCTCGACTTCGATCACGCTCTTGCTGTTGCTCGTGAGCATCCTGCCCACGCCCACCTTCACGCAGTACGTGTGCCTGCCGCTGCCGTTCATGATCGTCAACGTCGCCCTGCTGATCGTGGACCTCGAGCGGGAACTGAAGGCGGTCGCGGACACGACGGCCGTCCGGCGGCGGCTCCAGCATGTGCTGTGGCTCCTCGTCGGACTCTACGTGGTCGCCGCGCCGGCCGACCTGTACCGGTTCATCGTCGGCTGGGACGCGCCGCCCCTCCATCACGTCGACGACTGGAAGCTTCCGACGATCCGTCGGGTTGCCCGCGCGATCGATGAAGAGCTTCCCGCTGACAACGCGACCGTGATCACCTGGTGGCCGGGTTACGTGATCGGAACGAAAGCGTCGATCCTGCCGGGACTGGAAAATCACCTGAACCTCTGGTACTCGCCAGCGCTCACCGCTGAAGAGATCGGACGCTACCATTACATCTCGGCGCCGGCGCTCGCCTGGCACATCGCGCACCACACGGCCCGCGTGGCCGTGCTGGGGATCTTCCTCTTCGACACGAAACCTCGCTGGCGTCAAGTCCTCGTCGACGCGGGCTACGTGATGGTGCGCCAGATCGGCGACACCGAAATCTACCGGTGGGACCGCAGACCGTAGCCGACGACGGCCGCGCGGTGTTCACGGCGGCGGCCGCGGCGGTGCCGAAGCGAGCGCTGGTCCGCGACGTGGCGCTCGTCAGCGTCGCCGGGGCGATCGCGGCCGCCGCCTTCGCGAGCAAGGCAGTCCACGTCGACGATCCGCTGTATCTCAGCATCGCGCACCAGATCGTGACGGATCCGATCCTGCCGTTCAGCGCTCCGATCAACTGGCAGCAAATCACGGAACCGACCTGGAACGTGATGCTGAGCCCTCCCGGCTACAGTTACTGGCTCGCGACGTGGATGGCGCTCGGATTGACGAGCCACCTCGGACTGCATCTCGTCGGGGCCGCGTGGACGATCGTGCTGGCGCTCGCGACCTACACGTGGGCCCGGCGACTCGGAAGCTGGCCCGTCGGCGCCACCCTGCTCGTCGTGGCCAGCCCATTCATCGTCGCCGGGCAAAATCTCATGCTCGACGTGCCGATGCTGGCGCTGGCCACCAGCGCGATCGCCGTCTACCTGTCCGCGTGCGACCGGAATTCGCAAGGCTTGGCGCTGCTGGCGGGCGTGCTGGCCGGCCTGGCCGTCAACGTGAAGTACTCCGGGATCGTGGCGGTTGCCGTGATGGCGATCGATTCGATTGCTTGGCGGCGCCGGCGGATGCTGATCGCCGGCGCGACCGGGTTGATGCTCTTCCTGGCCGGCCAGGCGGCCAGCACGGTGGTCTACGGCACACCCCAGGTGCTGCACGCTCGAGACTGGATGGGCAGTCAGTGGCCATCCCACTGGAGTGACGTGTTGCATCGGCTATCGTCGTCCATCCTGTATCTCGGTGCCGGCGTCGCCTGGCTGGCGCTTCTCTGTGGACCAGTCGTTCAGCGCTCGCGGATGGCCGGGATTCGCATCGGCGTCGCGCTCGCCGGCGCCACCGCGGCCATCGTCGATTTGCGGCACGTCGAGACGCACGTGGACACCACCGCCCTCGTCCACGCCGCTGTCTTTGCGTTCAGCGGATGGCTCGCGGTCGTCTGGGTCGCGACGGAGCTCATCCGCGTGAGGACCATCCGCGAGGCTCGCCAGGACACCGCGGCCGAGCCCGATGCTCTGATGTCGACGCGCGACGTGGCCATGCTGATCGTCTGGACCGTCGGGTTCTGGTATCTCGGAGCCATGAGCGGCCCGTTCGTCGCGCCGCGCAGCGTGGTGCCGTGTCTCCTTTCGCTCGGGCTGCTGGTGCAGGGCCTCGGGACGCGGACAGCCAGGCCCGGATGCGTTGCGCGAGGCGCCGCGCTCGCTCTCACCGTCGCCGTGGGGCTTGCGGTTGGAGTGGCCGACCTCGAATGGGCGAACGTGTACCGGGAGTGGGCGCCACGACTCGTCGCGAAGTATCGACCGGCTCGCGGGACGATGTACTTCCTGGGGCACTGGGGATGGCAGCACTATGCCGGTGCCGCGGGCATGGCGCAGTTCGATCCGCTGCTCACGCGACTGATCCCGGGTGACGTCCTCGTGTTTCCGAGGAACGTCGACTATCCGCTGCCGATCGCCGACATCCTGCGTGGCTGCCGCCTCGTCGCCAGCGAGCGTGTCGCGGCGAGTCGGTGGCTGCCCCGCACCCGCGATCCCGTCGGCCTCATCTTTCTCTACGGAGACACGCGAGGCGGACGCATGCCATGGGGATGGTCCCCGCGCAGCGGACCCCTGGAGGAGTTCTTGATCTTTCGCTTCGACGGCTGAAAATTGCGACCGGTCTCGGGTCGGCGTTGGGCGCTCGGTATCAGCGTCGTCGTGATGGCGGTGACCACGTTGCCGTACGTCGCGGGTCATGCGATCGTCGGCGCTCGACCGGCGCTCGGATGGTTCTCCGGATTCACGGTCAACGTCGCGGACAGCTGCGTGCACCTCTCCTGGATCCGGCAAGCCGCGGAGGGTCACATCCTTCAGGGCAACCTCTTCACCACCGAGTCCCAGCGTGGCTGGCAGGTGAACGTCTTCTTCGTCGCGCTCGGCACGGTCGCTCGTGTGACGCATCTTCCTCTCTCGGCCATCTATCACCTCGCGCGGATCGTCTCGGGTCTGACCTTCTTGCGCATCGTGTGGTGGCTGCTCGGCCTTCTCCTCGTCTCGGAGCGCGCGCGCCGCGCCGCGTTTCTGGTGATCTGTCTGTCGGCCGGGCTGGGATGGGTGCCGGGCTTGTGGGAACGCGGGAGTACGGGGCCGGTCGACGTCTGGCAGCCCGAGAGCGTGACATTTCTGTCGCTCTACATGTTCCCCCTCTTCCTCGTCGCGCTGTCCCTCATGCTCGGTTTCATCGGGTGGCTCTGGGTCGCCGAGCACCGGCGTTCGACGCGGCACGCCGTGTATGCGGGCCTCTGCGGGCTGCTACTCGGCAACGTCCACACGTACGACGTGATCACGGTCACGGCGATCTGGTGGGGATATCTCGTCGTGCGAGCCACCATCGATCGACGGATCGAGGCGGCCTCGTGGAGGCGGGCACTGATCGCCAGTGGCCTGGCGGCGCTCTCCACGGGCTACACGGCGTATCTGGTTGCCGTCGAGCCAGTGTTCGCTCGACGCATGGCCGTCCCGACTGCCTCGCCGTCCGCCGGCTGGTATCTGCTAGGATACGGGCTGGTGCTCGCGCTCGCGGTGGCCGGAGCATTCGTCCCTGCAGATGTCGAGGTATTCAGGTATCGAAGCCCTGGGCCGCGCGCGACGCGGAATCCTCGCCTGCTCCTGGTCGTGTGGGCCGTCGTGAATCTCGGCGTCGCCTATCTGCCCTTGCCGTTCCAGCGAAAAATGATCATGGGCGAGCACGTGGCGCTCGGGATTCTGGCCGGCATCGGTCTCTGCTGGCTGGCAGGCCTCATCTCCGCGCCGATGGAGGGTCACGTTGGAACGCGTTCCGTCCGGTACGCGGTGCTATTCGGCGCCGCGCTGCTGCTCCCATTGACGAACATCCGGGTCCTCGGCCGCGACGTCGAGAGCCTCACGCGAAACGAGCCACCCGTGCGCTCGTTCCTCTACGCGGGGGAAGTCTCGGCGCTGGACTGGATCAGTCGCCACGCGCCAGACGGCGCGCCCGTGCAGCCGCTACCCTGGATCGTCCCAGGCCCGGATGGCCGCGCGGCATTCTTCGACTACTCCGTGGCGTGCTTCACCCCGGCGCTGACCGGTCATCCGGTGAACGCCGGCCACTGGGGCGAGACGCCTGACTTCTTCGATGCGATGCGCCGATGGGCTCGCTTCATGGAGCCCGGCGCCCCGGAGGCTTCGCGCCTGGCCCAGCTTCGGGGGAGCGGCGTGCAGTACGTGCTGTTCAGTCAGAAGCGCGACGAGAGTCACGAAGGCGCCACCGAGCGTGCCCTGCTCGCTACGTTCCGCGAGCGCCGGCCACGCTTCCTCCGGCTGATCGATGAGGCGTCGAACGCCGACGCCGACGTCTATATGGTGGAGATCACGCCGGAGACGACGCGGTGAGTGTGCTGGAGCGCGCCGGTCCATCGGCCTCCGAAATCACATGGGCCGGCATCGTGGCGGGCACGAACCGGCGGGTCACGTATGCGGTGCTTGCCGTCATCCTCGTCGGCGTTTTCGTCCCGGCATCGATCGTGCGCGTCGTCGATGCCGACGAAGGCGCATACCTGATCGCGGCCAAGCTCGTCATGCAGGGCAAGCTCCTCTACCACGACTTCTCGTATCCTCAGATGCCGCTCCTGCCGTATCTCTACGGCGCCTGGATGAAGGTGTTCGGGATCTCGTGGTACGCGGGTCGCCTCCTGTCTGCACTCTTCTCGGTCCTCCTGGGGCTGGCCCTCTACCGTCAGACCGCACGGCTCACGGGACGGGCAACCCTCGCCTTCCTCACCACCGTCGCGTACGCGTTCACCGGTTTGGCCTTTGCGTGGTTTCCCCTCGTGAAGAGCTTCGTCTTCCCGACCCTGATGGTCTTCCTCGCGTGTGCGATCCTCGATTCGGCGATCCGGTGGAAATACTTCCTGAGCGGGTTGTTCCTCGGCCTGGCCGTCGACACCCGATTCTACGTGTTCGTGGTCATCTTCACGCTCGCCATCGAGGTGGTCCGCCGGGAACGCGGAGCGGCAATCCCCCGTGAGCTGGGACTGCTGGCCGCGGGGTTGGCGCTCGCGCTGGCGCCAAACCTCTTCTTGTTCGTCCTGAGCCCTGACACGTTCGTGTTCAACGTCTTCGGGCACCACGCGATTCGCTGGCCAGGCGGCGGGCCGGTCGGCGATTTCCCGCAGAAGATGAGCGCGATCCTCGCGATGATCGGCCTGGACGGGACCGAGGGCGCGACCACCATCCAGTTCAGCGTCCTGCTGTTTCTCAACGTGGCGCTCGTCGTGTCACGGTTGAGGATGCGGCAGCCGTTGCCGCCGTCGGTGTCGATCGCAGGGCTGCTGATCGCGGTCAGTCTCCTGCCCACGCCGATCTACACTCAGTACGCGTGCATGCCGGCCCCCTTCATGATCATGAACGCCGCGTTGCTGATTGCGGACCTCATTGGCGACGCTCCGGTCGGTCTCGTGGCAGGCCGGCGGCTGAAGCACGTGCTCGTGCTGCTGCTCGGAATCTACATCGCCGTCGCCGCCGGCGACGTCCATCGCTACGTCGTCGGCTGGGACTCGCCCCCACTGCTCAAGTTCGACGACTGGCGAATTCCGACGATCAATCGCGTGAGTCGCGCGATCGACGCGCAGATCACGGCGGACAACCCGCTCGTCATCACCTGGTGGCCCGGCTATCTCATCGAGTCGAAGGCGACGATCCTTCCCAGGACCGAGAATCATTTCAACCTCTGGTACTCGGTCCATCTCGCGCCCGAGGACGTCGGCCGGTACAACTACATCTCCTTCGACGAGCTCGTGTGGCATATCATGCACCACACCGCCAACGTGGTCGCCCTCGGGAACTGGGTCTGGGACGTGAAGCCGAGGTACCGACAGATTCTCGCGCAGAGCGGCTACGTGATGGTCGACAAGATCGGGGAGACCGAGATCTACCGATGGAAATCTCCCGCTCATTGAGTGGCCAGAGTGGCCTGACCGACCAGAGTGGCCTGACCGACCAGAGTGGCCGGACTGGCCGCCGCGACCCGCGCGCGCACCCGGACGGGCTCTCGCTCATCCTGCCGGTCCTGAACGAGTGTGAGAATCTCGAGCCCCTCCACGGCCGCATCAGCGATGCCGTCAAGCTCCTCTCACGTGACTACGAAGTCATCTACGTCGACGATGGAAGCACCGACGAGTCCTGGGAGATCTTGCGAGGCCTGGCCGCATCCGACGATCACGTCCGCCTGATTCGCCTCCGCAAGAACTTCGGTCAGACGGCAGCGCTGGCCGCGGGCCTCGAGCACGCGCGGCATCCCGTTCTCATCATGCTGGACGCCGACCTCCAGAATGACCCCGCGGACATCGCCCCACTCCTCGCGAAGCTCGACGAGGGGAACGACGTCGTATCGGGCTGGCGGCGTCACCGCCATGATCGGTGGCTGACGCGGCGGCTGCCGTCCCAGATCGCCAACGGTCTCATCCGCCTCGTGAGCGGGATTCCCCTCCACGACTTCGGCTGCACGCTCAAGGCCTACCGGCGCGACGTCCTCCACGACGTGAACTTGTATGGCGAGATGCATCGGTTCCTACCGGTGCTCGCGGCGTGGGTCGGCGGACGGATCGCCGAGATCGAGGTGACGCATCATGCGCGGCGGCACGGCCGCTCGAAGTACGGCTTGCTCCGGACCTACAAGGTCATCATCGATCTCATCACGCTGAAGTTCATCGGCGACTTCTCGGCGCGACCGAACTACGTGTTCGGCACGTTCGGGCTCATCAATCTCGGACTGGGGTTCGCGGCATTAGGGGTGGTTGCGTACCGTCTGTTCGTGCTGCACCGACTGGAAGCCACCCCGCTCGTCTTCCTCATGGTGGTCTTCTTCCTGACCGGGGTGCTGTCGCTGTTCATCGGCTTTCTGGCCGAGATCGTCATCCGCGGATTCTACGAGACCCAGCGCAAGCGCACGTATTACGTGCGCGAGACGGTCGGTCTCGACCGGCCGGAGTAGCGGCGATGTGCGGTATCGCCGGAATCGTTTGCGCGCAGGCTGACCGCCGGCCCGATCCCGTGGTCCTCACCCGCATGACCGACCGCCTCCGCCATCGCGGCCCCGATGACGCGGGCGCCGTGGTACGGGGCCCGGCAGCACTCGGTATGCGCCGGCTCGAGATCATCGACCTCGCGACCGGACATCAACCGATGGCCGGCGAAGATCAGCGCGTGTGGGTCGTCTTCAACGGCGAGATCTACAACTACCGCGAGTTGACCGACCGGCAGCGCGCCCGGGGTCATGTCTTCCAGACCAGGTCCGACACCGAAGTGATCGTGCACGGATACGAAGATCTCGGGCTCGGCGTCCTGAACGAGCTCGATGGCATGTTCGCCATTGCCGTGTGGGACGAGTCGGCCCGCACGCTCGTCCTCGCGCGCGATCGTATCGGCATCAAGCCGCTGTATTACGCGGTCCTGCCCGATCAGCTCGTGTTCGCGTCGGAGATCAAGGCACTCCTCGAGCATCCCGAGGTCGATCGGACACTCGACATCCCGAGTGTCTCCCGCTATCTCGCGTACGAGTACGTGCCGGCGCCGCACGCGATCTTTCGGAGCGTTCGAAAGCTTCCGGCCGGGCACTGGCTCAGCTACACCGACGGCCGAGTCAAGGTCGAGCCGTACTGGAATCTCGACTTCTCACGACCCTCGGCGCTCGATGAACGTGAAGCGGCCGAGAAGCTTCGCGCGACGCTGGACGCCGCGGTTCGACGTCATCTCGTCAGCGACGTCCCGCTCGGTGTCTTCCTCTCGGGAGGCCTCGACTCCGGGACCGTCGCGGCGCTCGCCGCGTCCCACGTCACCGGCCGCCTCCAGACGTTCTCCGTCGGCTTCACGGACCCTTCGTTCGACGAGGCCGCGCACGCCCGCCGGGTTGCCCGGGCCGTCGGGTCCGAGCATCACGAAGAGATTCTGGACGCGCGGGCCGCGCTCGAGCTGGTCGACCGACTGCCTGATCTCCTCGACGAGCCACTCGGTGACGCCTCCATTCTTCCGACCTATCTCCTCTCGCGCTTCGCGCGCCGCTCGGTAACGGTCGCGCTGTCGGGTGACGGCGGCGACGAGCTCTTCGCCGGCTATCCAACGTACCAGGCGCATCGTCTGGCCCGCGCGTACCGGCGCGTCCCCCGGGTCGTACGTGAGCGCGTCATCCGGCCGCTCGTGGAGGCGATGCCGGTCTCGCACGGGAACCTCAGCCTCGATTTCCGCCTGAAGCGCTTCGTCGAGGGCATGGTCGACGACGATGTGGAGCGCCACGCGCGCTGGATGGGCTCGTTCACGCCTGAAGAACAGCGTGAGCTGCTGACACCCGAGGCGGCGGCGCGGATCGAGGGCGCCCCTTACGACACCGTCCGGGACACCGCCGTTCAGGTCGCCGCCGGCGATCCGCTCGCCCGGCTGCTCTACCTGGATCTGAAGGGCTATCTGGGCGAGGGCGTGCTGACCAAAGTCGATCGCGCGAGCATGGCGTGCTCGCTCGAGGTCCGGGTGCCGCTGCTGGACCGCGCGGTCGTCGAGCTCGCCGCCAGTCTGCCGGCCCACATGAAGCTCCGTGGCCTGACGACCAAGTACGTGCTCAAGCAGGCCATGCGCGACGGTCTGCCGCGCGACATCATCGACCGGCGGAAGCAAGGCTTCGGAGTTCCTCTGGCGCGATGGTTCCGGCGCGAGCTCGCGCCCCTGCTGGCCGACGTCCTCGCTCCCGCAGCGCTGCGCCGGCACGGCCTCTTCCGACCCGAGGTGGTCGAGCGTCTCGTACGCGAACATCAAAACGGCGCGCGCGATCACCGGAAGAAGCTGTACACGCTGCTGGTCTTCCAGCTCTGGGCCGCGCGCTACCGTCCGTCCTGAGTGCGCGAAATCCGGAGAACGATCGCTGAAGACCCGACTCCTTGCCTGGATTGCCTGTCCGCTGTGTCGGACGGCGTTTTCGCTGGAGCCGACACGACTCGAAGGCGACGAGGTCCACGAGGGCACATTGCGCTGCGATGCGTGTGGCCGCGGCTACCCGATCACGCGCGGCATTCCGCGGCTCGTCCCCGGCGCACTCGAAGCCACGGCGGCCGCAACTGCGGCGCGCTTTGGCTACGAGTGGACGCGCTTCGCCGAGATCCGGTCGGAGTACGCGGAGCAGTTCCGGGGCTGGATCGCGCCCGTGGAGCCGAAGGCGTTCCAGGGACGCCGGGTGCTGGACGCGGGATGCGGCAAGGGGCGCCACCTGCGTCTTGCCGCCGAGTTCGGCGCTGAAGACGTGATCGGCGTCGATCTGGGCCCCGCCATCGACGTGGCGGCGTCCAACACCGCCGACGTGCCGAACGTCCACCTGGTGCAAGGCGATCTCACACGGCCGCCGATCAGACCCGGCGTGATCGATCTCGTGTACTCCATCGGCGTGCTCCACCATCTTCCCGAGCCGGCCGACGGATTTCGGGCCCTCGCGACCCTGCTCGTCGAGGGTGGGCGGCTGGTCGCCTGGCTCTATGCTCGCGAGGGTAACGGCTGGGTGCTCGCGCTCGTCGATCCGACCCGGCGAGCCACGCGCCGTCTGCCGCTGCCGATCGTGAGCGCGCTGGCCTGGGGATTCAGCGCACCGCTGTGGGCGGCGATCCGGACGTTGTACGGGCCTGCACGCTCGCGGCGATGGCTGCGCTCGCTCCTGCCATATCAGAGCTACCTCTCCGATCTGGCGCCCTTTCCCTTCCGGGAGATCCACTCGATCGCGTTCGACCAGCTCCTGGCGCCCGTGGCCCATTACATGTCGCGCGGCGAGGTCGAAGCATGCTTCCGAGCCGGCGCGCTGCGTCTCGACTCGCTGCGGTGGCATCACGCCAACAGCTGGGCCGCGAGCGGGACCCGAGCGCCGAGCTGAACTCGCTCTGGTACACTGCGCCCATGTCGGCGCGGATCGGGGTCGATATCGGCGGGACATTCACCGACATCGTGCTCGTCGACGAATCGACCGGCCGGATGCACGTCGGCAAGATCCTCACCACGCCGAAGGATCCCGCGCACGCGGTCGAGCAGGCGACCCAGACGTTGCTCGGCGACGCGGCCGTCCCGGCGAGGATGGTCCATGCGGTGGCGCACGGCACGCCGGTGGAGGTCATCGAGAGCCTCTCACCTCTCATCGTGGAGCGGAAGACTCTCCGCGAGGACTCAGGTGGTCCGGGCAAGTATCGGGGCGGGCTCGGCCAGACCATCGCGTTTCGGGTACGGACAGGTGAGCCGTTCGTCTGCTCGGTGCTCGGCGACCGCACGCGAACACCGGCTGCCGGATTTCTCGGTGGCGGTACCGGCGCGCGAGGAGCGGTGCTGATCGACGGAGCACCGCCCGCCAACCCGAAGGCCGAGCAACTGCTCGCCCCCGGCGTTCTGGTCGAGGCGCGCTTACCTGGCGGAGGCGGCTACGGCCGTCCGGACCTCCGTGACCCGGAGCTCATCGCGCGAGATCTCGAGGAAGGCTACGTGAGCCGGGCCGACGGCGGATCACCAATAGCGGCGACTACGAGCGACCCGGGCTCGTCCACAGGCTGGATACCGCGCCCGTAGCCAGCCACTCGCTCGCACACCCAGCCCACGCACGGCGCCTGCTCGCCGACGACGAACTGGACTCGAGCCCACTCGGCGGCCGCTGCCGCTCCGAGCGCTTCTCGCCGCGATGCGCTCTCGAGCACGATCGCGAGGCGCGCCGATCCCTCATCGAGGCGTTTGAGCGCGGTGTTCACGGCATCGGCAGTCCCCTGGATCAGCACATCCGCGGCGGGAAGTGGTTCGCCAGCCACGAACCCTTCCGCGTAACCGAGGCCGGTCGTGTAAGACGCTTCGAGCGCGACAACGCTCGCCACCGCGCCGGCCTTCGCGGAACCGTAGGTGATCGCATGTGGGAGGACACCACACACCGTGCGCATCTTCGGGCCCATGAACTGCCGCCAAGCCTCGAGGAAATGGAGCAGTGACGACCCTGCAACCGGCGCTGCGAAGCCGATGCCGAGACCGCGGGGATAGCGAAGGCGAAACGGCCATCCCGCCATCACGATCCTGGCGGCGGCACGACCGGCTTCGGTCAGGTCCCGTCCGGAGGCGGACGCAACACCGCTCGCCGCGTCACCGTCGAGCGCGATGGCGACGATGAGCGTTCCATCCATCATCGGTCCACTATCGGTGAGAAGTGCCGAGGCTGCCCCACCGGCGATTTGAACAGGACCGAGCACCTCACGGACTGCGGACGTGGGATCGATCGTCCGAGGACCCGCCGTGACGACCAGTGCCAGCTGAGGCACGGCCCCTCCGAGGCCGAGACGCGCGGCGTCAGCGGCTCGCGAGCCCGCTTGAAGAGAATCAGGATGGTCACTGAAGCCCGTACTTGCACGCAGCGTCGAGCCCTGAGAAGAGCGCACGATCGCGCCCTGAGAAGAGCGCACGATCGCGCCCTGAGAAGACTGGAGCGGAGACGTCTGAATCATGCCGCTACCAGAGTGCAGACAGGGTGCCAGACCGAAAGATACATGATTTTAATGCTTTGCCGTGCTGTCGGGCGTCAGAGGTGTCGGCCGGGCACCAGCGACGGACAGTTCGTCACCCGTCTCGCTGGTCCGACAACCGGGGGCGTTACAGGATCCCGTACTCCTTGAGACGGCGGTAAATCGTCCGGCGGGACAGTCCCAGCGCGCGTGCAGCCGCCTCTTTGTCGTTCTTGAACACGGACAGGGCCTTGAGAATCAGGTCCTTCTCGACCTCGGCGAGTGTGGGAATGCCTTTCGACGACATTGCTGGTGGTGTCGACGTGACGGGCCGGACCACCGTCGCCAGATCGGCGATCGTGATCTGATCGCGCGCGCCCATTGCAAACGCGCGCTCCATGAGGTTCTCGAGCTCGCGCACATTGCCCGGGAACTCATACGCCGCGAGGACGGCCATGGCTTCGGCCGTCACGCCGCGGACGTCGCGACGAAACCGACGATTGAACCGCCTGAGGAAATGATTGACGAGCGCAGGGATGTCGTCCTGCCGATCACGGAGTCGCGGGAGGCTGATGCGGACGACGTTCAGCCGATAGAACAGGTCCTGCCGGAATGTCCCCTCGGTCATCGCCTGTTCAAGGTTCCGATTCGTGGCGGCGATGACCCGGACGTCCACCGGGTACGCTTTCGTCGAACCGACCGGGCGTACTTGCATCTCTTGCAGCACACGCAGCAGCTTCACTTGGAGCGACGGTGGCAGCTCGGCAATCTCGTCCAGGAAGATCGTGCCTTCGTTGGCGCTACGAAACAGCCCGAGTGCGTCAGCGACGGCGCCCGAGAACGCGCCGCGGACATGGCCGAAGAACTCGGACTCGAGCAGATCCGCCGGAATCGCGCTGCAATTGACGGGGATGAACGGCCGCTTGGCGCGTTCAGAAAGGCGATGGATCGCCGCCGCCACGAGCTCCTTGCCGGTGCCGCTCTCGCCTTCGATCAGAACCGGTGAGTCCGTCACGGCGACCTTGCTGATGACGTCCTTCACGTACTGCATGGGCGGCGAGTTCCCGATGAGCTCGCTGACCGTCAACTCCTCGCCGAGCCGAGCACGGAGGGAGTGGATCTCGCCGCGCAGGAACCGGCGCTCCATCAACCGGCCCATCAGGTGCCGTAGCTCGTCCAGGATCAAGGGCTTCGACAGATAATCGTACGCGCCTTCTTTTAATGCCTCGACCGCGGAGGAAATCGTCGGGTAGCCCGTCATGATGACGACTTCGATGGACTCGTCCTGAGCCTTGACGGCTCTGAGAAGATCCAGCCCGTTCATGTCCGGCATGCGCACGTCCATGAGGGCAGCATCGAAGAGGCCGCTGCGGATGACTTCCAGCGCCTCCGAGCCCGTGCTCGCGGTCGTGACGTGATACCCCCACTTGCTGAGCGCTTCCTTCAACAGCATGAGGATGGAGGTCTCGTCGTCAACGACGAGGATCTTCGCCGGTTCCACGCTAAGGACTCTAACAGACCGGGTGCCAAAGTGACAAGGCATTCTTCCGGGCAGGACGGGCCAGGACGAGCGACCTTGCACCAAGCCGATCGGCATGTTACCGTGGCTGTTGGCCTTTTTATTCGAGGAGACAACCTATGCCGGACGAGGCTACCCTCCACCTGACCGAGCAGAACTTCGATGAGGCCCTCGCCGCCCAGCAGGGAATCATGATGGTGGACTTCTGGGCGGAATGGTGCGGGCCGTGCCGGCAGATCGCGCCTGTCCTGGACGACTTGGCTCGGGAATCCGGGGGGGCACTGACCCTGGCCAAGGTCAACGTCGACGAGAACCCGGGACTGGCCGCTCGCTATGGGATTCGCTCGATCCCGACCATCCTGCTCGTCAAGCAGGGAAAGGTGGCCGACCAGGTCGTCGGCGCCGTGCCGAAGGCGCAGTTGCAGAAGAAGCTCGACGCCCTCGCCTGAGCGGCTCGTCGCAACCACGGCAGGCAATTAGTACCGCCGGTTTAGCCTTCCAAGATCTCTCGAGCCCGCGAGGACTTCCTGGCGGGTAGAGCGCGATGACCGCCAAGCGCGTGACCGAGGCCGGTGTGATTGCGGGCATCCGCCGGTCCATGCGTGGTGCCGTGCCCGGAGTGATCGTGGGGATCGGTGACGATTGCGCCGTGCTGCGGCCGGAGCCGGGAACGGTTCTCCTCGCCACCACCGACCTTCTGCTCGAAGGAACGCACTTCCGCCGACGGTACGCCGAGCCCGCGGACATCGGATGGAAGTCCCTGGCTGTCAACCTGTCCGACATCGCTGCCATGGGCGGTCGACCGCGCTGGGCGCTCGTCGCACTCGCATGTCCCGCCGACACGCGCGCTGAAGAGGTCGAAGCGTTCTACGAAGGGATGCTGGCACTCGCGCGCGACTCCGAGACAGCGGTCGTCGGCGGCGACACGACCGAGTCGGCCGCTGGCTGGGTCGTGAACGTCACGCTGCTCGGCGATGCCGTCCAACCGGTCCTGCGCTCTACGGCGCGAGAGGGCGACCTCATTGCGGTCACTGGTCCATTAGGTCGTGCGGCCGCCGGGCTGGCGCTTCTCGAACGCGAATCCGCGCCCGCAGGCATTCCCGCAGACGCGCTCGCCGACGTGACGACCGCGCACCTTCGACCGCGCCCCCGCACGAGGGAAGGTCAGTGGCTCGGCGCAGCCGGGGGCGTCAGCGCGATGATCGATCTCTCCGATGGCCTCGTCACGGATCTCGGTCACATCGCCGCAGAAAGTGCGGTCGGCGCGGTCGTCCGGCTGGATCGGATCCCGATCAGCGCCGGGACCCGGCAGCTCGCCGACGCGCTCGGGCAGGATCCTGTACCGTGGATCGCGGGCGGCGGCGAGGACTATGAGCTGCTCCTGACTTGCGACCCGGCGGCGCTGATGCGTCTGAGTGACGGTCTGGAGCGAGCCGCGGGGACTCGGCTTCACGCCGTCGGCGAGATCGTGAACGCCGCTGCTGGAGTCAGCTTCATCGACCACGGCGGGCGCGTCGTGACAGTGGCTGCGGGCTTCGAGCACTTCGCGACCCGCCACTGACGTGTCGAACACATTCGTCATTCGGGTCCTCGCGCTGGTCGTTCTCGTCGCCTGCTCGGCGGTCCTCAGCGGCGCCGAAAAGGCGTACTTCTCGCTGGGGCGAGCGCGGCTCAAGCATCTCAAGGGTAACGGGCCTCCCAGCTCGGGTCAGCTCCCGATGCTCGAGCGGCCGCATGACCTGCTCGTGACGCTCCTCGTCGGAATCACCCTGATCAACATCGGCGCCACGGCCGTCGCAGCAACACTCGCGGAAGAGCTCGTTGGCCATCGCTTTGCCGTCATCGTCGACGTCGTCGCGATGGTTCTGGTCCTCACGACCTTCGGCGAGGTCCTGCCGATGACGGTTGCCGTCAATCGGCCGGAGGGGTTCCTCGCGTGGGCGCGCACACCGGTCGCCTGGCTGGAGACGCTGCTGACGCCCGTGCGGATCGTGCTGAGCGCCCTCACCTCGCTCACGGTGCGGCTCGTCGGTCGGGAGAACGAAGCGCAGCCGGAGCTGACGGAGGAAGAGCTGCGCACGCTGGTCGACGTCGGAGCCAGCGAGGGAGTCGTCGAGCGCGAAGAGCGCGAGATGATCCACAAGGTCTTCGAGCTCGAGGACACGCTCGTACGGTCCCTGATGGTGCCGCGAACCGACATGTTCTGCCTCGACGTCGAAATGCCAAGCGATCAGATTCTTCCCGCTCTCCGGGAAAACCTGCACTCCCGGGTGCCGGTGTACGAGGGATCGATCGACGTGATCGTTGGCGTCCTCTACACCAAGGATCTTCTGCCATACATGGGCGGACTACCAGCAGACTTCGAGCTCCGCGCGCGCCTCCACCCCCCATACTTCGTGCCCGAGTCGAAGCGGGCCGACACGCTCCTCCAGGAGTTCCAGGCCAAGAAGCTTCACATGGCGATCGTGGTGGACGAGTACGGGGGTACGGCCGGCCTGATCTCGCTGGAGGACCTCCTGGAGGAGGTCGTGGGCGAGATTGCCGACGAGTACGACGAGCCAGAGCGACTCATCCAGCGCCTGGACGCGACGACGTACCGGGTGGCCGGGAAACTGCCGATCGAAGACCTCAACGTCGCCACCGGGTTGTCGATATCGAACCAGAGTTACGACACGGTCGGCGGGTGGGTGCTCGACTTGTTCGGGCGCGTCCCGCGCATGGCCGAGCGCGCCGAGACCCCCGAGCTCACGGTAACGGTCGAGAAGGTGGAGCGCACGCGGATCGTCGAGGTGCTGGTGGCGCTTCGCAAGCTCAGCCATCAGGGCGAGGCGGCCGCCTGATGCTGCTCCTCGCCGTCGTGGCGCTCTGCCTCGTGGCCGCCATGTTCTTCTCGGCGGTGGAGATGGCATTCATCGCCGCCAACCGCGTGAAGATCCGGCACCTCGCGGCCGAAGGTCACGAGATCGCGCAGCGATATCTCGAGGCGTTCCGTCGACCCGAGCGGGCCCTGTCCGCCGCGATGATGGGTGTGACCATTGCGCACATCGTGGCGTCCTCGACAGCCACGGCCGGCCTTCTCCCCGTCCTCGGCGGAGTCGCCCCGCTGGTCGTCACCGCCGGCCTCACGCCCGTCATGCTCGTGTTCGGTGAAATCATCCCGAAGGCCATTGGGCGCGAGTGGGCTACGACCCTGATCCTCAAGCTCTACCGGCCCCTCACCTGGGCGGGCCTGGTGATGGCGCCGATCGTCTCGCTCGCCAACACGGTGGTCTCGATGCTTCTTCGCCTCTTCGGGGCCCGGCCCGCGGCCGTCCGTCAGTTCGTGTCGCGGGAAGAGCTGAAGGCGCTGTTGCAGATGAATCCGGGCGAGGCCGACGTGACGTCGCAGGAGGCCGAGATGATCGACAAGATCTTCGACCTCGGCGACACGACCGTGCGCGAAGTCATGGTGCCGCTCGTCGACGTGGTGATGCTTCCGGTCACTGCCTCGCCGACCGATGCCGTCGCGGTCGTGCAAGAACGCGGCTTCTCGCGAATCCCGATCTTCACCTCTCGCGAGACGAACATCGTCGGCGTGGTGGCAGCCATGGATCTGCTTCGCGGCGGCGCCGAGGCCCGCCGGGTGGACGAGCTGATGCGGCAGCCGTATTATGTGCCGGAAACCAAGCGGATCGACGATCTGCTCCGTGAGATGCAGCGCGCGCGCAGCCACATGGCCATCGTCGTGGACGAGTACGGCGGCAGCACCGGCATCGTGACCTTGGAGGATGTCCTCGAGGAGATCGTCGGCGAGATCGAGGACGAGCACGATCGCACGCCCGCCTCGGTGGAGCGACTTCCGGACGGCAGCTACTGGGTCGCCGCGCGCACCCACATCGACGAGCTGAACGAAGAGCTGGACTGGAGCTTGCCGAAGGAAGACTACGAGACGGTGGCGGGTCTCGTGCTCGCGACCCTGCACCGCATCCCTCGCACGGGCGAGGAGTTCCAGATCCCTGGATACGCGATCACCGTGCTGGAAGCTGACACGCGTCGGGTGATGGCAGTGAAGATCGCGCCGGCGCGGCCCGCCGGCGCCGAAGCGCCCTCGACAGCGACGACGACCTGACAGCAGGGCGAGCCGCAGAACGTCGCGGGGCTGGGCCCCGCCGTTCGAGGCGAGCAAAACTCTAAAGGAGGCGTACCCCATGGCCGGCAAAATGGTGGAGTTCCCGTCGAACGGCACGAAGACGTCCGCCTATCTCGCGACGCCGGTGAGCGGCAAGGGACCGGGGGTGCTCGTCATCCAGGAGTGGTGGGGCCTCGTGGGTCACATCAAGAATGTGTGTGACCGCTTCGCCGCCGAAGGCGTCAGCGCGCTGGCGCCCGACATGTACCATGGCCGGACGGCGGACGAGCCGGATGGGGCGGGCAAGCTGTTCATGGCGCTCAACATCGCGCAGGCCGAGAAGGATCTGCGTGGCGCCACCCAGTATCTGGCGCAGCATTCCTCGACCTCGAAGATCGGCGCGGTCGGCTTCTGCATGGGCGGGCAGCTCGCGCTGTTCGCGGCGACGCTGAACCCGTCGGTGGGCGCCACGGTCAACTTCTACGGCATCCATCCCAACGTGAAGCCCGACTACTCGAAGCTGTCCGGCCCGGTCCTCGGTCTGTTCGCGGAAAAGGACGGCTTCGTGACACCGCAGGTGGCAAAGGACGTCGACGCGGCCGTCAAGAAGGCGGGCAAGCAGTCCGAGATCCACATCTATCCAGGCGTGGATCACGCCTTCTTCAACGACGAGCGTGCCGACGTCTACAACAAACCCGCCGCCGACGATGCCTGGCGGCGAACGCTCGCATTCTTCCGGAAAAACTTGAAGTAGCGAGCGACGAGGCGGGCGCCGCTACTTCGCGGTGCCCGCGTAGATGTCGATCACGCTCCGGAGAAAGCGCAGCGCTTCGGGTTTTTTCCGCTGGAACGAGTTGCGCCCGATGATGGAGCCGAACCCGCCTCCGTCGCGGATTGCTCGCACCTGCTCGAACACTGCGGCGTCCGTGTCGGCGGCGCCTCCGGAGAAGATGACGATCCGGCGCCCGTCGAAGGTCGACTGCACGACATGCCGGACCCGCTCGGCCAGCGTCCCCAGCGGCACGTCCTCTTTTTCGTAGATCTTCTTCGCCGCCGCCTGCTCGAGGTGCGCGGTCGGCAGCTTGACCTTGATGACGTGGGCGCCGAGCTGGGCCGCGATGTGCGCCGCGTACGCGGTCACGTCGAGCGCAGTCTCGCCCTCCTTCGACAGCCCCGACCCGCGGGGATAGGACCATACGATCACCGCCAGGCCATGCTGCTTCGCTTCTTCGGCGAGGGCACGGAGCTGGCTGTACATCTCCAGACGATGGACCGAGCCCGGATAGATCGTGTAGCCGATACCGACGCACCCGAGCCGGATCGCGTCACGCACGCTGCCGGTGATCGCCTGGTCGGGGTCCTTCTCCTCGAGCAGAACGTCGTGATTGTTCAGCTTCAGGATCAACGGGACCTGTCCCGCGAACTCGCGCGCGCCGGCCTCGAGAAAACCCAGCGGAGCGGCGTAGGCGTTACACCCGGCCGCGATCGCCAGCTCGAAGTGGTACCGCGGGTCGTACGCCGGCGAGTTCATCGCAAAGCTGCGCGCCGGGCCGTGCTCGAAGCCCTGGTCGACCGGCAGGATCACGAGCTTGCCGGTCCCGGCGAGGGCGCCGTGATTCAGGAGCCTGGCAAGGTTGGTGAGCGTCCCGGGATTGTCGCTGCCGTACCAGCTCAGGATCTCTTGTGCGCGTTCCGACATGATGTCCTCCTCGTCGCCTCTCAGCGGCGTCCTGCTACGAAGTCTTCGGCTAGCGCCACGTCGTCGTCCGGGTACAGAAACACGCCGCCCTCGAGCAGTGTACGGTGAACGTCGGTCACGAGCGAGCCAACATGGCGCGCGCCGTTTGGCCACCCGGACTCCCCGTCCTGGGTGAGCAGATGCGCGACATAGCGGTGAATCGGCACGGCTCGACAGGAGAGGGACGACGCACGAGTGCGACGAGCTTAGCGTCGTAACGGACAACCGTCAAGCCGCGGCCGATGCACGGTATTATTGGTCAACCCAATGACATCGGGCGAAGACATCGCATGCTTGCCGATAGCCTCCTGGGTCGCCGAGGCCAGAACGCGAACTCTCGAGCTGGTCGACGATCTCTCCGACGAGGAACTCATCGGGCCTCGCCTGTCGATCGTGAACCCGCTCCACTGGGAGATCGGTCACGTCGCCTGGTTTCAGGAGCACTGGGCGCTCCGCCATGCCGCGGGGTTACCGCCGGTGCGAACGGACGGCGCGAGCCTGTACAATTCCGCTGTCGTGTCTCACGACACCCGCTGGGACCTGCCACTCCCCCCGCGCGGTGAGACGCTAGCCTATCTGAGAGCAGTCCGCGATCGGGTGCTGTCCCGGCTCGCAGTCGGTGCACGCGATCCGAAAGAGCTATACTTCGTCCTGCTCTCGGTCTTCCACGAGGACATGCACGACGAGGCGTTCAGCTACACGCGCCAGACCCTTGGCTACCCGCCGCCCCGGCTGTCGCTGTCGCCGGGCCAGAATCTGGCTGGCGGAGGTCCATTGGTCGGGGACGTTGGCGTTCCGGGCGGAACCTTCTGCGTCGGCGCATCGCGCGACGAAACCTTCGTGTTCGACAACGAGAAATGGGCGCACCCTGTTGACGTGCAGGCGTTCCGGATCGCGCGGGCGCCCATCACGCAGGAGGACTTCGCTCGCTTCGTCGACGAGGGCGGCTATCGGCGGGACGAGTTCTGGAGCGTCGATGGGTTGCGCTGGCGGCAGGCGGCGGGCGCCAGGCACCCCGTGTACTGGCGTGCGGTCGGCGATGGGGCCTGGCTGCGCCGACACTTCGACCGCTGGGTGTCGCTCGAGCCACACCGTCCCGTGATCCACGTCAACTGGTACGAGGCCGAGGCGTGGTGCCGGTGGGCGGGCCGTCGATTACCCACCGAGGTGGAGTGGGAGGTCGCCGCGGCGGGCGAGCCGGACAGCACGGGCAGCCGGCTGTCTCCGCGCAAGCGACGCTTCCCCTGGGGTGATACGCCACCGTCTTCGGAGCGCGCGGCGCTGGACTGGTCGGCGATGGGCTGCGTCGACGTCGGCGCCTTGCCCGACGGCGACAGCGCGTTCGGCTGCCGTCACATGATCGGCAATGTGTGGGAGTGGACGAGCAGCGACTTCATGCCCTACCCGGGGTTCGAGCGCGACCCGTACAAGGAATACTCCGAGCCGTGGTTCGGCACTCACAAGGTGCTTCGCGGCGGCGGCTGGACCACGCGAGCACGACTGCTGCGAAACACGTGGCGGAACTTCTACACCCCGGACCGCCGAGACGTTTGGGCGGGGTTCAGGACATGCGCGCTGGACCGCTGAAGAGCAGCGCGGGACCGGCGGCACGTCTGCAACGGGTCGACGCCGGCATGGGCCGCGAACGGGATGACTTCGCGCGCGACGTCCGGGTCGGGCTCACCAGCGCGCCGAAACGTCTGGCGTGCCGGTATTTCTACGACGACGAAGGGTCGCGGCTGTTCGACGAGATCTGCGACCTGCCGGAGTACTACCTGACGCGCGCCGAGCGCGAAGTGCTGTCGTCGCACGCGATCGAGCTGGCGAGCATGACGGCGCCGGGCGTCGTGCTCGTGGAGCTCGGCAGCGGAAGCGCGGTCAAGACGCGGCTGATCATCGAGGCGTTGCTGGCCAGGCACGGCGTCCTGCGCTACGTCCCTGTCGACGTGTCACGATCGGCGCTCGACGACAGCGCCAAGGCGTTGCTGGCGCGGTATCCGGAGCTCGAGATCGAGATGGTCGCGGCGGAATACGGTGACGGCCTCCAGCACCTGCGGGGTTACGCCGGGCAACCGAAGCTCGTCCTGTGGCTCGGATCGAACATCGGAAACCTCACACGCGAAGAGGCCATCGCGTTCTTGAACGACGTACGAAGCCTCGTGTCCGCCGGCGACCGTCTGCTGATCGGCGTCGACTTGCGCAAGGAGCGCGCGGTCCTGGAACGGGCCTATGACGACGAGCGTGGCGTCACGGCTGCCTTCAACTTGAATCTCCTGACGCGGATCAACCGGGAGCTCGGCGGCCACTTCGACCTGGCCCACTTCCGGCACCGGGCGGTCTACGACGAGGATCAAGGCCGGATCGAGATGTATCTCGTGAGCGACCGCAGCCAGATCGTCACGATCGACGCGCTCGGGCTCGAGGTGCCGTTCGCCGCTGGCGAGATGATTCATACCGAGAACTCGTACAAGTACTCCCCCGAGGAGATCGACGCGCTCGCGGCTGCGACGGGCTTCGTCGTGGACCACCGGTGGCTCGATTCCGGACGGCGCTTCAGCGCAAACGTGCTGACTACGATCGCCTGACCCGCACGGGAAACTGCTGAAGAGACGCTTGGCGAGCGCGAAGCGGGGGAGGCTGGCGGAAGCGCCGAAGGGCGCACACCTCAGTGCGAGTGGGTCATTCGCGCAACTGAGGTGTGCGCCCTTCGGCGCGTTTTCGCGGGAATCGCTACGCGGACGCGGCGGCGGCCTTTTCTTTCTTCTTCCGCTTGCCGGTTGCGCCGGCCTCGCCTCTGGGCGCTTTCTCTTTCTTGTCGCCCTTCGCCGTATCCTTCGGCACTTCAGGGCGATCCACCAGCTCCAGCAGCACCATTGAGGCCGCGTCACCTCGCCGCACGCCGGCCTTGATGATCCGCGTGTACCCGCCGTGCCGATCGGTGAAGCGCGCCGCAATCGTGTCGAAGATCCGCCGCACGACGGCCACGTCAGGGACGAGGGCCAAGACTTGCCGGCGAGCGTGCAGATTCTCCCGCTTGGCCAGCGTGATCACGTGGTCGGCCAGGCCACGCATCGCCTTCGCCTTGGCCTCGGTGGTGGTGATGCGCTCGTAGCGGAAGAGCGAGATGAGCAGATTGCGAAACAGCGCCCACCGGTGCTGCGTCCGCCGGCCGAGCTTGAACCCGGCGACACCGTGCCTCATCGAACCACCCCCCGGCCGAGCGCGCCCAGCACGTTGGGATCGATCCGCATGCCGAGCGACAGTCCGAGCGACGCGAGCGCCGCCTTGATCTCGTCGATCGATTTCTCGCCAAGGTTCTTCACGTCCTCCAGATCAGCCTCGGTCTTCTGCGCGAGGTCGGCCACGATCTTCAGGTCGGCGGTCTTGAGCGCGTTGATGGCGCGGGCCGGCAACGGCAGCTCTTCGAGCGTCTTGCCGAGCGCATCGCGCAGATACGCCTCGCCCGAGGCGGCCTCGGCTTCGTCGTCGGGGCTCGGCGTGGTGAGCGGCGCGAAGTGGTCTTTCAAGTAGGTCGCAGCCCGGGTGAGCGCGTCGTCCGGGCCAACCGAACCGTTGGTCCAGATCTCGAGCACGAGCTTCTCGTAGTCGGTGATCTTGCCCAGGCGCGACATCTCGACGTTGTACGACACCCGTGTGATCGGCGAGTACGCCGCGTCGAGCGGCAGCGCGCCGGTCGGCACGGGGATCGCCTTCCGGTCGGCGGCTTCGTATCCACGCCCGACGCCGACGCCCAGCTCCATGGTCACCGTCGTGGCGCTCTCGATGGTGAAGAGATGAATCTCGGGATTCAGGATCTCGACGTCCGTTTCAGGGACGTCGGCGCCCGTGACCTCGCGGGGTCCCTTGACTTGCATCGGGATCGTCCGCGGCTCGCCGGCGGGGATCTGGATGGCGAGCTTCTTGAGATTCAGGAGCACGTCGATCGTGCTGTCGGTGACGCCGGGAATCTTGGCCTCGGCGCTCCTGACGCCGTCGATCTTCACCCAGGACACGGCGGCGCCGGCGACGATCGACAACAAGGTGCGCCGCAGCGAGTTGCCCGTCGTCAACCCGTAGCCCTTCTCGAAGGGTTCGGCCACGAGACGGCCGTACCGCTCGCTCAGGATCTCCCACTCGACCTTTTTCGGCTTCTGGAACGGAATACGCGGCATGAGTACGCCTTTCGCTACTTGCTGTAGAGCTCGACGATGAGCTGCTCCGCCACGGGGATCTGGATGTCCTCGCGAAGCGGCAGGCTCCGCACCGTGCCCTTCTTCTCGTTCGGATCGAGGTCGAGCCACTGCGGGATCTGGCCGCGACCGGCGTTGAGATTGTCGTCCACGCGCGCCTGATGCTTCGAGCTCGGGCGGACCTGCACCACGTCGCCCACCGAGACCAGGAACGAGGGGACGCTGACCTTGCGACCATTGACCTGGAAGTGACCGTGCGCGACCATCTGGCGGGCTTCCCGCCGCGACGCCGCGAACCCCAAGCGATGAACCACGTTGTCGAGGCGGCACTCGAGGAGCCTCAATAGATTCTCTCCGGTGACACCCTTCTCGCGCTCGGCCCATTCGAAGTACTTGCGGAATTGCCCCTCGATCACGCCGTAGATCCGCTTGGCCTTCTGCTTCTCGCGGAGCTGCACGCCGAACGGCGTGAGCTTGCCCCGGCTCAGTCCGTGCTGACCCGGCGGATAGTTCCGGCGCTCGATGGCGCATTTGTCGGTGAAGCATCGTGCACCCTTCAGGAACAGCTTCATGCCTTCACGCCGGCAGAGCCGGCACTTCGCGTCACGATATCGCGCCACGTCCGCCTCCTACACCCGCCGCCGCTTGGGCGGGCGGCAGCCGTCGTGGGGAATCGGTGTGACGTCACGGATCGCGGTGACTTCGAGCCCCACCGCCTGCAGCGACCGGATAGCCGCCTCGCGGCCGGCACCGGGGCCCCGGACGAAGACTTCGATCTGCTTGAGCCCGAACTCCATCGCCTTCCGCGCGGCCAGCTCGGCCGCAGTCTGCGCGGCGAAGGGCGTGCTCTTCCGCGAGCCCTTGAAGCCGGCGGTGCCCGCGCTCGACCAGGACACGACGTTGCCCATCTTGTCCGTCAGCGTCACGATCGTGTTGTTGAACGTCGCCTGCACGTGCGCGATGCCCGTCCGGACCTCGCGACGCTCACGCTTCTTGCCGCCCTTCTTCTTGGGGGCCGGCTTGCCCTTCTCGTCAGCCATGTCTTATGCTCCCGCCTTCTTCGCCGGCGCCGTCGGGGCCGCACTCGGCTTCTTCTTGATCATGACGCCGCGCCGCGGGCCTTTCCGCGTGCGGGCGTTCGTGTGCGTGCGCTGCCCCCGGACCGGCAGACCGCGACGGTGACGGATGCCCCGGTACGCGCCGATGTCCATCAGGCGCTTGACGTTCATCGACACCTCGCGCCGAAGATCACCCTCGACCTTCAGCGCACGCTCGATGATTGCCCGGACGCGGCCGACCTCGTCGTCGTTCCAGGCCTTGACGCGCTTGTTCGGGTCCACGTTCGCCTCGCGCAGCACCCGCCGCGACGTCGGCACGCCGATCCCGTAGATGTACGTCAGCGCGACCTCGCCGCGCTTCTCTCGGGGCAGATCCACGCCAGCCACTCTCGCCATGTGTCGCTCCCCTAGCCTTGTCGCTGCTTGTGCCGCGGGTTTTTGCAGATGATGCGGGTCACGCCCGCGCGCTTCACGATCTTGCAATGTTCGCAGCGCACCTTGACTGACGGTCGGACTTTCACTCGTTCGCCTCTATTCTCGCTACGGCTATCACTTGAACCGGTACGTGATACGGCCCCGCGTGAGGTCATACGGCGACAGCTCGACCTTGACGCGGTCGCCCGGCAGGATCCGGATGAAGTTCATCCGCATCTTGCCGCTGACGTGCGCCAGCACCCGATGGCCATTCTCGAGCTCCACCCGGAACATCGCGTTGGGCAGCGGCTCGACCACGGTGCCCTCCACTTCAATCGCGTCTCCCTTCGGCATGCTGTCGCCAAGCTCACGCGGCTTTCGCCGCTTTTCGGGTCAGCACGTCGGGCCCATTGTCGGTCACCGCAATCGTATGTTCGAAGTGGGCGGCCAGGCTGCCGTCCTTCGTCACCGCGGTCCACCCGTCGTCGAGAATGCGAACATCCCAGCTTCCCATCGTCACCATGGGCTCGATCGCCAGCACCATGCCGGGGCGAAGCTGCGGTCCGCGACCTGGCTCCCCGAAGTTGGGCACCTGCGGTTCCTCGTGGAGCGCGCGACCGATGCCGTGCCCGACGAACGCCCGGACGACTGCCAGCCCGTGCCGCTCCACGTGACTCTGGACGGTATGGGAAACGTCGGACAGCCGGCGACCCGGGACACACGCCTCGATGGCCAGCTCCAGACTTTCCCGGGTGACGTCGATCAGCTTCTGGACCTCGTCCGGCACTGGTCCGATGGCGAGGGTGAAAGCGCAGTCGGCGTAGTACCCATCCACGATACACCCGAGGTCCAGTCCGACGATGTCGCCCTCCTTGATCCGCCGGTGCGCCGACGGAATCCCGTGAACGATCTCCTCGTTGATGGAGATGCACACGGTCGCCGGAAATCCTCGGTAGCCCTTGAAGGCGGGACGCGCCCCTTGCTTTCGAATGAACGCTTCGACCTCTTCGTCGATCTCCAGCGTCGACATCCCGGACTTCACAAACCCGCGCAGGAGGTCCATGATGTCGGCAAGAATGCGGCCGCCCTGCCGCATCAGGTCGATCTCGCGCGCCGATTTCAGAACGATCACTACCTTGTTGTCTCGGTGGCGCGACGGATGGCCGCGCGGATCGTGTCGATCGCGCCCTCGCCGGCCACGGTGACGAGAAGACCGCGCTCCCGGTAATAGTCGAGCAGCGGCGCCGTTTGGCGCGCATACACACCGAGCCGGTTCCGCACGGTCGCCTCGCTGTCGTCGTCGCGCTGGTAGAGCTCGCCGCCACACTTGTCGCACACGCCCGACATCTTTGGAGGAGCCGAGATGACGTGATAGGTCGACTGGCACAGGCGGCAGACCCGTCTTCCCGTGAGGCGCCGGAGCAACTCGGGCTCGGAGACGTCGAAGAAGATCACGGCGTCGAGCTCGCGGCCCATGTTCTTGAGGAGCTGAGCCAGCGCCTCAGCCTGGGCGATCGTGCGCGGAAAGCCATCGACGATGAAGCCAGTGGCGGCATCGGGGTTCGCGAGCCGCTCGCGCATGAGACCGACGATGACGTCGTCAGGCACGAGGGCGCCCTGGTCCATGTAGCGCTTGGCCGCGAGCCCGAGCGGCGTGCCGGCGGCGAGCGCCTCACGGAGCATGTCCCCGGTCGCCAGGTGCGGCACACCCCACTCGCGCGCGAGTGCGCGCGCCTGGGTGCCCTTGCCGGCTCCTGGAGGTCCGAGGAAGGCCAACCGCATCGCGTCAGGTCCTGCGCGCGAAGACGCCGCTAGGGCGCGCTTTGGACCGCCGCAGGAATCCTTCGTAGTTCCGCATCAGGAGATGCGACTCCATCTGCCGCACGGTGTCCAGGGCCACGCCGACCACGATGAGGAGACTGGTGCCACCGAAGTAGAACGGGACGTTGAACCAGCGGATCAAGAGATCAGGGAGCACCGAGATCAGCGCGAGGAACAGGGCGCCGGGCAGCGTGATGCGGGTCAGCGTGCGATCGATGTACTCCGCCGTCTTCTTTCCGGGGCGAACGCCCGGAATGAACCCTCCGTACTTCTTCATGTTGTCCGCCAGGTCGATCGGGTTGAACACGATCGCCGTGTAGAAGTACGTGAAGAACATGATGAGGCCCATGTAGAGCAGCGTGTACGTGAAGCGGCCTGGTGACAGCGCGTCGGCGATCGCCTGCATCCACGGATGCGGCACGAATCGCGTGAGCGTCGCCGGGAAGAGGATCAGCGACGAGGCGAAGATCACGGGAATGACGCCCGCCGTGTTGATCCGCAACGGGATGTGCGTCGACTGCCCGCCGTAGACGCGTCGGCCCACGACGCGCTTGGCGTACTGCACTGGGATCTTCCGCTGGCCCTCCTGCATCAGCACGACGGCCGCGGTGACGGCGATCATCATCGCGATGATCACCCCGAACACGAAGAGCTTCAGCTCACCCGTGGTGATCAACGTGTACGACGCCGAAACCGCGGACGGCAGCCGCACGACGATCCCGGCGAGGATGATCAGCGAGATGCCGTTGCCAATGCCTTTCTCGGAGATCTGCTCGCCGAGCCACATGATGAGCGCGGTGCCCGCGGTGAGCGTCAGCATCGTCAGCAGGCGGAAGCCCCAGCCCGTCGTGGGAACGATCGAGACACCGGTCGGGCTTCGCATCCCCTCGAGGCCATACGCGATGCCCAGCGCCTGCACCGAGGACAGGACGATGGTGCCGTACCGCGTGTACTGGGTAATCTTCTTGCGTCCGGCCTCGCCCTCTTTGGCGATTCGCTCCAGCGCGGGGATCACGACGGTGAGGAGCTGGAGGATGATGGACGCCGAGATGTACGGCATGATGCCGAGCGCAAAGATCGAGAGGCGGCGCAGGTTCCCGCCCGAGAACAAGTCGACCATGCCGAGGAGCGTGCCCTGGACCTGATCGAAGAACTGGCCGAGCGCGTGCCCGTCGATTCCAGGGGTCGGCACGTGCGCCCCGACCCGGTAGGCGATGAGCAAGCCGGTCGTGATCAGGATGCGGCGCTTGAGCTCCGGGATCTTGAAGACGTTCTGGAAGGACTGCAGGCTTTCGATCACGACGCCGTCGTGGCGGAGAGCAGCTCGACGCGCCCTCCCTTGGCTTCGATCTTCGCCTTCGCCGACTCGCTCACCGCGTGGACGCGCACGGTCAGTGCGTGCTCGAGGTCGCCGCCACCCAGCAGCTTCACGCGCTCCCGGTGGCCGTTCTTGACGAGTCGCGCCGCCACCAGGCTGTCCGGATCGACGATGCTGCCGGCAGCGAATCCTCCGAGCGATTTCAGATTCACGATCGCGTACTCGGTCTTGCCGCCGAACGGCACGAAGCCGCGCTTCGGCAGTCGCCGGTAGAGCGGCATCTGTCCGCCTTCGAAGCCTCCGGCCTTCCCGCCGCCGGACCGAGCCTGCTGGCCCTTCATACCTTTCGTGGCTGTCTTGCCGTGGCCGGACCCGGGGCCGCGCCCCACCCGCTTGCGCTTCTTGGTGGCGCCCGGCGCTGGTCGTAGATCCTCAAGCCTCATGAGTTGTCACCTGCAGCATGTGAGGGATTTTCGCGATCATCCCCCGGATCGTTGCGTTGTCGTCGTGCGTGACGGATTGTCGAATATGGCGCAGGCCGAGCGCCTTCACCGTCGCTTCTTGCTTTGGACTGAGTCCGATGATGCTGCGGGTCAGCGTGATCTCAAGCTTCTTGTTTGACACCAACCGCCTCCTGCGGCACCTCGCCATCGCCGCCGCGGCGCCGTGACGCATACAGGTCTTGCAGTCGCTTGATGCGGCGGAGCGCATCCATCGTGGCTTTCAGGACGTTGTGAGGGTTGTTCGACCCCAAGGTCTTCGTCAGGATGTCCTGCACGCCGGCCGCTTCGAGCACCGGGCGCACCGCGCCGCCGGCGATGACCCCGGTCCCGGGCACGGCGGGCTTCAGGAACACGCGCCCCGCCCCGAAGTGTCCGGTGATTTCGCACGGAATCGTCGTCTCGCGAAGCGGCACGAAGATCAGATCCTTCTTGGCGTGCTCCACGGCTTTCCTGATGGCCTCCGGCACTTCATGCGCCTTGCCGAGGCCGACTCCCACATGACCGCGGCCGTCGCCGACGACGACCAGGGCCGTGAAGGAAAACCGGCGACCACCTTTGACGACCTTGGCCACCCGGTTGATAGACACCACCCGGTCGTTCAGCTCGAGCACGCTCGGATCGATTCTCGCTTCCGCCACTCAGTCTCTCCTCGGGAACTTCCAAGTTCCTCTCGACTCCCGGTTAGAAGACAAGCCCACCGGCGCGAGCCGCGTCGGCCAATGCTTTCACGCGCCCGTGATACTTGAAGCCGCCGCGATCGAACACCACGCGCTGGATCCCGCTGCCCTTGGCCCGCTCGGCCAGCGTCTCACCCACGGCTTTGGCGGCGGCGACGTTCCCACCGGACGCGTGGCGCTGGCGGAACTCGTGGCTGCGGCTGTCGACCGCGAGCAGCGTGCGGCCCGCATCGTCGTCGATGATCTGCGCATAGATGTGATTCAGGCTGCGAAACACCGCGAGGCGCGGGCGCTCGGCCGAACCGCGCACGTAGCGGCGTAGCCGCAGGTGCCGGATGTCCCGCGGGATCCGCCGGTCCTTCGTGATCATTTCGCCCCCGCCTTCTTCCCGACCTTCTTCCGCACGACCTCGCCGGCATAGCGGATGCCTTTGCCCTTGTACGGGTCGGGCTTCCGGAGCTCGCGAAACCGGGCGGCAGTCTGCCCGAGCAGCGCCTTGTCGGCGCAGCGCAGCGTGATGGCCGTCTGCTTGTCGATCTCGGCCGTGACGCCCTCGGGTAACGCGAAGATCACGGGATGCGAGTAGCCCAGCGCCAGTTGAATGACGCGCCCCTGCATCTGTGCGCGATAGCCGATGCCGACGATCTCGAGCTTGCGCTCGAACCCGTCCTTCACGCCGTTCACCATGTTGGCCATCAGCGCGCGAGTCAAACCATGGAGCGCTCGCGTCATGCGCGCCTCGTTCTGGCGTGCAATGACGAGCCGTCCGTCGTCCAGCGCGGCCGACAGGACAGTCGGGACCGGCTGGCTGAGCTTGCCCTTGGGGCCCTCGGCGCGGACGACGCTTCCGTCGACCTGCACCTTCACGCCTTGCGGGATCGGAATGGGTTTCTTGCCGATACGTGACACGGGTCAATCTCCCATTTTACGTAGACTCGCCTCGCGTCGCGGCCGCCGCTCGGCTCGCACGGTTTTCGTAGACTCGCCTCCCGTCGCGGCCGCCGCTCGGCTCGCACTACCACACGTACGCGAGCACTTCGCCGCCCGCTTTCTGCTTCCGCGCTTCCCGGTCGGTGAGCACCCCGCGTGACGTCGAGAGCAGGGCGAGCCCCATGCCGCCGAGGATGGACGGAATCTTGTCGTAGCCGACGTACACTCGACGCCCCGGCGTCGACACGCGGACAAGCCCGGAGATGACCTTCTCGTTGGCCGCTCCGTACTTGAGATACACGCGCAGCGTGCCTTGCTTCTTGTCCTCGAGCACCCTGAAGTTCTTGACGAACCCTTCATCCTTGAGGATCTCGACGATCCGGATCTTCAGCTTGGAGGCGGGGATATCCACCTTCTCGTGCTCGGCGCGGCTGGCGTTACGGATGCGCGTCAGGAGATCGGCGATCGGATCGCTGTTCATGGCGCTACCAGCTCGCCTTGGTGATGCCCGGCACCTCGCCCTTGAGCGCGAGCTCGCGGAAGCACAGGCGGCACAGCTGAAACTTCCGGAGATAACCGCGCGGCCGGCCGCAGAGCTTGCAGCGGTGATACGCGCGGCTCGAGAACTTCGCGGGACGCTGCGACTTCATGATGAGCGCGGTCTTCGCCATACGCGTCTCTACTCCCTGAACGGCATGCCGAGGTGCGCGAGGAGCGCCTTGGCGTCCTCGTCCGTCCGCGCCGTCGTGACGATATTGATGTCCATACCTCTGATCTTGTCGATCTTGTCGTAGACGATCTCGGGAAAGATCACTTGCTCGCGCAGTCCGAGCGCATAGTTCCCGCGGCCGTCGAAGCCCTTCGGGGGCACGCCCTTGAAGTCGCGCACCCTGGGGAGCGCGATGCTGACGAGCCGGTCCAGGAACTCGTACATGCGGGCCCCGCGCAGGGTGACCTTGGCGCCAATCGGCATGCCCTCGCGGAGCTTGAAATTCGCGATGGACTTCTTGGCCCGCGTGACCACCGGCTTCTGTCCCGTGATCGCCTGAAGATCCGCGGTCGCGAAGTCGAGCACCTTGGCGTTCTCGCGGCCTTCGCCGACACCCATGTTGAGCACGATCTTCTCGAGGCGCGGCACCTGCCAGGGATTGGTGTACCCTCGCTCCTTCATCAGCGAAGGGATCACCGCCGTTCTGAAGCGATCCCGCAGCCGAGGCGGCGTGTCGCCGGTCGGTTTCGGCCGTCCCTTCGCCGGCGGCGCCGCAGCCGGCGCGCCACGATCGGCCTTCTTTGGTTGTGCCTTGCCGGCCGGCGCCTTCGGCGTCGAGGGCTTCTGTGGGGCCGGACTGCCTGCCTTCGCCATTCGCCTTATCCTTTGTCGATCGACTCGCCGCACCGCTTGCAGACGCGGATCTTGCGGCCGTCGGTCAGGATCTTCATCCCGGATCGCACGGGTCGATCACACCGGCTGCAGATCAGCAGCACGTTGGACAGCGCCAGCGGTCCTTCGCGCTCGATGATGCCGCCCTGCCGCACCTTCTGCGTGGGGCGTTGATGCTTCTTGATCATGTTGATCTTCTCGACGAGCACGCGGCCGCGGTCACGCAGGATACGAAGCACCTTGCCGCGCTTCCCGCGCTCCTTGCCCGCGATGACGCCGACCGTGTCGCCCCTGCGGACGTGAACCCCTGCCATCAGATGACCTCGGGCGCCAGTGAGATGATCTTGGTGAACTGCCGCTCTCGCAGCTCGCGCGCGACCGGTCCGAAGATCCGCGTGCCGACCGGATTTTCGTCCGGCTTGATCAGCACGACCGCATTCCGGTCGAAGCGGATGTACGAGCCGTCCTTGCGGCGGACCTCTTTCACGGTGCGCACGACGACCGCACGGGCGACCTCGCCCTTCTTCACCGTGCCGTCCGGAGCCGCTTCCTTCACCGCGACGATGACCGTGTCACCCAGCGAGGCGTACCGCTTGTTGGCTCCGCCCATCACCCGGATGCACTGCACCTTCTTGGCGCCGGAGTTGTCGGCCACGTCGAGCATCGAGCGCGGCTGAATCATGCGATCCCCCGGCTCACGATCTTCCGGATCCGCCACCGCTTGTCCTTCGACAGCGGCCGCGTCTCTTCGATCAGCACCCGATCGCCCACCCGGGTCTCGTTGTTCTCGTCGTGGGCCTTGAACTTCTTCGACGTCTTCACGACCCGCTGGTATCGCGGGTGCCGGTAGACTCGCTCGACCTTCACGACTCGTGTCTTTTGCATGGCGTCGCTTACCACGACACCTTCGCGACTCTTGCGCTCGCCCACTTGGGTTTACCCTTCTTTCTTCACGGGCGCGGCCGCGCGCCACACGGGCGCGGCCGCGCGTTTCGGAACCGGGCCGCGACGCTCCCAGAGAATCGTCTTGGCGCGGCCCAGGTCCTTCCGGGCTTGCCCCAGGCGAGCCGGGTTCTTGGCCATCCCCATCGAGAGCTGGAAGCGAAGATTGAAGATCTCCTCACCCAGCTCGCGCACGCGCTGCTGCACCTCGTCATCGGACAGATCACGCCACTTGGCGGCTTTCATCGCGCTCTCACAGCGCCCGCACGCGGGTGACGAACTTGGTGGCAATACCCATCTTCTGAGCCGCCGTCCGGAAGGCCTCGCGGGCGATGTCCTCGTTGACGCCTTCCATCTCGTAGAGAATGCGACCTGGCTTCACGACGGCCACCCACTCCTCAGGATTGCCCTTGCCTTTCCCCATCCGGGTTTCAGCTGGTTTCTTCGTCACCGGCTTGTCCGGGAAGATCCGGATCCAGATCTTGCCGCCGCGCTTCATGCTCCGCGTGAGCGCCACGCGGGCGGCCTCGATCTGACGGTTTGACACCCATCCCGGCTCCAGCGCTTTCAACCCGTACTCGCCGAACGCCAGCGACGAACCGCGCTGGGCCTTGCCCTTCATCCGGCCGCGCTGGGCTTTGCGGTACTTGACGCGCTTCGGCATCAGCATCGGGATGCCTCAGGCTTCCGCCGGCGCCGCGCCCAGCACTTCGCCCTTGAAGACCCAGACCTTCACACCGATCGTGCCGTACGTCGTATGGGCCGTGGCGAGGCCGTAATCGATGTCGGCACGGATCGTGTGGAGCGGAACCCGACCGTCCCGATACCATTCTCTTCGGGCGATTTCACCGCCGCCCAGCCGGCCCGCACACGCGATCCGGATACCGTCGGCTCCGAGCCGGAGCGCCGACGTGACCGCCTTCTTCATCGCGCGACGGAATGCCACACGCTTCTGGAGCTGCAGCGCGACGTTCTCGGCCACCAGCTGCGCATCGAGCTCGGGGTGGATCACCTCTTCGATGTTGAGGTAGATTTCCTTCCCCGTCCGCGTCTGCAGCTCGTTCTTCAGCTTTTCGACTTCGGAGCCCTTCCGTCCGATGATGATGCCGGGTCGGGCGGTGAAGATCGTGATCCGGGCACGGTTGGCCGACCGCTCGATATCGATCCGCGCGATCCCCGCATGATAGAGCTGGTCCTTGATGTACCGGCGGATCTTGATGTCCTCGTGCAGCAGGTCCGCGTAGTTCTTCGTGGCAAACCATCGCGAGCTCCAGGTCCGCGTGGAGCCGAGGCGGAATCCGATCGGATGCGTCTTCTGGCCCATGGACTAGTTTTTCTCCTTCGGCTTCGATCCGCCCGCCCCGCGCTTCCTCGTGGATTCCGGACTCTTTCTCGTTCGGGATGCCCGCGCGTCGCCGGTCGTCCCTCGTGCCGCCGCCGTTCCTGTCGCTGGGCGCTCAGCCGCTGGAGCCGGCGCCTCCGCGCGAGGCTGGCGTACCGGCGTCCCGCGACGAACAGCAGGCCGGCGTACGCCATTGATCTCGTCGCTCACCGCGATCGTGAGATGGCTCGTCCGGTGCCGGATGAAGAAGGCGCGTCCCATCGCACGCGGCTGCACGCGTTTCATCGAGGGCCCGCCGTCTGCGATGGCGTGCACGATCCGCAGATCGTCGAGATTACGTACCTGATGGTTGTGCTCGGCGTTCGCCACCGCCGACCGGAGCACTTTCTCGATCAGACGGGCCGCCGCCCGCGGCGTGAGCTGGAGCGTCGCTAGCGCCTCGCCGACGGGCCTGTGCCGGATTTGATCGAGCACGAGCCGCGCCTTCCGGGCCGATACGCGCACGAACCGAGCGGTTGCCGAGGTCCGCATGGCCTTACGTCTTCCCTGTCGGCGACGTCGCCGCCTTTTCGGCGGACCCGTGAGCCTTGAACGTCCGGGTGAGGGCAAATTCTCCGAGCCGGTGGCCGACCATGTTCTCGGTCACGTACACCGGGATGAATTTCCTGCCGTTGTGGACGGCGAGCGTGTGCCCCACGAACTCGGGCGAGATCGTCGACCGGCGCGACCACGTCTTCAAGACCTTCTTCTGCCGCGTCCGGTTCAGCTCGTCGATCCGTCCGAGCAGCTTCTCGTCGATGAACGGCCCCTTCTTCAGCGAGCGTCCCATGCCGCGCTCCTACTTCGACCGTCTGGTGATGATGTTCCGATCGGAGGGTCTCGCCCCCCGCCGCGTCTTGTAACCCTTCGTCGGCTTGCCCCACGGCGTCATCGGATGATTGCCCTTGCCCTTGCCTTCGCCGCCGCCCATCGGATGATCCACGGGATTCATGACCGTGCCGCGCACGGTCGGCCGGAAGCCGAGCCAGCGGGCGCGTCCGGCCTTGCCGATCGACACGTTCTCGTGATCGAGATTACCGACCTGGCCGATGGTCGCCATGCAGGCCACCGCGACGAACCGAACCTCGCTCGAGGGCAGCTTGAGCGTCGCGCGGTCACCCTCCTTCGCCAGAAGCTGGGCCTGGGTGCCGGCGCTACGGCACATCTGCCCGCCGTGTCCGGGTTGCAGCTCGATGTTGTGGACGAGCGTACCGACGGGAATGTTCCGGATCGGCAACGCGTTGCCGGGCAGGATGTCTGCCTGTGGGCCGGACATGATCGTCGCGCCGACCTTCAGCCCCAGCGGCGCGAGGATATAGCGCTTCTCGCCGTCCACGTAGTGCAGCAGGGCCAGACGGGCCGAGCGATTCGGATCGTATTCGATCGCCGCCACCTTGGCCGGGATCCCGTGCTTCTCGCGCCGGAAATCCACCTGGCGCAGCATCCGCTTGGCCCCGCCGCCTCGGTGCCGGACGGTGATACGGCCGTACGAGTTGCGGCCGTTCGTGCGCCGCTTTGGCGAAAGGAGGCTCTTTTCCGGCTCGGTCTTCGTGATGTCGTCGTTGGTGACGTACGTCAGGTATCGCCGAGCGGGTGACGTTGGCTTGACGGTGCGAATACCCATCGCTTAGGCCCCCTCGACGAGCTCGATTTTGTGCCCGGGCGCCAGCGTCACGATGGCCTTCTTCCAGTCGGGGCGCCTGCCTTGGTGCCGCCCCATACGCTTCAGCTTGCCTTCGAACGACGCGGTGCGGACGGTCGCGACCTTGACGTTGAAGATCGTCTCCACCGCCGAACGGATCTCGATCTTGTTGGCGTCGGGCCGGACCCGGAAGGTGACCGAGTTCTGCTCTTCCTTTAGCCGCATGCTCTTCTCGGTCATGAGCGGGCGGATGATGATGTCCCGTGGCGATCGATTCATTGCGCCAGTGCCTCCTCGAGCGTCAGGAGTCCGCGTCGCTCGAAGACGACGTGGTGCGCGTGCAGCAGCTGGTAGACCGAGACGTGCGACGGCGTCTCGACCGTGAGCCACGGCACGTTCCGCGCGGCGCGTAGCAGCACGTCGCCGAGCTCCGCCACGACGACCAGCGTCGGTTGGATCGTGAGACCGAGCGCCTTGATTTGCCCGACGAGCGTCTTGGTCTTCCCGTCGGCGACGCCGAGCGACTCGACCACCGAGACCTCGTCGGCCGCCAGCTTCGTCGCGACTGCGGCGCGCAGCGCTTCGCGCCGCATCGTGCGCGGCATGTGCTGGTCGTAGCTTCGCGGTGTCGGACCGAACGGCTTGCCGCCACCCTTCCATTGCGTCGCGCGAATCGAACCCTGCCGGGCCCGTCCGGTCCCCTTCTGCCGCCACGGCTTCTTGCCGCCGCCGGACACCTCGCTGCGCCCGCGCGTGTCGTGAGTGCCGACACGGCGATCCGCCAACTCGCGGACCACCGCTTGATGGAGGAGCGGGACCCGGATCTCGACCCCGAACACGTCGGGCTTGAGCTCCAGCGTGCCTGCCGGCTTACCGTTTCCGTCCTTGATCGTCACGCTGGGCATTATTTCTTTTCCGCGGCCTTCTGTTGCTGGGCCTTCGTCATCTTGATGCTCCTGCGAATCATCACGAGGGAACCGATGGCGCCCGGCACCGCGCCGCGGAGTAACAAGAGATTTTGCTCCGGCAGGATGCGCGCGACGCTGAGGTTCAGCACCGTGCGGCGGTCGCTACCCATGCGCCCTGGCATATGATGACCAGGCCACACGCGCGAGGGATCCGACGAGGCGCCGATGGAACCCGGAGCCCGGTGGAACATCGAGCCGTGCGTGGCGTCACCCCCGGACCAACCGAACCGCTTCACGCCGCCCTGGAAGCCCTTGCCCTTCGTCGTGCCTGTCACGTCGACCAGCTCGCCCTCGTTGAACATCCCGACGGTGACGGACTGGCCGACCTCGAAGCCCTGCAAGCGCTCGCTCTTGTCGAGCCGCATCTCGCGGAGCACGCGGAGAGGCTCGACGTTCAACTTTTTGAAGAACCCGGCCTCCGGCTTCTTCACGTTCTTCTTCTTCGCCTCGAAGCCGAGCTGGAGAGCGTCATAGCCGTCACGCTCATGTGTCCGGACGCCCGTGATCGTGCAGGGCCCCGCCTGGATGACGGTCACCGGCACGTGGGTGCCATCGTCGGCAAAGACCTGGGTCATGCCGACCTTGCGCCCGAGAAGTCCCTCTTTACGCGCCATCGGTGCTCCTCGGAGGGGCCATGAGGTGCGTCATCACAGCTTGATCTCCACGTCCACACCGGCCGGGAGGTCGAGCTTCATCAGCGAGTCGACCGTCTGGGGTGTGGGATCCACGATGTCGAGCAGGCGCTTGTGCGTCCGCATCTCGAACTGCTCGCGCGACGTCTTGTCGACGTGGGGCGAGCGGAGCACCGTCCACCGGTTGATGATCGTCGGCAGCAGCACCGGGCCTGAGACGCGCGCTCCGGTTCGCCGCACGGTCTCGACGATCTCCTTCACCGACCGATCGAGCAGGCGATGATCATAGGCCTTCAGGCGGATGCGAATCTTCTGATCGGCGGTGACGGTTACCATCGCCTACTCCGTGATCTCGGTGACGACGCCGGCACCCACCGTCCGCCCACCCTCGCGAATGGCAAACCGCAACTCCCTCTCCATCGCGATCGGCATGATCAGCTCGATCGCCATCGTCACGTTGTCCCCCGGCATCAC